>MNQS01000133.1 GCA_001915545.1 Bacteroides sp. 43_108 | reverse complement strand
TCAACGCCAGACCGAGGGAAAAACTCAATTTCTTGACACCGGCTGAGGTCTTTTTCAAAAAGATTTCGTAATGTTGCATTTGCTGGTTGACTCTGCCATGTAAAAAAAATGAGATAAGAAAGTTGAAAACAAATTATTATATTTATATTTGCGTATCATTATTGATACTATGACAAATAAGATTTAAGAGAAAGGCAAAAATAGACTAGAAAGGCAGTAGACATAGACATAAAGTATACAAAGATTCTTTCGATTAAACCTAAACAAAATTTACATATATGAGAAAATCATTCAACCGGGTCATGCGCTCCATAACTATGGGAGCCATCGCATCCATTTCTATCACACTGGTCACAACCGGATGTACTGAAGACATCGACAAATCAGACCTTTACACATTTACCGGACAGACTATGACTGACTATTTCGAAGACAATCCGGAAGAGTTCAGCAGTTTTCTGACTATTATCGGCAACGTACACACCAACAAATCTTCACAGTCGACAATACGCGACCTTCTTTCTGCACGAGGCAACTACACCTGCTTCGCGCCTACGAATGAAGCAATAAAGATCCACCTGGACTCACTGTATAGAATAGGTGAGATAGAATCAACAGACATAACAACACTTCCGACTCAATCGCAGAATCGATTGTTTTCAACAGTATCATTGACAACGGAATGGAAGAGGCTTACCACTCGACAAGATTTATCGAGGGAGCCTTCACCAAGACCAACATGAAAGACAGATATATAAGTATAAATTTCGGCAATGATCCTCAAGGAAAATCTACCATCTATGTAAACAATGATTCTAAAGTCTTGACAAAAGACATCGAAGTAACCAACGGATACATACACACCATAGACAGGGTAATTTCACCTTCAACATCAACAATATCAGACCTTGTCATCGGCACAGACAACCTGTCAATATTCGCCAGCTTCCTGAAGGCAACAGGCTGGAACGAAAAACTGACCTCATACAGGGATGAAAAATATGAAGAGTTCGACATGCGAGGAGAACAGACAACCGTCATAGAAGATGCCGGATACTATCCTGAACACAGATATTTAGGATACACGATCTTTGTCGAACCGGATTCAATATATGAGCAACACGGAATTCACGATATAGAATCACTTAAAAAATGGTTGCAGGACAACAATTTGTATAGTGACTGCAAATTTGACGACGATTACAGAAATGAAGATAACGCTGTAAATCAGTTCGTAGCATATCACCTGCTGCCTCAGATTCTGATATGGAATAAACTCGTAATATTCTGCAACGAGAAAGGTTTCAACAACAACACACCTAACGACGGTTCGCAGTTTGCAACTAATGTATGGGAGTATTACGAGACAATGGGCAAAAAAAGAAGGCTCATGAAGATAACCGGTATAAGAAACGGTAAGATGATAAATCGTCATGCCAAAATGAACGTGAACACTTATGCCGAATCTTACGTGGACATTCCAGGAATAGAAATCAAGCAGACCAACGGCAAATACGACAACAATGCACTGAATGGATACTACTATCCTATCATGGATATTCTTACATGGAATGACGAAGTTAAAAATGTCGTTCTCAACGAAAGAATGAGATTTGATATATGCTCACTGCTTCCTGAGTTGATGTCGAACAACATAAGACAGAATAAAGCACACAACTGGAATTTCCCTCCAGGTTATTTCGACAATGTGGTAAACGTGTCGAATGAAACACTTTTCAGGTATCAGCCTAACTATGAAAACCTCGGAGGCACATGGGGATGGATCAACTACCAGTCTGACGAATTCAGTATCAGAGGTATATACGACTTTACAATGAAGTTGCCTCCTGTACCGTTCTCAGGAACATACGAACTGAGATACGGAATCAGTGCAAACGGAAATAGAGGTATGGCGCAAATTTATATAGGTACCAATCCTAGCAATCTGCCTCCTCAGGGTATTCCTTTGGATTTGAGAATTGAAGGTCGCTCGACCTACCTCAACTGGAAAGCAGACAAAGACCTTGGAAGTGACGAAGAAATCGATGCACACGACAAGGCGCTCAGAAATCTGACATACATGAAGGCGCCAAAATACTTCTACCCTACACAGGGTGTATGTGCTCGAGATTGCCAAAATGCATTGAGACGAATAATCTATACAGGACAGTTCTCAGAAAACGAGACATATTATATAAGATTCAAGTCTGTTCTCAACAACAGAATGTCAGAATTCTTCTACGATTATCTTGAACTTGTACCAAAGAGCGTATATTCTGGTATTGAAGCAGAAGACAAATGGTAATTCTGCATAGAAACAGAAAAAGAACTATATATATAATAAAGGTGCGGCAACTTATGTATGCTGCACCTTTATTATATATATGTACTATGTGTTATAACATAAGGTCAGACATTATGCCGTCTGACACAAAAATGCCTCTGGTGGTAAGCCTAAGAACTTTTGAGCTCACATCCTTGCGCAATACGGGGTTATAATCCTGCAGAAGTTCCAAAGAGCCGTCTGCAAGATGTTTTTCTGCAGATTTGAGACAGTATTCAAGCCGTTCATTACCGAAATCTCGCGACAAAGCGTCAAGGTCAATACCATCACAAGTGCGCAAAGATGTCATAACACGTTCATCGTACTTCATTGACAATGAAAGTTCTTCGCGTTCGTATTCTAGTTTACCAGCTTCTACCGCCAACATGTATCTATCTAATGAAGCAGGATTCCACTGACGCGAGAATCCGTCATAAGAATGTGCCGAAGCTCCAACACCTAGATATTTCACACCTGTCCAGTATCCTGAATTATGACGCGAATGAAATCCGGGAAGTGAAAAATTGGAAATCTCATAATGAATAAAACCAGCATCATGCAGATGCGACATTAGGACACGGAACATCTCAAGAGAAATTTCATCATCCAACTGAGAAAGCTTTCCTTCATCAAGCATTCTGGTCAAAGCTGTACCTTCTTCATACATCAATGAATAAGCCGATATATGCGGAACACCAAGATTGACAGCTTCTGAAATATCTGAGTTCCAGTCTGCAATTGTCTCATCAGGAAAACCGTAAATGAGATCAATACTTATATTAGACAAGCCTGCATCTTGACACAACTTGACGGCATTGCATGCTTGAAGAGAGGAATGACGACGATGCAGAAACGCAAGACGCGAATCGTTGAAAGTCTGTACTCCCATGCTCACACGATTGACATTCATGGCACACAGTTCATAGACATAGTCGCCAGTGACGTCATCAGGATTCATCTCAACCGTTATTTCTGCTTCGGAGGATACACGGAACAGACGGTGTACAGTTTCAAGAACAGACGAAAGCATAGCCGGTGACAACTGGGAGGGAGTTCCTCCACCAAAATAAATGGAAGAAACTTCTTCGTCAAACGGCAGATAACTGCGACGCATCTCGAGTTCGTGTTTTAGACACTCAACGTAACGCGATCTTTTTCGGGCATCGGTGGTTGAATAAAAATCACAATATATGCACCTGCTCTTGCAGAAAGGCACATGAATGTAGACTGACGACATATCAGAATGTTTTTAAACCTGTATATTAAGAATCGCAAAGGAAAAAGCTTTGCAGGAAAGCACTGTAAAAACGTTATTATAATGCAAATTTAGCACATTAGTTTCACAAACTATGCAAATAATGTTTTACAACATATCCGGAACAAGAACAAGGTTGCAAGTTTTTGTGTATTTTGCACACAAATATTTCAAAAACCTTTGAAAAGGCATTCCTTTTTGACGGTTTAATACACAACCTTTAAATCATAATGATATGAAAGTTTACCAAACAAACGAAATCAAGAACATTGCTCTTTTGGGCAATGACGGTTCCGGCAAGACCACGCTTACGGAGGCGTTACTGTACGAGGCAGGATTAATCAGTCGCCGCGGTAGAATTACAGCCAAGAACACCGTGAGCGACTACTTCCCAGTTGAACAAGAGTATGGCTATTCTGTTTTCTCAACCGTATTTCACGTTGAATGGAACAACAAGAAGCTCAACATAATTGACTGTCCAGGATCTGACGACTTCGTAGGTGCGGCAATAACAGCACTAAACGTCACAGACACCGCAATACTTCTGCTCAACGGACAGTACGGACCTGAGGTTGGAACACAGAACCACTTCCGCTATACAGAAAAGCTTGGCAAACCGGTAATATTCCTCGTAAACCAGCTGGACAGCGAGAAATGCGATTTCAACAACGTGGTTGAACAGCTGAAAGAAATCTATGGAAAGAAAGTTGTACCGGTACAGTATCCGCTGAACGAAGGTCCTGAATTCAATTCGCTCATCGACGTACTCTTGATGAAAAAATATTCATGGGGACCTGAAGGAGGAGCACCTACAATAGAAGATATTCCAGCAGAAGAAATGGAAAAAGCCCACGAAATGCATCGCGCACTCGTAGAGGCTGCTGCAGAGAACGATGAAGCCCTGATGGAAAAATTCTTTGACACCGATGCACTCACCGAAGATGAGATGAGAGAAGGTATCAGAAAAGGATTGGCTACAAGAAGCATTTTCCCTGTATTCTGCGTTTGCGCATACAAGGACATGGGTGTACGCCGTCTGATGGAATTCCTCGGCAACGTGGTACCTTTCGTAAATGAAATGCCTAAGGTACACAATACAAGAGGAGAGGTGGTTGAACCGGATCCAAACGGACCTACTTCACTCTATTTCTTCAAAACAGCAAACGAACCGCATATCGGAGGAGTACAGTACTTCAAGGTGATGAGCGGAAAAGTTCATGAGGGTGACGACCTCACCAACGCCGACAGAGGTTCGAAAGAAAGAATGGCCCAGCTATTTGTATGCGCAGGAGCCAACAGAATAAAGGTTGAAGAACTGGTTGCAGGCGATATAGGATGTACAGTTAAACTCAAGGACGTACGCACCGGCAATACACTTGACGGCAAGGACTGCGAAAATAGATTCAACTTCATAAAATACCCTAATCCTAAATACATCAGAGCTATAAAGCCGGAAAATGAGGCTGATGCCGAGAAGATGATGGCCGCAATTCAGAAGATGTCGCAGGAAGACCCTACATGGATTGTAGAGCAGAGCAAAGAACTGAAGCAGACTCTGATGAAGGGACAGGGAGAGTTCCACCTGAGAACTCTCAAATGGAGATTGGAAAACAACGAAAAGATAAAGATAAAATTCGAGGAACCTAAGATTCCATATAGAGAAACCATCACCAAGGCTGCCAGAGCCGACTACAGACACAAGAAACAGTCGGGAGGCGCCGGACAATTCGGTGAGGTTCACTTGATAGTAGAACCATACTACGACGGAATGCCTGATCCAACAACATACAAATTCAATGGACAGGAATTCAAGATTACAATAAAAGGCAAAGAGGAAGTAGACCTTGAATGGGGCGGAAAACTCGTATTCATAAACAGTGTTGTCGGCGGAGCAATCGACAACCGTTTCATGCCTGCAATACTTAAAGGTATTATGAGCAGAATGGAACAAGGCCCTCTGACCGGAAGTTATGCCAGAGATGTACGCGTAATTGTTTACGACGGGAAAATGCATCCGGTAGACTCCAACGAACTTTCGTTCATGCTCGCCGGTAGACATGCTTTCAGCACAGCATTCAAGGAAGCAGGTCCAAAACTGCTCGAGCCAATATACGATGTTGAAATATTCGTACCAGGAGACAAGATGGGAGACGTAATGAGCGACTTGCAGGGCAGACGAGGAATGATTCTTGGAAGTTCAAGCGAAAACGGATATGAGAAACTTGTTGCCAAAGTCCCTCTAAAAGAAATGTCAAGTTACTCGACAACTCTCAGCTCAATTACAGGAGGACGCGCATCGTTCATAATGAAGTTTGCAAGTTACGAGCTCGTACCTACAGATTTGCAGCAGAAACTTATGAAGGAATTCGAAGAAAGCGACAACGACAACGATTGATAATTCATATATCATCAACTAAAAATCCGCTATATGTTAAATATAGCGGATTTTTATTTAATTTTCTCGAAAACACAAAGAAACATTTTGGTATAGAAATAAGTTTTTAGTTATTTTGTGCAAAACAAGTTTATGTTCTTTATTGTTATATAAATATAAAATACAATAGCACATAATACTTAACGGGAAGCAAACAGAAACTCAAACTTCAAAGAAAGCATAAAGATGAAAAAGACAACAATTCTCATATTGGTCATTGTAATGGGAATATCCTTCATCAGTCTTCTATATCTGCAGGTCAGATATATAGAAGAAATTGTCAATATGCGCAAGGAACACTTCAATGAATCCGTCGAACGAAGTTTGTATCAGACCTCACACCAACTTGAGGTGGCGGAAACCGCCAGGTATCTGGAGAACGGCATTGTTTCTATTGAATACAAAGCATACAACGACTCAACAGACGATGAAAGCGAAAATTCGCTCTCACAATCGGAAGCTGACGAAGACTGCATAACCGAAAACAGCTTTACAGAAAGCAACAAAAGCGGAATTGCCGGAGCGGAACAGACCATGCAAAACAAATATTTCACAAAGAGAAAAGGTCCATTCTCAGACAGGCACAAGTCGCTCAACGATATATTCAAAAGCAGATATTCATACGAAAAGAGGCTCATAGACGAAGTGATATACAGCCTTTTGTACGATGCAAGCGACAGACCTCTGGAAGACAGAATAGATTTCAGAGAACTCGATCAGATACTCAAATCGCAGCTGCACAACAACGGCATTGACATACCGTACCATTTCACAGTACTGACGAGCAACGGACAGGTGGTTTACAGATGTCCAGAATACGAAAAGACGGGCGAAGAGGTAAGCTTTACAGAAAGCCTGTTCAAAAACGACCCGGTACAGAAAATCGGTGTGCTGAAGGTTCACTTCCCTACCCTGAACCAATACATATACAAATCCATCTGGTTCTTGGTGCCTTCATTGACATTCTCCCTGGTACTGCTGGTGACATTCATCGTAACGCTGGTACTTGTATTCAGACAGAAAAAGTTGACGGAGGTGAAGAATGACTTCATCAACAACATGACGCATGAGTTCAAGACACCGATATCGACCATATCTCTGGCAGCACAGATGCTCAACGACTCGAGCATAACAAAGTCGCCACAGATGATAACAAGACTGTCGACAACCATAAACGACGAGACAAAAAGACTGAGATTCCAAGTTGAAAAGGTTCTGCAGCTGTCTATGTACGAAAATCAAAGTGCAAACCTGAAAATGAAGGAGGTCAACGTAAATGAACTTATAGCTGGAGTAATACATACATTCACACTGAAAGTTGAAAAAAACGGAGGAAAAATAATATCCAACCTGCAGGCTGAAGATTCGACAGTACTTGCTGACGACATGCACCTGACAAATGTGATATTCAACCTCATGGACAACGCCGTGAAATATCGCAGGAACGACATTGATCTTGAACTGCAGATAAAAACATGGAATGAAGAAAAGAAGCTGTGCATTTCGATACAGGACAACGGAATTGGCATCAAGAAAGACGACCTGAAGAAAATTTTCGAGAAGTTCTACAGAGTGCACACAGGCAATCTGCATGACGTGAAAGGATTCGGCCTAGGACTGGCATACGTGAAAAAGATCATAACTGATCACAAAGGCACAATCCATGCAGAAAGCGAACTGGGAATAGGAACAAAATTCATAATTAAATTACCACTTTTAAAAGACTAGACTTATGGACGAAAAATTTGAAGATGTAAAGATTCTTCTATGCGAAGACGATGAAAATCTGGGTATGCTTCTCAGAGAGTACCTGGAGGCAAAAGGATACAAGGCTGAACTGTGCATAGACGGAGAGGCAGGATACAAAGCATTCAAGGAGGACAAGTTCGATCTGTGCATACTCGACGTAATGATGCCGAAAATGGACGGATTCACCCTTGCAACGAAGATCAGAGAAAGCAACTCTGAGATTCCTTTCATGTTCCTCACAGCAAAGACTCTCAAGGATGATGTGCTGGAAGGATTCAAGATCGGAGCAGACGACTATATCACAAAACCATTCTCAATGGAAGAGGTCGTATTCAGAATCGAAGCCATCTTGAGAAGAATAAGGGGCAAGAAAAACAAAGAAACAACAATACATCAGATTGGAAGCTTCACATTCGACACACAGAAGCAGATCCTTTCTAGAAACGGCGAGCAGACAAAGCTCACAACAAAGGAAGCAGAACTGCTTACATTGCTCAGTTCCAAAGCAAATGAGCTTCTGCAGCGCGACTATGCCCTGAAAACAATCTGGATTGACGACAACTATTTCAATGCGCGAAGCATGGACGTGTACATCACAAAACTCAGAAAGCATCTTAAAGCTGACAGCTCGGTAGAAATTCTAAACGTACACGGCAAAGGATACAAGCTGGTGATATCCAACCCGGAAGGCAACAAAGAGGAAACAGAAAACAACTGATTTCTATAAAAGCCCTACCAAACAGGACTGACGTAAAAGTCCTGCTGTAAGGATTTCACAAAAAGCCTTAGGGAAAGGCCATTTACACAAAAAAGGCCTATACCGAGAAAAGAAATAGAAGAAAACATCCGAAGCAAGTCCAGCGTATTGAAATAATAAAAGACATTCCAAAATGTCTAACAATAAAAAAATGGCGTATGCCGAGAATCACTCACGATTCCGACATACGCCATTTTAGTGCCAAAAACATGACACACAAAAAAAGAGACCCTTAAATTACAGGTCTCTTCATGTCAATCGAATACTTAAAATCTTATTCTGTCTTGTACTTGTTTATCAAGATGTGGGCAACAAGACCTATAATCATCAATATAAAGCTTCCGCATGTATACCAGTTATAGTCTACCATGTCTTTAAAGACGAAAGCGCCCAGGGCAAGCAGAACTGCACCCACTACAATAAGTAGTACGCCAAGATTTTTCAAAAATTCCTTACTTGTATCCATTATATTTGTAATTTTAATTATTTCTGTTTTTTCACATCGCAAATTAAATCAATTATTGTCAAATAAAGAAACATTTCCCGAAAAAAAGCAAGCAACGACGGCCTAATTATACTCTATTCGTACATGATTGAGCAACAGCGATATTACATTTGCAAGATTGAAAAGACATAGGAGCCACAGTAGCCCAACAAAAAAGTCGCTCAAAATATTGCAGTTAAGCAAAAAAGCACTACCTTTGCACCGCATTTTGCAAAATTAAAAATTCAATATTATTAATTTTATGAATCAATACGAAACCGTTTTCATTTTAACTCCCGTTTTGTCTGACGCACAGATGAAGGAAGCGGTAGACAAGTTCAAAGATATCCTCACCAACATGGGTGCAGAGATCATCAATGAAGAGAACTGGGGTCTAAAGAAATTGGCTTATCCTATTGAAAAGAAATCAACTGGATTCTACGAATTGGTTGAATTCAAGGCTGAGCCAACAGTGATCGCAAACTTTGAGTTGCAGTTACGTCGTGACGAGCGCATACTCCGTTACTTGACAGTCAAAATGGAGAAGTATGCCATCGAATATGCTGAAAAGCGCAGAAACAACAAAAAGAAGGAGGACTAATCATGGCAACACAGCAATCATCAGAAATCAGATATTTGACTCCACCTACTGTTGATGTCAAGAAAAAGAAGTACTGCCGTTTCAAGAAGAGCGGTATCAAGTATATCGACTACAAGGATCCTGAATTCCTCAAGAAATTCCTTAACGAGCAGGGTAAGATTCTGCCTCGTAGAATTACAGGAACATCTTTGAAATACCAGCGTCGCGTTGCTCAGGCTGTCAAGAGAGCTCGCCACTTGGCATTGCTACCATTTGTAACAGATTTGTTGAAATAAAAATTAGGAGGAAAGATAATAATGAAAATCATATTGAAGCAAGACGTTCCTGGCGTAGGCTACAAGGACGATGTTGCCGTAGTAAGAGACGGTTATGGTCGCAACTATCTTCTTCCTCAGGGCAAAGCTGTACTGGCAACAGAACATGCATTGAAGTGTTTGGATGAAGAACTCAAGCAGCGTGCTCACAAACTTGAAAAGATCAAGGCTGATGCACAGGCTATCGCAAACAAGTTCGAAGGCGTATCTTTGACTATTGCAGCTAAAGTTTCAAACAACGGTACTATCTACGGTTCTATCGGTGCAGCTCAGATTGCAGAAGAACTTGCAAAGAAGGGTATCGAAATCGACAGCAAGATCATCGCTATCAAGGCTGTCAAGGAACTTGGCCACCACACTGCTACAGTTAAGCTTCACAAGGAAATCTCAGTTGAAGTTCCTTTTGAAGTTGTTGCAGAGGAAGAAAGTGCTGAATAATTTCCATACAGGAATATATAAAAGCATGAATTTGTTCCGTCGGATATACCGATACGAACATATAAATATAAAATGGGAGGGAAACATTGGTTTTCTTCCCATTTTTCGTTTCTAGCCATGTATTCACATATTTTCACCCCATAAAGCTTTGCAGTACTCAAGATTAGGGCTCAATTATACATTAATGGACTCAAAGAGAGTCGAACAAGTCTCATAAGACTAATTTTATACGAGCCTATTGAAAGCCAACTAATTCCACGCCTATTCTATCATAAAAGCATAACAATCATATACACAGCAAAATGATGAATGCTACAAAAAGCCCGGAAAAGCAAAGCTTTACCGGGCTAATATTTTTATATAACAGAACTATGCGAAACAAATATATCCTAAAAACAAATTGACCTACTGTCAATTGGAAAAAGGCAGTTGATTATAAGTCCTACGCATTCTTACGAAGAAGCTCCAAAGGAGAAAGAACCTGCGTCGTTCAGGAATATCGGACAATACGCATCTGTCCATATTTTTCTTCCTAGATTCCACAAAGTCCGGACGTAGACGTCTGAATTCATTGTGAGCTTTCCATACAGCCTTGAAATTTCCGAATTCTCCCTTAAGAGCAAACTGAAGCGCCGCTACACCGTCAAGAATCATTCTTGTCGTCATGATATAACGAAGCTCCGACTGTGGCAGATTCTTGTAGAGCATAAGAAGATTATTTCGAAAATTAAGAAATGTTTTACGTGGATTTTCTTTGCTCAAAGTTGCACCACCAAGATGATAGGCTTCGCTCTGCGGAATGCAAACAATCTCGCGTCCCAAACTCCGCAAGCGCCAGCAGAAATCAATCTCTTCCATGTGTGCAAAGAAACGGCCATCGAGACCACCTGCATTCCAATAGTCTGAAGAACGCACCATAAGAGCTGCGCCTGTAGCCCAGAACAGCTGTACAATATCGTCATACTGCCCCTTATCAGCCTCTACAACATCGAATACACGTCCACGGCAATAAGGATAACCATAACGGTCTATAAAGCCTCCAGAGGCGCCTGCATATTCAAATTGCCCTTCGTAGCGCAGACTTAGAAGTTTTGGTTGACATGCCGCAACTTCAGGATGCAAATCCATATATGAGATCATCGGTTCAAGCCACCCCTTCTGTCGAATTTCAACATCAGAATTGAGAAGCAGATAATACTCTGCATCAATATGGACAAAAGCCTTATTATAACCTTCTGCAAAACCATAATTCTTATCAAGTTCTATGATTTTGACATCAGGAAAATCATTTCTCAGAAGTTCCAACGAATTATCAGTAGAACCATTATCGGCAACATATACATCAACTTGATCAGAAACAGAACAACGAACAACGGATGGAAGATATTCTTTCATCATTTCAGCTCCATTCCAATTAAGAATCACAACAGCCAATCTGCACATTTTCCAATATAATTCTGATTAAATTTTTTATTTGCCTATTACCTCCGATATCAAAGACGTATTGTCAGCATTGAATTGTCCCAGCTTGACTTCAACCATAACATTGTCCAGTTCCTGACGATTTGGAACTTCCACACGTATGTAGTTGTCCGTGAACCCATGCATTGGTCTACCTGCCGGTGCATGCTCCAATAAGACCTTACGTACAGAACCTATATACTCGGAGTAAAACGCGTGCGTTTTCTCATCAGATAAAGCCAAAAGCCTCTGACTTCTTTCATGCTTCGTTTCAGGAGCAACTATGTAAGGTATCTCAAGAGCCTTTGTCCCAGGCCTCTCTGAATAACTGAACACGTGTAGCTGAGTGATATCAAGACCTTTAATGAAATTATAAGAATCTTCAAAATACATGTCCGTTTCTCCTCGCATACCGACTATCACATCTACACCAATAAACGCATCAGGAATAAGCGTCTTGATACGGTTTATCTTATCGGCAAACAAAGCAGTATCATAGTGACGTCTCATAAGCTTGAGCACATCGTCTGAACCACTCTGAAGAGGTATGTGGAAATGAGGCATAAATGCACGTGAAGAAGCAACAAATTCTATTATTTCGTCAGTTAACAGATCCGGCTCTATGGAAGAAATACGATAACGCTCAATACCTTCCACTTTATCAAGCTCCTTTATAAGTTCATAGAAGGTTTCATTTGTAGACTTACCGAAATCACCGATATTGACACCAGTAATAACAATTTCCTTTCCACCTTCTTGCGCAACCTTCTCGGCCTGAGCAACCATCGACTCAATAGAACCGTTGCGGGAATGACCACGCGCAAATGGAATCGTACAATATGTGCAATAATAATTACATCCATCCTGTACTTTCAGGAAATAGCGTGTACGCTCTCCCCTTGAGCACGATGGAGAAAAAGTTTTTATATCTTTGGTCTTGACAACTACTGCATTTTCTGATTCGCAGGAAGAGCAAGCGCCTGCTAAAGCCTTTCTTGCAGACAAAGTCCAATCTGAATCTTCTACAGCCTGATTCCTATTTGCAAAAGCATCAATAATATACGAAACAATATTGCCTTTATGCTCTGCACCGACAACCATATCTACTCCTTCTGCAGAAGCAATCTGATCAGGCTTAAGCTGTGCATAACACCCTGTCACTATCACAAGCGCACCAGGATGCCTTCTAATCATACGATTTATGGCTTGACGGCATTTATGATCTGCGACATCGGTCACTGAGCATGTATTTATTATGCAGATATCAGCTATATCGTCACCAACAGCAGAAACAACTCCATAGTTTTCCAGAGTTTGCCTCAATGTAGAAGTTTCCGAAAAATTCAATTTACAGCCCAAAGTGTAATAGGCCGCCTTTTTACCGTTTAGTATACTTGTATCTACCATCTAATATATATTTATATGCAAACTTACAGAAAAGTAAGGAAATTTGAACAAACAAACAGTAGTTTATATATTATAGTCACAACACTGTCGGCCTACGACAGTATTAATAGCTCAGCAAACAGGTAAACAATACTTCATAGTCAATATTCTTTCAAGAAAATTCCAGCCGTGCCGTCAAAGACAAAAAGACCATAAAAGCATACTAAAAGTCCAATTTTTCACATAAATCAAGACTTTAACAATTGCTTTGAAAAAAAAATGAAATAAATCATGAAAAAAACATGATACAGAGTACAACGTATTATGAAAGTATGTACCTTTGCACCGGTTTTAAAAAGCAAATGATTGTTTAACATTTTAAAGTAAAAAGAAAAATGAAAAAGTTGGTATTTATGTTTGCAGCAGTAGTTGCAATTTCTTTCGCATCTTGCTCAGGTAACAGCACATCTTCAAACACTACAGGTGTTGATTCTGATTCAGTAGCAGCTGACACAGTTGAAACTCCATGTGTTGCTGATACTCTTCAGGCTGACACTTTGGCTGCAAACAACTAATTTTTCAGTAAGAGGGAATCAAGGTCTTCAGGCATAGCTTGAAGACCTTTTTTTATTTATACATACAATCAAAAAAATGTGCAGAAATCACAATTTTGGATTTCTGCACATTTTTATTTATCGCACAGGTCATTATCAAACATACGCGAAGCTGAAAAATCAGCAAAACATCATCAATTATTGATATCCCATCCCAGTGCACTCGCTCCCAATACAGCTGCATTAGAACTCATAAGACCAGAAATAAGGAATTTAGCCTTGCCTTTGTATATAGGCAAAACGTTTTCATCGTAAGCCTTCTTTATTGGATCCATTATAAGATCACCGCTCTTGGTGAGACCGCCAAAGAATATGAATGCCTCTGGACTACAAAAAGCAGCGAAATCAGCACAAGCCTCACCCAACATTTTTCCTGTAAATTCAAAAACTTCCTTGGCAAGATCATCGCCCTTGCTGGCGGCAATAGCGACATCGAGAGAAGTAAGTTTTTCAAATTCCAAGTCTCTCAACAAGCTTGGTCTATCTGACGTTGAAAGATACTCTTGAGCCGTACGCACGACACCTGTAGCAGAACAATAAGCCTCAAGACAGCCACGTCTTCCGCATCCGCACAAACGTCCTTGTTCACCACGAACCACTGTCACATGTCCAAGTTCACCGGCAAAACCATCGCAACCGTAGACCATCTGTCCGTTTATAACAATGCCGCTACCTACGCCTGTACCCAGAGTTATGACAATAAAGTTCTTCATACCACGGGCTACTCCGTATGTCATTTCTCCTATAGCAGCAGCATTAGCATCATTTGTAAGTGCTACAGGTATCCCCAACTCCTTAGAGAACAGTTCAGCCATAGGCACAATACCCTTCCAAGGCAAGTTAGGCGCCTTTTCAATCGTGCCGTTGTAGAAATTACCATTAGGAGCACCTATACCCATTGCCTTGATCTGAGATATACCGCCAACACGCTCAATCAAATGACGCAGGCACATACAAGACGCCTCTATAAAGTCCTCTACCTTCTCATAATTCTTAGTACGTATAGAATCATCACAGACAACCTCACCGCGCGTGTTTACAATTCCGAAAACTGTATTTGTACCACCAAGATCGACTCCTATAACATAAGGTTTAATATCATCCATAGATTTATTTATTAAGATTAATAATTTCTGATTTACGCACACAGCCTGAATATATTTACAAGCAAATGCCTATAGACAAATGTACAAACATCTTAGCGTAAAAAATACAAAAAGGGAGATTTTTTAATAGTCATAATTCATTATTTATGCAATACACCGATATCCCCAACTGTATATCACAAACTATCAAGCGAAGAAATCCACCAGACCGTACTCAAATCATTATTACTACAAGCAATAAAGGCACTCAAACTTTAATCTTCAACATTCTGCAGCCAAAAGCAACAAACAATCATATCTTTCTAAAAAAACAGCTCCATCAACCAAGTTTCCGCAAGACAATTCTCATAAACACTTATAGGCAATAAACATTATTCAAGCAAACCAATTAAACAAACCGGCATTGCTGTTGATAAATATCAACAAAACTGCATTTTTAGCAATGTTTACGCACACAGCTATTGACAAGAACACCAAAAGCCCTATATTTGCATCGTGTTTTTCATAGTATTAGATTTAAGGTTAACAAAGGTTGGGGTAAGGCGTTACCCCTTTTTTTATGTCCATACGTCTCATACCTATATCAAATACAAACTATACACGAATACAGCGACCCAATACAGCAATATAGAAATATCATATAGCGCAATCCAAGCATAGAAAAGATTACGCACCCCCGCTATATGCACATGCAACGTAAACAGCCCAAACGAAAAGATAAAAAAACAGCAAAGGTTGTCCAGATAAGATTGTATACACAATCATCCGACAACCTTTGCCTTTAACTCATCAAAAAATTTTCAACTTAAAAACTGCAATGACCAAGCATTAAACAATGCCCTGAGCCATCATAGCCTTTGCTACCTTCATGAAGCCTGCAACGTTGGCACCTTTGACATAGTTGACATATCCGTCTGGTTCAGTACCATACTTAACGCAGTTCTCGTGGATATTCTTCATGATAGAGTGAAGCTTCTCGTCAACTTCCTCTGCACTCCATCCGAGGCGCATTGAGTTCTGAGTCATTTCAAGACCAGAAACAGAAACACCACCGGCATTAGCAGCCTTACCTGGAGCGTAGAGAATCTTTGCTTCCTGGAATACTCTGATAGCCTCAGGAGTAGAAGGCATGTTGGCACCCTCTGAAACAGCCATAACACCGTTTGCAATAAGAGCACGTGCATCATCACCGTTGATTTCATTCTGAGTAGCAGAAGGAAGAGCGATATCAGCCTTTTCATTCCAAGGACGAGCACCCTCAACATATTTCACATTGTACTTTTCAGCATATTCACGTATACGTCCGCGATAGAGATTCTTGAGTTCCATGATGTAATCGAGCTTCTCACGATCGATACCGTCCGGATCATAGATATATCCGTTAGAGTCAGACATAGTAAGAACCTTTCCGCCCAATTCGAGAACCTTCTCTGCAGTGTACTGTGCAACGTTTCCAGAACCAGAAATAAGCACAGTCTTGCCCTTGAGATCCTGTCCCTTAGTCTTAAGCATTTCCATGAGGAAATAAACATTTCCGTAACCAGTTGCTTCAGGACGAATGAGCGATCCACCGAATTCCTGTCCCTTACCAGTAAGAACACCGCTGAATTCGCGTGTAATCTTCTTATACATACCGAACATATAGCCAACTTCACGTCCGCCTACACCTATATCACCTGCAGGTACATCGATATCCGGTCCGATGTGGCGCGCAAGCTCCTGCATGAAAGCCTGGCAGAAACGCATAACTTCAGCATTGCTCTTGCCTCTTGGAGAGAAGTCAGAACCACCTTTACCTCCACCCATTGGAAGAGTTGTCAAAGAGTTCTTGAATGTCTGCTCAAAAGCAAGGAACTTAAGGATTCCAAGATTTACAGAACTGTGGAAACGGATACCACCTTTGTACGGGCCAATTGCGTTGTTGTGCTGTACACGATAACCCATATTTGTCTGCACCTGTCCCTTATCGTCTACCCAAGTTACTCTGAACTGATATACTCTATCTGGAATGCAAAGGCGCTCAATCAGATTTGCCTTGTCAAATTCCGGGTGTTTGTTGTACTCTTCCTCAATTGTGCTGAGAACTTCTTCAACAGCCTGATGGTACTCAGGTTCATTTGGGAAACGACGTTTCAAGTCCTCCAAAACTTTTTTTGCGTCCATAAATTCTATTTTTATGTTGGTTTAATAAAATATCATTTTCGTGGTGTAAAGATAGATATTTATGTTTTAACATCAAATTTATAAGAAGAAAAAATTTTGTAAAAACGCATTTTTCGATGAAAAATGTAACAAAAAACAAGTTTTTGCAATATTTTTTCTACAAAAACGCAAAAAAGATAGCAAAAGGAATTCAACAGGCAAACAGTGTTTTACATACGTATTCAGCACACTGTATATCTTGCATTAGAACAGAAATCAGCAAAAAATACGTACTTTTGCATATCATGTATAATTTTCTGAATCAAGACATAAAGTTTCTGCAAGGTGTCGGTCCACATAAGGCTGAGACACTATACAACGAAATGGGCATCAGGACAATCGACGACCTGCTGCACAACTATCCATATAAATATGTAGACAGAAGCCGTATATACAGCATAAGTGAAATCGACGGCAACATGCCGTACGTACAGATTGCCGGCATAATCCTGTCATTTGAGGCAATCGGCGAAGGGCGAAGCAAAAGACTGGTTGCCCATTTCGCCGACAAAACTGGAGTTATCGACCTTGTCTGGTTTCAGAGCATAAAATACATAGCAAAGACTTACGACTGCAGAACCCCATATCTGATTTTCGGCAAACCAACAGTTTTCAACGGCCGGATAAACATTGCACATCCGGAAATCGAAAAGATAAAAACACCTGACGCCACAGAAGGAGGACTCACCCTATCAGTCAATCAGCTAGACCCCGGAAGACGTTTCATGCCTTTCTACACTACAACAGAAAAGATGAAACGCGCCGGCATCAACTCTACCGCTGTAGCCAAACTGACAGCTAATGTGTTCAAACTTTTCAAGGAAAGGATTGCAGAAACACTCCCCGACTACATTCTCAACAAGCATCATCTCATGGGATTAGACGATGCCATCAGAAACATTCACTATCCACAAAGCGCTGTCGCGCTCAGAGATGCACAGCTGAGACTGAAATTTGAAGAACTTTTCTACATACAAATAAATATCCTGCGCTATGCCAAAGAGCGATCCCACAAATACAAAGGATTGGTTTTCGGCAAAGTCGGCGAAGCTTTCAACGAATTCTATGCAGACCATCTTCCGTTCGAGCTCACAGGAGCTCAGAAAAGAGTCATAAAAGAAATACGGCGCGACATGGGATGCGGAAGACAGATGAACAGACTTCTGCAGGGCGACGTCGGAAGCGGCAAGACTCTTGTTGCACTAATGTGTGCACTGATAGCTACAGACAACAACTATCAGACCTGCATAATGGCACCTACGGAGATACTTGCAGAACAGCATCTCAACACAATCCGCAATTTTCTTGGCAATATGAATGTAAGAGTTGAGCTTCTGACAGGATCAGTAAAAGGCAAAAAACGTGAAGCTATACTCAACGATCTCATAAACGGAAGCATAAATATATTGATAGGCACTCACGCAGTCATTGAAGAAAACGTGGTATTCTCAAGCTTAGGACTGGTCATCATAGACGAACAGCACAGATTCGGAGTGGCCCAACGTGCCAAGATGTGGAAAAAGAATACCACACCTCCACACGTGCTTGTCATGACGGCAACTCCTATCCCGCGTACACTGGCAATGACTCTCTACGGAGATCTTGACGTAAGCGTCATCGACGAACTTCCTCCGGGAAGAAAACCGATACAGACCATACACCAGTTTGACAGCCACCGAAAAAGCCTATACAACTCCATAAGGAAGCAACTTGAACTTGGTCATCAGGTTTACATAGTATATCCTCTTATCAAAGAAAGCGAAAAAATGGACATTAAGAATCTAGAAGACGGATACGAAAACATTAAAGCCGAATTCAAGGAATACAATGTAAGCAAGGTACACGGCAAACTGAAAGCGGCCGAAAAAGATGCAGAGATGCAGAAATTTGCCCGTGGAGAAACGCAGATCATGGTAGCCACAACGGTAATAGAAGTAGGTGTAAACGTTCCTAATGCATCTGTCATGGTCATTGAAAATGCCGAAAGATTCGGACTAAGCCAGCTGCACCAATTGAGAGGACGTGTAGGAAGAGGAGCAGAACAGTCATACTGCATACTCGTAACGGACTACAAGGTTACAGAAGAAACACGCAAGAGAATACAAATAATGGTCGATTCAAACGACGGCTTCGAAATTGCAGAACAAGATCTCAAACTGCGTGGTCCAGGTGACCTTGAAGGAACTCAACAAAGCGGTACTGCTTTTGACCTTAAAATCGCCAATCTGGCAAAGGACGGACAGATTCTCCAACTGGCCAGAGATACAGCTTCAGAGATAGTAGAAAACGACCCAGAGCAAAGAAATCCAGAAAACCAGATAATCTGGAGAAGACTAAAGGAGCTTCAGAGCGGAAAAATCAATTGGGGAGCAATATCCTGACAGATACACTCCATGACAAAAAAATGAAGCCGGCATCAATGCCGGCTTGCAACTAAAGCTTCCGCCACGATCAGATCGTAAGGCGTAGTTATTTTTATATTCTCGCGATTGCCTGGTACCAGATGAATACTGTGCCCACATGCCTCTACGACAGACGCATCATCGGTAAAAGCATTCTCATAAGGTTTCCTATAGGCCTCATCAAGAATCTCATGTCTGAATACCTGCGGTGTCTGTACAAGCTTATACTGATTTCTATCTACAGTAACACTGCCCCCTTCGGCATTTCCGTCAATTTTGCGTACCGTCTCGACCACATCTATCACAGGAACTATACTGCCGAATTTCATTGCAGAATTATAGCAATTGTCGATAACTTCTGGAGAAACAAAAGGACGCACTCCGTCATGCACACCGACAACATCACAATCAGCCGACACGGCATCCAAACCGTTCTTTACGGAATGGAAACGTGTCTCGCCCCCAGCTACTACAACATGCGGAATGTCAAAACGGTATTCACGACACATGTTTCGCCAATCTTCATGCGTCCCAGAAGGCAAAACAACAATTATCTGCATTGTTACATCATAATCATGAAAAACAGATATAGTACGCATCAGAATCGGCAATCCGGCAACTACCATAAACTGCTTAGGCACACTTCCACCCATACGGACGCCTTTGCCTCCTGCAACAATAACAACAGCTTTCTTCATAATAAAAAGACTACAGTTATAATAAAAAAGCCCCGTCTGCACAGTAAAAATTGTGCAAACAGAGCATTGCATTAATTATTTCCCATACTCTACCAGCCTTCCACATTTATCAAAGAGCGAAAAACCGGCAGACATATTATCAGTTATTTGCAGAAGCCAGAAGATCATTGTACACTACTCCGTTCTTCACATTTTCAACGACCTCCTTGCCACAGAAATGTTCAACTATAGCAAAACCGAGCGCAAACGCAGCACCGGCACCCTTACCAGTAAAGAACTGTCCGTCATGCTCAACCAGCTTGCCAGTATATTCTGCACCTTCCAGATACTTATCAAATCCTGGATAGCATGTAGCTTTCTTGCCCTTCAGCAAGCCCAACGAACCGTAAACCATAGGAGCGGCACATATTGCAGCCAAAGGTTTACCAGCCTCATAGTGCTTCAATATAACATTCCTCAAACCCTCATGCTCCTTCAGATTTGTAGAACCAGGCATTCCTCCAGGAAGAACAAGCATATCGGCGTCATCAAAACTGCAGTCTTCAAAAAGAGCGTCAGCCTGAATTTTTACACCATGACTGCTTTCAACCAGAAGATTTCCGGTCACTGAAACAGTCTTCAATGTCAAACCTCCGCGTCTGCACGCATCAACAATGCCCAAGGCTTCGACTTCCTCAAAACCTGTAGCAAGAAACAAATAAATTGTGTTCATAAGATTCACTTTTGGATTGTTATACAAAGCTTCACATGTCACAAACTGATTCTGCTTATCTCAGTTTGAACCTGTAAGTTATCGTTCCACTCTCATTATTATTATCTGAAGCACTGAATGTAGATCTTCGTGCCGCGGCAATAGCTGCATTTCTAAGCAAAGAAGAAGTTGTTGTCGAGCTCTTAATTGTAGCACTTGTCACAACTCCCCTTGAATTTACGACAATTGCCACAACGACAGTACCTTCACTTGTAGGATCCTTATACTCCGGCACCTGAAGGAATTTCGGCGTACGCGATCCGACAACAGCGTTGACACCTGTACCTCCGACACCTGATTTTGCTCCCGAATTTGAATTTCCGGTGCTCACACCTTGTACTCCTTCACCAGAAGTTTCGCCACGCCCTGTACCTCCAGTCTTGCCGAAAGCACCCGTAACTTTTTTGTTTGCGGCAGCGGCAGCGGCTTCAATCTTGCGCCTTTCTTCCTCAGCACGCTTTCTGGCTTCCTCCTGACGTTTACGTTCTGCTTCTTCCTTGCGCCTGCGCTCTTCTTCCTGACGTTTCTTTTCTTCTTCCTGACGTTTCTTCTCCTCCAGATTCACACTAGGTTCCTTATCTTGTGTTATCAGAGGCTCCTTTGTTCCCTTTTCTGGTACAGGTTCCGGAGCATGTTCCTCCTCTGGAATCTGTTCCTCAACACTGGAATTCTCAGCTTCAGGAGGTGTCATATTATTACCCTCCTGAGCATCACCTGCATCAGGAACATTACCAAGCATCACAGGTATGCCATCCTCCAGTTCATCCTTTTCGGGTTCACTTACCTGCAGTGTCAGAAACGCAAGAAAAGCCACAAGGACAGCATGCACGACCACTGTCACGGCCGCTGCCTTAAGCTTGTCTTTCCTGTTATTATCTTCTACCATCGAAACATCTTGTGTGATTTTACTTCTTCTCAGGAGGCCTTGTGGCCAAAACCATCTTGAAGTTGTTCTCGTTTGCAATATTCAGAACTTCCACAATATTCTTGTATGGAACAGATTCGTCAGCATACAACGAAACATACAAATCTGTTGTGTCATTAACAGCTTCTCCCAGCACGGCAGGAAGCTCTTCCAAAGTTACCTTTTTTTCCTTATCATTGCCCGTAGCGGCATAGATGTTAAGGTCCTTGTCTATGACTACACGCGAAATCGTCTTTGCAGTAGTCTGTTTGCTGCCCTGCGGCAACAAAACCTTTATGGCATTAGGCGAAATCATTGTGCTGGTGATCATAAAGAAAATCAGAAGCAGGAAAATGATATCCGTCATCGACGCCATACTGAAAGTCGGAGATATTTTGGTTTTTCTTTTCAACGACATGGCGTACAGCTTTTATTCGTTCAACAAATCCATGAAAGCCAACGACTTCTGTTCAATCTGATTAACGACGCCATCTACCTTGGCAACAAGATAGTTATATGCGAAAAGCGCTATGATACCGACGATAAGACCACCTACTGTAGTAACCATAGCCTGATATATACCGTTTGAAAGCATTGTTATGTCTATATTGTTGCCTGCATTTGACATCTGCCAAAAAGCCTCAACCATGCCTATGACCGTACCAAGGAATCCGAGCATTGGCGCACCTCCAGCAATAGTTGCAAGAACCGGAAGACGTTTCTCAAGCAGTGCAACTTCAAGATTACCTGTATTTTCGATGGCACTCTGTACATCAGCTGCCGGACGCCCCATTCGGCTTATGCCACGTTCAATCATTCTTGCAGCCGGAGTATTTGTCACTCTACAGAAATTTACGGCAGATTTGACATCGCTGTTCTTGATATAATCGCGTATGCGGTCCATAAACATAGGATCATCCTTTTCAGCCCTCTTGATGGCAATGAAACGTTCTACGAATATATAAATCGCCAAAACCGACATAACAGCCAGTACAATCATTATCCAACCTCCTTTTTCTGCAAGCTCGAGGATGCTCATTTCACTTGTGTTCATAGCTTTCTTTATTGCAAACAGTTTTTATAGTTTTTAATTGTAGTTTGTAATCCCAGGTAAAGTGCATCGCAAACCAATGCATGTCCTATGCTTACTTCGTCAATCCAAGGGATTTGCTTATACAAATAATTCAGATTGTCAAGATTCAGGTCGTGGCCTGCGTTGAGTCCGAGGCCGCACTTTCTTGCAACTTTTGCCGCCTCGACAAACGGCTTCACAGCGGCTTCTCTGTCTGAAGCATACATTGTTGCATATGGTTCGGTATAGAGTTCTACTCTGTCTGCTCCAATCTTGGCTGCATATTCAATCATCTCAGGCTCTGTACCGACAAATATTGAGGTACGTATTCCAACTTCATTGAATGCGCCCACAACATCTGTAAGGAAATCAAAATTGGCCTTTGTGTCCCAACCGGCATTTGACGTAATTTGTCCCGGTTTGTCAGGCACAAGAGTAACCTGCGTCGGTTTGACTCTCATTACAAGATCAATGAAACTGTTCTGCGGATATCCTTCGATATTGAATTCCGTTGTCAGAATCGGCTTCAAGTCGATTACGTCCTGATACCTGATATGCCTCTCGTCTGGGCGCGGATGCACAGTGATGCCGTCTGCCCCAAATTTCTCACAATCTTCGGCCACTTTCAAAACGTCCGGATTGTTGCCACCTCTTGCATTACGGATAGTGGCAACCTTATTGATGTTAACGCTTAACTTTGTCATTTATACTGATAACATATATTTAATTTACGCCGTTATTGAAATGCGTACGCCAAAAAAGCGTATATTTGTTCCTAAAGCCTCGCGGAAGAAGCATTTTGCATAACCAAAACAAGTATCCAAACCGTTCGGTTATTTACGGAACACCAATAATGCAAAAGTAGCTATTTTTCCTTTATGCTGTTAATTTAAGGATTTAATTTGTCAAAAAAAAACAAAACATGGCATATAGAAGTATGAAGTTCGCTTTATTCGGCAATGTCTATCAGGCTAAAAAATCTACAGCGGTACAGAAGCTGTTCAGTGTGATATCCGCAAAAGGCGGAGAACTTTCAATACAAAAGGATTTTCACAGTTTTCTCAAAGATAAAGTCAAAATAGAGATACCCGACTGCAAAATCATAGACGGCAATGATTTTACGGCCGACATTGCAGTGTGCATGGGCGGAGACGGAACATTTCTAGATGTTGCCAGCAGAGTCGGAGGCAAAGAAATCCCAATACTTGGAATAAACACAGGACGTTTAGGTTTTCTTGCAAATTTCTCATCCGACGAAATCGAATATGCCATCGACTGTATATATTCGAACGATTTCAAGATAGAAAAACACAGTGTCCTACAGATTACCTGCGACGATGCAGAACTGAAAGGATGTCCGTATGCCCTAAATGAAATTGCAATACTTAAGCACGACATATCCTCAATGATAGGCATAAAGACATCAATCAACGGAGAATATCTGACTACATATCTGGCCGACGGCCTCATTGTCGGTACACCTACCGGCTCAACGGCCTACTCGCTCAGTGTAGGCGGTCCTATAATCGTTCCGCAGTCGGAAACCATATCGCTTGCTCCGGTTGCTCCGCATAGCCTCAATGCAAGACCGCTGGTGCTCTGCGACGACTCAGAAATAGAACTGACAGTTGAAAGCCGCAGCCATAATTTTCTGATTGCCATCGACGGAAGGAGCCAAAGTTACGAAGAAGGCATCACTCTACGCATAAAAAAGGCGCCTCACTGCGTCAAATCTATTACAAAACCCGGACATAGCTATTTCAAGACCCTTCGCCACAAAATGATGTGGGGAGCAGACAACAGACGCTGAACATAGATGAGAATAAGGAACAATAAATATCCGCTTGCCCAGATGGCCAAGTGGTTATGGTCATACCATAAAGGATGCAGAAGACAAGCAATAACAAACATCATTTTGGGATTGCTTCAAATAACATTAAGCCTGGCTGGAGTAGAAGTACTAAAAAACCTGACAGACACAGCCACAGGATCAGACAAAGGTCCATTATGGAATTATGCCATACTGCTCGCCATACTTCTCGTTGCCGAAATACTCACAGGTATAGGTGCCTCATGGGCCAGAGGAATTCTGGGTGTGCGTTCGCAGAACAACATGCAGAAGCAGTTTTTCACGAAAATTCTGAACAGCAGATGGGCAGGCAATGAAAAATTCCACAGCGGAGACATTCTCAACAGACTCTACGGCGATGTATACGACATTGTAAATCTTATGACAGAAGCCATTCCGTCAATACTTATCGTCACCGTACAGTTCATAGCATCCGTTATCTATCTTTACAGCATGAACAGCACACTGGCGTATATTCTCATAACAGTGTCACCGCTGTTCATGATTCTCAGCAAACTGTATTTCAAGCGCATGAGAAAAATTGTCAGACGCATCAAAGACAGCAACAGCCACATACAGGCACTCATGCAGGAAAGTATACAACACAGGATGGTCATAAAGACGCTGGAGCAGGACAGCAACATACTCAACGGACTGGAACGACGTCAGAAACTTCTATGCCGTCAAGTTGCCAAACGGACCCGTTTCTCCGTAATTTCACGAACCATGCTCAATTTCGGATTTGCCGGAGGCTACATGATTGCCCTTGTATGGGGAATCTACGGACTGCGCGACGGAGGCACAAGCATAGGTATATTGCTGGCCTTCACACAACTTGTAGGAAAGATACAGCGGCCTATGCTTGATTTCGTCCGCCTTGTACCAACTTTTGTCGGAAGCGCCACTTCTTGCGAAAGACTTATGGAACTTGACGAACTTACAGCCGAAGAGCATGCAGAAAAAACAACCGTACAGATGCCTGCAGGTGTTAAATTTACTGATGTGACCTGTCGTTACACCGATGACGGCCGCACAATTCTTAGAAACTTCAACCACGATTTCCGCCCTGGAACTTTTACAGCCATACTCGGAGAAACAGGAGCCGGGAAAACCACACTTATAAGAATGATGCTGGCACTGCTGACTCCGCAAGAAGGCAAAGTGGAAATATACGGCAAAGACGGAACGACCTACAGAGTCACCCCTGGTACAAGATGCAACTTTTCGTATGTACCGCAAGGCAACACACTTTTCAGCGGTACCATACGTGACAATATGAGAATGGGCCGGCACGATGCCACGGACGCACAAATCATCGAAGCCCTGCAAAATGCCTGCGCCGATTTCGTAATGGAACTGCCCGACAAACTTGACACCGTATGCGGAGAACACGGCTACGGACTGTCTGAAGGACAGGCTCAACGCATTGCTGTGGCCAGAGCCCTGCTCCGTCCTGGAGGAATCCTGTTGCTGGACGAAGCAACTTCCGCACTCGACGAAAAGACAGAAATCACAATGCTGAACCGCATAAAGGAAATATATAAAGGCAAAACCATAATTTTCGTAACACACAGGACAGCAATAAAAAATCTTTCAACAGACAAGCTGGTACTGGAAAGGTATGCATCTTACATTAATTGAAATGATTACGGTTGCCTAATCATATAATTTAATGCAAAAATACAGAAATCCAGCATTTCATGAATAAAACTCCGAGCGCTCAAAGATAAAACCACGAGCCCTCGGATTTTTTATTATGAGCGCTCAGAAAATTCAACATAGGGGCTCACAGAATCATTTATATTTAAAACAAGACAACATTACACTTATGAACCAGATGTTCTGCAATATTGCACGTGCTGACAGCAAATAAGTTGTTTTAACTATAAATTACCACTATTTCACATATATTTAAAACGTATCCATTTGCGATGAGCCGTCAAATAGACCTATCTTTGTAGCATAAAAGAGACATTAACCTAGTAAAAACCTTATTTCAACAACAAATTGACATAAACGACATTACGGACGGACTACCAAAATTCAACGGGTGGTCCTAAGGCACAGTAGAAAGACTGATGCTGACAAGACAAATGGACCTTGCACTTTTCTGCATAAACAACCATGTTTACGACAAGCAGAATGGGCATGGCCATAATGGCGTATATGCAGGCTATAGGTGATGGAACAAAAAAAGCGACATTTAGGCAAGAAATATTTATAAATTATATTTTGACATACCATGAACAAAAAAGTTAGATGGGGGCTGATTGCTTTTATAGCAATAGGTCTTGCAGGATGGGGAATATACTCTCAACTGCCGAAAACGAATGAGGATCTGAAAGCAGCAGATGAGGTGTCGGGAAAAGATGCCAAGGAAAAACAGATTCTGAATGTTAACGCGAAGATTATAAAGCCGGAATCGCTGACTGACGAAATAAAGATCAGCGGACGTCTGTTGCCGGATGAAGAAGTGGATCTGACATTCGAAACTTCAGGAAAGATTGTAGAAATAAACTTCAAGGAAGGTTCGGCTGTTAAAAAGGGACAGCTTCTGGCAAAAGTCAATGACCGCCAGCTGCAGGCTCAGCTGGAACGTCTGCAGGCTCAGGTGAAACTTGCTGAGGACAGAGTGTACAGACAGCAGACATTGCTCAAGAGAGATGCCGTAAGTCAGGAGGCATACGAGCAGGTGAAGACCGATCTGGCAACTTTGTTGGCCGACATCAACATTGTAAAGGAAAACATAGCTCTGACAGAACTGAGAGCGCCATTCGACGGTGTAATCGGTCTGAGACAGGTCAGTGTGGGTACTTATGCTTCGCCTACAACAATCATTGCAAAACTTACAAAGACAGCACCGCTGAAGGTGGAATTTGCCGTGCCTGAACGATATGCAGGACAGCTCAAGAACGGAGTGAACCTGGATTTCCATATCGAAGGTTTCCTGGAAGCTTTCCATGCCAAGGTGTACGCAGTGGAATCGACCATCGACCAGGAGCTGCATCAGCTCACAGTGAGGGCACTCTATCCTAACAGCGCCAGAAAACTGCAGCCGGGAAGATATGCCAGCATCGAACTCAAGAAAGATGAGGTGAAGAACGCACTGGCCATTCCGTCAGAGGCTATCGTGCCTGAAATGGGAAAAGACAAGGTGTATCTGTATAAATCGGGCAAGGCACAGCCGGTGGACATCACTACCGGAATAAGAACCGAAGCTCTCGTGCAGGTAGTCAAGGGCCTCAACATTGGAGATACGATTATTACATCCGGAACACTGCAGCTTCGTACCGGACTGCCGGTGAAGCTTGACAACATTAAATAAACAAGTCTAAACCATGAACATATCAGAATTAAGCATCAAGCGCCCTGTAATGGCGACGGTGTTTACAATCATAATCATTCTGTTCGGTATCATCGGATATACCTATCTGGGTGTGCGAGAATACCCGTCGGTGGATAATCCGATAATATCGGTGACCTGTTCGTATTCGGGTGCCAATGCCGATGTCATTGAAAACCAGATTACGGAACCGCTGGAACAGAACATCAACGGTATTCCGGGCATACGTTCGCTGTCGAGCGTCAGCCAGCAGGGACAGTGCCGTATTACTATTGAATTCGAACTGTCTGTCGACCTGGAAACTGCGGCCAACGACGTGAGAGACAAGGTGTCGCGTGCGCAGAGGTATCTGCCTGACGACTGTGACCCTCCTACTGTATCAAAGGCCGATGCCGATGCTTCGCCTATATTGATGGTTGCACTGCAGAGCGACAAGCGCTCACTGCTGGAGCTGAGTGAAATTGCCGACCTCACCGTGAAGGAACAGCTTCAGACTATTCCGGACGTGAGCAGTGTGAGCATCTGGGGTGAAAAGAAATACTCAATGCGTCTTTGGCTCGATCCTACCAAGATGGCAGGATACGGAATAACACCTGTAGACGTGAAAAATGCTCTCGATAAGGAAAACATAGAACTTCCGTCAGGCAGTATTGAAGGAAACACTACTGAGCTGACAATCAGAACTCTGGGTCTGATGCACACGACAGAAGAATTCAATGATGTCATAATAAAGGAAGAAAACAATCAGATTATACGTTTCAGCGACATCGGACGTGCAGAACTTGGTCCGGCCGACCTCAAGAGCTACATGAAAATGAACGGTGTGCCGATGGTCGGTGTTGTTGTCGTTCCACAGCCGGGTGCAAACCATATTGACATAGCCGACGCTGTATATGAACGTATGGAAACCATGAAGAAAGACCTTCCGGAGGACGTTCACTACAACTACGGATTCGACAACACGAAATTCATCCGCGCCTCTATCAGCGAGGTTGAAAGTACTGTGTACGAAGCCTTCATGCTGGTAATCATAATCATCTTCCTCTTCCTCCGCGACTGGCGAGTTACGTTGATACCGTGCATTGTCATACCGGTATCGCTCATCGGAGCTTTCTTCGTCATGTACCTTGCCGGATTCTCCATCAACGTGCTGTCAATGCTTGCCGTGGTGCTTGCCGTTGGTCTGGTGGTGGACGACGCCATAGTCATGACCGAGAACATATACATACGAATAGAGAAAGGCATGAGTCCGCGCAAAGCCGGAATAGAAGGTTCAAAGGAAATCTTCTTCGCCGTCATATCGACAAGTGTAACCCTCATTGCCGTATTCTTCCCTATCGTATTCATGGAAGGAACAACGGGACGATTGTTCAGAGAATTCAGTTTCGTCGTTTCCGGCTGTATCATCATATCGACATTCGCCGCACTGACAGTCACTCCGATGCTTGCAACGAAACTGCTGAAGAAGCAGAAATCGAAAAACTGGTTCTACAGAAAAACAGAACCTTTCTTCGAGGGCATGAACAATCTTTACAGCCGTTCGCTGAAAGCTATGCTGAAACATCGTTGGATTGCCATTCCGTTCACAGTAGTGACAGTGGCGCTGATCGGCGTGCTGTGGAACGCAATACCGGCTGAAATGGCTCCGCTGGAAGACCGCTCGCAGATAACGATAAACACACGCGGCGCCGAAGGTGTTACTTATGAATACATACGCGACTACACAGAAGATATAAATGACCTTGTCGACTCAATTATTCCAGATGCAGACAAAGTCACGGCAAGAGTGTCCAGCGGAAGCGGAAACGTACAGATAACGCTGAAAGACATGAAAGACCGCGACTATACCCAGATGGACATGGCAGAAAAGCTGTCGCAGGCTGTAAAGAGCAAGACCATGGCAAGAGCGTTCGTGCAGCAGTCTTCATCATTCGGAGGCAGACGAGGCGGAATGCCGATACAGTACGTACTGCAAGCAACGAATCTAGAGAAGATGGAGAAGGTCCTGCCGGAATTCATGGCAAAGGTCTACAGCAACCCGACTTTCCAGATGGCCGATGTGGATTTGAAGTTCAGCAAGCCGGAGGCTCGAATAAACATCAACAGAGACAAGGCCAGCATAATGGGCGTAAGCACGAAGAACATCGCACAGACACTGCAATATGGCCTCAGCGGACAGCGAATGGGATATTTCTACATGAACGGTAAACAATATGAAATAATCGGTGAAATAAACCGTCAGCAACGCAACAAGCCGGCAGACCTCAAAGCCATATACGTGAGAAGCGACGACGGCAATATGGTTCAGCTGGACAACCTTATTGAACTGGAATACGGTATAGCACCTCCAAAGCTGTACAGATATAACCGATTCGTATCGGCTACGGTGTCGGCCGGACTGGCTGAAGGAAAGACCATCGGTCAGGGACTTGACGAGATGGACAAGATAGCAAAAGAGACTCTTGATGACACATTCAGAACAGCCCTCTCCGGAGAATCGAAGGAATACAGGGAAAGTTCTTCGAGCCTTATGTTTGCATTCCTCCTCGCAATCGTGCTCATCTACCTGATTCTATCGGCACAGTTTGAAAGTTTCAAGGACCCGTTCGTAATCATGCTTACGGTGCCTTTGGCCATCGCCGGTGCACTGGTATTCATGTATTTCGGAGACATAACGATGAACATATTCAGTCAGATCGGTATAATTATGCTTATCGGACTGGTGGCAAAGAACGGTATCCTTATCGTTGAATTTGCCAACCAGAAACAGGCGGCAGGTGAGGATAAGATGAGCGCCATACACGATGCAGCTCTGCAACGCTTGCGACCGATCCTGATGACGAGTGCTTCAACAATACTCGGACTCATCCCTCTGGCCTTTGCCAGCGGAGAAGGATGCAATCAGCGTATAGCCATGGGAACAGCCGTTGTGGGCGGAATGCTTGTGTCGACATTCCTTACCATGTACATCGTACCGGCTATCTACAGCTACATATCAACAAACAGAATTTCAAATGAGGATGCAGAATGAAAAAGATATTTTTGACAATGTTGGCTGCAGGTGGAATATTCACCGCAGCCACGGCACAGAAGCTTTACACCTTGCAATATTGTCTTGAGCAAGGTCTGCAGAACAACTACTCGCTTAGAATAGCACACAACGACAAGAAAGTCAGCGACAACAATGCCACATGGGCCAATGCAGGAATGCTTCCGACACTTGATTTTACTGCCGGATACACTGGTAACGTGGACAATACGCAAAGCACTGAAAGAAGTACCGGCGTGAAGACCAAGACAAATGGAGGATATGACCAGGATGTGAACGTAGGTTTGAATCTCAACTGGACGATTTTCGACGGCTTTGACATGACGTCTAACTACAAGCAGCTGAAAATTCTGAAACAGCAGGGAGAAACAAACACCAGACTTGCCATAGAAGACATGATAGCCAATGTGGCGTCGGAATACTACAACTATGTACAGCAGACCATAAGACTGAAGAACTTCCTGTACGCAGTTTCGCTGTCAAAGGAAAGAATGAGAATCGTTGAAGCAAGATACCACATAGGAAACTTCTCCAGACTTGATTATCAGCAGTCAAAAGTGGATTTCAATGCTGACAGTGCACAATACATCAAACAGAAAGAAGCTCTGCACACGTCAAGAATCAGGCTAAACGAGCTGATGGCACTTCAGGATGTAGATGAAGAGTTTGTCATCAAAGATTCTATGATTGACGTAAACACACAGCTGGATTTCAACGAACTGTGGAATGCTACGCTTGCTACAAATGCATCTCTCCTTGCAGCTGACCAGAATATAGACATTGCTAAGCTTGACTACAAGAAAGTCCGCTCGAGAGACTATCCTTATCTGAAACTCAATGCCGGATATGGGTACACATACAACAAATACTCTGCAGCTACTTCATCGCTAAAGGATAGAGGACAACTTGGATTCAATGCAGGAATCACTGTTGGTTTCAACATATTTGACGGAAACAGAAAGAGAGAACGTCAAAATGCCAAAATCGAGATAATGAATTCAAGGCTTCTGCGTGATGAACTGGAGCTGGGCCTGAAGGCTGATCTGACAAACATGTGGCAAGCATATAAAAACAATCTCAACCTGCTGAATCTGGAAAGACAGAACCTCATCACAGCACGCGAGAACCATGAAATTGCAATGGAAAGATATATGCTTGGAGATTTGTCAGGTATAGAGATGAGAGAGGCACAGCAGAGCCTTCTGGATGCAGAAGAACGCATTCTGTCTGTGCAGTACGACATAAAGCTGTGCGAAATATCTCTGCTTCAGCTCAGCGGTAAAATAATGGAGTTTCTGAGATAACATGAATGACAAGCACTGAAACAAACATGGCATGCGTTACGTGGAACCAACAACCACAACGCATGCCATTTTTGTATCCATAAATATTTAACCGATAAAGCGCAATATCAGACCGAACAGGCATAGAAAGACCAATATCAGGCATACATTGCTCAAAAACGATTTTACGAAAGGTACAGAAGGCGTTATATTTGTGTATGCGGGATGCAACATGAAAAATACTTACAAAAGCGTCAAAGAGAACTTAAGACTATTCTAAGAAACTAACTGGGGGCTTCCCGCATTAAGAAGCAGCAGGGTGTATAAATTTAGTATGTTCCGAGAGCCTTGTGGAAAACCAACTCTCATATTAGAGGCTCAGCTGATCAGAAACAGTTTGGAACATAAGAATACATGCAGAGCATTATTGCCTTATCAGCAAAAAGCTCTGCATGTTGTTTTATGCTAACCTTAAAGACACATTGGCATAAACACTTCAGCTTGCCATAGAAATATCATTAGCCAAAGCAAGTTTCTTAAGATTCATGAGTGCATATCTCATACGTCCAAGCGCAGTATTTATACTCACACCCGTGACATCTGCAATCTCTTTGAAACTCATATCCTGATAGAAGCGCATAATGACAACTTCTCTTTGGCTGTCAGGCAGAAGCCTTATCAGCGACCTGACTTCACGAAGTGTCTGCTCGCTAATAAGACGAGTTTCAATATTGTCATCTGTCACAGCAGTCATGTCACATGTAATATCCGTAACAGGATTCTCATCACGGGATACCACATTGTCTCCGACACTCTGTCTGAAATGATCAATCACAAGATTATGCGCTATACGCATTATCCAAGCACTGAACTTTCCATTTTCTGTATAACGGCCCTGCTTCAATGTAACTATGGCCTTTATAAAAGTTTCCTGGAACAGATCCTCTGCCAACTCGGTATTATGTACAGAATAGCTGATATATGTAAATACTTTACTTTCATAACGCTTCAAAAGTACATCGAATGCGCTATTATCTCCTTTGTTGTACAAACGGACGAGCATCTCATCTGTCTGTCTATGATATTCTATCATATACGTTGCATATTAATGTTAATGCGTAAAGTATATTCAATAGGCAGAATGATTTTAATCGGTTAATATATCAGTTATGCAAAAATAATACAAAAGTTTTCAAACATGCAAGAATCCGCAAGAAAAAGAAACATTCTTTACTTAAAGCGCATCATTTCACCACACTTGAAGCCGTTAAGGAAATCTTTTGCACACATGCGTTTCTTTCCCGACAACTGCAATTCCTCAATTCCGAGCAGACCGTCAGTCGTCACAACATTCAGATAAGATTTTCCGTCTGTCAAAACAGAACCAAGCTCAGCATCCTGAGATTTTACGCCATCAAGCTTGGCAGTCTTGAAGATTTTAACTTCGTATGTTTTACCATCTGATTCCAATTCTGTCCAAGCAGCAGGATACGGACTTAAACCTCTAACAAAGTCATAAATCTGTTTCGTACCTTTATTTTGCCAATCAATACGGCATGTCTCGTGGAAAATTTTCGGTGCCGGACGCAAATCATCATCAGAGACAGACATCGAATCCTGCGAAATACTCTTGACTGTACCTGCCAGTATATTGTCAACTGTTTCTATAACCAATTTTCCGCCAAGAAGCATAAGTTTGTCGTGAACAGCCTCAACATCATCCGTATCCTCAATAGGTACTTTCACCTGCTGAATTACATCGCCTGTATCAATCTCATGTTTCAAGAAGAATGTTGTAACTCCAGTCTCCTTATCACCGTTTATGACAGCCCAATTAATAGGTGCAGCACCGCGATATTGAGGAAGCAGGGAAGCATGAAGATTGAAGGTTCCATATTCTGGCATATTCCAAACAACCTCAGGAAGCATACGGAAAGCCACAACAATCTGAAGTTTGGCATCCAAAGAGCGCAGTTCTTCCAAAAAAGCCTCATCTTTAAGCTTAACAGGCTGCAGAACTTTCAATCCATGTTCTACCGCGTAGGTTTTAACTGGACTAGGACGTAGTACACTTCCGTGACGCCCCATAGGCTTATCAGGCATCGTTACGACGCCCACAACATTATATCCGCCCTCAACAAGACACCTAAGACTTTCAACTGCAAAATCAGGTGTACCCATATAAACAATTCTCAAATCTTTCTTATCCATCACTCTACACGTTTTAACAGATACATAAAATCAAAAGCTTATGCCATATTTACACTCGCAGGTCTGAATCACGCACTTATCAATCCGATGTGAAACTAACCAATATCTGCCTGTAAGAACTCAGCAGACCAGACTTGGATATAAATCCTACAAAAGTTCCGTTTTCGTCCTCAACCGGCAAGTTCCAAGCCTTGGTTTCCTCGAACTTTGCAGCCACAACTTTCATTGTGTCCGTAGTCAGCAAGACAGCCGGCGGCTCTTCCATAAAGTTGCTGACGAGATAACGGTGGTAAAGCTCAGGCCGAAATATGTACTTACGAACCTTATCAAGATAAACAACTCCCACCAAAGCTCCACTCTTATCTACTACAGGGAAAATATTTCTCTTGGATTCAGAAATTGCACTTACCAATTTGCCGAGGTCCATCTCTGGATTGACAGACTTGTAGTTTCGTTCTATCAGCGCACTTACACTCATCAGGGTAAGCACTGCACTATCCTTGTCGTGCGTCAGCAACTCACCTTTCTTGGCAAGACGCATTGCATATATGCTGTGAGGCTCAAAAATATTTATCGTAAGATATGACACAGCCGACACAATCATGATAGGAACAAACAGCTGATAACCGCCTGTAAGTTCTGCAATAAGGAATATGCCGGTCAATGGAGCATGCATAACTCCAGACATAAGTCCAGCCATACCGTAAAGGGCAAAATTCTTAGTCGAAAGCGGACTATACATACCTCCGCATATATTCCATAGACAAGAGAACACATAACCGGCAACGCATCCCATGAACAGACTTGGTGCAAAGACACCACCGCATCCGCCTCCACCATTAGTAGCTGTAGAAGCAAAAGATTTGAATATCAGCACCAATGCAAGATACAACAGCAAAGTATTCTCCGTATCATAAAATATGGAGTTGTGCATGATTGTAGAAGCATCTGCATTGTTGATAAGCTGTGCGATAACATCATATCCTTCACCATACATGACAGGGAATAAAAATATCAGCACACCGAGAACTGATGCTCCGACTACAAATTTTATCCAAGGATTGCGCAGTCCGGCAAAAATGCCTTCAAACCAGTTCATAGAACGGATAAAGTACAAAGAAACCAACCCGCAGAACACTCCAAGCATTATGCAGGCAGGTATTGCATGTATTGAGAAAACCCTATCTATGGAGAAAGAGAACATGGACTCCGTGCCATAGAATGCATACGAAACGCACGTTGATGTCACACATGTGACGAGCAGCGGAAGCAGCGAAGCCATATTCAAATCAAGCATAAGTACCTCAAGCACAAACACAAGACCTGCTATAGGAGCCTTGAAAATACCTGCGACAGCACCTGCCGCTCCGCAACCAACTAGAAGCAGAAGCGTATTCGGACGCAGATGGAAACGCCTGCCAATCTCCGAACCGATAGCCGAACCTGTAAGAACTATCGGGGCCTCGGCTCCGACAGATCCTCCAAAACCGATGGTAATGGAGCTGGCAAATATGCTTGAAAACATATTATGAGTCTTGATTCTGGCCTTTTTCTGCGAAATGGCATACAGAATCTTCGTGACACCATGACTGATGTCGTCCTTCACAATATACCTGACAAACAAAGATGTAAGAAGTATTCCGATTGCAGGATACAAGAGATACAGACCGTTTATATTGCCTACACTGAAGCCGGCAGTCAAGAAAATCTTGATTTCCTCAACCAGATATTTGAGGAGAACAGCGGCCAGAGCCGTAAGCACACCGACCAAAAGACTGAGAATCAGAATCAGTCTTTTCTCGCTGTTATGCCTTTTTATCCATTCCGTAAAAGCATTAAGGTAATAAAGCCGCTTCTTGCGGTTTGCAATGCTCATGAAAATCATATCAAGATCCTTCCTACACTTTTTAAAATCTTACAATAATGAAAAACTCACTTCCTGATTATCGTAAACTCACCGTCAGCATTGATTTTTATGATGCTTGACGGCTGATGCTTTTCCTTACATCTCTGACTATATTTGACAACATAATCGACAGCATTCTTAATCTCGTCGCTTATCTCGTCGAAAGTCTGAGGAGTCGGTTCCCCGCTTATGTTGGCACTTGTTGAAACAATCGGTTTCTGAAAACGGAAGCACAGTTCTTTAGAAAACTCTTCCTTTGTAATTCTTATACCCACGCTACCGTCCTCGGCAAGAAGATTCGGCGCCAATCCTGTAGCATTGTCATAGATAACAGTTAGAGGTTTTGTAGCCAACTCTATCATGTCCCATGTCACGTCAGACACACGTCTTACATATCTGGTAAGACGAGCTTCTGAATCAACGAGGCAAATCAGAGCCTTGCTGTCGCTTCTTCTCTTAATTTCATAAACACGCTTTACAGCCTCTTCGTTGGTAGCATCACAACCTATGCCCCATACTGTGTCGGTCGGATACAATATCACTCCGCCGTTGCGCATCACTTCGACCGCTTTTTTTACTTCATCCTGCAACATAAGACATTATTTTTCTAAAAGATATTCATATTCTGCAATTCCAAACAAGCACAATCAAAATTCACTTGTAAAGTGGAATTTTATGTGTTCGAAATCATGCTGGGCCATCTGAAGGACATAATTGCTATCGGCCAAGAACACATCCCTGCCCTCACGATCCTTTGCCATATACTGATACTTGCGTTTCTTGAAAGCCTCAAGCTGTTCCTTGTCGTCACTTTCAATCCAGCATGCCTTATAGAGGCTGGCAGGCTCCCAGCGGCACTTTGCATTGTATTCGTTCTCCAATCTGTACTGGATAACTTCAAACTGAAGCTGGCCTACAGTACCGATAAGCTTGCGGTTGTTGAACTGATTGATGAATAACTGTGCTACACCCTCGTCCATAAGCTGATCGATACCCTTGTTCAACTGCTTAGCCTTCATCGGATCTGCATTCTCAATATATTTGAACATTTCAGGCGAGAAGCTAGGAAGTCCCTTAAAATGAAGGTTTTCACCTTCTGTAAGAGTATCACCTATCTTGAATACACCATTATCCGGCAGACCGATAATATCACCAGCCCAAGCCTCATCGACAGTAGTCTTTCGCTGAGCCATGAACTGTGTAGGCGAAGAAAAACGCATTGTCTTGCCCTGACGTACATGCAGATAAGGAGTGTTGCGCGTGAACTTGCCCGAGCACACTTTGCAGAAAGCCACGCACGAACGGTGGTTCGGATCGATGTTGGCTGTTATCTTGAAAATAAAACCGGTAAACTTCTGTTCATCAGGAGAAACTGTACGTTCCTCAGCCTTTACAGGACGCGGACTAGGTGCGATTTCTACAAAACAATCAAGAAGTTCCTGCACACCGAAGTTGTTGAGTGCCGAACCGAAGAACACAGGCGCCAAATTTCCGTCAAGATATTCCTGTACGTCAAAATCCGAATAAACACCTTCGATAAGTTCTAGGTCATTTCTGAGCTTCTCAGCCAAAGCGCTTCCGATATGTTCATCAAGTTCCTCAGAATTAATGTCCACCTGCACCTTTTCAGTTACAACCTGCTTAGACGGCTTGAAAAGATTGAGATTATGCTCATAGATATTGTAAACACCCTTGAAACGCTGTCCCTGGTCGATTGGCCATGAAAGCGGGCGTACATTGATGCACAGTTCCGTTTCGAGTTCATCAAGAAGATCGAATGGGTCTTTACCCTCGCGGTCCATCTTGTTGACAAATATTATCACAGGAGTATTGCGCATACGGCAAACTTCCATAAGTTTTCTTGTCTGAGTCTCAACACCCTTCGCACCATCGACAACAATGATAACGCTGTCTACAGCAGTAAGAGTACGATACGTATCCTCCGCAAAGTCCTGGTGTCCTGGAGTATCAAGAATATTTATCTTGTAATCGCGGTAGTCGAACTCCATTACCGAAGTTGTAACAGAGATACCACGCTGCTTTTCAATATCCATCCAGTCCGAAGTAGCAGTTTTCCTTATCTTATTCGATTTAACCGCACCTGCCACCTGAATCTGGCCTCCGAAAAGCAGGAATTTTTCCGTCAATGATGTCTTACCCGCATCCGGGTGTGCTATGATTGCAAATGTTCTTCTTCTCTCAATCTCGTTGTTCATCGGTCAATATGATATATATGTATTATATTGTTTTTAAGCGAATTATGAAAGTGATAAAACAGCTATACATTCCTCCAGACTATCCATCCAATACGGAATCTCAATAGAATAAGTCTGCTTTATCTTAGTCTTGTCAAGCACCGAATAGTAAGGGCGCTTTGCAGGTACAGGATATTCATACGTATGCAGAGGCTTGAGGTTGACGCCCTCAACACCGGCAATGCGATGGATGTTTTTCGCAAAATCATACCACGAAGTTACCCCCTCGTTGCTGTAATGATATACACCAGGAACTATGCCCTTATCCAATATGGCAATAATTGCTTTGGCAAGATCGCGTGCATAAGTAGGAGTACCGATCTGGTCGAAAACCACTCCCAGCTCCTTGCGCTCACGTCCGAGACGTATCATCGTCTTCACGAAATTATTGCCGAAAGAAGAATACAGCCAAGCAGTACGGATTATGACAGACGAAGCGCATTTCTCCATAACGTTCTTCTCTCCCATCAGCTTAGTGCGTCCGTAAACTGTTGCAGGACATGTTTCATCATCCTCCTTATAAGGAAGACATCCGCTTCCGTCAAAAACATAATCGGTCGAAACGTGTATCATCGATCCGCCCCTACCTGCCACAGCCTCAGCCAGATATCCCGGTGCTTCGGCATTTAGTCTTATACAAGCCTCCTCACTGCTTTCAGCCTTGTCTACAGCTGTAAATGCGGCACAGTTCACGACAATGTCAATTGAATTTTCCTCTATGAATCTTTTTACCGCCACCGAATCCGTGATGTCAAGCGAATCAATATCGGCAAATATGAAATTACGGGTACTTTCCTTTTCTGTGAGCAGGCGCAGTTCGCTGCCAAGCTGTCCGTTGCACCCCGTTACCAAAACGTTGTTCATTTCAAATATCCTAGTCAAAAAACAAATAATCTTTTCTACCGTAACAAAAAAGTGCCGACTGCCATCAGGCCACAGCACTTCACACATGTTCAGAACTCAACCTCTCCGATTTTGTCCTTCTTGTAATATTCCGAAAGCATGCCCAACAGTTTGGCGATGCATTCCATTGCATGAGCCGTCTCCTTGCTAACCGGCTTACCCTGAAGCTTCAGCATCATGAGTCCATACATTGCGTCAAAGCAGTTTTCAATCTCCGACTCATCCTTGGCGCATCCCTTTCCGCGAAGTTCCACGATGAAAGGAAGAGCACGATAGTATGCAGCCGAATAGAACGGATGCTTTGGCGACTTGAGAAGCTGCAGATGAAGCTCATAGAGCGATGCTGCAACATTCTTGTTAATCTGCAGATGGCCTTTTTCCATCACACTCTCGCTTCTCATCATGTCGATAAGATTGCTGTACCATTCAACAAGCTCCTTCTGCTTCTCGTCATCAAGGCCGAATTTCGACAAATACGTACTGTTGAGTCTGTCGATATCGAAACCGTTGGCACGTATCAGGTCTTCCACCTGCCACATGTAAAGCAGGTACTCAGCAATGTTCTCTTCTCTCAATTTATGTGCTGTAAACATAAGGCCTCCATTTATTTTTTAATGAGCAAAGGCCACAGAATGGCCTGTAAGAGTAAGTACGATGACAACGATGGATACAGCGATGACCAGAACTCCTATCACTCTGTTTATCATCCATATACCTCTGACATTAAAGCGGTTGCGCACCTTATCGACCAGCAACGACAGAAGGAACCACCATGTCACGGCTCCAACGACCACGAACAGATAACCTATGACCTGAGGCAAAGGGTTATCCGGAACAATGAATGTCAACTGGCCGAACATGGCCACAAACAGAAATATTATCAGAGGATTTGAGAACGTAACAAAGAATCCCGTGACAAAATTATGCACCAGCGTGCCCTTATTGTGCGAAACGGGCTTCATGGACTGCACCGGGTTGGTTCTGAAAGTATAGAAACCGAAAAGCAAAAGCAGGAAACTTCCTGCAAGCTTTATCCAAAACAATGTCTGCTGATTTTCAATAAAAGGAACGACAAACGACATACCGTATCCGGTTATGAGAGCATAAAACATGTCGCTCAGAGCTGCTCCAAGTCCTGTGGCAAAACCATACCAGCGTCCTTTATTCAGTGTACGCTGAATGCACAGCACTCCCACTGGCCCCATAGGTGCAGAGGCCACAATTCCGATGACAGTACCTTTAATGATCATCTCGAAAACGCCGATGGTCTGCTGCCAAGGTATATATTGTAGATTTGGTAAATTGGCTAAAAACTGCATAATGTGTGCAAAATTGCGAAATTTTAGTGAAAATACCGAATAAAAGACATCTAAAACTGCCGAGACAGCTCCACACGTTTCAAGAAATGAAACGAGAGCATACCCGCAGTACCCTTTCATAGCCTATACATCAAATAAATAAAACAGACCGTCGGAACATATATGCCATGCAGAAAAACGGTCCTTTTATCAATTAAATGTCAACAAACAGCCAACAGGCCGGCATAAACAAAACTTCCACACATTCAAGCCACAGTGCCGACCACCCGTCGGATGTATCAGCCCGTTCATCCTTTGACAGTTTCAGACACATCGTCCGAAACTGTCACTAAGCCATGTGGCTTCAGTTTTCGGGGAAATACGCACCTGCCACATCTGCCACATATTCAGCATTAATGTCGGTCAGCATCTTTCCGTCTTCAAGCGTGTACAATACAAAATCGGCAAACGGATAAACATCCTCATCGTCCGACTCGTCGGCATTCTCAACGACCTCAACTCTTACAGTATCATCATCTACAACGACAACATGTACGCCGTCTGTCTCTTCGTGAGCACCTTCTGCAAATTTCCCGACAAGATCAAATATGCATTCTTCAAGTTCCTTTTCAGTCCTTATGTCCATGATTCTTCCTTGCATTTAATGATTGTACATTTCTTTCACAGCATGTCACAAGATGCGCATGCACAGGCAAATATATAATAAAACACGTAAAACCAAGAATGCCCGGTGTTATAAATATACAACAAAAAGCTAAACTGTTATCTCTCCGGCAATAGACTGGTTCATCAATTGTCTGACCTGAGCGGCCGAATATCCCTGTCCGAAAAGGCACATGAGTTTCGTAATGGCAGCCTCGATAGTCGTATCGTAACCGCTCACCACACCTGCATCCTGAAGACGAAGTCCGGTTTCGTATCGTCCCATACGCACGCTTCCTGCCTGACACTGGGTAACGTTCACCACGACTATGCCGCGCTTCTCGGCCTTGCGCAACGCGTCAAGGAAACGGAGTCTCTGCGGAGCATTTCCGGAGCCGAATGTCCGCAGTATCACGCCTTTTATACCTTTTATCTCAAGAACGTCCTCAATCAGTTCTTGTCTGATACCAGGAAACAGCGTCAGTGCCAGCACACCGGTATAGTATTCCTTATGTGCCTTGAAAGGTTTTGAAGGGTCAGGACGCTTGATCATTGGGAAATTATAATTTATGTCGATGCCCACATGCGCCAGTTCCGGATAATTATACGAACAGAAAGCATTGAAATTCTCAGCATTCATCTTCGTTGTCCTGTTGCCTCGCAGAAGACGCTGTTCGAAGAACACACACACCTCAGGAACAAGAGGTCTGCCGTGGTCGTCGTGCGCAGCGGCAATTTCGATGGCGGTAATCAGATTCTCGCGCCCGTCGGTACGCAACATGCCTATCGGAAGCTGACTGCCAGTAAGCACCACAGGCTTGGCCACATTCTCCAACATGAAGCTTAGTGCCGAAGCCGTATAGGCCATAGTGTCCGTACCGTGAAGAATAACGAAACCGTCGAACAAATCATAATTGTACTCGATGACGCTCACAATCTTGGCCCAGTGAGAAGGATCCATGTCGGACGAGTCCAGAGCAGGAACAAACTGGTATGTACGGATGACATAATCGAAGCAGTCTATTTCGGGTACGTGCTTGCGCAGATGTTCGAAGTTGAAACTTTCCAGCGCACCTGTATCTGGATTCCGTATCATTCCTATTGTACCTCCTGTATAAATGATAAGAACCCTCGGACGTGGGGAGTATAAAAAGTTGTTCATCGTCATCATAAATTATTTTGCATACAAAGTTATATAATACGTGCCAAATTGTAAAATGGCGTTAAAAGAAATATACATGATGGATGCAAAACTTTTTACATTTGTCAAGACAGCACTACTGTTCTGCCAGCTGTGAGCCCTCGTAATAAAAGATTCGAGGGCTCGCGTCTGCATCCGCGAGCCCTCATATTTTTGTCATTCTTAAGAATTCCTTACATGAAACTTATATTTTCCCGAACCGAGTTCCAACTCCACGAAACCATCTTCGAGAACCAAAGAGGATATGCCTTTGCATTTCTTCAACGGCAAACCGCTTTCGGTCACATCATCTGCCGATGAAGCCGGCAAATATAACGTAGCACTGGTATTGGCAGGAACGGCAAACTCGTAATCCACACCGTCTCCTGCAACCTTCCAACCGCTTTCTATCCTGCCATAGCGGGAATCATAGTGTCCTTCAGCGTATGTCATTCCACCCGTAGGGTCTATTCTAGGACGCAGAATGAAATGCTTGAAACCAGGATGCTCCTCATCGCGCATTATGCCAAGCGAATAAGCATACATCCAGGCACCTACAGCGCCAAATGAATAGTGATTGAAAGAGTTCATGCGGTTGTTTTCACCGAAACCGTCTGTATGTGTATAAGAGTTCAGGCGCTCCCAGATAGTAGTAGCTCCCTGCTCCACGGAGTACAACCATGAAGGATAGGATGTCTGCTGCAGAAGCCTGTAGGCGGCATCGTCACGACCGGCATCCGACAGCGTCTTGCTTATCCATGACGTACCGATGAATCCTGTCATCAATGAATATGGAGGACAAGCAGTTCCATCGTCCGCCACATTAGGACGGCTCACCGAGTTCAACATATTTGCGGCAAAACGTTCCTTAACCTCGTCACTTACGAGACCGAAAGCCCACGGCAGTACATAAGAGGTCTGTATATCCACCAGCTGACCTTTGGCAGGGCCATTGGCTCCCGACGAAACAGTCTTGCCTGTTTCTGAATCGATGTAAGTATCGCGGAAATGTTTCAGACGTCTGTCATACAAATCCTTGTACATCGCGGCATCTTCATATTCGCCCAAGACTGAAGCTACTTTCGACATTATCTCCAAATCGTAGAGGAAATAAGCTTCCCACATCAAGGTCTTGTCGTTCTTGTTGTCTTCAGGCCCGAGCCAGTCACCAAGATCACCCCAAGCTCTTGTCTGAACAAGTATGCCTGTAGAAGGGTCTATGTAGTTTTTCTGAACAAAATCGATATATCGTCGCATGGCATCATAGTGCTCCGTCAGGATGAGCGTGTCACCATACTGCTGAAAGACCTCCCACGGAACCACTATTCCGGCACTTCCCCAGAGCAGTCCGCCGAATCCTCCGCCAAGAGGAGCAACATCAGAGAAACGTCCGTCGGAGCGCTGCACATCGCGCATGGCACGCACATATCTGCGCAGGAACTGGGACACATCGTCCAGATATGTAGCCGTACGCGAGAAGACGGAAATGTCGCCGGCCCAGCCCAAGCGTTCGTTTCGCTGAGGACAATCGGTCGGAATAGAGAAGAAATTGGCATAGGCCGACCATACTATATTCTTCCACAAGCGGTTTACTTTCGGATTTGAAGTATCGTAGCTGGATGCCAGTTCTCCGATTGAGCTGAGCACCACCCCTCTGACATTTTCAATCGGCAGAGGCGCGTCTATGCCAGTGATTTCCAGATAGCGGTAACCATGATATGTGAACCGCGGAGCTATAGTTTCATGTCCGCCCTTAGTGACATATTTGTCCTGCGCCATGGCGGCACGTATGTTTTCCAGCATAATCATTCCTTCATTGCCTGCATAGCGCGGAAGGTTCGGATATTTCACTTCGGCATATCTCAGATTGATTTCCTTGCCGGCACCCATGCCGTCCAGCACAATCTCAGGAACGCCTACCATATTCTGTCCCATGTCGTACACGTAGACGCCTGGTCTTACCTCCTCAACGGACTGTGCCGTAAGTTTCCTGACAGGTGCTACGTTTCGGCCGTATTGCGCCGTAAGCTGATACTCGGAATAATCGTCCACACGCGGTTCTGTGCTGTTGTAGGCATGACTCACATGGTTCTCGATGCCGACCTCGACAGCGCGATGCCACGCAGCGTCGTCGTATCCGGCTGTGCTCCATCCCTCAACAGCGTTCTCTTTCGACGCATCATAGACTTCGCCTTGAAAGAAACTGCCGTAGACCACTGGTCCGTCGGAATAATACTTCCATGTTTCAGGCGATGTAACCACGCGCAGCTGTTCACCGTCTTCATAAGTGATGACGAGCTGGGCAAGAAGAGATTGGCGGTCGCCGAAGAAGTTCCAGTGCTCGCCGGAATATGTAGATGCACCGCTCCACCATCCTTCACCCAACCATGCACCGATGGCATTGTTGCCGGAAGACAAAAACGAAGTCACATCGTATATCTGATAAAGGTGGGTCTTGTTATACTGTGTACAACCAGGATTAAAATAGTCCTCGCCCACACGCTGACCGTTGATGTACATCTCGTAGACACCTCTGGCTGTGGCATAAAGTCTGGCCTTACGTATTTTCTTGTCGGCAACGCGGAACACACTGCGCAGCATAGGCATAGAATTACGGCTTGGGTCTATAAGATACATTCCTCCATCGGCCTGTGCCAGCTGTTCGGCATCCATGCGCACCTTGGTCAACTGATTCTCAGGACTTCTGAAATTGCGGATACAGATGGAAGCATCAGCAAAATCGCTCTTGTTCTCCAAGGCAAAGCCGACATCGCCGACAACAGGAAAAGCAATGAAGTCGCCGCCACGTCCCAAAGGATTGACATTGCACCATCCGATTTTCTTTCCTGCAATATAGAAATCGGTAGTACCAAGATTGGAATATAAGGTAATGTTATGCTCCTGACAGGCATTCTTACGATTCACCAGTTCTGCCGGCAACGTGAACGAAGCCAATGGCTTATCGGCCTTATCATCAGGATGATAGCCGACTCTAAAGACATTCAGTACAGCAGAACCTCCAGTATAGAGAGGAGACATATCGACCTCGACCTTCACAAACGAGCGGTTGCGGTCGCTCTTGAGATGGAAAAGATTCTTGTTGGCATCCATCAGTCTCTCATCGTTGCCTCCATAGACAAATCCTATTTTTTTGCTTACGGCATCCGGATTCATCCTGAACGACAAATCCATTCTGAACACCGGCAGGTAATGAGCATACAGAACCATATCTTCATCACCTCCTCCTATCCAGCAGGCACCGTTCCATCCTGCCTTGCCGTCAGAAGTCATAAGACTTGTCTCAAACCACGACTTTCCAACAAGCTTATCACCCTTGTTGTCCCACACCTTGACAGTCCAGTCATATCTGCTTTCGGGCTTCAACGGCTCTCCACCGTACAAGATATACTGTGAAGCATCGCTCTTCAAGCGTCCGCTGTTCCAAACGACTACCCCATTCTCGTCCGTCACTTCTATCTGATATGCTTTCTGACAGACACCTCTTTTCTCGCCATCGTACTCCAGACGCCATCCCAGACGCGGCGAACGTGTATCTACTCCCAAAGGATTGACGACAGATTCTACCGTCATATCGTACACACGGGCTTTGTTATCGTTGCGGGCAAAAGACAAGGAAACAGAGAAGGCGCAAGCCATCACCAAAATAAGACGTAAAAAATGATGCATGGTATTCATATAAAATATTTTTGGTGTTATATGTCATATATCTTCAGACAATATATAACATAGATTATTAGTTAGCGTTAGCAAAGATAATAAAAAAAGTCGGCACAATTGCATATCAGCACACAAAATGAATATTCTGATACCATTCCAACTCACTTTAACAATAAAATATGAGCTTACAAACAACCAGGCTTGACATACTGCACAACAAACGCCAACGCTGTTAACAAATCCTTGAATATTTTCGAACACGCACCGTACTATTTGCGCTGAAGTAGAGGCATCGTTACGAGCACAGATAAAAACGGTCCGCCTCCTCGAAAGGAAACGGACCGTGCAGTCAAACGTTTTTCAAATTTATCAGCGAACGAAAAGCAGTTCTCTATATTTAGGCAATGTCCACATTCTGTCGTCTACCATGAGCTCAAGCTTGTCGATATGATATCTTATCTGCTCAAGCATAGGAGCGATGATGTCGTGGTATGCAATAGCCTTTTCTCTCTCAGAAGCAATCTTGTTGGCCTTCTTGCGCGCTTCGACCATAGCGTCTACATGCTCCTTGATGTAAGAAGTATGTTCGGCAATCTTGCGTATGATGGCAATGTTCTCTGCAGAAAGCTTTTCTGCCTCTTCCTTAGAGAAAATAGCAGCCATCTTTGAAACATTGTCTATGAGACGGCTCTGATAGTCAACAGCAACAGGCACAATGTGGTTCATGACAAGGTCGCCGAGTACACGTGCTTCAATCTGAATCTTCTTTGTATAAGTTTCCCACTTAACTTCGTTGCGCGCCTCAAGCTCTTTCTTTGAAAGTACGCCTGTGCTTTCAAACATCTTGACGCTTGCAGGAGACAGGTAACTGTCGAAGATTACCGGACAGCTTGTCTCGCAGTCGAGCCCTCTCTTGGCAGCTTCTTCTTTCCATTCATCGCTGTATCCGTTGCCGTCGAATCTGATAGGCTTGCAGAGTTTGATATATTCTCTGACTACTTCTACGATGGCTGATACGGTAGGCTCGCCTTTCGCAATCAGAGCATCGACCTTCTCCTTGAACTCAACAAGCTGTTCTGCAACTGCAGCATTGAGTGCAGTCATTGCGCTGGCACAGTTTGCTTCAGAACCAACGGCGCGGAATTCAAAGCGGTTGCCTGTGAATGCGAATGGAGACGTACGGTTTCTGTCGGTATTGTCTATCAGAAGTTCCGGTATCTGAGGTATATCGAGCTTCATTCCGTGCTTGCCGGCAAGCGAAACGAGGTCATCGATGGAAGATTTCTCCATGTGGTCTAGAATCTTGCTCAACTGACTGCCGAGGAATGAAGAGATGATTGCTGGAGGTGCCTCGTTTGCTCCAAGTCTGTGTGCATTGGTTGCACTCATGATTGAAGCCTTGAGCAGACCGTTGTGTCTGTATACGGCCATAAGTGTGTTCACGATGAAAGTGATGAAGCGCAGGTTCTCCTCTGAAGTCTTGCCAGGAGCCATGAGCAGAACACCGTTGTCTGTTCCGAGCGACCAGTTGTTGTGTTTGCCGGAACCGTTGATGCCCTTGAATGGTTTCTCGTGAAGCAGTACTCTGAATCCGTGTGCTCTGGCTACCTTTCTCATGAGTGACATGATGAGCATGTTATGGTCAACGGCAAGGTTACACTCTTCGAATATAGGTGCAAGCTCAAACTGGTTAGGAGCAACCTCATTGTGTCTTGTCTTAACAGGTATACCGAGCTTCAAAGCCTGGATTTCAAGATCTTTCATGAAAGCGGCTACTCTTGAAGGAATTGCACCGAAATAGTGGTCTTCCAACTGCTGGTTTTTAGAAGCTTCGTGGCCCATAAGTGTACGGCCGGTAAGAAGCAGGTCCGGACGTGCCGCATAAAGTCCTTCATCAACAAGGAAATACTCCTGTTCCCATCCGAGGTAAGCTACAACCTTCTTAACCGACGGGTCGAAATAATGACAAACATCTGTTGCAGCCTTGTTGACAGCTCTGAGCGCCTTGAGAAGCGGAGCTTTGTAGTCGAGCGACTCTCCCGTATAGGCAATGAATATAGTAGGAATGCAGAGAGTATCGTCAACAACGAATACCGGTGACGAAGGGTCCCATGCACTGTATCCACGTGCCTCGAAAGTATTTCTTATTCCGCCGTTAGGGAATGACGACGCATCCGGTTCCTGCTGAACCAAAAGTTTTCCTGAAAACTCTTCTATCATTCCTCCCTTGCCGTCATGTTCAACGAAAGCATCATGCTTTTCTGCAGTACCTTCTGTAAGAGGCTGGAACCAGTGTGTGTAGTGTGTGGCACCGAGTTCGCAAGCCCACTTCTTCATAGCTGCAGCTACAGCATCTGCGACGTTGCGGTCAAGAGCTGTTCCGTTGTCAATAACGTCAACCAGCTTGGCATAAACATCAGCAGGAAGATACCTGAACATTTTCTCCCTATTGAAAACGTACTTAGCAAAATATTCACTAGGACGTTCGGCAGGGGTTTCAACAATTGCGGGTTTAGCTTGAAAGGCTTTTTCAACAACCCTAAATCTCAAATCAGACATACAATATTAAATATTACTTAGAAATTAGAAATATGTAATCAAATCTTCAATCCGCGACGGACTTACAGATAAAGGTTCCGCCATACCTTATTTATAACTGCAGCCGTTGAACTGCCGTCAAAGCGACCGATGATGTCCCTCAATAAGCATCATTGTGGACACCTTTTACAGCTCGTCCGCTAGGCTCGTTGACACCCTTGAAGGATTCATCCCACGCAAGGGCCTCAGCAGTAGAACATGCCACGCTCGGTACACTCGGAACACTACGTGCGGCGCTCTCGCTCGGGAACAGGCTCTCGAATATGCTTCTGTAATAATATTCTTCCTTACATCTTGGAGTGTTTACAGGGAAACGCCCGGCAGCAGAGGCCATTTCTTCATCACTTACCATCTTGGATGTCAAATCTTTCAGAGAGTCAATCCAACTGTAGCCTACGCCGTCGCTGAACTGCTCCTTCTGTCTCCACACGATGTTCTCAGGCAAAAGGTCTTCGAAAGCTTTTCTGACGACTTTCTTCTCTATTGTATCGCCCGGACACATCTTCTCTTCCGGATCGATGGACATGGCGAGATCAAGGAATTCCTTGTCGAGGAAAGGTACACGGCCTTCCACGCCCCATGCTGCAAGCGATTTGTTGGCACGCAGACAGTCGTATAGATGAAGCTTGGACAGCTTTCTGACGGTTTCTTCATGAAAGGCACGTGCTGTAGGTGCTTTATGGAAATAGAGGTATCCTCCAAACACTTCGTCTGCTCCTTCACCACTGAGAACCATCTTTATACCCATGCTTCGGATGACACGTGCAAGGAGATACATCGGCGTGGAAGCTCTTACTGTTGTAACATCGTAGGTTTCAATGTAATAGATAACGTCCTTAAGCGCATCTATACCTTCCTGAACAGTATAGTGTATTTCGTGGTGAACAGTTCCGATATGTTCTGCAACTTCCCTAGCCTTGGCAAGGTCTGGCGAGCCTTCAAGACCGATTGCAAAAGAGTGAAGACGCGGCCACCAGGCTTCGCTGACTCCGTCGGTTTCAATACGTCTTGGAGCAAACTTTTTTGCAATTGCAGATATGACTGAGCTGTCAAGACCTCCAGAGAGAAGTACACCGTAAGGAACGTCGCTCATAAGCTGGCGTTTAACGGCTTCTTCAAGACCTTCACGGAGCTGTGACGAAGGAACTGGATTCTTTACGACCTCATCGTATTCAAACCATTTACGCTTGTACCAGCGTACCATCTTGCCTTCACGGCTACTGTACATGTGACCGGGAAGAAAAGGCTCATAGCTTGAACATACACCTTCAAGCGCCTTGAGTTCGCTGGCACAATAGACATGTCCTTCATCGTCATGTCCTATATATAAAGGAATTACACCTATTGGATCACGGGCTATAAGGAACTCGTCACGAGCCTCATCGTAGAGAGCAAAAGCAAATATGCCGTTGAGCTCGTCGAGGAATTCGATACCACGCTCTTGATAGAGCGCAAGAATGACTTCACAGTCGCTGCCGGTACTGAAGTGATATTTGCCTTCGAATCTCTGGCGTATATTACGGTGATTGTAGATTTCACCATTTACAGCCAGCACCACCTTCTTGTCGGGTGAATACAAAGGCTGACCGCCACTTTCAGGATCAACGATAGACAATCTTTCGTGCACCATTATAGCCGACCCTCCTGTATATATTCCACTCCAGTCGGGACCTCTATGCCTTATCTTGCGCGCCATGCACAAGGCCTTGTCTCTCAACTGTTCTGTCTGTTCCTTCACATTGAATATAGCTGCAATTCCGCACATAAGCCATTTCTATTTAAATGGTTACTAAACCTTCATTATTCCTTACCTTTTATATATCTGTCAATCTCGTCTGCAACCTTGCGTCCGCCCGCTATACACTTGACAACAAGACTTGCGCCTGTTGCAGCATCGCCTGCAACGAAGACATTGTCGGATGAGACTTTTATTTCAGGCTTCAAGAAGCCCATTGCGAGAAATACCATATCAGCCTTGAGGATTTCCTTCTTGCCTGTAGGCACCATCTTAGGTCTTCCGCCTTTGTCATCGCATACCCAATCAACTTCCTCTACTTCGAGTCCTGTAAGATGACCGTCCTCACCGATAAACCTTGAAGTAGCAAGACTCCATCTGCGTTCACATCCTTCTTCATGACTGCTTGTAGTCTTAAGCACTACAGGCCAGTTCGGCCAAGGTGTTGCAGGGTTGTTGCCTACCGGTGGTTTCGGCATAATCTCGATTTGTGTAACGCTCAATGCACCCTGACGGTTGCTTGTACCGATGCAGTCGCTTCCGGTATCACCACCACCTATAACAACGACATGCTTTCCTTTAGCATTGATGCGCTCATCTTCACTGAAGGTCTGTCCTGCGAGAACTCTATTCTGCTGAGCAAGGAGTTCCATTGCAAAATATATTCCCTTGAGTTCGCGTCCTTCCACACACAAGTCTCTAGCCTGCGGCGCTCCAGTACAGATGCAATATGCATCATATCCAGCAGGAAGATTGTTGAAATCTACAGGAGCATTGGTCCTGAACTCGATGCCTTCCTGCTTCATTATATCTACACGACGGTCGATAATCGTCTTGTGTAGTTTGAAGTTTGGTATACCGAAGCGAAGAAGTCCTCCGACATATTCAAGCTTCTCGAATACCGTAACATCATATCCTTTCTTGTTAAGATTATTCGCAGCCGCAAGTCCGGCAGGACCGGAACCGATAACAGCCACCTTCTTTCCATTGCGCGGATAAGTTTCAGGAACAACAAACCCTTCTCTGAAAGCCGCTTCAACAATAGAACACTCATCTTCGCGGATTGTCACAGGCGCATCCATTGTCAATTTCAACACACATCCCTTTTCGCACAATGCCGGACAAATACGTCCTGTAAATTCAGGAAAATCGTTTGTACCGCTCAATATCTCATAAGCCTTCTTCCATTCACCTTTATATAAGGCATCTTGAAATTCCGGCGGACGGTTGCCTAGAGGACAAGACCAGTTGCAGAACGGAACACCGCAGTCCATACATCTTGAGGCCTGACGCTTTCTGTCGCTGGTGTTCAAAGTCTGTTCTACTTCACTGAAATCAGCAATTCTCTCATGAACAGGTCTATAGCCGGCCTCTTGTCTAGGAACTGTCATGAATGCTTTAGGATCTCCCATATATCTTTGTATATTATTTTCTGTTATAAAAATCGGATAATTAAACATCAATAGTCACGCTGCACTTCTGCTATTCTCTGCTGCAGCTTGCGCATCTGTTCTTCAGCAAGAACTCTCTTGTACTCTATCGGAGTAATCTGGATGAAATCATCAACATACTTGTTCCAGTCATCAAGAATCTTTCTTGCCAGCTGCGAACCAGTGTTGAGATAATGCAGACGTACCAATTCATGAAGTTCCTTGCGCGATGCCGAGTTCTCAAGCAACGAGAGCTCTACCATCTCCATATTGCAGCGTTCGTCAAAGTCGTGGTCGCGGTCCCAAACATAAGCCAGACCACCGCTCATACCCGCCGCGAAGTTGCGCCCCGTGCTTCCAAGTACAACAACGCGTCCGCCGGTCATGTACTCGCAACAGTGGTCGCCTACGCCCTCTACTACGGCAATTGCTCCAGAGTTTCTTACAGCGAATCGCTCTCCAACACGGCCATTGATGTAAACTTCACCGCTTGTAGCCCCGTAAAGCAAAGTGTTTCCTGCTATGCTGTTGTTTTCAGCATCGAAGTTGCTTCTTACAGGAGGCAAAACTGATATGCGTCCACCGCTGAGTCCTTTACCCAAGTAGTCGTTGGCTTCGCCTTCAAGACGGAAACTGATGCCGTGTGCAAGGAAAGCTCCGAAGCTCTGACCAGCCGAGCCCTTGAACTTGACATTGATGGTCTGATCAGGCAATCCCTGTGCCCCATATCTTGAAGCCACTTCACCGGAAAGCATTGCGCCCACAGACCTATCCGTATTTCCGATTGCATATTCAAGAGATATCTCGCGCTTGTTGTCCAATGCATCCTTTGCATCCGAAATGATGGCTACATCCTTTACACCGCCGATGTCATGTCTCTGCGATGTAACATTACAGATGGCGGCTGTACTGTCGACCTTGTGGAGCATTCTTCCGAAATCGAGCAGACGAGTCTTCGCATTCATCTTTGAACTTTCAATCTCGATAAGGTCAGTACGTCCTACTATATCTTCGAGCTTTTCGAATCCCATTTCTGCAAGATACTCTCTCACTTCCTGAGCCAGGAATGTGAAATAGTTGACAAGATACTCATATCTGCCCCTGAAGTGTTCGCGCAAAGCAGGATCCTGAGTTGCAACACCAACCGGACACATGTTTGTGTGGCACTTTCTCATCATAACACATCCGAGCACGATGAGCGATGTTGTTCCGAAAGCAAACTCCTCTGCACCGAGCAACGCCATACTGATGATGTCGCGTCCGGTCTTGAGCTGTCCATCGGTCTGAAGAACCACCTGACCGCGCAATCCATTGAGCACCAATGTCTGCTGTGTCTCGCTCAATCCTATTTCAGGAGATATACCGGCATAGCGCATCGAAGAAGCTGGCGATGCACCGGTTCCACCCTCTGCACCTGAGATTACAATAATGTCGGCTTTAGCTTTGGCAACACCGGCCGCAATCGTACCGATACCGCTCTCTGCAACGAGTTTCACGCTTATCTTAGCCTTTGGATTAACATTCTTGAGGTCGAAAATCAGCTGCGACAAGTCCTCAATTGAATATATGTCGTGATGAGGTGGAGGCGAGATGAGCGAAATTCCAGGTATGGAGTTACGAGTCTTGGCTATGACCTCGTCAACCTTGAATCCAGGAAGCTGTCCACCTTCACCAGGTTTTGCACCCTGAGCCACCTTAATCTGTATTTCTTCGGCATTCACAAGATATTCAGCCGTTACGCCGAAGCGTCCAGATGCCACCTGTTTGATCTTGCTTGAAAGTGAAATGCCGTTGTACTCTGAAGTAAATCTTGCGGAATCCTCACCTCCTTCACCTGTATTGCTTCGTGTACCGAGTTTATTCATTGCCAAAGCAATAGCCTCGTGTGCTTCCTTGCTTATGGCTCCGAAAGACATAGCACCTGTAACAAAATGCTTCACAATGTTCTCCACCGGTTCTACTCTGTCAACAGGTATTGGGTTCTTCTTGAAGCCGAAGAAGTCGCGTAAGAATATAGGATGTTCCTTTTCATCAGCCTTGTGAGTAAACTCCTTGAACTTCTTGTAGCTTCCAAGACGTGTTGCAATCTGCAGTTCACTGATTGTTTCAGGATTCCAAGCATGTTCGATACCGTTCTTGCGCCATGAATATTGACCGACGTACGGGAGCAAAGCTTCAGGTTCGACACCTGCGAATCCCTGATCATGCAGTCTGGTATAGTCTTCTGCTATTTCGTCCAGACGAATACCGCCGACAGTAGAAGTTGTCGTTCCGAAGTATGTCCTCAACAGTTCCTCGCTCAATCCGACAGACTCGAATATCTTCGAACCGCGATATGATCTGATGGTACTGATACCCATCTTGCTCATAATCTTGTAGAGTCCTTTACGGATAGCGTTTATATAGTTCTTTTCAGCCGTCTCATAGTTCATCTGGATTTCTCCGTTCTTCACAAGGTCGTCCAATATGGCGAAAGCCATGTAAGGGTTGATGGCGCTGGCTCCATATCCCAGGAGGAGGGCGGCATGCATAACTTCGCGGATCTCACCGCTTTCAACTATCAAAGCAGTCTGCACACGCTTCTGCACCTTGATGAGGTGGTGGTGTACCGCACTCACAGCCAAGAGTGAAGGGATAGCCGCATGCTTATCGTCGATACCCTTATCAGAAAGTATGATATAGTTCACACCATCCTTTACAGACTGCTCAGCCTTTGCACAAAGTCCGGCCAAAGCCTCCTGAAGAGCGGCTCTTCCACGGGCAACTTCGAAGAGCATATCGAGTTTGACAGTATTGAATCCCTTGTAGCGGATATTTTCGAGCATGTCGATTTTCGTATTGTTCAGCACCGGATGAGTCAGTCTGACCATTTTGCAGTGTGATTCATCTGGAGTAAGAATATGTGTACCGACAGCACCTATGTATTCAGTCTGCGACATCACAAGTTCCTCGCGTATAGGGTCGATGGCAGGATTGGTGACCTGTGCAAACTGCTGTCTGAAATAATTGAACAACAGCTGCGGTTCGTCCGACAGCACAGCCAGCGGAGTATCATTACCCATGGATGCTACCGGTTCGGCACCGTTTACACACATCGGCTTGATGATTCGTTCTACATCTTCGCGTGTGTAGCCGTAAGCCAACAGCCTGCGCGAATAGTCGGATACAGAGTTGCTTACCTTACGTCCGCTCTTCAGAGCATCCAAATCTATACGGTTGTCTGCCAGCCAACGCCTATAAGGTTTCTCAGCGGCGAGGCATTTCTTTATTTCGTCATCATAATATATGCGTCCCTCCTGCGTGTCGACCATCAGAATCTTACCCGGCTGGAGGCATCCTTTCTCCTTGATGTCGCCCGGTTCGAAACTTATCGTTCCGGCCTCACTGGCAACCACCATCATATCGTCTTTTGTGATGAGGTAACGTGCAGGACGCAGTCCGTTTCTGTCGAGCATACCCCCTGCATATCGGCCGTCGCTGAAGAGCAGTGCAGCCGGACCGTCCCACGGTTCCATCAGGATGGAATGATATTCATAGAAAGCCTTGAGATCTTCATTAATAAAGTTCTTGTCATTAAAAGACTCAGGCACGAGCATAGCCATTGCATGAGGGAGCGAAAGTCCCGACATGACAAAGAATTCAAGTGCGTTGTCGAGCGATGCACTGTCGCTCATATCCGGCTGAAGTATAGGACGTATGTCGCCCACTTCGCCCAAGAGTTCGGTAGAAAGTACACTTTCACGGGCCTCCATCCATGCACGGTTTCCACGAATAGTGTTTATCTCTCCGTTGTGTGCCAACAATCTGAACGGCTGTGCCAATCCCCACGCAGGGAATGTGTTGGTACTGAATCTCGAATGCACAACAGCCAGTCCGCTGGTGAAATAAGGTTGTGTCAGATCCAGAAAATAACGTCTGAGCTGAGTCGAAGACAACATGCCCTTATAGACAATGTTCTTGCTCGAAAGAGAAGCTATATAGAAGTCCTTATCATTTATACTGCGCTCCATCTTCTTGCGTGCCACATACAGTTTTCGTTCCAGTTCGTCAGGCTCAACATCGCCTGTGACGAAAACCTGCTTTATGTCAGGCTCTGTGCTCAGTGCCATCTCACCCAAGACGGAAGAATCCACAGGGACTTGTCTGAGATGCATCATCTTAAGGCCCTGACGCTCAATCTCATCAAGCATGACACCAAGGATCTCAGACTGACGTTTCTCATCCTTCGGCAAGAACACAAGACCTGTACCGTAACGTCCCTTCTCCGGAACCGGTATGCCTTGAAGCAGAATAAATTCATGCGGAATCTGAAGCATTATACCTGCGCCGTCACCGCTCTTGTTGTCGGCACCTTCCGCACCTCTATGCTTCATGTTTTCGAGAACCTTCAGAGCCGAGTCGACAAGTTCATGCGACTTGCGTCCGTGAACGTCTACTATCATTCCTACGCCACACGCGTCGTGTTCATTCTCTCTGCTGTACAAGCCTCCCGACTCGCAAGCAAGCCTCTGTGTTTCTTTCTGTTCCAACATCTTATATTGATTTTGCGTTACTTATTGACACCTTTTTATCACTTTCAATTTCTATTTGAGCGCAAAAGTAATAAATTAATTTCAATATGATACAATATTACAATATAAATTTATCATTATTCTTTCTAAAGCATACAAATACAGATAAATTAGTACATAACCGCTATTAAATCAAACATATTCATAATAAAATCATATAATAAATAGCAAAATGTTATTACACAAATAAAGACAAAATCACAAAGAAGCCATTCGAACACAAAACAAAATGAAACTACATAAGTATTGAAATAAAAAAACGGTCTGAAAACCTAAGCCTTCAGACCGCACACGCATATATAATCAATATATCAACCTTTCTTTTCAGGATCAATGATGGAATCTACTGCATTCTTCACATCCGCCTTACCGAATTGAGCAAAATTATCGCGCATAGAAGTATCCGACTGAAGATTCTTTAATCTGTAATAATCCATAAAACCTATGTTTCCTGAACGAAGAGCCTCAGCCAACGCCTTAGGAACTTCAGCTTCAGCCTGTATTACATCAGCCCTAGCCTCCTGTGCCTTAGCTTTCATTTCCTGCTCAAGCGCCACAGCCATGGCTCTACGCTCTTCGGCCTTTGCCTGAGCAATGTTCTTGTCGGCATTTGCCTGATCCATCTGCAATGTAGCACCGATATTCTTGCCGACATCTATATCAGCAATATCAATGGAAAGGATTTCAAAAGCCGTACCTGCATCAAGTCCCTTACGTAGCACCAGCTTTGATATAGAATCCGGATTTTCGAGCACATTCTCATGCGATTCGGCAGAACCTATACTGGAGACAATGCCCTCGCCGACACGTGCCAGAATTGTATCTTCGCCGGCACCGCCGACAAGCTGATGGATATTGGCCCTCACCGTCACACGCGCCTTGGCTATGAGCTGGATTCCGTTTTTGGCAACAGCCGCAACGGGCGGAGTGTCTATAACCTTAGGATTGACACTTGTCTGCACAGCCTCAAAAACGTCTCTACCGGCCAAGTCGATAGCCGTAGCTTTCTCAAAACTGAGTTCGATACCGGCCTTAGAAGCCGACACGAGAGCATGAACTACCCTCTGTACGTGACCGCCGGTCATATAATGGGCTTCGAGATTATCGCGGGTAACATTGGTAAGTCCAGCCTTGTGGGCTTCAATCAGACTTGGCACAATGATGCCGGGCGGAACATTTCTTATGCGCATAAGGAAAAGCTGTATGAGCGAAATCTTCACACCGGAAACTTTGGCCGAAAGCCAAAGGAAAAACGGCACAAAATGAAAAAACACAGAAAGCAGTATCACCGCTCCCAGCACTATGGCCGGCACAAGAACATAATAATTTAATACCATATAACTTACACTTTGTTGATTTCAAATTTCAAAAAAACTCACTTGCGTCTAACCCACACGGATGCACCGCTGACACGGCTCACCACGACAGCAGTACCTTCGTCTATCATACCGTCAGACGACTTAACCTCCACTTCCTTTCCATCAATGTCGGCATTTCCGACCAGCGCAAGACGGGTCAGAGCGACACCTTCATCGCCAACACATACAGACAGCTGTTCGTCCGAAGCAGAGGTGGAATCGATGGTCTTTTTCAGAGAATAACGGTCAAGGGTCTTGGAATGAGCAACCCACCAAAAACCGGAAAAGAACAGAAGCAGGGAAATCGCCAGAATGGTGAAGCCCCAGGACACACCGTAGAAGCTGAACACAGCAATGTTGAGAGCCACAAGACTCAATGTTCCGATTACTCCGGCAAAACCGGCACCTGGTATGACGAATATCTCAATCCAGAACATCACCAGGCACAGAACAATCAAACAGATTATCATTGCCACTACCATAGCAAAAAGTCATTTTAAATACCAGTTTGTTTTTCATATTCTCGCTGCGCCGGCAGACGCATCAGCCACAAAGGTATAAAAATAGCGGAATATTCATACAAGAGAAGGCAAAACTTATTGAAACAGGAGCAATATGCGCATGCCGCGAGGGCTCGCGACATCAATTTCGAGGGCTCGAAAATATCACAACGAGCGCCCGCAGTTGACAGTTTTCATAAATACCAACAAAAAGAATGCGCCCGGCTGATGACAAATCATCAGACCGGACGCATCAAAACTTCAACGATGAACAATTATGTATAGGCACTCATGTCAAGACTATGCATGAGCACCGAAATACATCAAACAATGCCCTGAGCCATCATGGCCTTGGCAACCTTCATGAAGCCTGCGATATTTGCACCTTTGACATAGTTGACATAGCCGTCAGGCTGTGTTCCATACTTGACACACTGATTGTGAATGTTATGCATAATTGTATGCAACCTGCGGTCAACCTCAGCAGCATCCCAAGAAATATGCATGGCGTTCTGTGTCATCTCAAGACCGGAGGTAGCAACACCTCCTGCATTGACAGCCTTTCCTGGAGCATACAGCATCTTGCGGTCAACAAAAGCATCGATGGCTTCAGGAGTACATCCCATATTAGATATTTCGGCAACACATGTCACACCATTGTTGATAAGCATCATGGCATCTTCGCCGTTGAGCTCATTCTGAGTGGCACATGTGAGGGCTATATCACACTTAACCTCCCATGGGCGCTTTCCCGGAACGAACTTGCTGCCAGGGAATTTCTCGGCATACGGACTGCAGATGTCGTTGCCCGACGCACGAAGTTCAAGCATATAGTCAATCTTTTCTCCGCTCACGCCGTCCGGATCATATATATATCCGTCAGGACCGGATATAGTCAGCACTTTGGCACCCATCTCGACTGCCTTGGTTGCAGCGCCCCAGGCAACATTGCCGAAACCGGAAATTGCGATAGTCTTTCCACTGATGGATATGCCGTTGTTTTCGAGCATTTCATTAACGAAGTAAAGTCCTCCGAAACCTGTAGCCTCCGGACGAACGAGACTGCCTCCGTATTCCAAACCCTTGCCTGTCAGCACTCCGCTCCAATCGCGTGTAAGCTTCTTGTACTGTCCGAACAGATATCCGATTTCGCGTGCACCAACACCGATATCGCCGGCAGGGACATCTATTTCAGGGCCGATATAACGGTAGAGTTCATTCATGAAAGCCTGGCAGAAACGCATGATTTCTGCATCACTCTTACCACGAGGAGAGAAGTCGGAACCGCCCTTGCCTCCGCCCATCGGGAGGGTTGTGAGCGCATTCTTGAATGTCTGCTCAAAGCCTAAGAATTTAAGAATGGAAAGATTTACAGAAGCATGGAAACGCAATCCGCCTTTGTACGGACCGATGGCGCTGTTGAACTGCACTCTGTATCCTATATTGACCTGGACTTCACCCTTGTCGTCAACCCATGGGACGCGGAATATTATGACCCTCTCCGGTTCGACAAGACGCTCAATGATCTTTGCCTTTTCAAATTCAGGATGCTGTTCGTACACTTCACGTATAGACAAAAGCACTTCCTTGACTGCCTGAAGATATTCGGGCTCATTCGGATGCTTTGACTCAAGCATCGTCATTATTCTATCGACATCCATAATACTATAAATAAAAGGTTATACATTGTTCCGTACTAACGAAATACAGACATTACAAATATAATAAATAGTAAAACGCCAACAAGTTTTTCGGCTATTTTCAGTCCGCAGGAATACAAAATGAAATGCACATGCAGACTGTTGGCGAGCACAAAGAAAACTGACTTTACAAAATAACACTTTTGCAACTACATAATGCATTCACAAACCATAGGGTTCTGCCGGAAAGCAGAATCGCCGCAAACATGCTTAAAAGCATGAGAACAACAGCTGAAGAAGAAACAACTTGCATAAAAAGTTTTTTTTGGCTTTCTTTGTTACAATTACATAAACACTCAAAGCAATGACCAAGAACAAGAGAAAAGAACAGCTGATTCTTCGCGATACTTCGTTCGTCGACCTGATGACGAAGCGAATTTTCAACGTTCTGCTTATCGCAAATCCATACGATGCCTTCATGCTGGAAGATGATGGCCGAATTGACGAAAAGATATTCAACGAATACGCAAAACTGGGGCTACGCTACCCGCCTAGATTCACCCAGGCCGCATCGCACGAAGAAGCTGAAGTTGAGCTCAACAAGGCAAAGTTCGACCTTGTGATATGTATGCCTGGAACAGACAACAACGATGTTTTCGACATCGCAAGGGGCATAAAGAACGATTATCCGGATATACCAATAGTTGTACTCACACCATTCTCCCATGGAATCAGACAGAGAATGGAGAACGAAGATCTGTCCATCTTTGAATATGTATTCTGCTGGCTCGGCAACACAGACCTCCTCCTCTCTATAATCAAACTGATAGAGGACAAGATGAACCTCGAACATGACATAAAGGTTGCAGGAGTGCAGATGATATTGCTGGTAGAGGATTCTATAAGGTTCTACTCGTCCATATTGCCGAACCTTTACAAGTTCGTGCTGAAACAGAGTCTTGCTTTTGCAACAGAAGCGCTCAACTCGCAATTGGAAATGCTGAGAATGAGAGGAAGACCTAAAATTGTTCTGGCAAGAAACTACGAAGAGGCCTGGAGCCTGTACAGCAAATTCAAAGACAACACGCTAGGTGTCATAAGCGACTGCCGCTTTTCAAAGGGCGGCGAGAAAGATCCGCTCGCAGGTTTCGAGCTGCTGAGCGCCATCAGAGGAGAAGACGAATTCGTCCCGCTCATAATGCAATCATCCGAAACAGAAAATAAGCGCCTTGCAGATATGTGCGGAGCCGACTTTATCGACAAGAACTCCAAGAAACTGGATGTAGACCTGAGCAATTCCGTTTCGGAGCACTTCGGTTTCGGAGACTTCATATTCAGAGACCCGATAACGATGAAGGAAGTGGCAAGAGCAAAGAATCTGCGAGATCTTCAGAACTGCATCTTCAAGATTCCAAAGGAATCACTGCTTTACCACATAACAAGAAACAACGTATCAAGATGGCTCTGCTCAAGAGCACTATTCCCTATTTCTGAGTTCTTGAAGCACATTACATGGAAATCTCTGCAGGATGTGGATGCCCACAGGCAGATTATCTTCGATGCCATAGTAAGCTACAGAAAAATGCGCAACCAGGGAGTTGTAGCCGTATTCCAAAGGGAGAGATTCGACCAGTACAGCAACTTCGCCAGAATAGGTGAAGGTTCACTGGGAGGAAAAGGAAGAGGACTTGCGTTCATCGACAACATGATCAAAAAGCACACTGACATGAACATGTACGAAGATGTGGACGTAAGAATACCTAAAACCGTGGTACTGTGTACAGACATCTTCGATGAGTTCATGGAAAACAACCAGCTCTACCAGACAGCCCTGAGCGATATTGACGATGACCAGATACTCAAGCATTTCCTCCACGGACGCCTGCCAGAGCATCTTGCCGATGACTTGATGACATTCCTGGACGTTGTAAAGAAGCCTATTGCCATACGATCGTCAAGCTTGCTCGAAGACTCTCATTACCAGCCGTTTGCAGGCATATATTCTACATACATGATTCCATACGTAGAGGACAAATACCAGCGCCTGCGCATGCTGTCGGATGCTATAAAGGGCGTGTACGCCTCCGTCTTCTACAAAGACAGTAAAGCTTACATGGCGGCAACAAGCAACGTCATAGACCAGGAAAAAATGGCTGTCATAATGCAGGAAGTTGTCGGAACCCAGTATGGCACAAGATTCTATCCTAATATTTCGGGAGTTGCACGCTCTGTCAACTATTATCCTATAGGTGATGAAAAGGCTGAAGAAGGTACAGTAAGCCTTGCACTCGGACTCGGAAAGTACATCGTCGACGGCGGACTGACACTCCGCGTTTGCCCTTATCACCCGGACAAGGTTCTGCAGACCAGCGAGATGGAAATGGCCCTAAGAGAAACGCAGACTCAATTCTATGCGCTCGACATGTCGAAGAGCGTGGACGAAATACACGTCGATGACGGATTCAACCTTCTCAAACTGTCAGTAAAGGAAGCCGTTGAAGACGGAGCCATGAACTTCATTGCATCAACATACGATCCTTACGACATGACCATACGCGATGGCTTATACGAAGGAGGACGAAAACTGGTGACTTTCTGCGGCGTGCTCCAGCATGACGTGTTCCCGCTTCCGGAACTTCTGCAAATGGCCATGAAATACGGTCAAAGCGAAATGAGAAGAGCGGTAGAAATAGAATTCGCTGTCAAACTCAACCCTGACCGCACCGGAACATTCTACCTGCTTCAGATACGTCCTATGGTCGACTGCAAAATGGAAATGGACGAAGACATCCGACTTATTCCAGATGAAGACACACTGATACGCTCGCACAAATCCATCGGGCATGGAATCGTAACAGGCGTAAAGGACATAATATATGTGAAAACAGAGAATTTCTCGGCATCAAACAACCAGCAGACCGCTTACGACATTGAAAAGATGAACAAGAAATTCATTGAAAGCGGAGAAGGATACGTGCTTGTAGGCCCCGGCAGATGGGGAAGCAGCGACCCTTGGCTGGGAATCCCTGTCAAATGGCCGTACATATCAGCAGCCAAAGTCATTGTGGAAGCAGGACTTACAAACTACAGAATAGACCCAAGCCAAGGAACACACTTCTTCCAGAACTTGACGAGCCTGGGCGTTGGATACTTTACTGTAAACGATTTCATAGGCGACGGCGTATATCGACAAGAATTCCTGAACGAACTGCCAGCCGTGGAAGAGACCAAATATGTTAGACACATACACCTTGAAGAACCGCTTACAATAATGATGGACGGAATGAAGAAGGAAGGAATCATCATGATGCCTGTTAAAAACAATATACAAAACACTGAAATATGAAAGAATACATTGTAATAGGAAGAACGAACGGCACAACCAGAAACGGCTCACCTTACGCGGCACTGAAAGTTGCCAACAACGAAGAAACACTGAATATATCAGTATGGGACATGGCTCCGACAACCCCACCGGTTGTCGGACAGACCGTCATCATACGCAGTATGAAAGACAATATGGGCAAAAAGTCATGTGGAATACTGGACATAACGCCAGGCACATTTCCACAAGAAAATCACCCTCTGTACAACATCATACCAAGACCAATCAAAAAAGATATCTGGGACAGCTGTATAAAAACGCTTACCGACTACTGTACCGACGAAAAACTCAAGGAAATCATTGCAATCTATGCAGACAAGCTGTTCAAGCCATATTCTACTGCTCCGGCAGCTACGACTGTACACCATGCATTCCCAGGAGGCCTGCTCAACCACACATACCAGATGCTCAACATGCTCGCCGCAATATATCCGGCATTGCCGTATCCTATCAAAATCGAGAGGTGCATAGTTGCCATAATATTCCATGACTACGGAAAGGTTTTCGAATACAAGGACGGAGAACCGACTGAAGACATGTACCTGTTGGGACATATATACATGTCGGCCCACAACCTGCATAAGATTCTTGACGACTACGGCATAGACAGGGAGGAAATCAAAAGAATCATCCACTGCATACTGGCACACCACGGACAGCTCGAATACGGTTCGCCGGTAATGCCATGCACGCAAGAAGCGGCAATCGTAAGTTACCTGGACAATATATCAGCAAAAACAGACACGATGGAAGGTACAGGCAATATGGAATACGTGCATGCTTTGTCAACACACGTAATCAAGTAGCAACGTTGTCGGTACCTCAGGCACAAGCGCCAGTGAACACGGGAACTGCATTATACGAAACTGCACACAAAGACACAACCTAAAATCATGATAATATGAAAAATTACAGCTTCCAGGTGGCATTCAAAAAATACGTCACATCGGGTGTGATGCTTACAATAGCCACCATTTGCGCCTTAGTCATGGCAAACTCAAGCATGAGAGATACATACAACGGCTTCTGGAACCAGACTGTTTCGCTGTCAATAGGAGAATTCAACCTCTTCAGCCACAATGGGGTCGAGATGAGCGTGCTCAGCTTCATCAACGACTTCCTTATGGCATTCTTCTTCCTTTCCGTCGGACTGGAAATAAAGAGGGAGATACTCGTAGGCGAGCTGTCTTCACGCCAGAAGGCAATACTGCCGTTTATTGCCGCGTGCGGCGGTATGATTATACCGGTCATGATATTCAGCATCGTATGCTGGGGAGACGGACAGATGATGCGCGGTGCGGCTATACCTATGGCTACAGATATCGCATTCTCACTCGGCGTACTGTCGATATTCAGTTCGAGGGTTCCGCCTTCACTGAAGATATTCCTTGCTGCACTTGCCGTTGCCGACGACCTTGGAGGTATCATCGTCATAGCTACATGCTACTCCATGCACATAGAAACGGAATTCATACTTTACGCCTTCATCACGATGCTGGCCCTCATTGCCGGAAACATCAGGGGTATACGCTCAAAGCTGTTCTACCTGTCATTGGGACTGATAATGTGGTACTTCATACTCAACTCCGGCATACACGCGACAATTGCAGGCGTCATCCTGGCATTCTGTATACCTGCCACGCTGAAGACCGACACGCTGTCTTTCGCGGAACAGATCAGAACGTACATAAACCAGTTCCCGACAGAATGCATAACAAAGGACAACATTAAGGCTGAAATACTTACCGGCAAGCAGATGCAGATTCTTAAAAGGATAGAAACTGCATCCGACCGCGTAATCAGTCCGCTGCAGGATATGGAAGACTCACTGCGCAACCCTGTAAGCTACATCGTAATCCCCGTATTTGCCTTTGCAAACGCCGGCATAACATTCCAAAACATCGGCATGGAAAGTTTCGTGTCGGGTGTAGGTCTAGCCGTTTTCCTCGGTCTGGCAGTAGGCAAATTCATCGGTGTATTCACATTCTCATGGCTTGCAATAAAACTGAGACTTGCGAGAAAACCTGTAGGATGCACTTGGAATGCATTTGCAAGCGTGTGCATGCTCAGCGGTATAGGATTTACAGTGGCACTCTTCATCTCCGACCTTTCATTTGGAGGCGGAAATGCCGGTACAGCCACAATACTCAACGATGCAAAAATCGGAATCATGGCTGGTTCTGTAATATCAGGAATCATCGGATACGTGATGCTCGACAAAAACCTTCCGCACAAAAAGATGTATACATGAAAAACATCATGCCGTATAATCGGCAATAATACCTAACACCAATGTTTCGTATGAAATCAGAATTGCAAAACTTAAGTACAAACATCATAGATCATAGAATACTACATTTCATGCAAAACATGATTTCATAGGACATCAAAAAGAATCGGAAGAATAACAAAAAGAAAAAGGATTGTTTCTCAAGCGAGAGACAATCCTTTTCACTGTCGGGGCAGCGTGACTCGAACACGCGACCGCCTGGTCCCAAACCAGGAACGCTACCAACTGCGCTATACCCCGTCAATCTGTATATTTGCTCGAGAAGAACTTGTTTTTCTCAAAAGCGATGCAAAGGTACGACTTTTTTGTAAAACACAAAACTTATTCGGACATTTTTTTGCAGAAAACTATAATTTTTATCCAGAATCATAGAGAAAGAAGCACAAACACACAAAAAAAGGAAAGGTAAACGCCCTACTCCAACTAAGAAAAAAATTCATTTTAGTTCGTAGAAAATCTATTAACATATAAGTGCAAAACACTATAATGTTAACTCAAAATATATCTCCGGGCGCTCGCAATAAAAATTTCGAGCGCCCGGAAAAACTCTTCTGAGCGCTCAAAAATTCAGACACAAGCCTTCATACCTGTATATCCATTCTACATCTAGAGAGTTTACCGGGCAACTTACGAAAAAAAAGCAACAAAGTACGCGCAAGTTTCACAGCAGATAACAGATTATAGTTAAATAGATTCCGAACATTGGAAACGGATTCACATCAAACAAGACTACAATCTCACAAATTCTTGTCATATTCCGCCATTTTTGCCGGATTTTCCTATTTTTGCGAATATTTTGAGAAACACAATCTATGGCAATCTGGGATATATTCACAAGAAACAAAGCTTCGCGTTATGCCTTTGTAGACGTAGAAGTGGGATTGAAGGATCATAAGATTCATGACATAGGAGCTCTTCGGCAAGACGGTGCTACATTGCATAAGGCATCAAAAGAAGAACTGTTCAAATTCCTGCATGACACGGACTACCTCTGCGGACACAACATTATTCATCACGATGCAAAATATCTGTTTCCAGACAATGATTGCCGCTGGACATTGGTTGACACGCTCTACGTTTCGCCCCTGCTGTTTCCTGAACGTCCTTACCATAAACTTGTGAAGGATGACAAACTAATATGCGATCAGATAAACAATCCGGTGAACGATTGCGAAAAAGCCCGTGACTTATTGCTGGATGAAATTGCCCGCTGGAATTCTTTACCTGTCGAAAAGAGAAAAGTGTATGCAACGCTGCTGAAAGGCAAGAAAGAATTTGAAGGTTTTCTCAATCTTGTAAAAGCAGAAAGTATCAGTTGGGGATTATCAGGACTTATACTTCGTATTTTTGAAGGAAAAATCTGCGCGCATGCCGATATGGACAAGCTGATACGTCAGTATCCCTGCGAACTTGCTTATGCGCTGGCCCTGATTGACACCACCGACTATCGTTCTGTGACTCCCGGATGGGTACTCCGTAATTATCCGGAAACGGAGTATGTGATGAAACTTCTGCGTCATACCAGATGTTCTGAAGGGTGTACATATTGCAACAGCCAATTGGATGTACTTCATAATCTAAAATCATTCTTCGGCTATGACCAGTTCCGCACATACGGAGGTGAACCGCTTCAGGAACGAGCAGCCCGCGCCGCTGTATACGGCAAGTCATTGCTGGCCATATTCCCTACCGGGGGCGGAAAATCGCTAACATTCCAGTTGCCAGCTCTAATGGAGGCACGCACTGTGCACGGACTAACGGTTGTCATCTCACCGCTGCAATCCCTGATGAAAGACCAAGTGGACAACCTATCCGACAGAGGCATTACTGACGCCGCCACCATAAACGGCATGCAGGATCCCATCACAAGAGCACTCTCCATACAAAGAGTTCAGGATGGCGATGCATCACTGCTTTATATAGCTCCAGAAATGCTGCGTTCAAAAACAATCGAACGGATTCTGATGGTGCGCAACGTTGTGAGATTTGTAGTAGACGAGGCACACTGCTTCTCTTCTTGGGGACAGGATTTTAGAGTAGACTACCTCTATATAGGCAAATTCATACAGGAATATCAACAGAAGAAAAGATGCAAGAGCCCGATACCCGTATCATGCTTCACAGCCACAGCCAAACAGAAAGTAGTACAGGATATATGCGATTATTTCAAACGGACCTTGAATCTGGAACTGGAACTGTTTGCTTCTACTGCTTCAAGAACAAATCTGCACTATTCGGTAATACATGCCGAAACTGACGAGGACAAATATTCCAAACTCAGAGAACTTGTGGCAGAATCCACCTGTCCTACCATTGTATATGTGTCACGAACACAACGCACCTGGAAACTGGCAACGAAACTGACGCGAGATGGATACAAGGCACTACCATTCAACGGCAAAATGGATTCAGACGACAAGATCGCCAATCAAGAGGCTTTCATGAACGACCAGGTACGCATAATCGTGGCAACCTCGGCCTTCGGAATGGGAGTCGACAAGAAGGACGTGGGATTAGTGGTACACTACGACATCTCAGATTCACTGGAAAACTACGTGCAGGAAGCAGGCAGAGCCGGACGCGACCCGCATCTTAACGCACGCTGCTACGTTCTCTACAGCGACAATGATTTGGACAAGCATTTCATTCTGCTGAACCAAACAAAACTGAGCATCAGCGAGATACAACAGATATGGAAAGCTGTAAAAGACATGACAAAAAAAACGTATGCATGTGTGCTGTTCCGCACTGGAAATTGCACGAAACGCAGGATGGGACGACTCTGTGCCAGACATAGAAACACGTGTGCGTACGGCTTTGTCCGCCCTGGAACAAAGCGGTTATCTGGAACGCGGAAGCAATGTTCCACATGTATACGCCACCGGCATCACGGTAAAAAACATGGACGAAGCGAGACAACGTATCACAGCATCTGTCCTCTTCCACAGCAACGAAATAGAAAAAGCTGTGGGCATTATGTCCTCCTTGATTTCTAAGAAATATATAGCCAAGGCGCAAGACAGTGTTGCAGAATCACGCATTGATTACCTGGCCGACATTTTAGGACTGACCAAGCATGAAGTGATATCGGCGGTAGAACGCATGCGTCAGGAAGGGATACTGGCCGACAGCAAGGACATTTCGGCATATCTGCAGGATGGAGACTCGGAACGAAAGGCCAGAATGTTTCTGGAGCGCTTTGCCAAACTGGAAAGATATATTCTAAGCCACATACCAGACGAGTCGCTGCGGATTTCGTGCAAACAGCTGAACGACAATGCAGTACATGACGGTATAGAAACTTCAAAGGAAAAAGATATAAGAACGTTGCTGTATTTCCTTACAATCAAGGGGTATACACGCAAGAAAGAAGATGCAGGACACAACATGGAGCTCAGCCGACGCGGCGACATGGAATCAATTATAAGCAGGTTTGAAAAACGTTTGCTGATAAGCAGGTTTACAGTGGAGTGGCTGTACAGACTGGCAAAAGAAGGGAAAGTCAATAATGCAGAAACGGAAAAGGCCTCTGTACAATTCTCCGTAGTAGAACTGCTGAAAAATCTGAAAGCAAACTCATTATCTCTTTTTAACCAAGGAGAAGAATTCGTGCTGGAAGATGTAGAAGAGGCGCTTCTGTACTTGTCAAAGATTGGTGCGCTCAAGCTCGAAGGCGGTTTTCTGGTTCTTTACAACGCCATGAACATAAAACGCATAAAAGACAACAAATCGCGTTACAAGCAGGATGACTACCGTATGCTGAACGAATTCTACAAACAGAAAATCCAGCAGGTACACATTGTAGGAGAATATGCAAATCTGATGGTGAAAGACTATCAGGAAGCATTGCAGTATGTGCAAGACTACTTCCAAATGGACTACAAGAAATTTATTGCCAAATATTTCAAAGGAGAAAGAGTAAATGAAATCCAGCGCAATCTGACACCGGAAAAATACAGGCAGTTGTTCGGCCAACTGTCCAAACGTCAGATGGACATAATTTCAGACAAAGATTCGCGTTGCATCGTAGTGGCGGCAGGTCCCGGAAGCGGAAAGACTCGCGTGCTGGTACACAAGCTGGCATCTCTTCTTCTGCTTGAGGACGTGAAGCACGAACAATTGCTCATGCTTACTTTCTCCCGAGCAGCGGCAACAGAATTCAAGCAAAGACTGATGGAGCTGATAGGCAATGCAGCGCATTACGTGGAAATCAAGACATTCCACTCCTACTGCTTTGACTTGCTTGGATTAATAGGCAATCTTGACGAGGTAAAGAATGTTGTAGGAAAAGCAGCGGAAATGATTGTCCAGGGAGAGGTGGAACCAAACCGCATCGGCAAAACAGTTTTGGTCATAGACGAGGCGCAAGACATGGGCACAGAAGAACATGCACTCGTGAGGGCCTTAATGCACCACAACGAAGAAATGCGAGTGATTGCAGTAGGTGACGACGACCAGAACATTTATGAATTCAGAGGTTCGGACTCCGGGTACATGTTCCAGTTGACACAAGAAGCAGGAAGTCGATTTGTAGAAATGACTGAAAACTACCGAAGCGCGCACCACGTAGTTGATTTTGCCAACGAATTCGTGAAGTCCATAAATCGAAGAATGAAAACCACACCTATTATTTCTATGAGAAATGAAGAAGGATATGTTGGAGTAACTCAACATAAGTCCGCCTTCATGTATCAACCTCTTGTCGCTGAATTGCTTCAGAACAAAAGAGAAGGCACAGCTTGCGTACTCACACAAACAAACGAAGAGGCAGTCATCATGGTGGCATTGTTGCGCAAACACGGCATCCGCAGTAAGCTTATCCAGTCGATGGAAGGATTTATGTTCTGGAACTTAGCCGAAATGAGATATTTCCTGAAATATGTGGGAAAACGAGTCTGCACACCGTTGATACCTGATGAATTATGGGAAAAGGCAAAAAGTGCTACGTTCGAAGCCTACAAAGGAAGTTTAAGCCTGACGTACGTCAAGCGTTGCGTGGAACTGTTTGAACAAATCAACAAAACGAAATATTTCACCGATTTCAAAGAATTTGTCTATGAGTCTTCTATAGAAGATTTTTGCGAAATATCAGAAGCAGATATGGTTGTGTCTACCATACACAAAGCAAAGGGAAGAGAATTCGACGATGTATACATGCTTATATCAAATGGATATCCAAAGGACGACCATCTGATGCGACGATATTACGTAGGTATCACACGCGCCAAGAACAGATTGTTTGTACACACAAACGGAGATTGCTTTACGAATCTGAGAGCAGACAAACATCTAGTCGACCAGCAAATGTACGACATGCCAGAAGAGATTGTACTCCAGCTTTCACACAAAGATGTAAATTTGGGATACTTCAAGGAACTCAAACGTGAGGTTTTGTCGCTGAAAGGTGGAGATATCTTATCTTACAAAGACTCCACCCTGTACGACAACACCAACAGACCTGTGGCACGCTTGTCGCAGAACATGCAGAAAAAACTTGCAGAATGGCAGGAACGCGGATACAGAGTAAAGTCAGCTTCCGTTCGCTTTGTTGTAGCATGGAAGCCCAAAGATGCAACGAAAGAAGAACCTGAAACAGCTGTACTGTTGCCAGACTTGGTTCTAAGTCTATAATTCATAGACCTTTCATAAAATTCTATTACAATTTTATGCAGGGAAATAGACTGTAAATCAACTTCAGCAAAAGCTCTCAGACTGCCCAAGCAGAAAAGGCAATCGTTTTGTTAAAGCTTATGAGCGCCTTTTTCATTTCGTCACTTACATTTAAATCACCGCATCACCGTAAAGAAAATCATAATTATGACAATTATACAAACAGCAAGTTTGACACTAAAATCGAAGTTACACTGAAAAAAGGAATGTATAAAACACAAAAAAGCGACTATCTTATTAAGATAATCGCTTCTTTCTTAAGTGATTCGCTTGGGGTTCGAACCCAAGACCCCAACATTAAAAGTGTTGTGCTCTCAAGACCTTTAAAAGCCTCGCCTACGGCTCGACTTTCAAAGGCAACCTGCTGAGCTATCGAATCTTACGATTATCTATTTCTTTTCCGCTTCTTTCTTCAATTTGCTTGTGGTTTACACTACGGTTTACACATTTGCGAATATCAATGTAAATTCAACAATAAATTAATAATCTCTTGCAGTTTCAAATCTGCTCTACAAATATAGCTATTAAAATCCATATAGGGAATCAATATTATATATCGATGTACAATATAAAAGAAAAACAGCATAAGAGTTTTTAGGCTCAGATGCTGTTTTTCATTTATCTATGTAATTTTGAAATCTATTTACCACAATTTTAGTCCATCCATTTCCTTTATAGCTTGTAGTATATCATCTTTAGTCATATCCGTAGTTTCTTCTTCTATGCTGATGAAGCGAAACTCATAGCTTTCTACCGTTTCTTTATCTTCATCCACTTCACTATATATCCAACTACAGAACACTCTATCTGGCATATCAAGGAATGTGATTCTAATAAATGCACCACCCAAAAGATAAGGAGTAATGTCATAAATCACAAACTGACCTTTTATTTGCTCTTTGTAAGGGTCTAAATTAGGATTACTGACAATTCCTTTATTGTAATCATCCAAGTATTTTCGCAAAGTACGAATATATTCATTATCCAACCAATCTTTTCTTTCCCAACCATCGAAGCGAATATCATTGAGCGTTTTTCGTGTACCAATGGTGTCTTCCGCTTGTATGGCAGTGTCAATGATTGAATCTTGTTTTACTTTGTCCTGTTCCATGCTGTAAGCTGATAGAGTTAAGAGCATGGCAATGAATGTAATTATTGCTTTCATCTGTTTTCAATTTGAAAGTATAAAGATAGAGGACTTTTTTCTACTCCTCCCTATAAAATGGACTTCTTTCAAAAAAGGTACTACCTATCTGTTACTCGTATGTATTTCTCAATCTCGTCATTTACAGGCTCGTCTATGTTATCTGCATATAAATATATCCTATTTATTTGCTTCATTGAGATAATTCTCAAATCTTGTTTTTACTATGTCTATTATGTAGGTTTGCGCTTCTTGCGGTAATCTGTTTCTTATTTTCAAACATTCTAAATAAAATCGCATTGTATCATCAATATTTGAAAGATGTGTTTTATGTACTGTTTCAAAATCGTAAAGGCTTTGGAATTTTGATATATATTTCACAAAATGAAATATTTCTCTCAGTCTATTTTCTATTTCTCCACCAATGTTAGGTTCCGTTTTAGCAAACGGCATCTCTAATCGGTAATCATCAAGAACTAATCCTTGTGAATCTTTTATTGTAACGTATGGACTAAGGTTCTCATACCAATTCTTTTGGAAATATGCTTTAACTAATGTCCACCCATTGATATTCAATAGTTTCCCATCCACCCCAAATATCTTAAAGAAATAAACATAGTTATTGAACTTTTCATCATATCTGATGTCTATTCTATAACTATTAGATTGTTGAATGGCGCCGTATATTTCCGTATCAAAATCCTCAGTATAAAGAGGCATTCGTTCTTTATAAAACTCTTTTGGTATCATGTTTGCGAAGTTTTTTAGAGCAAAAATAGTGAATTAGTTGTCCCTTAAAAAGCCCGTTCCATTGCATTTTTTACATATTTCCTTTATGAAGTAGCTATCATCAGCAGAATTGTTTCCATTTTCATATTTTGATATTCTTACAATATCAGACCTCATAATTTTACCTATTCCTTTGCAGTAAGGACATTCTGGAGCCTTTTCCAGCTTCTTATAAAGTAATTCACGAAAAGAGTTTGTACTATAATTATAGGATATTCCTTTCTTTAGCTTGTCTCTTCCCCTCCCAAACAATGAATATCCTTTAAAAAAATCAATATGTTCTCTTCTTGTTATTCTAATTCTTTCAGTTAGTCCTATCATTTCCTTAGTGAGGATATATCCTTTCCCTTGACAATAAGTGCAGCTTTTATTACTTCCCTCACAATGTGTACAAGCATTTTCTTTCATTTTTTCTTGGTATTCAAGAATAATATTACTGCATTCATTTAGTGATTTCATGTAAATTTCATCAAATGTTTTATAGTCCATGTTGAGCAAAGTAGTTATCGTATATTCAAAATCTCCAATTCTTCGTTTTTTATTCTGATATTTAGCTCTCTCTTCCATTTCTATTTTATCCTGCTCAATTTTTTCTATTTTCTTCCTTTCTTCATTACACCTATCCTCGTCTTTTGCCTTTTTAACTAATTCATGTATTTCTTGTGTGAGCACTTTCCCAAATCCATTACAGTGAGAGCATATAGGAAGCTCGTAGAAGCTGATTTCATCTCCTTTAATCCAACCACGCCCCATGCAGTCAGGACAAGGTATTATTGACGGATAATATTGCATATGTTTCTTATTTTTGTTCTTCTGTTCATCTTTCTTCTCTATGTTGTTTTTCATCTTATAATAGCCACTTCTTAATAGGAGAAATATCAAACAAAGAAGTAAACCACTCCAGAAAAGAATGCTTAAAAATGCCGTAATTTGATTTCCATCACGAAGTATGTAATCTCTTCCATAATCTTCCGGTGCGGCTATTAAATTAGTTGCACTTAAAACAACAATAATTAGCAAAAGAATCAACTTTGGAAGAGTTCGCTTCATATATACGACTGTCCCTCATCCTCCGTTGGAACGGCTAAGTTATTAAATGCGAAAAGCGTGAGGACTGTATTTTACTTATCCTCTTATCAGGCTTCTCGCATTGCCTATGGAGTGGATAAGCAACAGCCACTCACGCCATGCGAGTATATAGTTCTCCCTTTCAGGATAGTATATATCCGTAGCGTGAGCGTTGTTGCTACCCGACCTCTTTGCGTATTCAAATTTTGCGAGAATTTGATAGTAAAGGCGAGTTCAATAACGCTCTTCATTAATAATGCCTTTCAACTTCCTAACGCATTAGTTCGTTGAAATTGTTGCAAAATTATAGAAAAGTGTTTGTTTTAGCAATTTTATTCTATTTAAAGGTTTGTAACTTGTTGATTTTAACATAATATCCATCTATAAAGGGATATTCAGTAAATGTCCCTAAAAAGTAATATGGCATATAAAGTCGATAGAGTATAATCACTTTATGTGCCATTATTATTGCCCATTTTCC
>MNQS01000146.1 GCA_001915545.1 Bacteroides sp. 43_108 | reverse complement strand
CTCACCATCACCAATCAGCAATAATTTTGACTTTGGCTGCAAGGCATGATATTTAGCAAATACTTCAATAAGAAAGGAGTGATTTTTTGCTTCCATGAACTTACCAATATGCCCTATCACATATTCATCATCACCAAAACCAAAGTTATGGCGCATTATTAATCTTTTCACTACATCAAATTTAAAACGCTTCGCATTTATAGCATTACGCAATGTAATAAACCCATTCTTGCCATAAAGCCATTCTCCAGCTTCATCAGAGCAAGCAACAGCTTGAGTAAAAGAACGTCTATAGAGAGACAAAAACAACTGATTTAAAAGATTATGTTGAGATCTACTACTATGATTATGTATAATCCGTATTTTTATTCCTGCCCATATTGCCGCCTGTAATTCCATCACTGCCATAGCACTATTGGCATGCACATGTATTGCGTCATAGCCTCGGCATAATTTCTTCAATGCAAAAAAATATGCCAAAACATTTTTGCGATCAGACAACTGATAATATTCACTACCACTGGCATGTATTTCATCAAGCAGAACTTGTGGCGGATTATTAGTGGAAGCAAAGTCTATCTTCACCTCCTCTTTATTCATCATGCGGTAATAGTTCATCATCACTGTAGTCAGCCCCCCTGTAGGAACAAAAGCTGTAGTAATCACAACAAGAATATTCTTCATTTTTTATTTTATTATGCCTACCAAATCTAATATATGTTGGCAGAAATTTCCGTCACGGTATTCATTCACCAATTCATTCACCCGCTTTCTCTCTTCTTTATAAAAGTCTGTATTCGTCAAAAGGCAATCTATAAACTCATAAAGATTCTTCAAATTCCGAATCCTATATCCAGGCTTGTAACCTTGCGGATCATCAACAGCAAACCCACGCACATCTGAATAATCCTCCAAGTCATCTTCTGTAAATGCAATGGGACGGTCTAAAAGTAAATAATCATAAAATATGGATGAATAATCTGTGATCAATGCATCACATTGAGTCATAAATTTATAAAGATCCATACCACGTTTTACAAATTCTGCATGACTAAGCAGTATGAAATTACTCATTTCCATCATATCATATTTATCTAAGTCTTGAACTGGATGTAACTTTACAACTATCTTTACTCCCTTTTCTTTCAAATAATCATTAATCTTAATAAAATCTTCACTATGCAATATCGGAACTATCTTAGCGTCTTCTACATCTTGATAGCCCATTTTGCTAGAATATCTAAAAGTAGGTGCCCATAATACCAACTTTTTATAATCCCCAAAATCATATTCGGGCCATGATTTATATAAAATGTCATTGCGAGGTTGTCCTCCTATTAGCACATGATCCAATGGCATAGAGAAATATCTGCTCCATATCTTGGCAAAGGTTCTTGAAGTAGCTACAGAAAAAGAATAATATTGATGTTTCCAAGAATGCCCCTTCAACATACCTGCATCAGCCGCCTTATAAGGGCTTCCATGCCATAGTTGAATAGTCTTTTGGTTGATTCCTGGCACTATAGGTATCTTCCCAAAGCTATAAAACACATATCCTGCAAAGAAATAATAAAAAAATCCCTTCACGCAACTAACAAATTTCACATTGGGGATATTAACAAAAGACCACCGCTTAAAATCATTACAGCAACAAATTATTTCATATTGTTCATTATATTTTTGCTCTATCAAATAGTCATAAAGCGACTTGACATTATCACGAAATCCCATGTTAGAATACAATATTATTTTTCGTTTGTCATGTCTGATTCGCTTATTGATTATAGAAACCACCCCAAATACATAGGTCTGAAAAATCTTTTTCAATTTTGGATTAGAAATCATAGATTGCCTGCTTCTTTGATTGTTGCTAACATTTTATCTTTCATACAACCCTTCAATTGCCAACCCAACGCCTCCAGTTTCTTTGTAGAAAAGACAGATTTTGTTACAACATTAAAAGATTTCTTTTCCATATCTTCCGGCAGAATTGTAATCACCTTTTCTCCACCCAACTGAGCAATTAATTCGGCCAATTCTCTAATAGAAATATTGGAACTGGCATCCGCTATATTATATGCTTGCTGAGTCTCACCTTTTAATAAAATATAAAGTAAAGCAGATACGCAATCTACAACATAACACCATGACCGATATTGTTCTCCTGTACTTTTCATCACAATATTTTCCTTTCGAAGCACATTACGAATAAATTGAGCGTACACACGGTTATCGGATTCTGTAAATCCTGGTCCGTAAACATGACAAGGACGTGCTATTACAACATCTATGCCATATTCTGCGCCATAAGATATACACAATGTTTCTGCCGCTCTTTTACTTGAAGGATAGCATGAACGAAGTGAAGTACAATCAACATATCCGCTATAATTCTCTGTAAATACTCTTCCATCGCCTTCACCATATACTTCTCCCGAAGAAATGTAGAGCAAACGTTTTATACCATGTTGTATGCCATAACCCATCAAATTATCCACCCCGTTAATATTACCTTTTATGACTTCTACAGGATGTTTAATAAATTCCTCCGGATATGCTCCACTAGCAGCATGAATAATATACTGAAAATTTACATCATATTCCAAAGGATGCGCCACATCGTATTTCACAAAATGGAAGGAGTTGTCATCAGCATATTTCAGAAAACGCCTTCCTGCTCTTTCCTCATTTCTTCCAGATGCATATACATTATAATTTCTGCCTTTATGAGCCATCAATACATCCACAAGACATCCCCCAATCAAGCCTGTTGCTCCGGTTACTAAAATATTACAGCCACTCAACTTATTCCACGGCAACAAAAGAGCGGCAGCTTTCTTTATATCATCTTGGTATGCCATATTATTTCTATTTCAACCATTTATCCTTATCTGTATGCATCAAAGCCTTTAAGATTTCCAAGTCTTCTACTGTCGTAATCTTTATATTCTTCTCAGAACCAGGCACAATATGCATTTCAATATTCTCATCAAGTTCCGCCAACAAAGTGCAAGAAGCTACAGAATTTACAATACCTTTTTTATAAGCTGATTCATGTGCCCTAATTATATTCTTCAATCGAAAAGTTTGCGGAGTCTGAGTGCGAATAAGAGTATCACGCGGAATACTTGTTGTAGAAGTAAATCCATCTCCGCTTTCCAATATAGCTTCTCGGCATTGAATACCTGTAATAGCATAGCCATAAGCTTTGCAAATTGCGATATTTGAGGAAATTATCTCTTGACTAAGCAGTGGGCGTACACCATCATGAATAAGAACAAGATCCTCATCATTACATCCCATTTCTTTCAATCCGTAAACTCCATTATGAATACTTTCCATACCTGTGTTTCCACCAGGAAATATCCACTTTAATTTATCAATCATAAATTGATTAGCGTACGATTGTAAAACAGTTTCCCAACCGTTCAAGCACACCACTGCTATTGCAGAAACATCAGGATGTTGTTGAAAACATTGCATTGTCCGAATGATAATAGGAACTCCATCGACATGCATAAATTGTTTAGGGATATCTTGTCCCATACGATTTCCTGAACCGCCTGCTATTAATAATGCTATATTCATCTAGTTAATTTTATTTATAATTATATTCAAACACAAAAATTATCTTTTAAACATTAATCTTTTACGACTTCATACTCATTATTTCCTATTAGCGCAGCTGTTAAAGCAAATTTTGTGGCACCATACATCTTTCCATATTGATAAGAATATGATTTCTCTGCTTTTGTTATTATCATAAAATCAAGAAAAGTCTTTAAATGCACTTCATAATCATCAACCACGGCATAGTCCATATGCTCTAATCTGCCTGGAATAACATAAACATACGACAAGGACTTCACAAGCTTCAAGAAATACGGAGAATCTGTTGTTACTACTATTTTATAACATTGAGGATGACGCATATGTAGTTGTTCCAAACACGCTAGGCTTTTTTTGATATAATATCTTTTTTCTTCCACTGTTAACTCTTCCCCAAAACCTGCATGATCTTTAAAATCCCCCAAAATACCGATGAAACGGAATGACACAGTGATGTATTTACCACCTATTTCCTGCAAACATTGACTGATAGCCTGCTCCAAACGGGGAGCAGGCTTAAATAGTTCTTGAAAAAAAGCTGGATATAAATCCTCACGTTGAGTAATAGAACTATATACATGACAAATGGGCTTCTTGAAATCCAGCAGACTGAAATAATCAGCTTGATGCCCACTCATCCCTACATAATTATTAAAGAAACGAAAATCAACAACCTTCTTGTCATGTGTCAAATCGGCTTCGTCAGCTACCCAATTTTCATGTACAGGCATCAGATAATCTTCTAACTTGAACGGATAATTCCAAGCTACTTTAAAAGTATATCCTCTTTGTTTGCAATAATAATATATAGAAAACAAGCCTCTTAAACGGTCGCTCAAACCACCATGAGGTGTCTTTCCATCAATAATAAAAACCACACGAGGGGGAGAGATAAACGACTCATTACCATGCGTCTTAGAATCAGCCGTATACACTTTTCTAAAAGTCACACATACTTTACAGCCATTTGCAGCCTCGCTGTGTTTTTTCGCCCTATTAAACGAATCAATTTTTGAAATATACTATGTCTAGTCATAATCTACATTTTCTCAAAAGAAAGCTGATACTATTTTTATCTTAGATCTTATGATATATGCAATAAATTGTATATTTTACGGACTATCAACATTTTTTTCAACCTGCGCATAAAGGTATCATCAAGCTTTACATCCACCCATGAACCAGCCATCATGTGAATAGCAACACTCCCAAATCTAGCAGTAGGATAACTGGCAAATACTCCCGAATCAAAAAGACACACTTTATCTTTCAACATCTGCTTCTTATCCCTATATTTTAGTCCTCGTTTTTCCATGAGCCAGGAATAGATAACTGGAGCAGGTGTTTGATCAAACTCTCCTTGCTCATTTACAAACTGATGAGTATGATAATAATCCAATAATTCCTTTGTAAAAGGATGCCCTTTTTCACTACCTATAATAGCAGCCTGAATACCAAGGCCAACAACTTTTCTTACACTTTCTCTGCGTTTGTAGTCTAAGGTTATACTGTCCTTTAATTCTTTTTTGTAAGTGTGATTATACTCCATAGAAGATACAAAACCATAATTCAAAAATGTATCAAATTTTTTATTTACAATCACATCGGAATCAAGATAGAATCCCCCTTCAGTAAATAATGCATAAGCCCGGATATAATCGGCACAAAACGCCCATTTCTTTTGTGCATAAGCATCTTCTACCCATTTTACACTATGAATATCAAAAGCCTTTTTATCCCATTTTTTTATTCTGTACTCTGGCATCACTTTTCTCCATCCATCTATATACTTTTGAATATTGGCAGGAATAGGTTCATCACTCAGCCAACAATAATGTATTGTCTTTGGAATCATATTTATTTTTTTGATTTTTAAACGCAAAAGCAAAAAGGTATACTTGTGCAATAGCAGTACTTCCTACAGCCAAAGAATTTGAAGAGGAAACAAGCGATAAGAACAAAATACAAATAACCCAAGCATTAAATTTCCCATAAGGTATTAACCACTTATGAAACAAAGGGATAAAAAAAAGAATCATAGCAAATGTTTGCAGAATACCATATCGAAAAATAAAAATAATCCACGGATTCTCAATAATAAGATAATCCAAACCAGCCATCGCTTGAATATATATAATATCCTCATAAGGAATTCCGACAAACATAAATTCCCTATAATCCACAACCTGAAAAATATCTAAGATTTCTGTTCTTGCCATTGAACTGGCATCTCCATATAATCCTAAATCAAGCAAACGCCCTCCAAAACTTGTATTGAATAGCATATAAAGAAAGACAGCGCTTGTCAATCCTATACACAATACATATTTTATCCGATGACGAGAGTATATCATATTTTTATAATTCAACAAAATATATACAACGGCTGACAGGACAATAGAGAAACGTGAATTAAAACATAACAGAGCCAACATACCTATACTCCATAACAAATTTTTTTTCTTTATTGAGAACTCATTTTGTAAAAGAATAAATGGCATCATTAAAGACAATATACAAGAATTAGACAAAGGATGTCCCCATAACCCACAACTCCTAAACTCATAGGAATCTATTCTACCAACAAAAGCATCTTCATTTTCCATATTGCCGAAAAAATGAAACATCATAATTTTTTCCACAATAGCAATAAAACATTCTAAATAGAAGAATATCATCACAATATATCGAACTTCCATCTGCATACGTTTATTCTGAAACAAAGAGAAAAGACAAGATAAACATACCGGAAATACAATAGCTGAAATATAATTAGTAATTTGATATTCTCCCTTGATGATCATATTTACATATAACATTATTGCTATTACAATGAATATATGTTTCTCTGGATTGGGTATTGTCATTTTATGAACATATATAAAGAAACAGAAAAACAACAATATTACACCAATTCCCAATTTAAATACAGGGCTTATGTTTATCAGACTAGAATAGCCTATGACAGACAAAAGATTTCCTGTCAAAACCAAAAAAGAAAATATACCCCAAAGCAATAATCTAGAATACTTTTTACTATAACTCATCATATCCATCTAATTATACAACCAAAAATATTTTTTATTTTCTGTTTGTATCTTCCAGCCATTCGTTTCCATGAAGCTAGATATAGCTGGCCCCAAATATGAATAAAATAATTATTGAAAGAAACTACTACATAAGATTTTCTCAAATCTAAGTCCTTAGAATACAATCGTAAAACATTATTCTCATTCAAAAAAGATTCAACTGCTAGAGTTGCATCATATTGATGAACTAAACTCTGAATATCTTTTGTTGCAATAAGTGACATTGTATTATAAACAACATAATGATACAAAGCAGTATCAACACAAACTATGCTTGTTGCATAAAACAGATACTTAACACAGAATACATAGTCCTCACCTCCTTTATATCCTAAAGGAAAAACGATTTCATTATTTATTGCTATCAATCTTCTGAAAAAGAAGCGCCAAATAACTCCCCAATTACTGCCTATCACATCTTGCAGACATTCTTCTCTTGATTTATATGTGAAATAACGTACAGTATAGCGTGATATACTTTCACAATAAAATCCGAAAGAAATCGCATCCGCATTAGAAGTGATAGCTGTATGATATAGCAATGTGATTGAATCTGGTTCTATCCAATCATCACTGTCTATATACCAAATATATTCACCATTCGCCTCTGCCAATAAAAGGTTGCGAGCTGCCGCAACACCAACATTGTACTTCCCAGAAATAATTCTAACCTGATCTCTTCTATTAGGATATTTTCTCAAACAGGATTCTATCACCTGTACACTCCTATCGGGTGAACAATCATCATAAAATATAAATTCTACGTCCTCAAAAGTTTGACTGAATAACGAATCTGCACATTTGTATACAAAATTCTCGCATTTATATACAGGTACTAATATTGAAACTTGTACCATATCACCAATGTATAATTCTAAATATTGTATTTATTATGTAATAGCATATTCTATTTTTACATATATTAATTATCAAATATTTAAGTTTCTTTTGACGTAAGACCAATTCCGGATAAAGTTCTAAATATTTGCGATAAGATAATTTTCCATATCGCAAATATCCCCATTTTACAGAGATTTTATTACACTGCAACCAACTAGCAGGCTGCTTAGGAATAATATTTTGTATTACATTAATATAATGTTCTTCATTTAATACTTTTTTCAATGACTTTGAATGTGTCAAGGAAATACTGTTAATGCAATAATGATAAAAAGATTCCCCTATATAAATAATTTTCACATTTGATATTTTCATTACCAGTTCACATAGAAAGCACAAATCCTCACAAAAATTTAATTGATGATTAAAAGCAATACTTGCATTATCAATAGCTGCTTTTTTTACTAACTTATGACATAATCCACCAAAGACACGACCTGTAAACAAATCTTCAATAAGATTTCCTGTATATCGCTGCCTAACGATTTTTACATTATTCTTTGAATTAACATAAAAATCAGAAATTACAATATCAGCATTTTTATCCTCAGCTATTAAAAAAAGTTTTTCAAAACAATCCTGTTCTATCCAATCATCGCTGTCTATAAACTGAATATATTTTCCTTTTGCAATATTAAGACCATATTGTCTAGCCCCACTAACTCCATTATTATCTGTATGAAAAGCACTGACACGCTTGTCAGCTATTGCATATTCATCACAAAATAGCCCTGACAAATCAGAACTTCCATCATCAATCAGCAATAACTCAAAATCAGAAAATGATTGAGAAAGTATACTATCCACACAACGCTTTAAGTACTTTTCCGCATTATAGACAGGTACAATTACTGAAATTATAACTTCGCTTGATTTCATTACTAGACATTTAATATATAATTACACTATTCTAACTTAAGCACCTAATATTTGTCAATTGGATATTTTTAAATTCTCTCTTCCTAAAATCTAATATTTGATAATCTTTTGCTTTTAATCCACAACATATATTTTCTTTTCAATATTCTCTTTTCCACAACAGATAAATTCAGATATACCATAATTAATGTACACAATGGACAAGACAAAATTATAAACACAGCACTGTATAAATGAGAGGGAAGATATAAATAAAGTCCAATAGGAACTAAAGAAGAACAAAAAGAGACCTTTAATATCGGCTTTATTACATTTATCAAGTAGTCATGTTTATTCATCTTTATCATTGGACATACTACCCACACTCTCACAAATTGAGCTATTATTTCTATCAATAAATGTACAATAAACACTGTTCTAGGCAGCATTCCTAATTTCAAACATAAATATGCAACAGGAAATATCAACAGCAACACCCCTCCCTCTAACATTTGAAACCTCTTTATTTTACCTGTTGCATGAACTGAAACAATCATAGGATTAGACAATGCATTACACAAAGTGATAATTAACATTATCCGAACAAAAGGAATTGTATAATCAGGTACAATTCCAAGCCATATAGATAGTATAAATCTACTCTCTAAAAAAACAGGAAAGGACAGCAAAAAGAGTAAATAAAACGAATAACGTGAACTCGCAAAGACCAATTCATGCATATAACTATAATCCCCTATTGCATAAGATTTTGTTATTTGAGGATTCAAAGCCATTTGAAAATTGCGACAAAAATTTGATACAGCTAATTGAACTTGCACTGCAAGACCTCTCGCAGCATTCACTACCGGATTAAAAAACATATTCAAAAGAAGATTCAAGCCTTGAGTATAGCCCATAACAGCTAAATTGCCATTCATTGTCCAACCAGCAAATAATAGCATTCTAGAAAACAGCTTTTTATCTCTTGTCCATACAAAATGAGACTCTCGAAAATGTTTCTTACAATATGTACTATATACCAGGCAAACAAATATTTGAATAATAAAAGTGAGTACTACATATAATTTCAATTTATCATAATGGAACACAACAAGTACATATACGATAATAAGTTTCAAAATAACTTCCAAAACAGAAATATATGCAAAAGCGCCCATTTTTTCGTGAGCTATAATCACTGCATTATAAGGTACACTCATAATCATTACAACCGCTGTCAAAACAGCAAATTGAAAAACCCAAAATGCGGCATCCATCCGTTCTATTGGAATAATCATTTTATGATAAAAGAACCAAAGACCTATTGTTTCTGCTAAAAGAATTATAACCAACGAAATAATGCCATGTATTATAACACTCATACTAAACACTTTTGATAATTCTTTTTCTTCTCCTCTACCTAAAGCAAAAGTTATAAAACGTTGGGTGCTTCCCGTCATTGCACTGTTTATAAAACTAAACATAGTTACTGCCCCACCCACAACATTATAAATACCATAATCCTCCACACCGAGCGTAACCAAAATCACACGGCTGGTATAAAGATTTACAGCCATCATAAAAAGCATACGAAAATAAAGTAATAGAGTATTTTTAGCTATTCTTTTATTATTTTGCTGAGATAAAGCAGACATTTTCAATTATAAAAAAGCACATTAA
>MNQS01000145.1 GCA_001915545.1 Bacteroides sp. 43_108 | reverse complement strand
TTGCAAAGAAGCACATGTCCATAAACTGGGTTACAGAACGTACCAAACAGCTTAAAAATGTAGGCTAAATTGGGAACGTTAAACTGGACACCCTACTTAACTATATTGCTGAGCATAACAGCTTCACGAGCCTGAACCTGTCTACGGCGATAGTACATTACCACGATGGAAATAAGAACAAGGAAAAGAAGGAATGCGACACCGAAATACATCCAAAGAAGATGCGTATGGAGCTCGCTCATGCGTACCTTGTCGGAAAGTATTTTTTCATCGCGTAGAAACTTCATATTCAAGTCGGCAATCTTCATCTTAACGCGTTCGTCACGCAAAGAATCGGACATGCGATTGTATTCTTCACTGCTGAGATAAGCATCTTTCCAGCGCTCTACTCCCCTACTGAAATCACGCATCAATTTGTAACGTGCCATTGCAACCGAAACGGGAACTGATTCGGGAAGCGGATGTACATTGAGCATGGAATCGACAGCATTGTTGTTTCCGGTCTGAAGTGCAATCCACATCTCCAAGGTATAGAGATAAGACAAAATATGTTCAGCTCCGGCATTTTGGAAATATGCCTGAAGCTCAGGATAAAGAGAACGTGCCTTATCGAGCTGTCCTTGGGTTATGTAAATTTCAAGAATATTCGTACGGCAGATATTTCTCTCCCATACCATATCTGGCTGATCCTCAAGCATGCTGTCGAGCATTTGGAAGTGCGTCAATGCTTCTGTATAGCGGTTCTGAAAAAAATAATCGTTGCCACGATTATTCATATAGGTGAAACGTCCCTTTATGTCTGTGCTGTCCCACAATTCCAATGCCTTGTCCCACCAATAACAGCTCTGATCGAAGCTGCGCATTTCTGTGTAAATGCGCCCGAGCCCCTGATAAAGAACAGCCATTTCTCTTTTTGGAACAGATACAGAATCGCCTATATATACAGCACGACGGAAAAGACCTACGGCTTTAACCAGATCGCCACGCATGATGTATGCATCGCCAAGGTTGTTGGAAAGAATAATCTCGTGATAGGAATCGGATATCTCTTTTGCTATGCGGAGTGCTTTGGTATTGCAGCTGATAACAGAATCGGTGGCCAAGGTAAACTTGGAATAATAAATGGCAAGAACCTGATAGCACATCATCTGAAGACGCTGACGATCGATGGTGGACGGAGCGTTATCGAGATAAGTCTGAACACTATCGCAGAGAGTCATAATAGAATCACGGCTAGAGGTATAGCAGAGCAACTTGGCTTTCTGCATCAATGCCACATAATAGAAATCCTTATCATCGGAATGGGCCAGTTTATCTTCTACAGAAGCTCTGACATAACCTATATTCATGCATCTGAGAGAATCGTCCATCAGCTTGCACCATTCGGACATGGAACGATTGTCCACCGAATTGCCACCGCCACACGAAGACAGCAATACCGCCAGCACAAAAAGTTTACAGCAAAAAAATATGTATATCTTTCTCATGACAGTTTCGGCAGATTTGATTTTAAGCACAAATATAAAGTAAAATAATTAACGACAATTGCAAAAAAAGCATGATTTTCAATGAAAATAAAACACTTAGGTCTTTTTTTACAACAATCGGCAACAAATGCCTTATATAAAAACAGAAAATGTAAGATTATCATACATTTCCGAACATGACAGATATGGCTTTAATACACAAAAAGACATGGTGAAAGACTTTTCATATATGTATATTTAATTAGGGCCAATATTATAAAATCAAAAAAGAATAATTAAATTTGCATTGTGCAAGGATTACAAAAAAATCATTAAATTTACGAATGATAGAGAAGCATATAATTCTGGAAGACATAGACCTAGTAACTTTCTATGGAGTCAACAACGCAAACCTACAAATAATCAAGGCACTGTATCCAAAACTAAGAATTGTGGCCAGAGGAAATGTGATAAAAGTTTTAGGGGATGAAACGGAAATGTGTTCTTTTGAAGAAAATATTGAAAAGATACAAAAGCATTGCCTAAAATACAATTCACTGGACGAAGAAACAATTCTCGGCATTATTAAAGGATGTTCAAACGGCATCGAACAAAATGACAAGGATACAATTTGCTACAGCGTAACCGGCAAACCTATAAAGCCAAGAAGCGAAAACCAAAAGAAACTGGTGGAAAGCTTCACGAACAATGATATGATATTTGCTACCGGACCAGCGGGATCGGGAAAAACATACGTAAGCATTGCACTGGCTGTCAAGGCTCTCAAGAATAAGGAAATAAGAAAAATAATCTTGAGCAGACCAGCTGTTGAAGCCGGAGAAAAGCTAGGATTCCTGCCGGGCGACATGAAGGATAAGATCGACCCGTATCTGCAGCCTCTTTACGATGCTCTGCAGGACATGATTCCAGCGCAGAAACTTCAAGAATATATGGAACAGAACATCATTCAGATTGCTCCGCTGGCATTCATGCGAGGCAGAACACTGAATGAAGCTGTTGTAATACTCGACGAAGCACAAAACACAACCACGGCACAGATAAAGATGTTCCTCACACGTATGGGACACAACACCAAAATGATAATCACCGGAGACAAGACTCAGGTGGATTTGCCTCATTCGGTGAAATCAGGACTTACGGAAGCTATCAGCATACTAAGAAAAGTAAAAGGTATAGCATTCGTAGATATGGACCAAAGGGATATCGTTCGCCACAAACTAGTCACACGCATAGTTGAAGCTTACGACAAGTTCGAAGCGAAACGCAAAGAAATGCAGATGCAGAAAAGAAAGGGTGAGGAGGAAGAAGACATCGCAAGAACAAGCTTCGACCTGTCGGACACACCGCTCTGCTGAAAACGCCTGCAAAAAGCAATCATCATTAACCACATCATAACAACAACAGACATGGAAGCATTAACAAGAACAGATTTCAACTTTCCTGGACAGAAAGAAGTTTACCACGGAAAAGTACGTGACGTTTACAACATCAACGATGATATTCTGGTAATGGTAGCAACAGACAGAATATCAGCGTTCGACGTTATTCTGCCTAAAGGCATACCTTTCAAGGGACAAGTGCTCAACCAGATTGCAGCCAAGTCCCTGGATCACACTGCAGACATCGTGCCAAACTGGAAGCTTGCAACTCCAGACCCTATGGTCACCGTCGGTCTGAAGTGTGAAGGATTCAGAGTAGAAATGATCATACGCGGATACCTCACAGGCTCTGCATGGCGCGAATACAAAAGCGGCAAAAGAAGTCTCTGTGGAGTAGCTCTTCCTGACGGAATGAAAGAAAACGAAAAGTTCCCTCACCCTATCATCACCCCTACAACAAAAGCAGATGAAGGCCACGACGAGAACATCTCTAAGGAGGAAATCATCAGCAGAGGTATCGTAAGCAAGGAAGATTACGAAAAGATGGAAGAATATACCTACGCTCTCTTCCAATGCGGAACAAACATTGCAGCTGAAAAGGGACTTATACTCGTTGACACAAAGTACGAGTTTGGTAAGAGAGACGGCAAGGTTTACCTCATCGATGAAATACACACTCCAGACTCAAGCAGATATTTCTACGCTGACGGTTATCAGGAGAAATTCGAAAAAGGCGAACCTCAGAGACAGCTTTCAAAGGAATTCGTAAGGCAGTGGCTTATAGAACATGACTTCATGAACGAGCCTGGACAGGTTATGCCTGAAATGAGCGATGAATTCGTAAACAGCATAAGCGACCGCTACATCGAACTCTACGAGCATATCACAGGCGAAAAGTTTGTAAAGGCTGAAGACGAAGACATCAGAGCCAGAATTGAAAGAAACGTTAAGAACTACCTCGCAAACAGATAAAAAATACACAAGCATCGGAAAAATCATCTAAACCGGTTATTGTTCGAACGCTTGAAGAACGTTTTATCTGCATTGCAAAACACTTAAGGCCGGTACATATATTTTTATGTGCCGGCCACAATTTCATCAAAAAAGATGACGCATTAAAACAATGGCATACGCACAAGAAAGCATCAAACCATATAAGGACGATTCAACGAAAAGGGAACAGGTAAAAAGAATGTTTGACAACATTGCCCATTCCTACGATACCCTCAACGGCACGCTATCTTTCGGCATTGACAAAATCTGGAGAAGAACTCTTATAAACAGACTGAAGAAAGAGAAGATTGCGCCCAAACGGATATTGGATATAGCGACAGGCACCGGCGACCTGGCCATATCGGCATGCAAGGAACTCAATCCTGACGTAATAATAGGTTGTGACATATCCGAGGGAATGATGAAAATCGGCGAACAGAAAGCCGAGAGTGAAAACCTGGGAGAAAGAATAGAATTTAAATATGAAGATTGCGCTGACTTGTCGTTCAAAGATGAAGAGTTTGATGCTGTCATATCGGCATTTGCCCTCAGAAACTTTGAAAATCTTGACAGATGCCTAAAAGAAATGCACAGAGTGCTCGCCCCTAAAGGCTTTGCGGCAATAATAGATCTGTGCAGACCAGAGTCTTTTCCGATGAAACAATTGTTCCATATATACGAAAAAGCAGTTATGCCTTTCATCGGAAAACTGATATCACACGACGGATACGCATATTCATACCTGCCCAAAACAATGGACGCTGTACCACAGGGGGAAGATATGAAAACAATATTCGAAAAGGCAGGATTCCACAATGTGGAGTATAAAAGACTTGCATTCGGAATGTGCATGATGTACATAGGACGGAAGTAAAAGCATCGTTCGTAAAAACAGCACCTGAAATGCATTCATGAAAAAATCGGACAATTATAAACAATCAATAGTTTAAAGTGCAATATGGACAGATATGGTTTGATTGGCTATCCGCTCGGACATTCTTTCTCCAAGGATTTCTTCAACGACAAATTCAAAGATGAAGGAATAGATGCAGAATATGTCAATTTCGAAATACCTTCAATAGAGAACTTTCCCGACATAGTTGCAGCCAACGGCAACCTCAAGGGACTGAATGTGACAATACCATACAAACAGCAAGTCATCGGATATCTGGACGACATCAGCAAAGAAGCGAAAGAAATCGGAGCTGTAAATGTTGTACGAGTATTTCGTGAGCACAACGGCAAGACAAAACTTAAAGGATACAATTCTGATGTCATAGGTTTTGTCAAATCTATTGAACCGCTTCTGAAAACACATCACAGAAAAGCACTGATATTGGGTACAGGAGGAGCATCGAAAGCAGTCAAATACGGTCTTGAAAACAATCTTGGTATAGAAACGTTGTATGTTTCGAGAACAAGCAGAAAAGGTGTAATTACATACAAGGACGTTACTCCAGACCTAATCAACGAATATGAGATAATAGTCAACTGTACTCCTTGCGGAATGTATCCAAAAACAGAAGAATGTCCAGAACTGCCTTACGAAGCAATGACTGCAGACAATCTTCTCTACGATCTTATATATAATCCAGATGAGACTCTATTCATGAAAAATGGAGCAGAACACGGTGCAGAAGTAAAGAACGGATTAGAGATGCTTCTGCTTCAAGCATACGCTTCATGGGATTTCTGGAATGAATGAACTAAAGGACCGACGTGGCAAAGAAAACTACCAAAACAACCAAAAGAAATACTTCTAAACGGAAAACATCCGGAAACAGAACGAGAAAAAGAATTGGCGTATACTCTATCGTCAGACGCATCGTTCTTACAGCCATTGCCGTAACCGCTATTCTGGTTGCGGCTGTAAGCTATATGCTTCTTAAAATAACAGTCAATCCGGCTCACAGCGGCAAGGATATAGACGGTTCGTACACGTACATGTTCAGCGAATACCCCTTTCTAAAAAGATGGACTGACAGCTTAAAGATAAATAATGCTCTGAAAGACACCACTATCTACGCAGCAGACGGAACACGCCTGCATGCATTATATGCAAAAGCTCCAAGAAAGACAAAGAAAACTGCAGTAATAGTACATGGATATACAGACAATGCTGTCAGAATGCTGCATATAGGATATCTATACAACCATGATTTAGGATACAACATCTTGTTGCCTGACCTTCGCAACTCAGGCAAAAGCGAAGGAACTCACATACAAATGGGATGGAACGACAGACTAGACGTCATGAGATGGATGAACATTGCCGACAGCATTTTTGGAGGAAATACCAAAATGGTCGTACATGGAATATCCTTAGGAGGTGCTGCTACCATGATGGTAGCCGGCGAGAAACAGCCGCCTTATGTCAAGGCATACGTGGAAGACTGCGGATACACAAGCGTCTGGGATGAACTTAAACACGAAATAAACCAGGACTACGGTCTACCTGACATGCCTTTCCTATATATAGCCGACCTGTTCTGTCAATTGGAATACGACTGGGGATTCAAGGAAGCTTCAGCCATTGAGCAGATAAAAAAGTGCGACACTCCCATGCTTTTCATACATGGAGGAGCTGATACTTTTGTACCGACAGAAATGGTGTACAGACTGTACCAAGCCAAACCAAGAAACAAGGAAATATGGGTGCTTCCGGGCGTCATGCATGCCAGATCATATCACGACAAAAGAAAAGAATATACTGAAACTGTAAGAGATTTTCTAAGCATGTACATTTATTAAGATTCAAAAATTTGCATCTAGAATTATTTATAATACATTTGCCACATCGTTATACCAAACATGAAATGCACATTGCAGGCATACATGTGATATAGGCATTATGAAATACAAAGAGACATACAACATCATTAAAGGCAGGATTATGAGAATTACGGCAATCATAATCATGCTTGTTTCAATAAGCGTACCATCCTATTCCATTGATTACAATCCTGACAACCTTCCTGTAATGTATCTGCAGGACAGAACAAAATATGTCAGCAATCCTGACGGTGTACTTAGTCAAAGGGCTGTCGACATAATCGACAGCACGCTCTACAGCCTTGAACAGAAAAAGGGAGTGCAGAGCATTGTTGCCGTTGTCAAAAGAATCGAAGGAGGCGATGCATATTCTTTTGCCATCGGACTCGGAAGAAAATACGGAGTAGGAACAAAAGCAAATACGGGAATTGTAATAGTGCTTGCGTCGGAAGACCGCACATATTATATAGTAACGGGCGAAGGTCTCGAAAAGTTCCTGCCTGACGCCATCTGCAAAAGAGTTGAAAACAGACAGATGGTGCCATACCTTAAAGAAGGCAACTGGGATCAGGCAATGGTAAACGGAGTTGTCACAATAGCAGGAATACTCGAAGGCGATTCTACACTTGTAAAGGAATATACCCGATCGGCAGATGAGGGTGAACTTTCATTCACCACCGTAATGATCATAATACTCCTTTTCATGATCTTCATATCAGTCATAGCATACAAATCCAACCAAATGCGCACACGTTGCCCATACTGCAAAAAAGGCAGAATCAGAGCTGTAAAAACTGACAACTTCATCGACAGGGAAGGTTTTACTCACTCACGCACCACGTATGTATGTCCAAACTGCGGTAAGACTCATGTGAAGGATGAAATAGACGACTCTGACGACGGAATAGGCGGTCCTTTTGCCGGAGGCATTTTCATGGGAGGTCTCGGACGCCACGGAGGATTCGGCGGTGGCGGAGGCAGTTTCGGTGGTGGAAGCTTCGGAGGAGGCGGTGCCGGCGGACGATTCTGAAAAAAGCAAAAACAAAATTGTCACAGTTCGCGACAAAACATATAAGACTTCATACTGACCCAAAAGATTATTAACCAAAAGACTGAATATTAATATGAGCAAATCAAAAATCACACTTATCTCAATTGCTGCAGTAATACTTATAATCGTGTTGAGCAGTATTTCTGCATACAACGGTTTCATAAGCAAGGAAGAGGCTGTAAAAAAAGCCTGGGGAAATGTTGAAACAACTTATCAGAGAAGATCAGACCTCATACCAAATCTGGTCAATACTGTAAAGGGATATGCAACACACGAGAAGAGCACACTGCAGGAAGTAACCAACGCACGTGCACAGGCAACACAGATAACAGTAGACGCAAACAACCTGACTGAAGAAAACATCAGAAAATACCAGCAGGCACAGGGCGCCATTACAAGTGCACTCAGCAGACTCATTGCCATATCTGAAAACTATCCGGAACTGAAGGCCAGCGAAAACTTCAGTGAACTTCAGGCACAGCTTGAGGGTACCGAAAACAGAATCAACGAAGCACGCAAGATGTACAATGAGGCCGTACAGACATACAACGTGAGTGTACGCCGCTTCCCTGCAAACATCATCGCTTCCATGTTTGGATTTGAAACAAAAACTGAATTCAAAGCTGAAGCAGGAGCAGAAAAAGCACCGGAAGTAAACTTCTGATAAATAATCAAAAATCTTAAACCTATAAAACGGGCAGACCTTTGCAGACACGCAAACAAGGGCCTGCCCTAAATTTTACACAAACCCAAGACGATGAATATGACTGCTGAACTCAACGAACACAACAAACAGGAATTTCCTCCAATGCACACAGCAGAACATCTGCTCAATCAGACAATGGTAAGAATGTTCGGATGCGAAAGATCGAGAAATGCACACATCGAACGAAAGAAAAGCAAAATAAACTATGAACTGCAGAACTGTCCAACCCAGGAACAGATTGCAGAAATAGAAAACAAGATAAACGAACTCATTGCACAGGACCTGCCGGTAACTTATGAATTCGTCACGCAGGAGAATGTGCCTGAAGGCATCAAGCTGGACAGACTGCCGGAGAACGCAAGCGACACAGTAAGAATAGTAAGAATCGGCGACTACGACGCTTGTACCTGCATCGGAGCCCATGTAAAATCTACTTCAGAAATAATATCATTCAAGATTACGAGCACAAGCTGGAACGACGGAACGTTCAGAATAGTCTTCAAAGTAGGAGCGAAATAGCCGACTCAGGACAGAATGGCATTAAACGTCTCATTCTCAGACATTATGTCCGCAAATCAGACACACATATCCTCCTTTTACCATTGGCACGACTATTGCATTATCTATAGTGAACGCGGAAAGCTAAATAGAGCATCCGACAGCAGAACTTCGGGCTCATAAAACATAAACCGCATTCACAAACAATGATTAGAAAACAATTTTAAATGGAGGAAATAATTATGATGCCTACTAGAAAAAACAACGGTTGGATACCTGACATTTTCAATGATTTCTTTGACACAGAGTGGATGCCAAAAGCTAAAGCTACAGCTCCTGCAATCAATGTCATCGAAGACGAAAAGAAATATACAGTTGAAGTTGCGGCTCCAGGAATGTGCAAGGAAGACTTCGACATTCAGATAAACGAGAACAACGACCTTGTCATCAAGATGGAAAAGAAGACATCAAGCGAAACCGGCAACAAGGAAGAAGAGAAATGCAACTGCAGATACCTGCGTCGTGAATTCTCTTATACAAAGTTCCAGCAGACGCTGATTTTGCCAGAGGACGTAGACAAGGAGATGATCAACGCAAAAGTTGAGAACGGAGTTCTTACAATCGATCTTCCTAAGATTGTCATAAAGGAAGAGCCAAAGACTTCAAGACAGATCAACATCATGTAATGATGTTTCATAGCACTATTAGTTTCTCTTATGTCAAAGGGGGCATGCTCGTTCGGAGCATGCCCCCTTTTCGTATTAAAGCAAGATTGATTACATTCAAAAAACAATGCATACCCAAAGCTGATTGAAGGCTTTTTTCTTAAAAACTTCGCCGTTTGCATATATTTTGCATATATTTTGCAAACAAGAGATATAAAAACAGCAACATTGTCTGCCAGCGCGAGCGCTCAGAGAAAAATTTTCGAGGACACGGAAAAAAATTTGCAGGCGCTCGCAAATATCTCCACAGTACTACAGGAATGTATTAATGTAACAGACTTTACGATGGGCTATACTTGAATAACGGCAAATACAGACACACAAAAAAAACAGCAGGATGTTCACACACTCTGCTGTTTTTTTACCAATGCAAACACTTTCACAACTCAATGGAAGTGGGCACCGGCCAATACTATGAAAAACTAACTCTGAAAAAATTACTTTATCTGAATGCAAAATTATAATTAGGGATATTCAGTAAATGTCCCTAAAAAGTAATATGGCATATAAAGTCGATAGAGTATAATCACTTTATGTGCCATTATTATTGCCCATTTTCC
>MNQS01000102.1:843-2533 GCA_001915545.1 Bacteroides sp. 43_108 | reverse complement strand
GCCCACCACTCCCATGGAGAAACGCCTATCAACCGTGAAAGTTCCATGACGCCGTATGCAGTACCACGCTTGTCACTGCCGGCTATAACTAATTTACCAGTGGAAGAAACAGCCAGCAGAAAAGCTTCTTTTTTATTTTTTATAGGAGATAAATCAACACCTGCCTTATCGATCAAATCACTTTGTCCGATGGTTCCGACTATAATCATTCCTTTTTTACTTTCCGGAGTAACGATTATGCGGGTAGAAAAAACAGACTCTACATCACGATTGAGCAAATTCAAAGCTGTATGTACAACTTCTTCCTCTGAATTACCACAGGCAATAGTCACCGGTTCACCTGATTTCAAGATAAAAGGGTTCTGTCCATATACTGACAAAACAGCTAAAAAGAAAGCTAGAAAAGAAATGAGTTTTTTGTATTTCATAGTTTTTATTTTCAATATTGCAAAAATAAGACGAAATAGGATTGGATTCCATAGAATAAGATACAATAATATGGAAATTCGTCCATAAAGCCTGTATTATTTATCGTATTTACGGTGCTTTTTACACTTACAATAAATTTATAAAAATATAGGGAAGAGCATATAGGAATTTTCTCTTCCCCACATTAAGTATCAATTTTCGTATCCGGGATTCTGTTTTAAATTACTATTTTCATTCAATGAAATCACAGAATATATCTTCCAAAACGGTAGATTACAGAATTCAACAGGCACTAAAACAATTACGGAAAGAATTAAAAGACTACTTACCCTCACTTCATAACTGATATGATGATAAGAAGTGTTTCTGCCGGGAATATATGCCTCTCCAAAAGTTGTGTCAATGTTCCCAACGCTTTACCCCGAAACAGAATAGTAGGTTCTTATCTTTCTGATTATGTTCTTCATACAAAACGCTCCTTTTTACAAAAATACAAAATAGGTGCGATAAAATATTACCCTATCCGTCTAAAGACATCTATAACCTAAGAATACAGTAATTTTTCTAACTCTATAGATTTCAAAGAGGCATATTTCTTATACAGATTTGCAGAACAAGTTGGAAGACAATATGCTCTCATGCCCTCATTAACGATGATAATCATCTCATTAACAATGCACTATATTATGAGTGTATCATCTTTATGCTCTCATAAATGCCCTCATGCCCTCACAGTGTTTACTTTCTCACACAGACATATATTACTTATTATCAGATATATACATTAACATTTATCTATTTCCCGAAATTCAAGAGACAGCCGTTTTTCAGGCTTTTTCTCTTCCATGTCATGCCCAATGCAGCCTTTACGGATTTATACCGATAGCACAAAGCATATCTCCCGATTATACGATACAAACATAGGGATGTAGTTACGTAAGGATAGGAACAGGTTTACATCAAAATTCCTTCATGATTGCTCAACCAAACTACAGGACCGACGCATTAAAAATTATTGTCCTGCAAAAGTTGTGACAAATAGTTTTCATCCCATCCCGCTTTTAGTCTTTTCAGATTCATACTTCCTTTTGTTGTTTTCTCATTCTTAAGTGTGGTAAGCGCCATCTTTGTTGCCACCGAAAAGTTTCCGGCAGCATTTTTCACCTTTTTACTGTAGTCTTCTCGAAAGGTAACATCCAGTTGCCAATGAAGATTATTCTCAATAGACCAATGCTGCCTGATGGCAGATGCAATCTTCTCA
>MNQS01000102.1:0-635 GCA_001915545.1 Bacteroides sp. 43_108 | reverse complement strand
TTTGTTTAGCCGGTTGATAATTTTTTTCTTATTCTCCTTTATAGCGATAATATAATTTGCATCATGCTCAATAATGGTCTGGGTTATATCTTTCTGGCACCCCATCGCGTCAATTGTAACAATACAACCACTTAGTTCCAAAGAGTTAATTAACAAAGGAATAGCTGTAATCTCATTGTTTTTGTCATCTACTTTCACCTGACCTAAAGAAATTCCATTAGCGGCAGACCAGGCGGAAACCATCCATAATTTGAATCCTTCTTTTCCCCTAGTATGTTTAGCTACAACGCCTTTCACCTCCAGACAGACTCGTTTTACCCAATTACGGAAGATCAACTCAAAATAATCGGACTTTATCATACTGAAGAATCTGTTAAAAGTATCATGACTGGGGATGAACTCCAGGCCGGGTATGCGACTCTTGAAAAAAGCAATTTTCGAATTGCCAAATTCCTCAATTTCATTCCAGGACTGGACCTCACAGATTACAGCAGCAATGGATATATAGATACTAGTTTCCATTTTATGGACTTTCTTGCGGTTCATACTAGGATCTTCTATTTGTTTACAAAGGTCAATTATACCAATTTTCATGTTAGTTTATGTTTTAATATATCTTATAAAGACAAGAAAAA
>MNQS01000144.1 GCA_001915545.1 Bacteroides sp. 43_108 | reverse complement strand
GGAAGGAAAATAAGTCTAACCCTTTAAAACCGGAGTTTTCATGGAAATCACAATCTTGCTATATCTGTTTAAGGCGTGCCTGTGCTCGGCCATATTCGCTGCTGTATACGGACTTCTGCTAAGAAAGGAAACCTTCCACCGTCTCAACCGCACGATACTGCTTGCTTCCATCGCGGCTTCGCTTATACTGCCGGCCGTAAACTGGAACTCGGCGGGAATAAGCAGTCCTGCGCTGGGAAGGGAACGGACACAGGTAGTGACAACCGTGCTCAACAATATTGTCGTAACTCCGGACTCAGAGAATGTACGTTCTGCTGAGGGCCTTTCTACGGCACGTTCTGCTGAGGGCCTTTCTACGGCTGAGCTGTTGATGGCGCTGTACCTTGCAGGCGTTTTCTTCATGTTTGCAAAAAACGGAGCCGTTGCCGTATACATAAGCAAGACCATGAGAAAAAGCCGGAAAATGATTTCTCCGCAGGGAAGACGCATGTACGTAAGCAGAAAGAAAACGCCTTCGTTCTGCTGGATGGGAAGGATTGTGGTTTCTGGGGATGACGTTGCACCAGACTGCGGAGGATATATTGTCAGGCATGAAGAGGCTCATGCCTCGCTGGGGCACAGCATAGACCTCACATTGGCTGATATTTTCACCGGTGTGCTATGGTTCTGGCCTTCGGCGTGGATGCTGAAAAGATATCTCAAGGAAGTGCATGAATACGAGGCTGACAGACGGGTGTTGGAAACCGACGGATGCAGCGCCAGGACGTACCAGATGCTTATGATTAAAAAGGTGGCAGGGCCGAGGCTCTACAATGCGGCCAGCTGCTTCAATTATAATTCACTAAAAAAACGTATTACTATGATGAACAAAAAGGATTCAGGACGATGGGCATTGGCAAAAAGCCTGTGCCTCATCCCGGCCGTAGGTGCAGCTATATGTCTTGCGGCCTGCGTTGGAAACGGAGAAAACAAGAGTGCGGAAAACAATGCTGAAGCAAAGGACACGGCAAATGTGGACAACAGCAAAGCGGAAACAACAGATGTAAAGTTTGATTCAAAAGTAGCAGCTCGCAATTCTGAAACAGACACCGTTATGGACAAATGTGAAGTAATGCCGGAGTTTCCAGGAGGCACTGAGAGTTTGATGAAATACTTAAGAGACAACATCAAATATCCACAGAAAGCACTCGAAGAAGGCCTGAGCGGAAGAGTGATAGCCCTTTTTGTCGTTGACCGTGATGGGGGCATTGACAACATTGAGATTTTGAAAAGCACAAACCTGATATTCGAAAACGAAGCAATAAGAGTAATAAAGGCAATGCCTAAATGGAAGCCAGGCAAGGACAAAGGAAAGACTGTTAGATGCAGATACGTGCTTCCGGTCGTTTTTAGAATCAATTAAAAATACGGCAACCAAATTGACAGTGCACATAATGCATTAAAATGCAGACAATGGCAACAATGCCTGCATTTTAGGACACCCCAATAAAAATTCAACTAAAGTACCGTCTATATACTGTTTATAGATGGCAGGATGGACTATACCCTTTTCTTAAACATTATTTGAAAAACAGCAATCTATGAATCTACGAATATTTTTATTTGCCATAAGTTCTATTATTGCATCATCTCTGTATGCTCAGCAGAACCAAGGACTTGCTTACCCAACGACCAAGACACGTCTCGGCTTAAGGGAGATACAAGTGGGAACAACCATGATGTATGTAGACTATGCAATGAACGCAGACACTATAGGCCAGGAAGGAACCTACATAGACCTGCAGAGGCTTGAAGTTGGTAATGGTTGCTCAAAATATTCCAGTCTGTTCTTGAAACGAAGTGTGGAACGCACACGTGTTGTAGGACCAAACATCGCCATAGGTAAAAAAGATGGTAAAAATGGGACCTTCTGGAATGACATACAGTATACGGACCTTTATTTCAAAGACGGTCAAGTCACAGAATACGTAAGTATGCCGATGCATAACACCCGCAATAACAGCTGGTTCACCGAACCGTGTCCGCCTCAGCAATGGACTCTGCACAATGATACTATGACAGTGCTGGAACATCGTTGCCAAAAGGCGACGTGCCATTGGAGGGGGCGCGATTTTGTGGCATGGTTTGCCAAAGACATTCCTATAAGACGCGGTCCGTGGAAGTTCAACGGTCTGCCCGGGCTTATACTCAAGCTATACGACACGGACAGATTCTACACATTTGAAGCTGTAAATCTGAAGAATTCAAACGAGCCAATGATGCTCTACGACTTCAAATCGATGACTCCCAACGAATTGAAGACTGTATACGACCACAAATATATAAAGTCAACAAGGGAGAGGGTTCGGAAATTACAACGTGCACTTCAAGTGAATTTTTGGAAAGCAACAGCTGGATCAACGAAATTTCCTGATAAGCCTTTTGAGCAATTGGAAAAAGAATAAGATTATGACAAAAAGACTTCTTGCATCAACAATAATCTTTGCAACAGTTTTTACCATGTCTTTTGCCCAGACGGCCATCAGCGGTACAGTGCTTGACGCCCAAGGAAAGCCGGTGGAAGCATACGTCACCGTGGCGCTAAAGGCTACCGGCAATATCTTGGGCTTTGCTGACACAGATGCCAAAGGACACTACAGACTAGAAATCACGGCCAAGGCGGATTCTGTTGCAGTTACGGCATCTGGACTGACCATAGGCAGTCAGGTGAAGATTGTGAAGAACCATACACAACGGCTTGACTTTCGCGTCAACGAAGAGAAGGTACAGTTGAAGGAAGTCAGCGTGCGTGCACAGAAGATAAAGCAGGTCGGCGACACACTGAGCTACATCGTCGCGGCCTATAAGCAACAGGGCGACCGCGTCATAGGTGATGTGCTGAAACGTATGCCCGGCATCAAAGTGTCGGACAACGGCGCCATCAAATACAACGGCAAAAGCATAAGCAAATTCTACGTTGAGGATATGGATCTGCTGCAGGGACGCTACGGACTGGCAACGAACAACATCAATGCCTCGGACGTGGCAACCGTACAGGTGCTGGAGCACCACCAGCCAGTGAAGGCTCTGCAAAATAAATCGCAGACTGACGATGTGGCAATCAACCTGAAACTGAAAGACGCGGCCAAGGGAACATTGGCCATTAACACAATGATAGGTGGCGGAATCCAACAGGCCGGCGACTGGGGATTCAGTTCCAGGTCGTTGGCCGAAGGCACAGGCACCATCGGCCGTAACCCGCTCTGGACAGCTGAAGTTGTGGGAATGTACTTTGCAAAGAAACGCCAGAACATGACTCTATACAAGGGCAACAACACTGGTGATGACGTGTCCAAGGAACTGACGCAACACTATTCACCGATAAAAAGCGTCAATCTCTATCCTTTCTGCCCTACGGGTGTCGTCATGCCGAGCGGTTCGGGACTTCCGCAACAGCGTACGTTCGACAATCTCTCCAACATCCTCACCATGAATCACTTGGAGAAAATCTTCACGAATACGGAGGTTGGTCTGAATATAGCCTACTACAACGACCACATCCGTCACGAGGGAAACAGCGAAAGCGACCTTTTTGCCGGCGGGGACAGCAGGCTCCACACCTCAGAAACCATGATCGGCGAAACGAAGGTAAACAACCTCAACGTTCAGGCACGCTACAACTGGAACGCAACCAAGGGCTTCATAGCCGATGTACTCAAATTCGACATCAGCTGGAACAGCGACCGTGTTGACGGACTTCTTTCATCCGAACGTACTGGAAATGTTCCTGTAATATACGGCAATGAGCGCGTACGTCAGCATTTCGACCGTCCGCAACTCTCCGTATCGAACACATTCAATACCATCCGCAACATCGGCAACCACACGCTCAACATCCATTTCTCAGCAGGTTATGCACAACGTCCGAACACTCTCACCGCCTGTATCGACTCCCTGCAGAAAGACACTTCGGCCATATATATGCAGGATGTGATCTCACGCCATATTGCAGGTAACTTCAACACGAGCTACGGTCTACGTTTCGGACCATTCACGCTGACTTACGGCATCGTGGCGAATACAAGCCTGCACGGCATAAAGACCGACCTCGACGGTTTCGATACAGGCGTCTATTCATCGCGTAATAACCTTTGGTACAATACTTACGAACTGACGCTCGGCCAGCAATATAAATTTGAAAAGAACGGTTTGCGTCTGTCGCTCGGCTGTCCTCTTGGGCTCTATTCGCAGACGCTCGACGACCGTATCCGCGATGACAAGGACAGCTATGTCCATCTGCTTGTCACACCTAACTTCTCGGCAAAATACGAATGGCTTGACTGGTCTGCCGATGCCAATGCCAATTACTCCAAGACGGTAGGCGACCCAGGCGGAATCTACAACGGGTTTATCATGACCAACTACCGTTCGTTCCAGCGTTCCTACGTGGAACAGTTGTCTGAGACAAACCGCATGGGTGCCGGAGTCGGCATAGGATACAGAAGTGCAATAACTGCAACATTCCTTCGCATAAGCGGCAACTACAGCCACACCCGAGACAACCAGATATACGGTACGAGATATGAGGGTGCAACAAGCGTAGTACAGGCTGTAGATCAAAGCACTGAATCGAACAGCTACAGACTCGGCTTCGACGGCAGCAAGGGATTCGACTGGCTTCAGGCAATGGTGCGCGCCTCAGGCGACTACAGCTATTCCACCAGCGAGCGTCTTATTGACGATACTGTCTACCCTTTACACTCGAGTACAGTAAGCATCAGTGCAAAGGGTTCAATCACACCGTTGCCGTGGCTCAATCTGGTTCTGAACGGCGGCTGTTCATGGAACACCAGCCGTACGGACGGCTCCAGCGATTATCCGACACGCACAGTACGTTCTGCCTACGAGAAACTGAAGATAAATGTCTATGCAACCAAGCAACTTACCATTACCGCCTCAGTGGAGGACAACTACAACAACCTGACGGTAAAGAACAGGCATGCATGGTTCGGCGACATCTCAGCCAAACTCAAGCTGGAGCACGTAGACCTAGAACTAAGGCTTAACAACATCTTCGACCAGAGGCAGTATACAAGGGTGAGTTACAGCGGTTTGGACATATACACACAGACATCGCAACTACGACCTCGAAATGCCGTATTAAGCGTGAGATTCAAACTTCTATAAAACAGATTTTTTATTGTAAGAATCGAACAGTACATGTAAAATACCCCATATCAAACCATAAACATTCAGATAAATACGTGACTGTCAAACGTCGCCTGCACCGCGGATTTTGCTCATGAAACAAAATTTGCTATCTTTGTAGTCAGTGAAATGTGTGCATTCACCTGAACAAGCACATTTCGCTGACTTTTTCCGTTTCAAAAACAAGGTATAATAAATCAGAACAGATATGAGCGACGAGAGCAGAGAGGACGGCATGGACGAAAGAACAGATGAGACTGCGGGCATGGCGGACAACGACGGTTTTGCCGATGAAGCAACAGGTACCGACGAGGGGAACCAGGCTACAGGCGAAGCTGAAGGCGGCGCACCGCACAGCGACTACAATCCGGAAGTAATGAAGGACGGCATCACGCACCATCTGAGCGGGATGTACCAAAACTGGTTTCTCGACTATGCCAGCTATGTAATCCTCGAACGTGCGGTGCCGAACATCATTGACGGACTCAAACCAGTGCAGAGACGTATTCTGCACTCAATGAAGAGGATGGACGACGGACGCTACAACAAGGTGGCCAACATCGTGGGACACACGATGCAGTTTCATCCGCACGGAGATGCGTCAATAGGCGACGCCCTAGTTCAGCTGGGACAAAAGAATCTGCTCATCGACTGCCAGGGAAACTGGGGTAACATATTGACAGGCGACAGTGCCGCCGCTCCACGATATATCGAGGCAAGATTGTCAAAGTTTGCCATCGACACTGTGTTCAATCCCAAAACGACGGAGTGGAAACTGTCGTACGACGGACGCAACAAGGAACCTATCGCTCTGCCGGTGAAGTTTCCGCTTCTGCTAGCTCAGGGTGTTGAAGGTATAGCCGTAGGTCTGTCATCTAAAATTCTGCCTCACAACTTCAACGAGATATGCGATGCTGCAGTAAGTTACCTGCACAACGAACCATTCACGCTCTATCCGGACTTTCAGACTGGAGGTGCCGTTGATGTATCCAGATACAACGACGGCCAAAGAGGCGGCAGCGTGAAGGTCAGGGCAAAGATTGAGAAGATAGACAACAAAACACTGTGCATACGCGAAATACCATACGGCAAAACGGCGGCTACACTCATAGACTCAATTCTGAAAGCCATCGAAAAGGGCAAGATAAAGGCAAGAAAGGTAGACGACAACACTGCGGCCGAGGTGGAAATCATCATACAACTTACACCTGGCACATCGTCCGACAAAACCATCGACGCCCTTTATGCCTTCACGGATTGTGAGACAAGCATTTCACCTAACTGCTGCGTCATCGACGGACGCACTCCGAAATTCTTGACCGTAAGCGACGTGCTTCGCAAGTCTGTGGACAATACCAAGGATCTTATACGCAAGGAACTGGAAATAAGAAGGGGCGAGGTGATGGAATCACTGCACTTCGCTTCGCTGGAAAAAATTTTCATCGAGGAAAGAATATACAAGGGACGCGAATTCGAACAGGCGAAGGACATGGACGCTGCTTGCGAATATGTGGATGAACGTCTCACACCATTCTATCCGCAGTTTGTACGTGAGGTAACCAAGGACGACATACTCCGTCTGATGGAAATCAAGATGGCCCGTATACTCAAATTCAACAAAGACAAAGCCGACGAGCTGATTGCCAGAATGAAAGCCGAGATTGAAGAAATCGACCGCGATCTGGCAAACTTGGTAGAAGTTACTGCCGAGTGGTTCAAATATCTTAAAGAAAAATACGGAGCCGAATATCCTAGACGTACTGTCATACGCAACTTCGACACCATCGAAGCTACAAAAGTAGCAGAAGCCAACGAAAAGCTCTACATAAACAGAGCAGAAGGCTTTGTGGGTACTGGTCTGAAGAAAGATGAATACGTATGCAACTGTTCGGATATCGATGATGTCATACTGTTCTACAAGGATGGAACCTACAAGGTTGTAAAGGTGAGCGACAAAGTATTTGTAGGCGAAACCGAAAGGAGTAAAAAAGAAAAGAAAAAAGCTGAAATCATACACGTGGCCGTTTTCAAACGAAACGACACACGTACGATATACAATGTCTGCTATCGCGACGGTGCAACGGGCATCACATACATAAAACGATTCAACGTTCCTTCTGTAACCCGCGACAAGGAATATGACTTGACAATGGGTACGCCAAAATCTAAAGTGACGTACTTCACTGCCAATGCAAACGGCGAAGCCGAAGTGATAAAGGTAACACTCAAGCCTAAAGAAAAGCTGAAGAAACTTATTTTCGAAAAAGACTTCAGTGAGATTGCCATCAAAGGCAGAATATCGCGCGGCAACATACTGACAAAAAACGAAGTGTACAGAATTGGCCTGAAACAGCACGGAGGTTCAACTCTGGGCGGAAGAAAAGTATGGTTTGACCACGATGTGCACAGGCTCAACTATGATGAGCACGGTGAATTCCTAGGCGAATTCCAGAACAACGACCTGATTCTTGTCATTCTCGACAACGGAGAATTCTATACAACGAATTTCGATGTCAACAACCACTACGAGCACAATATCCTCAAGATAGAAAAATTCAAGGCTCACAAGGTGTGGACAGCCGTACTGTACGACGGGGAGCAGGGAGGTAAACCTTACATAAAGAGGTTCATGTTCGAACCGTCTGCCAGAAAACAAAGCTATCTGAACGAGAATCCGGAAACGAAACTCATCTTGCTCACATGCACGGCTTATCCGCGTCTGGAAGTAAAACTCGGAGAACCAGACGCCTTCAGGGGTCCGTTGGAAATTGATGCCGAGCAATTCATCGGAGTAAAGGGATTCAAGGCTAAAGGAAAGAGACTGACGCAATATGTTGTAGAATCTGTAGAGGAACTTGAACCTGTAAGATTCCCGGACCCAGAGGATGAGGAAGACGGAGACGATGAAGACAACGACAATATGCCGGAGGTTGTAGATCCAGACGAAGGCAAAAGCGAGTCGGACATCAGAGATGAACTTACAGGACAGATGAAACTGTTCTGACACTGCAAGAAATACGGATTGGGAACAACAGCATATACTCCCGAGCAATGATAAAATGCACAATGTACAAGGTCGCCATACTGTTGGCGACCTCAATCATTACCACGAATCTGCATGCAGCCGGCCATGAAGACCTCTGCACCGAAGAAAGCGACAGTACAGAAGAGAAAAATACTGTCATAAAGATGGATGAACCTGCATTCGACAACAGGTTCACCGCACATTCCATGCTTATAGGAGTAGGTTCGGCCAATGTTCTCGATACGTATCTGTCGCCTTACAATTATACAGGACCGGAAATACGCCTGCAGAGAGAAACGATGAGATTCACAAAGATGGCAAACGGACGTATTTCAGTGCAGACATTGCTTCAAGCCAACTGTTCGTATGTGGAAAACAGGTCACAAACGGCTCATGAGGTAGCAGGAGGACTAAGATATGCCATAGGATGGCACTACAATTTCAAGCCTGTACTGGGCGGTATAAGATTTCTTGCAGGTGCCATGGCCTCCGCTTACATAGGCGGCATATACAACACGCGCAACAGCAACAATCCGGCTCAAGGCAAGGCTGACATAATGATAGACTTGTCGGGTATGGCAATGTACAATCTGAAAATAAGAAAACACAACTATCTACTGCGATATCAGGTCAATATTCCTCTTGCCGGTGTTGCATTCTCCCCCAACTACGGACAATCGTATTATGAGCTTTTCTTGCTTGGTCACTACGACAAGAACGTGAAGTTTGTGTACCCAGTAAACATGCCGTCTATGAGACATCTGCTAACGGTTGATATTCCAATAAGTACGGCGACGTTGAGACTAGGCTACGCCGGCGACTTTCAGCAGGCAAAACTCAACGGTCTGAAATATCATTCATACTCAAACTGCTTCATGATAGGCTTCGTGAAATATTTCAACAGAAAGGACAGAAGGATGAAAGCCATGCCTTTCTGAAACGAAGATTAAACAAATAGATATTTAAACTCCATGATAGTAATATTTTTCAGAAAATGAGCATCACGAAAAACATAATATATGCACTCACGACTGCTATCGGTCTGATGACAGTTGCATCGTGTATTGACGAAGAACCTTACGTGAATACTCCCGAAGGCAACTTCGAAGCATTGTGGAAGCTTATTGACGAAAGATATTGCTTCTTCGAATACAAAGAGAAGAAGCTGGGAATCGACTGGGACAGCATACACGACGAGTACAAACGAAGAATTACGCCCAAAATGGATAATTACCAGCTCTTCGAAGTTTGCTGCGACATGTTGTCCGAGCTTAAGGACGGACACGTCAATCTGAGTGCCGCATTCGACATAGGAAGAGAATGGAGCTACTATGAACCGTATCCTGAAAATTTTGACCAGCAGATTCAACAGAACTATCTTGGAACAGATTATAAAATAGCTTCAGGACTTAAATACAAAATTCTTGACGACAACATCGGCTACGTATACTGCGAGAGCTTCAATGATGCCATAGGAGATGGAAACTTATCGTACATGCTTGACGCACTTTCAACATGTATCGGCCTGATTGTAGATATAAGGAACAACGGAGGAGGAAGAATATCTACCGCACATCAGTTGGCATCCCGATTCACCAATGAGAAAAAGCTTATCGGATATATGAGTCACAAGACAGGGAAAGGCCATTACGACTTGTCCGACCCTGAGCCCGTATATCTGGAACCTTCCGACGGAATCAGATGGCAGAAAAACACTGTAGTATTGACAAACAGAAGGTGCTTCAGTGCTGCCAATGACTTCGTAAAGTGCATGAAAACCTGTCCCAATGTGACGATTTTGGGAGATTACACCGGTGGAGGCTCCGGTATGCCGTTCACTCAAGAAATTCCTTGCGGATGGAGTGTCAGGTACTCTGCTGTGATAATTTACGACAAAGATATGAACCACACCGAATTCGGCATAGAACCGGATATCAAAGCCGGAATGGAAGAAGAAGACATGCGAAAGGGAAAAGATACTATTATCGAAAAGGCAAGAGAGTTTCTGAAAGAAGAAGCTTCAAAAAATAACTGCCAAGATACTTCAGTCGTAAAAAGACAGTCTAAAACAAACTGTAATATATAAAAATGACACGAAAAACGACTTAAATGTAAAAAAACATACGCATCAAGTATGAATTTTAATAAATAATTTGCATCTTTGCAAATGTAAAATAGAAAGACATTCTACACTGCGCCTGTGGCGAAATTGGTAGACGCGTCAGACTTAGGATCTGATGTCTAGCGATGTGCAGGTTCGAGTCCTGTCAGGCGCACGCTACAAAATGTTAAACTAAACATTTGAAAGGGACATAGGAAAATAATCCTGTGCCCCTTATTTCTTTTATAGGGATATTCAGTAAATAGAATAAAATTAGCCAACTAATTCATACACAAAGTGTTGCGAATTAGCTGGCTTTTTTGTATCTTTAGGCATTCCCCCG
>MNQS01000143.1 GCA_001915545.1 Bacteroides sp. 43_108 | reverse complement strand
TAATCTGTCGGGAGCGGAGATAATTCTTGAAAATTTTCTTTTCAGGAGTCTTTGCAAACAAAAAATAAAAGCCGAAGAATAACATCAACGGCAGTGCGGCACAAAGTGAAAAACTGTATATAGATGGTTCCATTGTTATGCTTATTTGATTTTGATACAAAGTTACGTCTTTTCTTCACAAATAGGCACATAATCTATGATTTAAAGTTATAGATTCGGTCATATTAGATTGAATAAATTATTAGAATTAAAGCCAGTGGTGAAAAATTCAACCACTGGCTTTTTCTGTCAAGACTTCGATATTAAAGTTTTACACCTTTGGATTCCGATAAACCGGGTCTCCCTATAATTAAATGACTGCGTACAAAGTCCACGTGCGGGCTTTCCGGCTGTTGTTCCGTCTGTTTTTTCTCGTTGCCTTGCCGGTTCTCTTCCGTGTTTTCCTGATCCGGAGGAGCCAGCTCAAGCTGTATCTTGCGGTCCAGTGCGGCGAGTTCGGACTTAAGCTGTTTCAGCTCGTCCTCCTTCTTCCACACCTTGCCCGCTATCTCCTGCAACTGCGGAATCTCCTTTTCCAGCACTTCGTTCTTAGACTTGTACTGGTCGATGATGGTCGGAATCCTCTCCAATGCGTTCAGAAAGTTTCGTGCGGCAGTAATCGGGTCTGCCATCGCCAGATGCCCGTTGTTGTAGGTGTACTTGTAGTTCCCCTCCACCACGAAGCGGTTGTCGGTGAACTCCAGACCTTCTTTGAGTGTCCTCTCGCTGACCACCTTTATCGGAAAGCCGTAAAGTTCCCCGACAGCCTTGTACAGTCCACCAGTCGTGGCGTTCTTGGCGATTTCCTGCAAACGCTTACCGATGACCTTCTCATCCGTTGAATCCACGCCGTCCACCTTGACAAGATTAAGGCGGATGCTTTCCTTATCAGTCTGCACAACGGAAATAAAACGGTTCCAGTCTTCCGTCATGGCTTCGATGAAAGCCGTGTTGTTGCGCAGTTCTCCCGTCTTGGATTCCAGCTTGAACTCCGAATCGCGCTTGCCCTTGTTGAACGACTTGCGTTCCCCTTCGAGCGAGGCGATACGCTTCTCTAATTTCGCCTTATCCAAAAGGTCGGTATTGCCGGAGAGCAACGCCATATACTCCGAGAAGTTCATACCCGATTTTTCGTCCATTGCTCCCTCGTCGATGGTACGTGCGCCCATCGCTCCGCTTTTGAGCTGCGATATGAACGTCTGCTTGCAGTGCAGCAGATTGAACTTGTAGCTGTCCAGCGACTTTTCCACCGCGTAGATGATGACATCCACGTTGTTCTCGGCAAAATGCTTGGCAATCTCGTTCCCGGCTCTAACACCCCGTCCGTCACGCTGTTGCAGGTCGGACGGTCGCCACGGTGTATCAAGGTGATGGATGGCGACACATCTTTTCTGCGCATTCACGCCCGTTCCGAGCATACTTGTGGAGCCGAACAGCACGCGCACCGTCCCGGCGTTCATGGCATCTATCACCGCCTTACGAGCCTTATCCGTCTTACACTCCTGAATGAAGCGCACCTCACTTGCCGGTATGCCGTAATCCTCCACCAACTTGCGTTTTATCTCGCTGTACACGTTCCATCCTTCCCCCGGCTGGTATGTCCCCAAGTCGGAGAACACGAACTGCGTACCCTTGTGCGCATCGTATTTGTGGTAATACTCCGCTATCATTTTGGCGCAGTGGCTCGCCTTGTTGTCGGAGTGGTCTTCGTAATTGGGGTCTATCATGCGCATATCCAAAGCCATCTTCCGCGCGTAGTCGGTAGCGATGAGCATCTTAGCCTTCTCTTCCGTTTCAGACAGCGGCAACCTGCCCAACAACGTCGCGTCACCTGTCTTGGCAAATTCCATCAGTTGTTTGATGAAATACTCTTGGTCGGGTGTAGGCGGTATGTGGTGCAGTATCTCGTTCTTGTGCGGACGATCCACACCCACGTCCTCCGCCGTGCGGTAGTCGGTGATTTCGTTGTAAAAGGCGGCAAGCTCCGGCACTTTGATGAAGTAGCGGAAACGCTCCTTCTGCACCACGTTGTTTGTCACGTTGAACTCAAAATCGGTCGTCTTTTTGGCGAAGATGGCAGCCCAAGCATCGAAACAGCGGATGTCCTGCCGTTCCAGTTCGTTGGGGCGCAGGTATTTGAAGAGCAGGTACAGTTCCGTCAGACTGTTGGAAATGGTCGTGCCCGAAAGGAACGTAGCCCCCAAGTCCTTGCCCGTGCGTTCCTGTATGGTACGGATGGCAAAGAGCATATTCAGGGCCTTCTGGCTTCCTTCCGAGTTTCCCAATCCCGCCACACGGTCATGACGGGTGTTGAAAGTCAAGTTCTTGAACTGGTGACTCTCGTCAATGAAGATGTGGTCGATGCCCATCTGCTTGAAGTCCACCACATCATCCGTGCGGGACTTGATAGCGTGTTCCACCTTCTCCAGCTTCGCCACAAGGTTGTGCTTGCGCTTCTCCAGCCCTTTCAGCATCGCCCGCGACACGTTCTTGCCCTGCTGCCGCAAGACTTCGAGGTTTTCCTCCACCGTGTCAAGCTCCGCCTGCAGGATGCGCTGCTGCAACTCCGGTGACTGCGGTATCTTGCCGAACTGGTCGTGCGACATGATGACGCAATCGAAATCGTTATTTTTGATGTTGTTGAAAAAACGCACGCGGTTGGCGGTCGAGAAATCCTTTTCAGAAGCGTAGAGAATCCTCGCATTGGGATATGCCGCCTGATAGGTGGCGGCAATCTCCGCCACATTCGCTTTCAGCCCGATAATCATCGGCTTGTGCGCCAAGTTCAGACGCTTCATCTCATGTGCCGCTATGCACATTATCAGCGTCTTGCCGGTTCCCACCTCGTGGTCGCAGATCCCGCCGCCGTTCTGTTTCAGCATCCAGACGCAATCCTTCTGCGACGGGTAAACGCTCTTGATTCCCCGGCTTGCCAGCCCTTTCAGGTTGAGGTCGGGAAAAGTCTGGTGCGAGCCGTCATACTTCGGGCGCACGAAACAGTTGAACTTGCGGTTATACATCGTCGTGAGCCGTTCCTTGAACTGCGGCGACTGTTCTTCCAGCCATTCCGAGAACCCGTTACGGATTTCGTCTATCTTCGCGTTGGCGAGCTGTATGCCCTCGCTGTCGCGTACCTTGATGTCGTTGCCGTTCTCGTCCTTGCCGATACTTTTCATCATGTCGGGGCAGGTGTTGTGCAGGGCGTGCTTCAACAGGTGCATACCGTCATAGTTCCGGTAATAGCCCTTTACTAAAAACTCGTCCGTGATCTTCATGGTGCGGTAGCCGCACGCCACGGAAAACTCGTCCATGCTTGCGGAGTAGGCTATTTTCACGTCCGTGTCGAAAAGGTGGCTCATGTAGGCGGCATACACGCCCGTGGGAATCCAGCGTTCCCCGAAATTGAAGTCGAGGTCTTCAAAGGAGATGCGCTGCGGTTCGGCCTCCTTCAATGCCTCCCACGCCTGTTTCACCTCCGGGATCCGCTCACTTTCGGGATTGTCCTCCATCCAGCCCTCTATGCGTTCCGCCTTCTCTATCACGTTCCCCGCGATGAAGCGGTCTTTGATTTCGTAACCGGTTACGAGCGGGTTGTAGAAGATGCGCCCCTTGAGGGCACCAAGCAGTTCCTCTTCCGTGGTGTCGGTTATCTCCCGCATATAGCCGAGATTGACCGTGCCGAACTTGTTGAGCGATGCGGACAAGGCTTCTTCGGGAGAGCCTGCATTGACACGGCTCTCCACCGAGAAGGAAACGGGACGGTCGAAGATGTCCGCCTTGACAAACTTGCCGTCCTCCGCACGTTCCAGCGAAAGGATGTCGCGCCCTCCGGCATCCATCATTACCAGTTTCACGTTCTGTCTGGCGTTGAGGTTACCGTAACGCATGACAAACTCATCGTAGTAGGTGTTGAGATACCCGCGCTGCGGTTTGTGTTCCGTATGGTTCTCCGTCTCGTGGCTATACAGACGTTCGTAAGCGTCACGGAGCGATATATACAGCATCGCTTTCTCTTTTTGATAGCCACGAAGGTCGAGCGGTTGGAAGGTCGCACCGTAAGGCGTGAGGTCTTTCAGGTAACCGAGATTGCGTGAAGCATCCAGCACCATCGAGCCGTCACGGTGGTGTGGCTCCAGCAGGCCGTTGAACGGACGGGGAGAAAGGTCCATGACTTCCTCCTTCGGCTTTTCCGTTTCAAGTTCCGGGAACAGGGAAGTGGCAACCGTTTCGGAAGTAGGCACAACTTCTGCCAGTGTTTCAGGTTGCTTTATTTCTTCCGTTTGTTCCGGCTTTTTATCCATATTGTCCGAAGAAGGCGCAAAAGCAGGGTTCAACGTGTCTTTGATACCCATCTTTTTCAGTTGTTCCTGCCTGTGCCGTTCTGCCTCAAGCCGTAGGGCCTTGCGCCGTTCCGCTGTCAGGCTCATCATTGTCTCATAGAAGCCGTTGATGGGAGGATTGGTTTCCCAATCCAGAGTGGCGTAAATGTCGTCCGGGGCGTTTGGCTTTTCGGCATTTTCCGGCTTTTCTTCCTTATTACCGTTTACCGGCTTGGCGGCTTCAACGGGTGGAGTAACTTTGACCTGCGGTTTAGGCGTGGACGGCATAGGCTTCGGCTTGCTTTCCTTTTTCGCTGCCTTTTTCTTTTTTGCCGGTTCCTCTATGGGCATACCCCAAAGGTCGAGCAGGGTAAGCTGCACGGCTGACGAATGATTGGGTTGGCGCGGCTCAATCTCCGGCTTTTCCCCTATGGGCTGTGCCTGCGGCTTCTCCACTCCCTTGACAGGCTCAATTACAGAAACGGGGGCTATTACAGAAGGTGATACCTTTTCTGTTTTCGGAGCAGGTTGCACTTCCGCAGCCGTGCTTTCCTCCTTTGTCGGATGCAGGCTGTGTTTCTCATACAGTTTCCTGTCAAGTTGTTGCAGTTCTATTTTCAGATGCTCCCGCAAGTCTTCCGCCAGTTGTGCGATGTCCCCACGGTGCAGGAGTTTATAGGCTGGTTTCCCGTATGGGTCGGTACTTCTGATCAAATCCGTGTGTGAAAGCGAGCAGATGCTCCATACATACCCATTTACGGAAGTGCCGATAGGGGTCTGTTCGGTCTGCACGAAGAGTTTTTCGTTGTAATACAGTTCACCGTTCTTTCCGCTGTTCTTTTGCAGGATAATCAGGTCGCTGCCCACCTCCGTTCCCGCGTTATCCGTAAAGAGGTTGTTCGGCAGGCGGGCTACGCCCACCAGATTGGCCTGGTTCATCATATACTCGCGTATGGGCGCGTTGGTCGGGGCATCCAGTACCCCCTGCGAGGTGATGAACGCCACGATTCCGCCTTCACGCACCGCGTCAAGGCTTTTCAGGAAAAAGTAATTGTGTATCGTCCGTGCCGCCGAGTGCCTTGCAGGATCCTTGCTGCCCGAAAATTCCGGGTCGAACACCGCCACATCGCCAAACGGTATATTGGAGACAGCCAAATCAAAATGGTTCATGAACGGCTTTTCTATCTTCTCGAAGCCCTGTACCCTTACTTTCTGTCCGGGATGCAGGTGCTTCAGTATCTTGCCCGTCATCAGGTCTTTCTCAAAAGCCATGATGTCCGCGTCCGGTCTGTTCTCCAGCACGGCGTCCACGAATGCACCGACACCTGCCGACGGCTCCAGCACCCGGTCGGGACGGATGCCGTGTTCATGCAGCACGTCCGCGATGGTCCCGGTTATCTCCGGCGGGGTATAGAAGGCGGTCAGCACGGACTGCTTCATGGCATCCATATACCGTTTGTACTCCGTCTCGTCTTTTGTGTTCTCCCGCAGCAACCTGTGCAGTTCCACGGTAGGGGCAAACAGTTCGAGGTCGGACTTCGCCCAGTGGACGGCATCCGTCAGTTCCCTTGCAGGGTTGAGTATGCTCTTCAGTCCCCCGAACCCGCAATAACGCTCTAACAAGAGCCGTTCGCGTGCGGTGGGTGTGCGCTGTTCCCTGTCAAGGAGGAATGCCGTCCGTATCGCCTCGATGTTGTCCCTCAACCTCTGTTTGCGGTTAAACGCCATACTCTTCGATATAGAGGATGACGGCTCCCGTCAGCTCCGTGTAGAGCAGGTCATATTCGGGCGACAGGGCGAAATTGTCGTCCGAGAGGTCATAGATGGAGAATACGTTTCCGACAAGCGGCAGCAGCTTCTGGGTAAAGGCTTCACATTTTTCTTCCGGCACTTCACCCGCAAATTCGTTCTCCACGACTTCGCGCAGGATGGCGTGCCTGGAGTAGCGAAGGCCCTCCGTCAGCACCTTCATCGCCAGTTCCTGCGCCCCGTCGACAGGATAGCCTTCGAGCCTTGCCCGTTCATACGCTTCGGCGGCACGGTCGGTTCTTTCTCGGATGAAGGCTTCATCGGCTGCCTGTTCAAACTTGTTCGTGGTGAGGTAGTCCAGCAGGTACAGACCGTAATAGGAAAAGTCGGTCCGACCCTCGTTTTTCTTCTTGTTGTTCATTTCTTTGGAATTTAGTGGATTGATAATGATGATAGGGATAATCGTTGGAAAACGAGAAGAAAAAGGCACCCGGTATCCCTCCGAGTGCCACCACTAAATCCAAAGTATGAGTGTAATCCGGTATCGAAGAACAATTCATTACTCTGAACCAGTGGCAAAGTTAAACATTTATTTTCTTCTTTTCGCAGAGGTCGCTTTACTTTTCCTTTCTGGGAACACGAAAACCGTGTTATAGTCCCCGTCAAAGGCGACTACGGCATCAAAACTCTTGCCCTGCTTGCTCTTGAATCCTTTGAGCAGTTTCGTGTGTCCGTCGGTGAGCAGGTTTTTGATTTCATCATCAGAGAGGGTGCGGTTTGCTTTCAGGCGGAACACGGGCAGACCGCACTCCGCGTTGTCGCAGCGGACGACCTTGCCGTAAAACTGCATCGTCCCCGCTCCGCACTTGGGACACTTGCAGCCGGAATCCCTGCGGGCGAACAGCTTGTCGCACGACAGCAGTTCGGAGGTAATTTCCCGTGTATATGCCTCAATCTTCCTGCGGAAGTCATCGGCGGGCAGTTCCCCACGCTCGATGCGTGCCAATTCCTTTTCCCATTCGCCCGTCATGGCGACATCGGCAATACGCATCGCCTTCACGACCGAGTAGAGGGCAAGCCCTTTTTCGGTGGGGACAAGCGACTTCTTGCAGCGTTCCATATAGCCGCGCTTGAAAAGCGTTTCGATGATGGACGCACGGGTGGCGGGCGTGCCGATGCCGCAATCCTTCATAGCCTGCCGCAATGCGTCGTCCTCTATCTCCTTGCCAGCCGTTTCCATCGCGGACAGCAGAGTGGCTTCGGTATGCTGCGGCTTGGGTTTGGTCTTTCCCTCCGTGATGGAGGCGGCTTTCAGTGCCAGCGTGTCGCCTTCCTGCCAACAGGGAATGGCGGCGGTTTCCTCTTGGCTGTTGTTCTCTTCTCCATTCTCCTTGCCATAGACGGCACGCCATCCGGCCTGCCTGATGATGCTGCCTTTTGCCACGAACTCCACTCCGGCACACTCTGCCGTGACGGTGGCAGTGTCCTTGACGCATTTTTCGGAGAAAGCCTCAAGCATGCGCCCGACTATCATGTGATAGACGGTGCTGTCCTCTTTGGAGAGGAACAGCGGCTTCTCGCCCGTGACGAGCAGGGCATGGTGGTCTGTCACCTTGCCGCCGTCCAAGCTGCGGCGTGTCGGCACGGCTTTCGGCTGCAACTTGTCCTTCCATTCGGGCAGGCTGCCGATGAAGGCAAGCAGCTTGGGGATTTCCGCGAACACGTCTTCGGGAATATAGCGGCTTCCGGTTCTCGGATAGGTGATGAGCTTCTTCTCGTAGAGCTTCTGGGCGATTTCAAGCGTCTGTTCCGCCGTGAAGCCATGCTTGGCGTTGGCTTCCTTCTGGAGCGTGGTCAGGTCGTACAGGAGCGGAGTTTCCTCTATCTTCTCCTTGCGTTCCGCTTTCGTGACGGTGGCTGTGCCTGTTTCCTTTACCTTATTATATAAGACTGTGGCAGGCTCCATCTCCTTCCATTTCCCGGTGGAAGAGAATTTCACGGTATCACCATCGCCTCCGTCAGCGGCAATATGGAGTTGCCAGAAAGGTTCCACCGTGAAGCGGCGGTTTTCCCAGTAGCGTGCGCACACCATCGCCAACGTGGGTGTCTGCACCCGCCCGACGGAGTAAGTGCCGTGTCCGGCGGCGATGGAGAGAGCCTGCGTGCCGTTGATGCCCACGAGCCAGTCGGATTCGCTCCGCGCTTTGGCGGCGAGGTAGAGGTTGTCATACTTGCTCCCCGCTTCGAGGTTGCGCAGTCCATCGCGGATGGCCTTGTCGGTAAGCGAGCTTATCCAGAGGCGCACGAAAGGGGTGGCGCATCCTATGTAATGGTAGAGGTATCGGAAGATAAGTTCGCCCTCGCGACCGGCATCGGTCGCCACGATGATCTGCTCACTGTCATTGAACAGGCGGGTTATGGTTTTTATTTGTGACACCACGCCGCTGTCGGGTTTGTAGCCCTTCTCAACCTTTACCTGACGGGGTATGAGCGTGAAGGAGTCGGGGATGACGGGCAGGTTGTCACGGACAAAGCCGCGTATGCCGTAACCGTCGGGCATGGCAAGCTGGACGAGGTGCCCGAATGCCCATGTCACGGCGTAGCCACTTCCCTCGAAATATCCTTCCTCTCTCTTTGTCGCGCCCACGATGCGGGCGATTTCACGTGCCACGGATGGCTTTTCTGCAATGATTGTCTTCATGCTGATTACTTTTTTTTATGAATTGTTACTTTGGATTTAGTGGCGGACACGGGATGTTACATCTTCATGCCCTTGTTGTTTTTCTTCTGAGATTTCTCCTGCAGCTTTTGCTGTTTGTCGTCTTTCGGGGCGGTCTGTCCTTTCAGCAACGGCTCTTTCAGGTTCTTGGTCGCCTCGTTGGTCTTGCCTTCGCTGTTCACCGCCACCTGTGTACGGCTCTCGTTGGATGGGGCGACCTTCTGCGCATTGTCGGGGTTGGTGTCATAGCGGTACGGACGTCCCTTCTCCGGGTTGAACTTGATGTACATCGTGGCGTGGAAGCCTTGCTTGTCAGTCACGTTCTCCAGCTTTATCGCCTTACCCGCAGCGTAGTCGGCTTTCTGCTGGTCGGTGAAGTTCACACCGCTCCATTTGCTGATGGGGCGGATACTGCCATCAGCGTTCGTCCACGTGTTGCGGCGTTGCTCTTTCTGTGGGGCTGCGGAATTTTCCATGCCCTGAGCCTGTCCCTGCGTGGGATTGTTCTTGGCTTCCTGCATCTGGGCGGTACGGGGCGACCTGCCAGTTCCCGGTACGAACTCCACGCCTCGCTGCTCTACATTCACTTGAAGAGTGGTGACGAATTTCCTGCCGTCGTTGCGTTCGATGAGCTTGTCGCGCACGGGCAACCCGGCACGCAGCATATCCTGTTCCTGCTTGGTGATTTCCGTCTTTCCGATGCGCTCCGGTATGCGTACCTTGTTTGCAGGAATGTCCGTGATTTCATTCGTCTTGCGGTCTATGCTGATGAACGAGGGGATGATTTCACCCGTTTCTTTGTCCACGATGTCCACGACCCTGCCGAGGTTACCCGTTTCGCGCAGGTTCTTACGGTCTTCGTCGGAGAACTTGTGTTCCTTGTACTCGTCGAGTTTCTGCTCCTTGCGGATGAAGTGCGGCACGAGGCTGACATTGCCTTCACCGTCCTTCTTGAAGGAAAGGCGGGCATCCAGTTCAAAAGCCTCGCCGCCGAACTTGGGCGACACTTTCACCAAATCGGACTTGCCGTAGTTGAGCATCTTGTTCAGATCACCGGACTTTTCAAGGTCGTCACGTTTCACGCCCCATTTCTCTTCCAGCTCCTGCCAGTTGATTTTGCTCTCGTCAATGGGTTGGTAGCCACGTCTTCCCTGCGCCTGTTGTTGCGGGCTTTCCTGATTCTGTTCCTGCTTCTTTTCCATTTCTTCCTGTTTTTGGGTTTCTTTGGGTTGTCCTTCCTGTTTTTGTTCCGGCATCCCGGCGGTCTGTTCTTCCTTTACCTGCTTTTCGTAGCCGGAAGTGTCCACCTTGTGGGGCGCAAGCAGTTCTTTGTTGGCTTCGGGGTCTTTCAGCAGGTCTTTCATCACCTCCATCAGTTTGTCGGCTTGGTCTGCCGCGAAACGGTAGAAACCGAAGCGGCTGGGTTCCTTGCACTGCCGGAAGAAGTTTTTGAAGAAGTTGTCCAGCACGTCGCCGTGGCGGTCGAATTGCAGGAAACTCTGTGCGTTCTCCGCCTTTGCGGGGGTACGCTTGGGTGAGCCGTCGGCGTTAAGCCCGGCTACCACACTGATCTCGCCCGTCTTCTCGTCGCGGACTATCAGCACGTCTTTTTCTGTTGTTTTCTTTGCCATTTGAAAAATGTTTTAATGGGTTATTTATTAAAGAAAT
>MNQS01000142.1:10858-13033 GCA_001915545.1 Bacteroides sp. 43_108 | reverse complement strand
GCGATTGCATATAAGGCAAGCTCATAGCATATAAGAGAAAGAATTAACAGGATAATTTTGTTTTTATCGAAGGTTTATTGCTAACTTTGCTCTACCATCGTAATATGGATGAAAAGCACAACCGATATACAAATGAGCAAAATGCCTGGAAATTCTTTTAATGATATCTATACCTCTTATTATAAGAAGTCTTTTTTCTTTGCCAAATCATACGTTCATAATGATTTGGCGGCAGAAGATATTGCCTCCGAGGCATTAATAAAGTTGTGGGAAAAGTTGAAGGCCGAGCCTGTTGAAGAGAAATATATCTTACCATTGTTACTGACAATTTTGAAGAACAAGGCTTTGGACTATCTAAAGCACGAGGAGGTAAAACGCAGTGCTTTTGAAGTGATGGCCGACTGGCAACAACAGGAATTGTCTATCCGTATGTCTGCCTTGGAAGCGTGCAATCCTGATGAGATTTTTTCGGAAGAAGTGGAAAAAATCATCAGTGCTACTTTAAGTACCTTGTCGGAACAGACGCGACGAGCATTTATTTTGAGCCGTTTTGAAAATAAATCCAATAAAGAGATTGCCGAAGAGATGGAAATCTCTATAAAGGGGGTGGAATATCATATATCAAAAGCATTGAAAGTACTGCGGGTGACTTTAAAAGATTATCTTCCTTTATTTTATTTCTTCTTTTATTATTAAGCCTGACCGGATGGGGATACGGATGTTTTTGAGGACAAAAATGATTTTTTTATATTTTTCTTCATTTTCTTTTAGGGTAGTTTCTTCTTGAGTCGTTTCTAATAAAACAGCATAGAATATGAATCCTGAATTATTGCAAAAATATATAGCCGGAAATGCTACTGAAGCCGAAAAGCAGCGTGTGACCGAATGGATACAGGAAAATCCTGAGAACATGCGTGAATATATGGCACAACGGAAGTTGCATGACATGGCATTGTGGCGTACGGAACCTGTGGCGGAGGAGAATAGCCGGGAAAGGAAACATTTCTCGTTACGCGGAGTATGTATGGAAGCTGCCAAGATAGCAGCGGTATTGGCGATCGTCTTGTTGGGTACACATTATTGGACAGGAAAACATCAGGTACCGGAAGACAAAACATGGCAGTCTATTTATGTGCCGGCGGGCCAACGGGCGGAATTGATGTTGGCGGATGGTACGAAGGTTTGGTTGAACTCACGCAGTACCTTGACTTTCCCGGGAAGTTTCAAAGGGAATATCCGAAATGTGAAATTGGATGGTGAGGGTTACTTTGCGGTGACAAAGAATGTGGAACAGCCTTTTATTGTAGAGACGAACAAGTGTAATGTGAAGGTGCTGGGTACAGAGCTCAATGTAATGGCTTATGCAGCGGATAGCGTATGGGAAACTTCTTTGTTGGAAGGTGCTGTAGAAATTTTAGTGCCCGGTTCGAATAACAGTGGAATGAGGCTGGAACCGAACATGATGGCCAGCTTGAAAGGCAACAGACTGGTGAAAGGACGCATCAAGGAGGTCGATTATTTTTTGTGGCGTGAGGGCTTGCTTTGTTTCAATGATATATCCGTACGTGATATGATAGAGAAACTGAAACTGTATTATGGGGTGGATATTGTAGTAAATAATACCCGGATTCTAAAGAACCGTTATACAGGTAAATTCCGCACGAAAGATGGGGTGGAACACGTACTGAAAGTTTTGAAACTCAATAATAAGTTTACTTATACAAAGGATGATGAGACAAATGTGATAACAATTAATTAACCCTTAAAAAAGAATATGCCTATGAAATAACACACCTGGTCTAAAAAAGAAATGGGATAGTGCTGCAACACCATCCCATGGAATGTCAATGACGCATTGACAATTTTTTCTCAAATAATCTTAAGTTGAACCTAAAATTAGTAATGCAAATATATGAAAAATATTTTGTATCAGGAATCTATTGTAGAAATTAAACATTTATTCCGTATGATGAGAAACACACTCTTAGCTCTGTTTGTCTTTGCCGGAACAGCCTTTGCCACTGAGTCTTATTCTCAGACAATGAAGGTGACTGTTGTGGCGGATAACGTGTCAACAGGCAAGGTAATCAGTGAAATAGAAAAACAGACAGATTATCTGTTTGTGTATAATGTGAACGAGGTGAATCTGAAGCGCAATGTGAAGGTGAATGCGCA
>MNQS01000142.1:0-10741 GCA_001915545.1 Bacteroides sp. 43_108 | reverse complement strand
AACAGATATAGATGGGCGGTTTGTGTTGGATGCCCCGAAAGAAGCCGTTTTACAGATTACGTATATCGGGTATGTTTCTCAAGAAGTGAAAGTTTCTGGGAAGAGAGAAATTAATGTAGTATTGAAGGAAGATTCGGAGATGTTGGATGAAGTGGTGGTGGTAGGTTATGGTACAATGAAGAAAAAGGATTTGACAGGTGCAGTTTCTCAGATTCGTCCGGCTGAACTTTCTAATGAAGCTCCGAAAACTGTACAAGATGTTTTGCGTGGTACTGCTGGCTTGCGGATTGGATTTGATGGGTCTGCTAAAGGTGGTGGCTCCATGCAAGTTCGTGGTCAACGTTCTGTTTATTCAGATGGAGGACATAACGATCCACTTATTATATTGGACGGTATGATTTTTTATGGAGAATTGTCTGAAATCAATCCGAATGATATCAGTCAGATTGATGTGCTAAAAGATGCTTCTTCTGCTGCGGTTTATGGTGCTAAAGCTGCTAATGGAGTAATTATTGTAACGACAAAAAAAGGACGTTCGGAAAAACCTGTTATCAATTTTAGTGCAAATATAGGCTTCGTTACTATTGGTGATAGCCGGAAAGTATATGACTCTCATGGATATCTAAAATATCGTGAAGATTTTTATACGACAGACACTTATGGTATAAATGCTCAAACAGGAAATTATGAAGCTTATCAGACAGGAAATACTCCTGTTGGTTATTATAGTCGTCCTACAGAAACTAATTTGAATAAGTATGGCATTACTTTGGAAGCTTGGAAAGCTCAAAGTAATCAAGATGGTTCGATGAGTACAGAGGAGATTTGGGGAAGAAGATTGGGATTACAAGCTAGTGATATAACATTAAATAATTTTTTATTAGGCAAAACGTTTGATTGGTATGATCATTCTTTCCATACAGGATTGAATCAAGATTATAACGTCAGCATTTCAGGTAATAATGAAAAAGTGAATTATTATCTTTCATTAGGTTATCTTTCTAACGAAGGGGTAGCAAGAGGTAATGAGTATAGTGCAATACGCTCAAATATGAAACTTAATGCCCAAATAACTTCTTGGCTTAATGTAGGGGCAAACATTAATTTTCAGAATCGTACAGATGGGGATATTGCAACTAATTGGGAAAGCCAAATATTGGATAATAGTCCATTTACTTCTCCTTATAATGAAAATGGGGAACTAGTGCCTCATCCTATGGGTGAAAATGCTTATTGGAAAGGATATAACTTTGATTACGATCGCCAATATCTTGACTTGGATAAAGGTTTTACAGTTTTAAATTCTATTTTAACAGCCAAAGTAACTTTACCCTTAGGAATTACTTATTCGTTTAACGTATCACCGCGTTTACAGTATTTTCATGATCGCTACTACCGATCATCAGAACATCCTGATTGGCAAGCGGAAACAGATGATCGTGTAAACCGTGAGCAAAGTAAACGTTTTGATTGGTCCTTAAATAATACTATTACTTGGGAGCACATTTTTGCAGAAAAGCATCATACTATTTTGACTTTGGTACAGGAAGCTGAAGAACGTCAATCTTGGGCAGATCGTATTGAGGCGCGTAATATTCTACCTTCTGAAGCTTTAGGATTTCATGGCACTGCTAATGGTGATAAAAATCTGAGCTCATTTAGATCTACTGATACGCGTGAAACAGCATGTGGTTATTTGGCTCGTTTATTTTATTCATACAATGATACTTATATGGCTACATTTTCTTTTCGTCGTGATGGTTATTCTGCATTTGGAACAACTAATCCTTATGCTAATTTCTTTTCAGGAGCATTGGCATGGACTTTTACTAATGAGAATTTTTGGAATTGGAAGCCGTTAAGTTCTGGTAAGCTGCGTGTGTCATTCGGACAGAATGGTAACCGTAGTTTGGCTGATTCATACATTGCTTTAGCAAACTTGTCACTTGGAAAATATACACAAGGATATATAAATTCTGCTTCGGGGGCGTTGATGGATCTAAAGTATCTTTTTGTAAGTCGTTTGGCTAATCCGAATCTACAGTGGGAAAAGACTACTTCTTGGAATGTAGGTCTTGATGTGGGATTTTTTAACAATAGGATCAATGCAAGTATGGAATATTATGTAATGCCTACTACGGACATGATTATGAACCAATCATTGCCTGACTTTACAGGATTTAATTCTATTACAACTAATTTGGGTAGAATAGAGAATCGGGGATTTGAATTGTCTATTAATTCACGTAATATTGAAAAGGCAAATTTTCAATGGGAAACCGGATTTACTTTTTCAGTTAATAAAAATACTATTAAGAAATTATATGGAGAATATGAAACCATAGTTGATGCATTGGGCAATACAATAGTAAAAGAACGAGATGATGTGACTAATGGCTGGTTTATTGGGCACCCTGTTAGTGCTATTTGGGATTATAAAGTTACAGGTATTTGGCAAAAAGATGAGGTGAAAGAAGCTGCCAAATATAGTCAACGCCCAGGTGATCCTAAAGTACAGAACATTTATACAGACGATGATAAAGTAAATGCTGATGGAAGCGTAACCCCTGTTTATAATAATAAAGATAAACAGTTTATGGGGGAAACAACACCTCCTATACATTGGTCCTTGAGGAATAGTTTTACTATTTTTAAAGATTGGGTTTTTTCATTTAATATGTATTCTTATATGGGACACAAGAGCTTGGATACTAATTATTTGAATAATGATAATAATTATTCGCAGATAACTAACTGTAGAAATGTCTACACTAAAGAATATTGGACTGTAGATAACCCTTCCAATACTTATGCGCGTCTTAGTGCACAAGGTCCAACTGGCATATCTGCACCGGCCCGTGTGATAGATCGCTCATTTATCCGATTAGAGAATATTTCGTTGGCTTACAATATTCCAATGAAATTTTTAGAGAAATATAAGATTCAGAATGCCAAGATATTTACTACTGTCCGTAATGTAGCAACTTGGAGTAAAGAATGGGAATATGGTGATCCTGAAACAGGTGGTTTGGCTCCTCGCACTTATTCTTTGGGAATTAACTTAACATTTTAATAATATGACATATGAAAAACTATAAAAATATATTTAGAATATTGATAGGAACTGTTTGTTTTCAATTATCTATGACAGGTTGTTCTGACGACTTCTTAACCCCCGATCCGCTATCACTTTATGAACCTTCAATAACTTTTAATACAGTAGAAGGGTTAAATGCAGCTTTAGCTTCAGCTGATAAAGCATTGCGGGCTTATTGGACAAATACCGAAGCGTGCGATCTGATGCTTCCTTTAATGAGTGAATACCTGTTCTCTGATTTAACCGTAGCAGCAAAAACAGACGATGCGCTTATTTTTTGTGACATCAATGAACGCTTTACTCCTAATAATGGTTGGTATAATTTTGACCAAAACCGTTTGGTTATCTTTTGGGGAGAAACCTATAATGGTATTAAATATGCTAATACGATTATCAGTTATATTGATAAAGTGGAAGGACTGGACGAATCAATAAAGAATGAATATTTAGGACGAGCCTATTTTCATCGTGCTTATCGCTATTTAAATTTGTGCTTCCAATTTGGCGATGTACCTTTTGTGTCAAAAATTATAGATCGACCAAAACAGGATTATAAAAGTACAAAACGAGAGGCTATCATAAAAAAACTAGTGCAAGATATGGAATTTGCAGTGCAGCATGTGCCTGATCAAAAGGATATGACTTACATTGGTATGATTAATAAAGGAGCTTGTCGCCAGCTACTTATTAAATGTTATTTAGCTAATGGGGAGTTTCAGAAAGCCAAAGAACAAGCTGATATATTAATTAGTCAGTCTGGGTATAAGCTGATGACGGAAACCTTTGGTACTTTCTCTAATCCACACCCTACTACATGGAATATTACTAATAATGTGATTTGGAATTTGCATCAAGGAAATAACAAAGTTATTGCAGCTAATAAAGAAGCAATTCTTGTTATGCCTAATCGTTATGGTTCAGATTCCGGTATCCGGACACGTACAATGCGTAATTTGGTACCTTGGTGGAATGCAACGTCTATTTCTACGCCTGACAACAAGTTGGCAGTAGACCGTTTTGCTCTTACTCATGCTTCCTATGATGCATCAATGGATTATAATAGAACGTTTGGACGTGGAGTAGGAGTTGTACGCCCCACTTATTTTGCAGAAAACTCATTATGGTATCTTAATGGTAACCATGATGATGGGGACTTGAGGCACAATTCAAAAGTTGGTAATTGGGTACATATGGAAGACTTGAAATACAACAATCCCAATTCTGTATATTATGGCAAACATTTGAGCTACAGTTGTATTAATGATAATGGAGAAGAACAGATCCTTTGCAATGATACTGTTCGGACTTGGTTTGATTGGCCTCATTATAAGACATGGTCTGAGTCTCCAGAAGATGAGGCTCCTCATCTTAATAATTATCAAGGTAGTGGATATAGTGATTTCTATTTGTATCGATTAGCTGAAACTTATTTACTTCGTGCTGAGGCCAATTATTATTTAGGTAATATAGAAGAAGCTACAGCAGATGTTAATATTATACGTCAACGTGCAAAATGTGACATCTTCTATTCAAAAGTAAATATTGATGATATTGTAGACGAACGTGCTCGTGAACTTTATATGGAAGAATGGAGATTTACTGAGTTGAGTCGTATTTCTTATTGTTTGGCTTTAAGTGGTAAACCTGATAATGAAGGGAAGGTATATGATGTGGATAAACTTTATGAAGATAGTTTTTGGTGGCATCGTATTAATAAATATAATAATTATTATAACAAGCCTGATGCACCAATAGTAAAAGGACGTAAATATACTATAGGACGTCATAATATAAATTGGCCTATTCCACAAAGTGCAATTGATGCTAACCTGTTAGGGAAACTCGGTCAGAATCCTGGATATGACGGTTATGATCCTACTGTAGAAAAGTGGAACACATGGGAGGAGGCCGTAGCCGACGAACAATAAATCAGAATAGATTTGAAGAAAGTAAATTGATACAATTGGGGCTGTTGCGTCAATTTACTTCTTCAGAACAATTACAAATTAAATATTGACTTTATGAAATGTATATTGGGGATGGTTGCATTATTATTGCTTGCAGCATCTTGTAGTAATAAAAAGGAAAATACTGAGACTTCTGAGGAATTACTGGAAATAATTCATCGTGTGAACCAGCGCTATCAGTCTATGCATAAGCCACAAGTCCGGTCATTTTGGGACAATGCTGTATATCATACTGGAAATATGGAAGTTTGTGCACTGACTGGAAATAAGGATTATCTGCAATATTCTATTGATTGGGCTGACTATAATCAATGGAAAGGAGCTACCAGCAACAACAAAGCTGAGTGGCGAAGCACTTATGGAGAATCACCGGAATATGTTCTTTTTGGTGATTGGCAAGTTTGTTTCCAAACTTATGCCGATCTATATAAACTTGACCCTGATACAATAAAAATAGCGCGTGCCCGCGAAGTAATGGAATATCAGATGTCTACTTCAAAACTTGATTACTGGCATTGGGTTGATGCATTATATATGGTAATGCCTGTCATGGTGAAGATGTATGATATAACAAAGAATCCATTATATTTGGAGAAATTACATCAATACCTTACAGTAACAGACAGCATTATGTATGATAGGGAAGTTGGTCTTTATTATCGTGATGCTAAATATCCGTATCCGTTTCATAAAACAATAAACGGAAAAAAAGATTTCTGGTCACGGGGAGATGGATGGGCATTTGCCGCATTTGCTAAAGTACTGAAACAATTGCCGGCAGAGGATAAGTATCGTGAAGAATATATAACTCGTTTTCAGACAATGGCAAAATCTATTGCTGCCTGTCAACAGCCTGAAGGCTATTGGACACGTAGTTTAATAGATCCGGAACAAGCTCCGGGTCCTGAAACAAGTGGTACTGCTCTTTTTACTTACGGCTTTCTGTGGGGAATTAATAATGGATTGCTAAATGCGGATATTTATTCGCCTATTGTAGAAAAGGCTTGGAACTATCTTAAAACAACAGCATTGCAAGCTGATGGAAAAATCGGATATATTCAACCTGTCGGAGAAAAAGCAATACCAGGGCAGGTGGTGGATGCTAATTCATGTTTCAATTTTGGAATAGGAGCTTTTTTATTAGCTGCTTGTGAACGAGTACGTTTCTTACAATAAAAAGGTAAAGAAGATGAATAAGTTTATTTTAATTGGATGTACGATATTATTTTTGTTTTTCTCTGCCGATTTGTGCGCTAAGCACAAGACAAAGAAAATGGCTGATCGTGAAATATGGTGTGATGTCATGTATCGGATGGCTGCACCGGTATTAAGTAATATCAGTGAAGGAAAATTGCAAAAAAACATGCAACTTGAATTAAGTCCTACGTGGGATGGACGTGACCGGCGAGTTTCTTATATGGAATGTTTCGGACGTTTAATGGCTGGTCTTGCACCATGGCTTTCGCTACCAGATGATGATACAGCGGAAGGTATTCAGCGAAAACAGTTAAGAACTTGGGCATTGCAAGGATATAAAAATGCTGTGGATCCCTTATCTCCTGATTATTTACTTTGGAGTGAAAATTTCCAAACATTGGTAGATGCGGCTTATATAGCTGAGAGTTTTATTAGGGGATATAATTCACTTTGGATGCCACTTGATGAGGTAACAAAAGAACGATATATAAATCAATTTGTTGCATTAAGGCGGATTAATCCATTATATACTAATTGGTTGCTGTTTTCATCTACTATAGAAACATTTCTTCATAAAGTAGGAGCGAAAGCAGATTATTACCGCATAGATTCTGCCTTGCGAAAAATTTCAGAATGGTATATTGGTGATGGATGGTATTCGGATGGTCCTTCATTTGCCTTTGATTATTATAACAGTTTTGTTATTCATCCTATGTTTTTTGAATGCGTGGAAGTTCTTACTGATGGTGGAAAGAAAAAACGGGAATGGGCGGGAACAACTTTTGCTCATGTTACTAAACGTATCCAACGTTATAGTATTATTTTGGAACATCTCATATCTCCTGAAGGAGCATTTCCTGTATTTGGTCGTTCCATAACTTATCGCACAGGGGTACTTCAACCTTTAGCATTGATAGTTTGGAAAGGATTGTTACCAGAAGAACTTAGTAATGGTCAAGTAAGAACAGCAATGACTGCCGTTATAAAACGTATGTTCGCTGATGGACAAAACTTTAATGAAAAAGGATTTCTCACATTGGGATTTAACGGTAAGCAGCCGCATACGGCTAATGTATATACTAATAATGGAAGCCTTTATTTAGCATCTTTAGCATTTTTGCCATTGGGCTTGTCAGCCGATCATCCTTTTTGGACTTCCCCTAGTGAATCTTGGACTTCCAAAAAGGCTTGGGAAGGAGAAGAATTTCCTAAAGATCATACATATTATGAAAAACACTCAATGAATTACCAGTAAAAAAATAATGTATGCAGTATAAAGTATTATTCAAGAGATGCTTGTTGGCTATAGTGGTAATGTTTGTCGTTACCTCTTTACAAGCGCAGCGGGAAATGAAGACTATCAATGATAATTGGGAATTTCGGAAATCTATAGATGAATCATGGGAATCTGTCAATCTCCCCCATACTTTTAATATAGATGCTTATCAACAACGAAATTATTATCAAGGTAAGGGATTCTACAGGCGTACTCTCGTTTTACCGGAAATTGTTGCGGAACGTCGTTATTATATGAAAATAGATGCTGCTAGTAAGGCTGCTAATATTAGAGTGAATGGAAAGGAAGTAGGCAGTCATGTAGGTGGTTATACAGCTTGTATTGTAGATATAACAGAGTATATCAGAAAAGAGAATTTGATAGAGATTACGGTTGACAATGGGAGAAAAGATATTACTCCTATATCGGCAGATTTCACTTTTTGGGGGGGGATCTACAGAGATGTATGGCTCATATCTACTCCAAAACAACACTTCAATATGAGCAATATGGGATCTGATGGAATTTTTATTAGTACTCCAGTAGTGAATGAAAAAAGAGGAGTATTGAAAGTAAAATGTGAAGTGACTAATGATTCTCATGAAAGTTCTATATTGGAAGTCAGAAGTGCAATTTATAGTCCGCAAGGAAAACTTTTGCAGACTATTAAACAAAAACAAAAACTTAAGAGTGGCGAAACCTATATTTTTGAAAACACATCTGGTGCTATTGAGAGTCCTGATTTGTGGAGTCCAGAAACTCCTTCACTTTATTTGGTAAAAACTACCTTGGTAGATCCGAAGTCAGGAAAGCTATTGGATGAAAAAAATCATAAGGTGGGATTTCGCTGGTTTACCTTTGATGGAAGTAAAGGTTTTTTCCTTAATGGAAAATCTTATAAATTACGTGGACTCAATCGTCATCAAGATCAAGCTCCGGCAGGGGTAGCTTTAGATGACGAAGCCCATCGACGAGACATATTTTTAATGAAAGAGTTGGGATGTAACTTTATTCGTATTTCACATTTTCCACAAGATGATGCAATATTGGAAATGTGTGACGAATTGGGACTATTGGCATGGGAGGAAATTCCTATCATTAATATTGTACCGAATACACCTGGATATGATGATAATTGTGAATATAATCTGCGTGAGATGATTCGCCAGCATTATAATCATTCATCTGTTATAACATGGGGATATATGAACGAAATTCTTCTTACTGCTCCTTCCATTGGTAAACCTGAGTGGCTAGCATGTAAAGAGCGCACGGTAAATCTAGCACAACGACTGGAAGCCGTTCTGAAAGAAGAAGATCCAGGAAGAGCCAGTGTTATGGCATTTAATATGACCAATCTATACAATGAAATAGGTTTGAATCTAGTAGACGTAGTAGGTTGGAATTTATATCATGGTTGGTATGTTGATAAATTAAAAGATTTTAATGCATGGTGTGAAGATCAACATCGTCGTTACCCTGACCAACCTATGATTATCAGTGAATGGGGAGCAGGCAGTGACAAGCGGCTGCATTCCACTCAAGGACGTGCCTTTGATTTTAGTATCGAATATCAACAAACGTATATAGAACATTATCTTCCTTTTATAGAGAATACAGAATGGATTAGTGGATGCGCTTATTGGAATTTCATTGATTTTAATGTGGCTGCTCGCCAGGAGTCAATGCCTAGAGTAAACAATAAGGGATTGGCTTATAATAACCGTATATGGAAGGATGTGGCTTACTATTTTAAGGCTATGTGGCGGAAAGATATTCCAGTAATAAGAATTGCCAGCCGTGATTGGGAAATGCGTACTGGGGAAATAAATAAGCCACAGTCCATTAAAATTTATTCAAATATGCCGGAAGTGGAATTGTTTATTAACGGACAATCAATAGGATGTCAAAAGATAGCTAATTGTCACACTGTCTTTAATGTAATTTTACCGGAAGGTATATCAGTTCTTATGGCGCAAGGAATCAAAAATGGGAAAACAGTTCAAGATGCTATGACAATTCAGTTCAAGTCACTTCCTAATATAGCTGAAGGAGATGAATTGGCAATTAATGTAGGAAGTAATTGTTACTTTACGTCAGATATCAGTAATCTTACTTGGTTACCTGATCAACCTTATACTGCGGGAGGTTGGGGATATATAGGTGGAAAAGCGCATAGCACTACCTCTGAAATTTATAATACTTTAGATGGGCCAATATACCAGACGTGGCGTGAAGGAAACTGGAGTTATAAAATCGATGCTCCTATAGGAGAGTATGAAATAGAACTGCTTATAGCAGATGTTACTAAACCTGCTGCTCAGTTGGCCAATCTTTTAAATAAGAATAAAGAAGAAAAGCATTCGGGAGAAACACGTTTTCATATTTCCATTTGTGGAAAACAAGTAGAAACTAATTTTTCTCCAATTGATGGAGGAAAGCATCGTACTGCCTTTAAGCGTCGCTATATTATTCGAAACGAACATGATCATATTGTTATTAGTGCAGGGGCAGTGAAAGGAGAACCGTTTTTAGCTGGTATTAAGGTACGGAAACTTTGATATGTGACAAAAGAGTCTTAAAAAGAAAGAATTTGTCTCAAAACACTTTTGATACGGATTCTTTCTTTTTAAATAGTGCAATTTATTGTCCGTACTGTACTATTGATCATAATAAAGTATTGTTATTGTTTATTCTAGTTTAGTATTTCAGAGAAAAAATGTTGAACTCATAAATTGCCGTAATGGAAAATACTTTGGATGAATAATAAAAAGGAATTGTACTATAATACAAAGAAATGAACAGGAATCCATAGTTACTATAATTTTATGTTCCGATATTTGCATGGAATTTATAGTAGATGAAAAACATGAATAAAAAAATTAAGTTATTAGGCATTCTGATGACTGTATCATTTCTATGTTGTTATGCCCAGACAAAAGAGTTCGATCCTTCTCTGGATCGCAATCTCAGGAGGAATGGAACAGTCGCTATATGTGGTATCCGGGACAACTGGCTGCTTTCTACCAGCAACAATGTGCCCGTATCTCAAAAGAGCGTTGTGTCAATGTATCCGGGTAAATTTTTTGCAAAGAATAATCATGTCTGGTTCAGAAAAGAGGTAAGATTGAAAAAGGAAAGTAGTCTTTGCTGGGAGGGTCCGTCGGATATTATTCTTTATATAAATGGTGTAAAACAGTCTGT
>MNQS01000141.1 GCA_001915545.1 Bacteroides sp. 43_108 | reverse complement strand
GTTTTGCTTATTAAAGCATTGAATTTAAGAGCATTGTATTAACAATAACGAGGGCGTTTTGTACTACGTTTTTAGGAACGTAGAACTGGACACCCTAATTATTTGCTTACAGCAAATGAGGATTATTGAATCAATTACATATACTGACGCACAAACAAAAAATATTACCTATTTATTTGAAATTGTATTTTGCCTTACCCAATTCGAAATATCCGATTTCATAAAATCAACATCTGCAGAATGTATTTTTATAGGTTTAGAAGAAACTGCATCTGCAATCTGCAATGCATGCACAGTATCTCGCAAAGCAACGTAAGTATAGAAAAGTCCATACAATGGAGCAAAACGTGAAGGACACATGTATGAAGCCGAAGTATAATGCCTCTCAGCATTTACGTAATCTTCGGTCATCCTACATATATCACCTGTGAGAAGTTCCAGATTATAACTAGCCATAAACTTAGAACATTCCTTTGCTGCCTCAGTTGCACCCGTCAGCAGTCCGCAAGAATAGCGTGAGGATGCACAATTATAGAGAAAATGCGGATTATCCGACATTACCGGATATAACCTATCATACAAAGCCATAGATTCTGCATAACGCCCTTTTGCAGACAGAAGATATGCCTTACTCCATTTCCTGTCCCAATATGCATATCGCACCATATATACAGATAGTAAAAAAATGAATGAATAAGAAACAATGCAAAATGCAGTCTTATATCTACAAATCAAATTTCTCACACGATTGTTTTTTAAAATCAGCAACCAACAGCAGATACAAACAATCAAACATAAAGGATATTTAAAAGGATAAGAAAAAATACTGAATATAACAACAGGAATAGAAGCAGTTGAAAACACGTACAAGATCTTATCGTTTCGCTTAAATGCAACTATCCAAGGCACTATAAAAACAAAAATAAGAAATACAGGCCCCAATATACCATAATTAACCCACAGCAAAAGAAACTCATTTAAAGGATGGCGCACATCATCTGCCAGATATGCATATCTATTGCAAATTCTTTGGCGAAAATAAGACTCTTGTTCTTTCATATAATGCTTTCTGAATCCACCATAGCCATATCCTTCAAACGGATGTTTACGAACCATATCCATAGTCCTTTCAACTATGAAATAACGCCCACTGCTTGATGATTGTTTTGTAGTTGTCACATATAGTATTACGAAGAACGACAATACAATTATCGAAACCCATAAAAGAAAGACATTCCTTATCAGTAGCCTGAGAGGCCAACAAACAAAATATAAAATCAGACATATAATTGCAGTACGCGAGTTTGCCAAGACTATGGCAGAACACATAAAAAACATACAAGCAATACATACAATACGTACAGAACGTACAAGCTTACCTGATGCTACTCCGTACCATGCAAATGGGAGCAAAATTAGCAGACAACAAGCCAAACCTGAGGGATTATCAAATGTTCCAGAAATACCCCTTTGGTCAAAACTAATATCTAAAAATTGCATTGCAACAGCGTACAAAGATTCCACTCCACCTACAATAGAAAGGAACATACAAATTTGCACAAAATTAAAATTTATTTTCAGACCAGTCCACCAAAAACCTAGGTTTAAAACTAAAATGAAAAGCAAGGCAAAGATTGCCGCAATCCATTTAGGTATAAGAAGGTTATCTGAAAAACCAGATATGGGAGGTAAAAAACACGCCACAAGCAGCATCACAATAAAAATACTTGTGATGCTGGATTTATTTAACTTTTGCAACATAATCATTCCCAATATTTCAATTGCTCAAAGCACACCCATCATCTGTTATGCACTCGGCAGATATGTACATCTCGCGGCAGGTGGAATTGTTGTAGAACTCAATCGTTGCACGGCCGTTCTTATCTGTCCTGACAGAAGGAGCCCAGAAGATGGTACGGCGGAAATCGTCCATTGGAGGAAGAACTGAATAGTCTTCCATCTTGAATGTTTCAGGAACGTTGTAGCCCTGGAAATAGGTACGGCGGGCACCTTTGGCTTTCTCAAAAAAACTGTGATGCACATACACAAATACCTGAACAGGCTTCAAATATTCCAGACCACTCACCATTATAAGATTCTTATACATATTCATATCTTCTGATATATATACAGACTTTGCTTCATCGAGAAAATCTGGAATATATACAGCCTGACTAAACATAAAGTCATGAAGTACTTTAAAAGAAACCTTTCGTTCACCCAAACCAGTCATGCAACAATAATGGTTGCCTATAAACCACATTATAGGACGTCCTTTATAAGTAAGACCATCACTATAAACACGATACTTGGAATTTATCACACCAATATTATCACCTTTATCATCTGGATTCAAACTATGATTTATATAAGGTTCACCCTCGAAAAGAGGATTTCTATCCTTCAACCAATAAAGGAAAGACGGCATTTCCTCACCAGAGTCGGCTATGCGGTCAGCCTCACGGTCGCAGTCGTAGTAGAGTACGGCAGTACGGCGCCCCACGCTCTCGCTCTCCCAGGCAGCACGGGCGTTGTCATAGACACGGTGCCCTTTGACCTTTACTTCAGGAATCAGTCTGGCCTTGCCGCGCCATACGGGACGGAGATTGCCTTCGGGAAGTGCACGTTCAGTGCATTCCTTCGGAGATAGAGGAAGAACGGGAGGACTGAAGTGGCGGTCTATGCTAACACGGCATCCGAAGTCGGAAGAACCCTTAGAGGCATTGTAGATGAGAGTCCAGGGCCCGTTCATGTCGGGAAGGCTGAAGCTGTAGGAGCCCGTGCTGTCGAGCATCTGGCTGCCGTCGAGATGGTGTCCGAGACTGTCGTAGAGGACTGCACGAAGGGACACGCCGTCGGTCGTCGCACGCTTCTTCGATGGATAGACCCTGCCGGAAAGGTAGAGGCCGTCTTCCTGCGGATGGCGGATGTCGAAGCTGTCGAGACCGCACATCTCGCGCCAGCTGTAGCGTCTCCAGCCCTGGACGAGCATCAGAAGGTCCGAGGCCGCACGGTGGGGAAGATCCGAGCTCTCAACGTAGTAGTCGGCATTTGGAATATATCCGCGGAGATCGGAAGAAAGAAGGAGCCAGCTGCGGACACCGCCGGAAGGACCGGTGCACATAGTAGAGACGTCGCAGGCGGTAAGGGAAAGTTCTGTATCGGGACGGGTGGTTATGTCCAGACGGACCTTGCCGCATGGAGACAGAACTGAGGTTGAAGGGACTATCGATATGCTGTCGGACGCGGACTGTTCGTGGATTACGAATATCATGCGGCTGGAGAGGATACGGCCGGAGGTGTCGTATACAACAATCTCGCTCATACCTTCGGGAAGGTCTGAACGTCTGAGGGTGAAAAGGCTCGGACGTCTGCCAAGACGGTAGATGCCCGAACCGACAACATAACCGCTGTGGAGGACGTTCATACCTACTGTTTTACCTATATATGATCCAGTACCGGTGATTCCGCCGATGATGCGTTCTGGAAGAAGAAACTGCATCGACAGAAAGAGCACAGCCTTCGGCCTCTGAAGCAGGAAGCTCGTAGCCCCTGCGCCTGCCTTCGGAGAGGACGAGGCGCATGCCCTCGCTTGGAGGGGTGATCCGGAAAAGACCGCGACCCTCGGGACCGCATACAAAGGAGGTAAGAGTGTCGCCGTCTGATGAAAGGACGCTGCCGCGGATGCTGTCGGTGAACTCCTTACCTGTTATGTCCACGGCAACTGTGGTCTCGACACCGTCGATGAGACGGCCGCCCTCGGGATAGAAGCCGACCTTGACAGGAGAGGAGAATAGAGGGTCTTTCGGAGTATCGCGGTAGTCGGGAAGGCGCCATACGCCGCTCTTCTCGTCGATGACCTTGCGGGAGTAGTCGCCCTCCTTCTCTGGACGGCGGAAAACCGGAAATACCCTCGAGAAGCAGGCTTCGCTTCCCCAGTTAACCATCCATCTGGTGTACGCACGTATCTCGTAGAAACCGCTCGTAAGGACATTGTCCAGCTTTATATCGCCGATGCCTAGTCCCTTCTCCAGACGGATCTTGCGTGTTTCAAGCACGTCACCGCCAGGACTTACAAGCTCGACATAGAGGACACTGCTCAGACGGCTGAGACTGTCGAGGGAACAGTCGACCACATAGGCTTTGAAACGCACTGTCTCGCCTATGAAGTAGCCAGTGTTGTCGAAATGAAGATATGCCTTCTCCTGGGGATAGGCACGGTTGAAGGCGTCTATCATAGAAGGATAGCGCAGAAGAGACAGGCTGTCGTTCTGACCATATGAAGAAATTACAAATCCAACTATACAGAAAAAAATAAAGATTTTTTTTCATGTTTGCACATACAATATTATCAAGAACACTACAGTCCATTAAAAATGGACAAGGTTAAAAATTAAATAAATTCGGTTCACTTGAAACATATCGATCCTTGGCATTTTGAAATTCGATTTGTCTAACAAATCACATAGAAATGTTTTGTCTGTCAGAAAGATTACGAGGATTTGGAGAACTTCATAAATGCTGCGTTCAAATTTCATATCGTATTGAACTATTGCTATTAACCAGTAAGCAATTATAGCACAATAGATTTGTATGCGCATAACGCTTTCTGATATACTCCCAAACTTCTTAATCCTGAAGTGTTGATTTATCTATTAGAAGAACAGTTAAACACTCCATCTGTTTCGATAAAGCGATGATATCAACTCCCCAGATGCGTCAAGATTGTTCGCCAGGAAGATGTATCGTGTGCCGTCTTCGGAATTCTCAACGATGGATTTTCAAAGTTCTTCGGGGTACTCCTTAAAACTTTTATAACCCGTAAAGCATCCGATTACATCCGAAACTACACCTTCAGGCAATCTTAGTTAATAGGTCTTGTGCTTGATACGTATGTTTGTTTTGACTCATACAACTAAGAAAACACCTATGCAATTTATAGTGTTAAGGTTGCAGAAATCGTTATAATCGCTGTCGAATATGTAATACGCTCCTGATTCGTATGGAATAGCTTCTGAATAGTGAATATTGACAGGTGTAATATACACAAATACAGATACTTCCGCTTCAATATCGTATAGCGTATGCAACTTAATTCAGCTTTTATGTTTGCGAAATCTTGTCCATTCGAACACAGACAAGCACAGGTCAATCGTTGTAGAGTCAAATGCGTAAACCAGACCCTCAAGCTCGAAAATCTTATTGATTCTACGCTTGCGGGTCTCGGCAATCACGAATGTCGCATACTCCTCGAAGATGCTGTAGCTACGTTACTCATCAGTCTTGCTGAGATTACCCTTCGTTACAGATTTCCCTATTCAAAGATTTTTAAGCTTTCCGGCATGAGCTTCATTGCCACAACCAAATCTTGGAGCCTCTCTCTTAGATAACTGACCAAACATCGTCGTAAACAGTTGATTGCAACAGGAATAGCTATTGATATACTTGTTGCAATTGAATTTTTTCACAATGTATTTGAATTTCTCGTAACCAAGGATTTTCACTAATCGAGAGAAAACGTACTCGTCTTTAAACTTAAGGGACTGATTTTGAACGCATATTTAAGTTCAAGTCTCGGAAATGCAAAATTGCTTATAACAAATTGAATTTCAATAATTCAAAGAACTTTTATATTTTTAGTGGACGCTAATATATCAAGAATTAAAACCACTCTACTAATACTACGTCATATTCCTTGGCAGTCTTTGAATGTCCATACCATTGATAGTTGTAAGTATAAGTTACATTAACAGATGCCACTTTTTTTCAACATTTATGCTCGCCAGTTCAGCTGAAATTGAAACATTATCAGAAGTATTACGACTCACATCTACGTATACATCATAAGTATTACTATAGGCTTCGCCCCTATATAGCTCTATTACGGAAACTGTATAATCCACAAATTTATTTACCATACTAGGATTTCCATGTCCCAATGTATCCTCGTCTTCTGTATCTATCGTAAAATATACATTTGTTTCATAACGTTCTGTTGCTAATGTAATACTAGTAGGTTTATCATTATTATCTTCACCTTGAATAGAAACACTTTTCGAAGCAAAAGTTTCAAACTGTTCAGGTGTCCAATCTTCATAATAATCTACACCAGCATAATCTTCATCTTTTGAGCATGAAGATACAAATACACTACAAGCCAAAATGGCAATTCCCGCAAATAAAAAATTCTTTTTTTTCATAATAATTATTTTTTATGTTAATAAATAAAAGTTATATACCTTTCATTACCAGAAAAGTTGCTTTCCGTCACGATATTCAAATATACGCTCCTGCACACCTCTCGTTCTATCGCTTAAGAACAACAAGGCACCTTTAGGAACCTTAAAGGTCAATGAGTCTGAAGAAGCTTTTTTCATCCCGGCAAAATTCCAATTACCTCCAGACTCATAGAATAAAACATATTCATCTCCTTTTCTAATAAAGTTGTCATGATTGCGTGGCGAAAAAACAACAGCCTCAACACTCTTTGGTTCACCTAAATCAAGTCCGACCCATCCGCCGGAAGGCTCCGGATAATCAAACGAGGTATAAGGATCACCATCAAAAGCATTTACATAAGTGTATTTTTTGTTTTTGACGCCAGGTTTTCCTATTACCGTTCCAGAATACTTCACATCATTAGGACCTAAGAATGTGATTTCAGAAATATTACAATATCCTTTTCGAGGACCGAAATAACGCAAATACCTATATTTTTTATCTGAATCGACTCTCAACTTAGTACATAAGCGTGTAGGTATAGAATCTATAACAGCCAATGTATCAACTTCAGAAAAATCAGGAGTACAGCTGCCTTCAAATACACCACCAACCATACGTGGCAAATAAGATTCAATTTTCAAACTAAACTTATAGAATAGCTCAACATTGACAAACTCATTCTTTGCTCTGAAAAAACGAATATTGCCATTACCACTTTCCAATAAAAAAGGATCTGTCAGGAACCTTAATTTTTGATTATTAAAAGTTGCCAATCTATAGACAACATCCCCTTCAATATTATTTACTTCTGCAGAACTTCCATCATATACAGTCCAAGCAGTCGGTACCCATTGTAATCCTCTGGATTGACATACATAAACGACATCACCTGGACTAATTTTATGATAAAAAGCCGAATCTCCTAAAGAAAACTGCAACGCCTTATCACCTAAATACATATATGAAACATCATAAAAACAAGGATACCTGAATTGAGGATGTACAGAATCCTGTAAAACAGCCATCGAGTCAACCATTTCCTTATTCAAAGCAAACATCTGCCTGTACACTTTTCCTTTTATATCAGGATAATAAGCAACAGATTGCAATCTATGTCTACGATAGAGCAATGAGAAATATTTCTGATTTCCAGAAGAATCAAATGTAACATTCCAATAATGAGGAGCATTTCCATCCCCCCTCATCAGCATCATATCAATAGAACACGGAATTCCCAAAGCCCTAAATATATACACCATTGCATCCGTTAAATCCAAACAACTTCCAGAACGCCAATAAGCAATATCTGGGCCAACATGAAGATCGGCAGAAAAGAAATCAGTAAAATGATAAGGCAATTTTGCAACAGAGTCCAAAACTGCACTTGCAACAAAACCTGGGTCATCAATACCTTCACAGTCTTTCAGGCTGTCAATAATGTACTTAAAACGATTATATATATCCCTACGCCAAGGTTTCAATTCTTCATTGCCAACTCTATAAGGAAGTACATACTCACAAAAATCTTCAAAAGAAATATTCTTGCCCCATGGCTGTTCACGCCAAACTTTAAAAGCCCAATCAATATTATCTATCAATATGTTGGGGTCAATATACACGTCACTAATATTCTTCAATGTTGAAATATTCCACTTTCCATATTTAGTACGTACTGAATCAACAATCTCTCTTCGAGACATTTTCCACTGCGAAAAAAGATCCAACTGCAAACGATAAGGCTCTAAAGCGTCTCCTACAGAACTATAATGGTATGGAAGATTATCTATCAAGTATAAAGCGGCTTCATATTTCAAAGAATCATTTACACAATGGTCCAGAACCTTCTGTAAATCAGGGTTCGCCTGTAAAATTGAGCGTCTGGAGGGAAAACCGGCAGAAGAAGACTCAAAGGTAGAGAATAGAAATGCCAATACACACACTACCAAAAACCTAAATTTTAAACTGAACAAGTTCATATTTTCATTACTTTATGTTTGTGTTAATTATAATTTACAAGATCAAAACAAAGGCTAACGTATCAATAAATACAACCATTATATTTAAATCTAACAAAAAAGAAACAAAACCAGTATGTGATAATCATTGTATATGCAAAACACATTACAAAGATTGTTTCCATAACTTAATTCTGCATTATTTTTCTTGATGCAATATTAGCTATTTCTCAAAGTCCAACAAAACCAATATTACACATCACATTATAACTCACTAATAATCAAGAACAAAAAAGCATGTAACACATAATTTGTAATAACAATTTATCACAAACAAATAATACAATAAATCCCAATTGTATAATATTCTTAGAGAACACATGTACTAAAGATTTCAAAATTTTATTCACCAAACATCTTACCCTAGCAAGCAAGAAAAGTACATATAAAACAAGGTAAAAATAGATATGGAAAGGGTTTAACGTATCTGTAAACCTAAAAATCGGATAAGCATCTAACAGACTAATATCTTAACAGGTTTGTGTACCTTTTGTCATACTTTAAATATTGTCCAGTTCTAAAGCAGAATCACCTGCTACAGACCAACTAATACAACAACCTAAAGATACGCACATCTCCCATATCTCACAATAAATTCATTTTCACACATCAAATTTCACCTATGACGTCTTTGCAACAATCAAAATTCATAAGGCCTCACTTATTCACTAACATTCTTTTAAAACCTAAGGCCCAACACTTTTTATTTTTAACCTTTATGAGATGTTTTACGTCTGCAATTTTAGGACTTTAAAATATTTCTTGCAAATCATTATTACAATACAAACGCTAAGTGTCTGAGATGAAGCATACACGTTTTTCCTCTCCGGTGCAAATTTTATAGAGTTTAAATCATATCATTATTTCAAGTATATATGTTTGAGTTTTGAGCATCTAAGTTTACATAAGTTTCATATATTGTATTCATAAGGCTCCAACTGTCATCCAACGAAGAATCGTCAAAAATATTGAATTCATTCCAAAAAGAAGAATACAACCATATAAGAGCCTTGTCCAAACCATTACTATATACGTTCTTAACATACGACTCGTCATGAAGTCTATCGTATATAGACTTCAATATATGCTCTTCTTCAACAAAAGAATCATAACGATTATTTTCGATATTCTTACATCTTAACTCATAATATAATCCAAGTTCTTTCAATTGATTTTCAGAGAAAGAATCAAGTTGCTTCACTGCTGTCTCATTTACTAACGGTATAATCTCATCAAGTATTTCGGATGTATTGTTATATATAAATCCATTCTGAGCCAACCATTCAATGCTCCAACAAAAACCAGGCAGACCGCTAAACAAGCTCATGTCATTTTTTATTCTATCAAGAAACATACCTTCTCTCTCAATAATATGCAAAGCCCAATCTGCGAACTTTTTATCTTCTGATATTCGCGAATACAAAGCCAAATACAAAGCCATACCAACAGTTCCATTCATACTTATTCTACATGAAGAAGAAAGTTTATTAACAATCTTACAAGCATATTCCTTCAAGCTTAAAAGACTATTTTTTAGTGCAGCCCTCTCTTCATTAAATTCTGCCTTACACGAATATTGGCTTTCATCAAATGGAACAGCATCGTATTCGGTTATATCTTTGGTTAAATTATTGTTGTTCAGGTACTCATACAAATCACGATAATTTCTTTCACTAAAAGACTGAATCGGACGTGTGTGCACCATTGAAGCGGAATCAATTATCGCAATATCCTTTTTATTTGAATTTATAAGAAAAGGCCAATGGTATTCTATTCCCCAACCACTTTCATTGGCATTAAATGTTTCCAATACAAATTTTAATGCTTGACGCGAGAAACAAGGAGCCATAATTTCTACAAAATTAGTGTAGCGCAACGCACACATTTTGTCTCTCAAAGTCTGCGGATAAGTATAATAAGACTCTTTCAATGCAGGTTGAGCTATCTCAAGTTGATATTTTTTCATAAGTCTGAAAAATTTTTCAATGCCGATTGCATCTGTAGAAATATCATCATCCAAAATAAAAAAGTAGTCGTAATGTTCTATATATTCTGGATGCGACAATAAATAGTCATATACCAGTTTCATCTTATAGCCTTTTCTATAACTGATAAAATCCACACCATTATACCATTTATTATATGACCAGTCATATACTATCAAATGAATATCGAAATTACTATCTGCCCCATTAGAAATCCATTGTTCATGAAGGCTGTTATTTCCAACTGCAGAAATCACACAGTTTTGCTTGAGTTTACGCAAATTCCTCAAATACTTTTCTTTTATCGGATGGTAAAGTACATTATGTCGTACATTCTGTGGTTTTAAAGGGAGATGTGAAAATGTCTCATTAAAATAAAACATTGATTTCCCGTCATTGAAATCCCGCACACTCATACCACTCATTGCAAGAAGAGTCGGAAATAAAACCTCATGATGTCCGCTCCAACCATCCTTCAGGCATTTGTCAACACGTTCCAAGGCTCTATTTGATATTCTATAAATAGGATTAAAAGTATGTACCAAATCACACGTTTCCACACCTGTTCCACAATTTTTCAAACTTCCCCACCAGGGCCAATCGGGTTCATCAGCATATTTTCTTAAATATGAAGATATAAAATCAGAATTATCCATCTCAAAAGCATCGAAAAAATCACTCCAATCTCCTGTAAAACGGACATCATCCTCCACTAACCAATAATAATCATATTGTGGAAATTCTTTATAAAACTTCAACAATGGAAAGTGATTACTACCAGGAATCAAACTATCTGATATAGGCTTATATCCCATAGAAAACAAAATATCGGATTGGAATATATAATGAGGATAATTATGTATTATCATTGGGACACATGTGTCTTTTTGATGATACAGAAAAAAAACGTCTAACTTACATTTATCTCCAATATTTTTCAGTTTCAAGAACTGATCTATTGCGCAATCATCCGTTTTTCCGCAAAGAAATAACAAAACCTGTTTCATAACTAATAAAATAAAAGCCAAAATTCAAAAAATCATTCAAATCTTTTGGTATGTACAAAATCCACTATACCAAGATTCTTTATAGGATGATAAAAAGTATTCTTCATTTTTTCATAAATGTATTTATACTCATACTTCTTAGAAGGTCCCCATGAAATTTGAAAATTGTAACCTAAATTTTCAAATTGTCGCACGATGAACTTTCCATCGTATGCAATAGTAGGAAGTAAAAATTCATAGTGAAATGAATCATTTACTTTAATAAATATTTCGGCTTCCTGCAAGAGCTTTCGGCTTATATAGAATAGCTGACACCAAGCAAAATATAAATTATCAAAGGGATTATTTCTAATATATTTTATAGGCCAATGCTTCTCCGGACCACCTTCAATATCGCTGGCAATATGTATATAATCCACATTATCGTCAATATTAATTTTTTCAACAAAACTCCTAAAGCTACCATTTAAGATTATGTCGTTTTCCATTAACAGGTAATGTTTATAATGATATTTATTTGAACATTCAATTAATGGCATTAATGTATTCGGTAAAAGTTTATTATTTTGATGGAAAAATCCATTAAGCTTTTCGGAATTAAAAAAACAGAAATTGAAATCAGGATAATCACTTCCGATTATAGGATTAACAGAATTATCATAAAGAATTAGCAGATCCATAATTCCGCGAATTTCGTCTTTAATATATAACAAATAATTAATAATATCTACATTCAATTTATGTGTAGTAAAAACTACACAATTGTTATGCATTACATTGTTGCATTCAAAACATCCATTATCCATAGTATTTTAATTTTATAGTTTACTTTTTATGTTCTCCCATTTATCCAATGCACTTCTGATTACACCATCCATATCATAATATCTATATTCTGCAAGTCTCCCGCCAAAGATGATATCCATTTCTTTGTCTGCGAGTTTTTTATATTCAGCAAACAAATTGTTATTCTCAACATCATTTACTGGATAATAAGCCTCACAGCCATCAACATACTTTGATGGATACTCACGTGTTATTACTGTCTTCGGAATATTGTAAACTTCATCACCTAAACATTCAAAATGCTTATGTTCAATAATTCGTGTAAAAGGAGTGTCGCTATCTGTATAATTCACAATAGCAGCCCCCTGATAGTTTGGAACATCCAATATTTCCTTTTCAAAATTCAGAGACCTATATTGAAGTCTACCATATTTATGCTCATAGAAATCATCCATTTTACCAGTGTAGACTAGCTTATCCGCAATATTTCTCCAGCTTTTATGCAACCCGTCAAAAAAATCAATATTTGTTTTTGTGTCAGCACCTTTTAACAAACCTTCAATCAACCTGTTATATCCACCAATTGGAATTCCTTGATACAGGTCATTAAAATAATTATTATCATATACATATCTTACCGGTAAACGACGTATTATGAATGATGGCAAATCTTTACATGGCCTACCCCACTGTTTTTCTGTGTATCCTTTTATAAGTTTTTCGTATATGTCACGACCGACAAGCGATAAAGCCTGCTCCTCCAAATTGCCAATTATACCTTTGAAGCGTTGTTTTTCTATTACAGCTTGAGCTTCTGCCGGCGTCTTTGTATGCCACATTCCATAGAATGTATTCATATTAAAGGGCAAATTATATATCTCACCCTTATAATTTGCCAATGTGTTAAGTGTAAAGCGATTAAAATCGACAAAATAGTTGACAAAATCCCAAACCTGCTTATCAGATGTATGAAAAATATGTGGACCGTATTTATGCACATTGATGCCTTCTATATTTTCACAATATACATTACCGCCAAGATTTGGTCTCCGATCGATTACCAAACACGACTTTCCAACCTTCATTGCACACCAAGCAAATGTAGCTCCAAAGAGTCCAGATCCCACAATCAAATAATTATACTTTTTCAAAATATCCATTTTAAAGACTATTTATTTTTGAGAAACATTTGTTTAAAACGTTTTACGAAAAATCTTTCGAATATAGTTTCATCTGCAACCTCAATTTTTGCACTACATTTTCTTTCAGATAAAATAAAAGGAGACACTTCGTCATCAATTTTATCTTGTACAAGTTCTACTTGATACATACCGTTATGCATGGGTACCAATGTTTTATTGTTTACGTGCATCTTGAGTACGACTGATTCAACTAAAACTTCAGCCCTTTGCCCTTTTTCAATCTTGCCAATATCGTTGCATGAAACATACGCTATACAATATATATTTTTTAAAGCACTAGTTTTTTTAATTACAAATAAACAAGTACCTTTATTTACACGTTCATTTAAAAGACAAAATGATGTTTTATAAACAACACCATCAGTCGTGGCTACAACATAAGAAGTATCCAAATTATTATACGGAATAGAATAATGCTCAATACCCATTATTGTATCTCCACAAGATACATCTGTTTCTGAATTTTTCAACAACTTTATCAAAACTCCATCACAAGGAACCTTTATGTCAGCAACACTTTCATCGGTTATAAACTTAGCATCAACACTTAATACTTCAGGGTATTTCATGATACAACCAACCAATAGAAACACAAAGACAAAAGCAACAGTAATACTAATGCCAATACGTAAAATTAATGGTGGTACATGCCCCATCAACTCTTGAACTTCTTCGCTTCTTAATTCTATATTGTCCGATTTACCACGATCCATAAACTAAATTTTTCAAATATCTAAATTAAGTTGATTTTTTACTAAAGTATAGTACGCACCTCTTCTATCAACTAGATCCTTATGTGTTCCATGCTCTATAACACGTCCTCCTTTCATTACAATAATCTGATCAGCATTTTTTACAGTGCATAATCTATGGTATAATCCGCAAATCGAAATGTTCGCGCGTTTCAAAATGAAAAGTTCATTTCACAAAACGAAGCGTATAATTTAAAGCACTCTTTATTCCATTTGAAC
>MNQS01000140.1 GCA_001915545.1 Bacteroides sp. 43_108 | reverse complement strand
CATAGTCTTCATCAAGTGACATATATTCATGATATGGCAAAAGAAATCCTTTTGACTTCTTCAAATCAGTTCTTATACCATGTTCAAAAATCAAATCCCAAAAAGGATATGTATAATCAGTTGTTGTCTCATATGTTTGTAGCGGTAAAACTTTAGTAATTTCACCTATACCAACGATTAATTTTGCATCTTCATCAATTGGATTACCACTTTTGCAATAGAAAACTCCGAGTGAAGTGCCAGCTTCTATATTTAATCTAAAGTGATTTAATATTTCAAACTGTCTCTCTTTTCCATATACCCAAGATGTAGGAAACGGTGCAGTTTCATCATCAGACATATTCGGATATTTATGATTCAGTTCTTCCTGATAATCACGAGATAGATATCGGAAAGGTATTCCAAAAAAGCTATATGGTTTGAGTTCTATTGTTGTAGGTAAGAGCTTTGCATGTGGAGTCTCTCCAAAAGCATAAACATGTTTGAAGATTCTTTTATATGGCTTCTCATTCATAAAACCACCATTCTCGCCAACACAAGCAGGTAATTGATCTTGCTTGAGAGAATTCCAATCCTTTCCTGCATAAGTTTCTTCTTTGTTCTCATCTTTTCTTTCAGATATATTGTGAAGCATCATGCAGAATGGATTATTTTTCGGACATTGACAAATAGTTCCATTCCATTTATTATCGTGCCAAGGCACACGGATTGATATATGTTTCATGATAATCGTCTTATTTCGTATTAATATTATTTCCTACAATCTTGGCAAACGCATCAGCACATTTCTTAATATCTTCATACTCCGCTAGTTTTTTGCCACTAAGGTTATCGTCTGTCCAATCTTCAATATCTTTTGCATACACATCTTTGATGGAGCTTTGTAGCAATTCTATTTTAAGAGGAACAGGAAGATTACTTATTTGCATATCATCAATGATTCTTTTGAAATAAGCAAAATCACCTTCTATGATAAATCCCTTATCTGCTGCTATACGATAAATCGCAATCCAATGTCTTTGCTTGCTCAAAGGTGACCTTTTAGGTTCATATCCAATAAGCTGGCAAATGCTCTTTTTCAGAGTTGCGATTCGTTTTTCTTCTGGCCAATCCTTTACGTTCGCTTCAGCGACCAGTTGTTGGTCATCATTTTCTTCATTATAATATGGATGCAACTGAATTACTTTATGGAAATAAGAATTTTCTTTGTGAACACTTTCGGACTTTTGTATTTCATGTCCATTCATTTCCAAATCTGTAATAGAAGAACCTGTAGCATAGAAATACATGGTCAGGATGATGCTGATTGCAGTGTCAACTTCCTGTTCTGAAGCTGTAGGAGAAATATGTGATTCACTGTTTCTCCAACCTTTAATGAGCATGAGGTATTGATATAGCTGCTGCTTTCCTTCATCCGTGCTGTATTTCAGATTCCACAGACATTTATGAGCATAAATCACGTTTTTCCAAGTTACATCTTCACCGGGATTTTGGGCAGGAACTTCATGGCCTTTCATCAGATAATACAATTTCTTCAGATATGCCTCAAACTTGGTGACTAATAAATTAAATGCAACAAACTTATCTACGATGGTTGCTCTCTTACCGTATAGATTTGTAAATGCCCGCTGGATAAAAATGCCTACATTGTCCAAAGAGTCAATTGACGGTGTGTCTGTTACATAGAATACGCTGTCTATAATCTCGTCGATAGGACGCATTTGTGGAAGCACTGCGGTCAAAGTTGTTTTCAGAATGCTCCGGATATTATCTTTTATGACGGCCACGTCTACATGCTGTACTTCGTCTGTAATAACGTCTTCGTCTTGCGGCACCTGTTCTTCTTCGGATTGATAATTCTCCTCTATGTTCAAGTACGCTTTCAGAATACGTTCTCTACAACTGCTGTCTAAAATAAACTCTCGAAATAATTTGTCTGCCTTGGGAATAACCAGACGAGCCGGAACTTCTGTACCTTCTACTTTGGCAATGAACTCACGAGTTTTGGCCATGTTCAATGTCAGTTTCAAATTGTCAAACTGACTGAACTCATTCAGATTCTGTTCCGTTACATTACGACTCATGATGTGCTCCAGTTGACTGGCGTTTATACCAGTAGCTTCGGCCAAAATCATTACTTGTTTGTGCAATTCGCGGAATTGGTATTCTGCGATATAATCATAGATCGTTTTACCCGGCGACAGGTGTAAATCTCCACTTTGCAGGTCGTGTAGGATAATCATTGCCGTACGCTGATCCTTTTGTGATAGAGAAGCAAAGGTTTTGTGCAACTCTTTAAAGGCTTCTTTGGTCAGTTCGCTTCCCGGACCGGACATGTAGAGGTTCTTGATGAACTTCACAAACTTGGAGTTGATATATTCGGCATCGATCGTACCCGTACCTGTTTCTGTGATATAGGTATCAATAGGATAGTCAAAATCATTTCCTTCCGTACTGCCATCTCCATTACCTTCAAACAGTTCCCTGTATCGTTGCAGCAGAATAAGGTAAGTCTGTTCGTCCAGTTCCATTTTGACGTAGGTATAGGTATCGCCATGCTGGAACTCATATTCATCCTTATCCCATGTGAATCCTTGCAGCTTGGCTGCTTCCAGCAGATGGGTCATCTGGCTGAAATCTTTGGCAAACATATTCCTGTCTTCTCTTGATTCCGGCAATTTGGTAAAGTTTTCGATTTTCTGTGCCTGGAATATATCCCTTATGTGCAAGAACTTCTGGTTGATATTTGTCAGATTGCTTTCCAGTTTATCGACAAAAACACCTAACGGCCTATCCACATATACATCGAGTGCATCGTTGATATTCTGCTCCATGGTGTAAGGGAAAGAGTAATAGCGGATAATGCCGAAAGGCTTGTCCGGACCAAACAGGCGGTTGGTGCGTGAGAACGACTGGATAATGTCCACATATTTCATTACCTTATCCACATACAGCGTATTTACCCATTTGGAATCATAACCTGTCAACATCTGTGAGACCACAATAAGCAGGTCTATCTGCTGTGCGTGATCATGTTCTATATTGAGGTAAGGCTTCTTGTGTGCCAGTCTTTTGGCCACATCCTTTTTGTATTTGGCATATGTGGAAAGCTGGAATGTTGTTCCATATTTCCGGTTATAGTCATCCAGCATCTCCAGCAAGGCATCTTCCTTGGCAATTCCGCCATCAGAATTGTCTATGTTGTTGTCGAATACGGCTACCACATTCAGGGAAGGATATTGCTCCTTGAATATCCGATAATAAGCTATTGCCTCAGGTATATTCTTTGTAGCCAGAATTGCGTGGAATTTACCGTTCTTGCTCAGTTTATCCCTTCCACTTGCGATGTCGGCTGCGACAGTCTGGTGATGAACAGGCTGCTGATACAAGTCTTTAGGCAGATAATGTTCTATTCCGTGTAAGGTTTCATTTCCTTCCTTATAAGTGTCCGGCATCTTCAGTTTATTCATGAACCTGTTGTAAATAGACATTTTCTGTTCGTCATTTTCAATCTCCTCGATGCTGTTTACCTTCAGTTGGGAGAATGCCACTTTTTCGCGAAGCTCATTGTCTTCGTAGGTTCTCACCATATACGGATCGAATCCCAATACGTTGTGATCAGGGATTCCGTTGGCGATGGTGTATTTATGAATCATGTCGCCGAATATGGTTTCGGTCATGATTTCATGCTTGGCGTTTTCTTTGAAGACTGGTGTTCCCGTGAAACCGAAAAGCAGGGCTCTTTTGAAGGTATTCTTGATACCTATCAGCATATCGCCGAACACGCTACGATGACATTCGTCTATGATAAATACCAGTCGTTTACGATCTATCAAATCAATGTCATCTTGCGAAATATCTTTCCCTGCTTTGATGTTCGACATCTTCTGAATAGAGGTCACAATCAGTCGGTCGTCGTTATCTGTACTTTTGAGCTTACTCAACAGGATAGCTGTGTTCTGCGTATCCTGAATAGCTTCGTCTTCTCCCGCAAATCCACGATATTCGTCCAACGATTGCACGCTCAGTTCGATGCGGTCTAATAAGAATACGACTTTGTCGGCATCGCCGGAATTGGCAATGAGCTGTGCAGACTTGAAACTGGTCATGGTCTTTCCGGAACCGGTGGTATGCCACACATATCCGCCACGATGCTGATGAGTATCCCAGTTGGTTTTATGTGTTATATCACTAATTTTACTAGCTGCAAAATACTGATAGCTGCGAAGTACTTTCAGTGTCTTATCCTTATCGTCGGCAATGGTATAATAACCGATTAGCTGATGTGCCATAGGAATACTGAGCAAATCGGACACAATTCGCCTCCAGTCTCGTATGACAGTATTGTTAAAGTCTTCCCAATGGAAGTAGAATTCCGGCTTGAAATTCTCTTCTTTGCCCGGATTGGCGAAATAGAGTGTCTCTTCCGGAGTCATGGCCACGAAAATCTGTACCATCTTGAAGATACCGTTGCCGAATACACCTTCGTGAGTATAACGCTTAATCTGAAAGGTAGCCTGACTTACATCTACTTTGGAACGTTTCAGTTCGATATGGATCACCGGCATCCCATTGATGAGCAACATCACATCACCCCGTCGGTCACCGCCCAATGGGTGTGAAGCCTTGAAACGAGGTTGGCGGGCAATCTGGTAGCGGCTCTGTCCGGCACTGATTTCGCGTGCATCGAAAATCTTCAGATAGACTTCTTTGCCGTAATTGTTTGTATCGGCAGGATTGTCGCGTTTGATGCATACCTGTCCGCCATTGATAAACATATTCATGGCGTATGGGCTGTCGCACAGATTTACCTGATCAATGATTTGGCGCATTTCACTTGCGGTAAGCGGATAATTGCCTAATTTATTGATGTCTCGGTTGTTGTCAAAGAGAATTTTTGCCCAGTTCTGAATTAAATCTTCTTCTGTGGGTTGTACGATTACTTCCTTTTCCCAACCGTGATGGGGAAGAAGGTCAACCAAAGCTTGTTCAAACTGACTTTCCTTGACGAAATATTGTATGTCGTTTATAGTATCCATATTTATTCCATTAAAGGTTTGAATGATATTTATACAAACATTTTATCCAGACAAGCTGCCTTGATTTGTTTTAGCTTTTCAAGGCGCTGGGTTTGGAGAGAGATTTGTTTATCTAGATTACAGAAATAGGATGCGATTTTTTGTTGTTCTAATTTTGAAGGTATAAAAAAATTCATCTCTTTAAACTCATCAAAACTTATTGTACGGCCATCTCTAATCCCGTAAGTAATAAGTTCTAATCGTTTTATAAATCCTTTAGATGTAAAAATATATTTCCAGAAATAATCATAATGAAATTCCTTATTTTTGAATTCCATTACAGTATATGCAGGAGATACAATTCCTTCAATATTAGAATGAGCAAATCCTCCTTGAAATGATCTCAGATGTATAATAAATTGGCCTGGTAAAATATGCTTATATGTCGTTTCATTTGATTTATCATGAAATACCTGATATCCAATATCACTTCTTTTAACCATTCCTTTATCTTGAGTAGCTGATAAAACGGGTAAATCAGGACGATTTCTTACGTTTGTTGTTCTAAACACTTCGCCAGCTGTGACGAAATCCCATTCTCCTTCAAATCCTTTAAATCTTACTTTAGGTACAGTTTCTCCTTCTTGTGGGAACATAGATTGTAAACTTGCCGCCTTTATTCGTTTTAAAGACGCAAGTTTCTTTGAAGTGGTTTGAATTAATGAGTCTAATGATTGGAAATAGTATGCTATCTTTTGTTGTTCTGTATAAGATAATGGAAAATGCACTTCACCAGATAGAGCCGTTTCATCACTAATATTAATAGTGTTTTTTGCACCTTTATTTATGAGAGGTAGAAGGTATTTATTAAGTCTGAAATTAGGCTCAAAGTAAACACTGATATAGTTAGGATCGAAGCCCTCTTTAACATCGTATATTGCATATAAAACTGAAACTATTCCTGGTTTGTTTTTATTTACTTTAATTATTCCAAAAGGCTTTAACTTTAGGGGAGACTTTGTATAAACTATCTGCCCTTTGTTCAAAATTTTATAAGTGGATATATTGTACCCTGTATAACTTCTACCCAAATGCTCTATCTGATTAACAACGCCAAATTCATCAGAAACAGAAAGTGCGTCTTCCTTTTTATATTCTAACTTATTATTTTTTTTGTTACTAACTGATAGGCACTTCTCAAGAAGGATATCACTATAGTAATCACAGAACTCCTTAAATCTTATCTCCGGCACATTCATACATTTACTCCTTTCCACCATTAATCAACTCATTAAGTCCTAATATAGTAAGCTCATCTCCAGTCAGTTCGCCAATAAGACCGGACAATTCTTTTTGGTATTTTCCCAAATCATCATTCAACTGCTTGTAGCTTATAGCATACTTCTTTCCTAATGCAAGCACTTTATTTTCAAAAGTAGATAAAACCTCAGCGAGCGTTTCATCAATACCTTTGATAATAGGATCAATCCATTTTCTATGCAGGAACAGAGAAATATCTTCGTCAGAAAGACTATTTATAGTTTCTACCGTTTTGTCAATAAGAGTCTGCTTGGCCTCCTTAATTTGTTTGTTCTTGTTTTTCTGTTCCTCCCAGAGTTTGACAATTTTCTTCAGTTTCTCTTTAGTTTCCGCTTCCACCGCATCCTTTTTGGCTTTTGCTCCCGCAGTAATGGCTTTCTTATCAAAGGCATTTTCCTTTTCACTATCCAAATAGGCCTCAGACTCCTCTTCCGAGAAACCTTCACGGATTTCATCCAGTTCACTGGAGATGTCTTCTACTCGCATCTGCAAATCGGCAATCGCTTTCAAATCGTCCTGAAATTTTTCTTGTTGTACCAATTCAAAAGGAATGATGCGGCCTTTCAAACCATCCGGCACTTCAATTTCTTCGTCGCCTTTCTTTACCAGTTTATAAGCAGGTTCTACCACTCTTACCGCTTCAATACCTTCCTGCTGTATGGTCTCAATGTCGTTGGTAATACCCTGCCAGTTGTCAGCCAATGCTTGATAGGCTGCATATCGGTCGATGAGAAGCATCCCATGCAAACGGGCAAAAATATCATCGGAAATAGCATCCAACTCTTTTTGGGGATTTGCAGTCGCTATCTGATCAATCAGCCGATGATGAACACTATCGGCAAAACCTTCAAAAGCCTGTGCAAACCTCTGCTGGAAAGCTCTTACGTCTGCATTCTGTTCTATAACCGATTGAGTATCTTCGGTCTTCAACTGAGAATAAGGTTTGTCTGCATCTGCTACAAACAACTCCTCGCGCAAAGAAGGAAATGTGTCCCAATATTTTTGAAGTTCGTTAATCTCACTGTGAGGAATGCCTCCGAATATGGTGGCATAGATGTCGAACTTCTCAACAGGGTCGCTGGAATCTACATAACGCGGTATATTCAGATTGTAACCGTTTTGACGGATTTCATCACGGGACACTATACGGGAATATCCGGGAATCGTTTTGCGGTCGCGTACCGTATCGGCAATACGTTTAATATCACATTCGCGCAACTTGTTGTTTTTTCCTTCCTTGACAAAACCTTTAGAGGCATCGATAATCAGCACGTCGTCATTGTCACGATGCTGTTTGAGCACCATAATGAGGGTAGGAATACCTGTACCAAAGAAAATATTGGCAGGCAGTCCGATAATGGCATCGATGTTGTTCTTCTCAATAAGGTTACGACGGATTTTGCCTTCTCCTTCACTATTTTCATCAGCATCACCACGGAAGAGAACCCCGTGAGGAAGCACAATCGTCAGGATTCCGTCCGGTTTAAGGTGATGGAGCTCATGAAGCAAAAAGGCGTAGTCAGCTTTGCTTTTAGGAGCTACACCATAATCCTTGAAACGTGCATCCAGTTCACGGTCGTTGGCATCCCACTGTTGCGAATAAGGAGGATTGCTGACAACAGCATCCACGTAAAGCGGTTTTCCGATGTCTCCACCGTCAGCCTGCAAAGGCCAGTCCTCTTCCAGAGAGTCGGCACAGCGGGTATTTATATTATCCGGTTTGATACCACGCATCACCAAGTTCATACGGGTCAGGTTGTAAGTGTTTTCCTTCAATTCCTGAGCATAATATTTCACCTTGTTCTTGTCTTCGATATGGCGTCCAATCGATTTACCGATAGTGATCAACAAAGAACCTGAACCGCTTGTAGGGTCATAAATTTCAATTTTGTCTTTGTCCTTATGGTGTTCAGCCACAATTTCAGACATCAGTATAGCCACCTCGTGAGGCGTATAGAACTCTCCGGCCTTTTTACCGGCATTGGCTGCAAAGTTACTGATAAGGTATTCATATACATACCCCAGCACGTCATAGTCCTGGCTTCCATCGGTAGGTATATCTTTTATCAGTTTGATCAAATTCTTCAGTGCACGTGTTTGAGATGCGGTATTTTCGCCCAATTTACTCAATCCGGCCTGTAATGTCTTGAAGATGTTTTCATAGACATGTTTGTAATTAGGACTAATCAGGCGGTCGAAGCTGTTAAGTGCTCCGCTCAGATCGGCCACACTAAATTCAGAATTGGGCTTCAGCCAGGTGCCAAACAGATTTTTGTATTCAATGAAGTAGCCGATGTTGTTTCTGCAATATTCCATCATCATAACTGCTTCCTGATTATCATGATCTTCTACAAGTGTCACTAAATCTTCGTCGGTCCATCCGATACTTTTCAGATAGTTCACTTCGTTGTCTGACAGGAATTTATAGAAAATCAAGCCAAGAATATAATCCTTGTATTCGTTGGCTTCTATCTTGGAACGCATCTTGTTGGCAGATGCCCATATCTTATTGGCAAGTTGTTGTTTGTTCATAAAATCAATTTTGAATTTAGCTTACTCTATATGAGAATATCATAAGCAAAGGTTTAAATTAAGAATGCAGACATTCTGCATTTATTTGAGAATACTTAGTATATAGAAATCTTATTCATCAGACTCTCTGAGCAAGTCCTTAACCTCCACGTTAAGTACTTTAGCTATTTGAAGTAGCATTTCCAAACTAGGTTGTGCCGTATTGGTACACCATTTGGAGATGGTAGCAGGATCTTTCCCCACTTGCTCTGCCAGCCATTTATTGGTCTTTTCCTTCTCGGCTAGCATCACTTTGATTCGGTTTATTTTTTTATTGGACATATATCATCGTTTAATTAACAATTATACAAATATAATCCTTTTGCCTAAAAGAGCAATTGAGTTTTTATTAATAATTAGCTGTAGAAGGAATTTTTATTGCGTATAATTCAATTTTTACGGTATTATGGCCGAGAACAATGCATCTAAGAGATTTTGATTAAGACAAATTGTTTACTTTTGAAGTATAGACAATCTTAAAATTGATTTTTATGAATGATAATATTGAATATGAGAAATTTACTCAAGAAATTTATAATGAGATTTTGAAGAATTTGTATGTAAAGAATATAGAGGTTAGGCATAATGTGAAATTGATGGGAAAGTCAGGTCAGAAGCATCAAATAGATGTGTACTGGGAGTATCAATATGATAATACTACATTTAAGATTGTAATAGAATGTAAGAATTATAACCACACGGTATCTATTGGTAAAGTGAGAGACTTTTTTGGGGTCCTTTATGATTTGGAAGATGTAAAAGGCATAATGGTTACTAAGAAGGGATATCAAGAAGGTGCAAAGAAATTTGGTGCGCATTACGGGATTGATTTAATGGAATTAAGGGAACCAGAAGAGGGAGAGGCTATTGTTGCTGAAACCACATTAACTATTGATAGTTCTGCTAGACATAGACTTTTTCTGGTTGATGAAGATTGGGCTAAAGCACATGATTTTAATATCCAATTATATAAGAAACGACTGGATTGTTTGAGTTTTTCGCCTAGTAGCAACAAATGGATTAATTCAACCCATATTCCTTTAACAACTAAAGAAAATAAGATTAGAAATGCAAAAGATGAGATTATTGCAGATATACAGAAATTAGAAGAAGAATTACCTGAAAATTGTCAACAAAATAAAGACTATATATTTCCATTTGACGATGCTTTTATAAAAACAGATTGCGGAAATATCAAGATTAAAGAAATCAAGTTTGAATACGAGAATCATACAGAAATGAAACAATTTAAAATTGATGCACAAAACATAACCAAGGCAATACTTAAAAATACGATCAGTAAGGAGGTACAGTTAATAGGGAAGACATATATGGACTATAAGTCCCAAATGAAGTAGTTTGTTCTTTACTTTATGTAAAAATTCGGACTGGATAATATCGAATAACAACGATATTTTATCCCTCTATTAACGATAAGTAAAGGTTTACAAAATAAAAGGAGAGGATTTCCCTCTCCTCCATAAAAAAATCAATATTACACCTCCAACTCCTTCAACGGCAACCCATAATTATATTGTCTGAAAAATCCTCTGTGGATAAGTTTCAGACCAAGAGTCTGATAATACTTGTAGTCGTCATCTTCGGTGCAGAGGTATTTGTAACCATAGCGTGGGGCGTACTCCTTGAAGAATCTGGCAAGGTCCTTCAGATTTTCCTGTTGGTTTCGTTTGAAATTGCTGCGTACAATGATAATACTCCAGTCGGGGATGCTGCCAACACCACAACTGTATTCCCAGAAACGGATGTATAAATCCATTTCGCCTACATGGACAGAAACACAAATTCCGTTGGCGTTGTGCATAACGGAACAACAGTTTCTGTAACCGAATCTCTCACACAAATAGAGATTGAAATCGTAAATAAAATCGGAATAGTTCATAATAATTTGAATTTTGATGGTTAATAAAAAA
>MNQS01000139.1 GCA_001915545.1 Bacteroides sp. 43_108 | reverse complement strand
ACTGTGAAACAGAGAATATTCAAGGACAAATTGGGAAATGTGCTGAGACTTTTTATAAAAACAAAAGCGGGATATTATGATTGATGGAATTTCGCTATTGTCGGTGTTTTTTAATGACCTTACATGAAACTATTATCTAGTTTTTCAATTTTGAAATGGAATGTAATGGAACCTTCCCACCACATAGAGAAATTAGTCCCCCATAAGTTATTGCTTAGATTGAAATGAATGCCGTTCCGTATATCGGGATAACTGGTGGAGTAATTGAGTCCGTCAGCTTCTCCTATATTGACAAGAAAGGCTTCTTTGCTCCATATACGGTAAGTTCCCGTAGTGGTAACGAGGTCGATGTACCGGTCTATCCCATGCATCTGCCGGTTACCTTTTTCTACTACGTCCATTACGTCTACTCTTTCACCGGTTTTTTCTGCAATAATGGAAATGATATTATCTGCATTGAATGAGAGCCAGTAGGCTTCAGGCAGGCGTACTGCGGGTTTGCGGAAAAGAGTACATGATACTTCTGCTTGTTTTCCATTGTTTGAAATCCATGTTTCGGTTTGTATACGTTCGGGATATACGCCTGAAGGTAGTTCAGGATAAAATGGAAATTTCAATTCAGACACGGTACGTATTCCTTCTTTTTCTTTAGTAGTAGATTGCTTTGTGATTTGTGCGTTAAGAGTAGCACTTATGGCTTCTGAATTTTCCAATCCAGGTTTTCCGAGATCCGCTATTCCCCACTCCGGACGTGTACGCATATAGTTCTTTTGAAATTTGTCATAATCTTTTTGGTTAAACATTTGATAGGATAAACCTGTAATCTGAAATCCTTTCATTAATGATTGGTGCCAGTCAGTCAAAGTAGTGTTCTCTTTGATGTCCTTTAAAGAGATTTGGTCTACTTTCGCGACTTCTTCTATTGCCTCTTTTTGCAAGGAAGGCGGTAATAAAGTTATGGCACTCCCTATATAGGCATCTATTTCTTTCCATGACTGTTCTGCTTTGCTGAATAATTCTGCTGCACGAAAAGCTCTGAATGTTTCCATATTGTACGCATCCCAATGACGCAGGTGATTTTTTACGTCTATCCCTTGGGTATGTTCCGCTATCAATCCTAACTCGGCCACAAAATTCAATTTCCCCTTTTCGTATCCCTTGAATTTACCTTCCTTCTCCCATCTTGAGAAAAGATGGGAAAGTACTCGATATTTAGCCATGCGTATAGGAGAGCCTCCATAACCATAAATCCAAGTATCTCCTATTTCAGAAGTAATAATCGGCAAATCATTACGCATACTCCAAAGGATTTCAGCTACATCGTTTAAGGAAGCTCCTATGACTTCCGCATTAGGGTAACGTTTACGAATATTTGCATAGATTCGTTTTACATCTTCATATTGATGAGGACCATGATTGTCTCCTGTAAAGTTGATTGAGATCACAGTCTTTTCGTCTGGAAGTAAGGTCTCTTCTCCATAGTCTTGCTGGTAAGCAAGAATTAATTCGTTGCCTTCCGAATCTTTCCAGCGGCAAAATGGAGGAACATCAGGAACGGGGCAGGCTGAATTGACTCCGATATGGAGAAAGCGTATTTCGGCATTGGTCAGTGGAGCTATGATACCTCGTGTATGTCCGGGTACGTCGGTCATTTTGGCTGCAATCGTATGCTTTCCGTATTTGCGGTCTAATTCTTTTGAAAGCTGTAAACAACTATTGAACAAGTCTCGGTTCATTGTTTCCGACTCCACAGTATATGGAACCGCATTCCATATAATATCTCCTTCTTGAATGGCCTTGTTCAATCGTTTGATATCTTCCTCCGATGCTTCTTGAAGATACTTCCAGATGAGCCAGGAGCCTGTTGTCCATACATAACGGTCGCCGCTACCGTCGGATTTCATTTTTTCTGCGACATTAATAGCCTTAGGTATAAATTCGTGAATGTAACGTTGTGTAACCACTGAACTCAAATTGGTAAATCCGACATCCAGATGTGTTTTAAAAATCACATATACTTTCCGGACTTGTGAGTTGGGCTGTAGGGTCTGGCTGTTTCCGACTATTATATTAAATATCAGAAACAATGTCAATAAAAATTTTAGTTTCATCTTATTTTCTGGTATTATTGCACAAATTCTGTATCATTCATGATTTTTTCCTTTTTGTTGGTTCGATGAGTCGGATTCGTCTGAGTGCTTCTGTAATAGAAACTTCCAGTTAAACGGATGTCTTCATAAGAACTGCCTATCATCACCTTAAATTCTCCAGGTTCAACTACTCTTTCGTGGTTTGCATTGATTAGAATCAAATCATCCGGCACGAGAGAAAAGTGTACGGTACGGCTTTCACCCGGTTTTAGGTGGATACGTTCAAATCCGCGAAGGTTTTTTTCATAGGTCGTTGTGGAACTAATGACATCGTTTACATATAATTGTATCACTTCATCGCCCTCATAACGTCCTGTATTAGTTATTTTGCAGGAAACTTGTACGTGTCCGGTATGGGTATGGATACTGTCAATGTGCAAATTTTCATATTTAAATTGTGTATAAGACAGTCCGTGTCCGAAACAGTAAAGTAATCCTTTGTTGGCCACCGTATGATAGTGCAGTTCTTCCATGTTGGCATTGGGCTTTGTTGGAATATTCATAGGAAGTTGTCCTACGGTTTTCGGCCAGGTTCCGTTTAATTTTCCTCCTGGAGTATAGTCACCTTTTAGTGCTTCAGCAATGGCAAGTCCACCTTGTGCACCAGGATAGCCTGCGGCTAACACAGCGGGGCAATATTTGTTGCCAAAGTTGATACTGGTTGGCCGTCCCCAAATTAAAACCAGAACAACAGGCTTCCCGGTTTTGACAAGTGCTTGTAATAGTTCTTCTTGGTGGCCGGGAAGATCCAAGCTGCTTCGTGTACGACTTTCTCCGGAAGTGCTTGAACCATCTCCCAATACAGCTACAATAATATCGCTTTCTTGGGAAATACGTACTGCTTCTGCAATACTTTTTTGTTCTTCGGTAGTTAGAGTGTCACGAATTAGTTCATTCTCCGGCCATCCTTTATTTACTAAATCAATCCCCTTGGAATAGGTGATACTTATATTTTTGTCTTTCTCGTAAACTTTTTTCAGACCTTCATATACACTGATGAAATTATCAAATCCGCGAGGACCGTAATGGGTGGGAACATATCCTTTAGAGTTTGCATTAGGGCCGATGACAGCGATACGTTTGTACTGGTCTGCTAATGGGAGCATCTGTTTTTCGTTTTTAAGCAATACAAGGCATTCGCGTGAGGCTCTTAGTGCGGTTGCCTGGTGAAGGGCGGAAGAAACGATTGTATGGGCATCTTTTCCGGAACCGATATAAGGTTGGTCAAACAGGCCTATCCAGAACTTGACGTAGAGAACCTGGCGCACCAGCTCATCTATTCGTTTCATTGGCAGTTTTCCTTCTTCAACAAGTTCTTTGATGTATCGAGTGTAATCATCAGGTTTGTTAAATTCAGTGCGTACATTTAATCCTGCCTTTAAGGCTTGTAGACAAGACTCTTTTTCGTCTGCGGCCACTTTGTGTACACCAGCTAAACGTCCAATAGCATAGCTGTCTGACACTACATACCCTTTGAACCCCATTTCCTGTCGGAGAACTTCGGTGAGATAATGATAGTTTCCAGACATGGGAACTCCATCGTAATCATTGTAAGCACACATGACTCCCAATGCTCCGGCTTCCTGGAATACCTTGCGGAAAGGGTATTCATGGATGTAATACATTTCTGAAGGAGTGACGTGTGGGTCGGTACGGGCATCCCATTGTCTGGCAGCTTTGCAATCGCCGTATCCGACATAATGTTTTGGGGTAGAAACGACCTTCTGGCTTTGGATACCTTTGGCCATCTCTACACCCAGACGTGCTACCAGATACGGGTCCTCGCCAATGCTTCCTTCCCATCGTCCCCAGCGCTGGTCGCGGGCTACATCCAGAATAGGAGCATAAACGTTGGTGTATCCTAATACTCTAGCTTCTTTTCCTTCAATTTCTCCTTGGAGGTAAGCTAATTCTTTGTCCCAAGTACATCCTAGTCCGTTCATAGACGGGAAACTGGTTGCTTTGGGAGCGCATAACCCTCTGATTCCTTCATTGGAGAAATCTACCGGGATTCCTAATCGGGTATATTCCACGAAGAAACGTTGTGTTTCATGCATGCAGGCCACTAATCGTTTCAAGTCGTAGATTTCTCCATTCAGGTGTTCGTCGATATTGGCGACTCCATTGCGGAGTGCAGTTTGTTTCCATGCCAGGGTTGGTACGCTGTCTTCCAGCACCTTGTTGAACCCGTAATAAGTAACCAGCTGCCCGGCCTTTTCTTCGAGGGTCATTTGTGAAATCAGGTCGTCCAGTCGCTTTTCTACGTCTTGTGTCGGGTCTTCGTAGATGTCTTTTTTCCCGTTCTTGTTGAAGTCAATCCATCTTTTCTTGTAGATATCTTTTTTTTGAGGAAAGGTATCAATGGAGGGTAGTTTGGTTTGCGCTGACAATACCAGTGTTGCGCAACAGAGTCCTAGGGTTAGTTTTATTTTCATTGGTATAATCGTATAAAAGGTTAATATAAAGAAATTTCTCCCAGTCCGGCGCGTCCTTCCGATACCCCTTCGATGGTGACTCGGAAATAGCGGATTTCTCTGTCTACGGTCATGGGCTTGAATTCCCATCCAGTGCATTCACGTTCGTATAGTGTGAGCCAGTGCTTACCGTCTTCCGAAGTTTCTACTTTGTGACGGTAAGAAGAACTGTCTTTCTGGAAAACGATGCGGCTTGCCTTGACGTAAGTCTGGTTGCCCAGGTCCAATGTAATGGTCTGGGGAAGTTTGCTGTCTCCGGCAATCCACCAGCTCCGGTCATCTTGGTCGATGATATGTGAGGAAGGATACCCTTTCTGGCTGCTTTCTACCTGAACGGAAGCAATTTTTAAACGAGGCATGCTCAGTACACGCTTTTGCCATGAGCTGGTTTTTACTACGGCATTGTCCTCTTCCTGTCCTTTGAACATGTGGTGGTTTCCGTCCGGAAGGTATTTTCCGCAGAAAGCCTGGGTAGTGATTTCTGTCTCTCCGAGAGTGAGTCCGTCGGCCATAGCTCTTATTTTGATGGTGCCAGCCTTTCGGGTAGTGCGCACAAATGCGAAAGCTACTCCACCTTCCGCTTTTTGCGGGTTTACCCCGATGCGGGTAATTCCATCGCCTATCAGACTGCCTTCACCCGATACCTGGAAGGTGATTTCTTTCTGTGAGTTGTATACACGGCTGCCGTTACGGTCGCATACGGTGACATAGACCGGAATCATGTCTGAACCATCAGCAACTGGGACGATGCCGTTCGTACGGGCTTCTACGACAAGATGGTCTTCCTTTTCTGGGGTCGTGACTTGATGTACGGCTACCACTTTCCCACCTATCAATGCTTCCGCCTTTAAAGTGCCTGCTTCATATTTTCCGGTATTGAAAACGAAGACCGGGCTTCCTCCTTTTTCCACTATCGAGTGGTAAAGGGGAGTCCTTTCTGCTCGTGTTTGTGTACCTGCTAACTTGCCATTACGATAGAGACGAACTTCTTCACAATTGGAAAAGACCATGATATTTGTAGTGGAGGAAGAAAATTGTTCAGAAGCGTTGTAAGAAGCGATGAATACCATGGGCCCTTCATATAGACCAGGTTGTGAGATGGCTGGAGAACGCATACTCTGCAGCATGAAGTAGCTGAATTTAGGATAGCGGTTCATGTCTACCACTCCGCTGTACATGGTTTCATCTTCACTTCCACGGGCATAATCGTTGTAGCTCCATACGAAGTGTCCTGCCATGTGGGGATTGGCGTCCAGCATGCACCAGTCGAAATAGCCGTTTCCGTTGAGCTGTTCAATACGGCTCCGGCACTGACGCATTTGCTCTTCCTCGTTTTCCTTGAGACTTACGCGCGGTTTTTCACCTACTCCGTCTCCCCATTCACGGCAGAATAAAGGCTTGATGGAAAGCATGTCTTCCATCTGATTGTCCATCACATCTCCGCTTTTGGGGTATCCGGCCACCTGCTTATAAAACACGTCGTAAAAAGGTTCCATATCGGTATGCCCCAGGTAGTCGCCAGCGGTGTACATCTGGTCACCGGGATATTCGGCATGAGAGAGCTCGAAGATGGATTTGGCCAGAGACACTGGATAGCGGGATTCGTTGAGAGCTGTTTCCCATAGTACGACAGAAGGGTGGTTACGGTCGCGGCGGATCATGCCTTTCCCCACTTCGAACAAGCGGCGAATGAAAGTTGAATCAGAATTAAAAAACTGCCATCCCGGAATGCATTCCACGACCAGCAGCCCATAGCGGTCGCAGGCTTCCAAAAAGGCCGGGTCGTTAGGGTAGTGGGCTGCTCGCACGGCATTGTATCCTCCTCTTTTTAAATCAATCACTTCACGTTCCTGCATGGAATTGGAGGCTGCGTCACCTACGTTGGGATAAGCCTGGTGCCGGTTGGCTCCTCGTAGATAAAGTTTTTTCCCGTTGATGAAAAAGCCTTCCTTGGCAGTGTAGCGGATGTGTCGGATGCCAATTTGCTGCTGCCTCTCGTCAAGGATTTTCCCCTGTGAAATCAGCTGAGTCTGTAATGTATAGAGGTTAGGGCTATAAGGATGCCATAAGGCCGGATGGGCTAGTGGGAGGTCTTGTTCCACGGTTGTGGCTGATTCCCGGTTTAGCTTGCTTTGGGTTTTGTTTTCTGATACAGTTTTTCCGTTTGAGTCGATGAGGCGTGAGACCACTTGTAGATACATTCCTTTATCGGATAAGTTACGGATATGAGTGGAGACATGTGTCCGGGCAAATTCAGGACTAACTTCAGGGTATGTTATGAATTGTCCTCCTCCGGCTACGATGTCTTCTTGTAGCTCATCGGTAATGTAAACTTTGTCTGTGATGACCATGTGTACATCCCGATAGATTCCACTATAATAGTAGAAGTCCATTCTCTCCTGGGGTTTACCCGGAGGGGTAAGCGGATCATGTGCGGCCGATACTCGTACGGCCAGTACGTTATTTTCGTCCCAGCGGATGCGTCCGGTCAAGTCAGCGACAAAGCCTAAGTAGCCTCCGTGATGTGTGGTAATCTTTTCACCATTCAAATAGACTTCACAATTGGTCATTACTCCTTCGAATGATACTACGACACGTTTGTTCTTATAGGCTTTGGAGAGAGTGAAGTAACGGCGATACCATCCGATACCGTCATAGATAGTATTTCCACCGCAATGTTTCGTTTCTAGCTGCATGATGTGGGGAATTACTATGGGCATCCAGGAGGAGTCATCTAGGTCTGTGCGTGCTCCATTGTTGACCTCTCCTCGGTAGAATGCCCAGTCATTATTCATGTGGAGTATTTCCCGTACGGAAGAGTTTGCTCCGGTGCCATGAAGTACGGCACCGAAAAGCGTTAAAAAGAATAAAATAAAGTGTTTCATGGTCATGTGAATTTTAGTTTCTGATTTCTGCTCCTTGTGGGTAGGGAGCTACTTCGATTGCTTTCAGTACGGCTCCGTTGGCAGTCTGGCGTAACCCCATAACCAGCACGTTTTTCTTTCCTCCGAAGTGCAGCCAGCATTCTGGTAAGTAGTATTCTCTTTGAGGTCCTGCTTCCCAATGGCGCCCGATGTTATGTCCGTTCAACCACATGTAACCGTTACCGGATGCGTTGATGCGTGCCAGCCATGGAATCCAGATATTCTCCTTTTGTGCAGGCAATTCAAATTCAATGCGATACCAGGTAAATAGCCCATCAGGAGTACTTTGGGGTTGTACCTTATTCCCTTTTCGTGGAATTTCGTATGTGGTGTCCAGTTTGATTTTGGTCCAGTTTTCTGGTACGTATTCGGGCAGGTGCCATCCAGCAGTAATTCCACCCATATCTGTAGCACATTCCCATTCTAGTGGATGGGTTAGGGCAGATTCTGTGACAGATAGTCCGGCTTGTCGTATACCGGCTAGTTCTTCCATTGGAAAGTAGCCGTGGGCATGGCCTAAGTTTTCATAGGCTACGAGGATTTCATTGTTGCCTTCTTGTAGGAGACCAGTTACATCAAAACGGTTGTCATATTCATCGGGGCGGATGCGCTCAAAACAGTCACGGGTTGTCCAGCTCTGTGCATCGGCTTGGTCAGGAAACAGTCGTCTGGCTGGTTTCCCGTTTACGAGTACTGATACTATGTCACGGGTGAACATATTGAACAGCAGGAATTGCTCATTTGCAGCTTGGTGTGCATCCAGTTTTACCTTGGCCCGGTACAGGCTGTAACGGAAATCGTTGATACCTAAGTCTGAAAGAGAAACCAGGCATGGAGTAGATATCCAACGGGCTTTCTTTGGATCGTCTTCCTTTTTCAGTGCAGAAGCTATACGTACCGGTTGTGGAAGTCGGTCAGGTGTTAACGCGCGCATAGCAGGCTGCGGCCACCAACTTCCTTCGTTGGCGGAGCTTCCGGCAGGAAGTACATATACTTTGCTGCCTAACGCGGGAAGGTCGAAAGTGATTTCTATCGGATTGATGTGTGGTAGAGGGCCGTCTTCATTTCCGGAAGCAGAAATCAATACTTTTTCCCCATGCTGATTGATGTTGTACATCGATTCAGAATGTTTTCCTGATTTTCCAGGAACTATTCTAACATGTCCTTTGATACTCTGTTTGGGGTCAGTGTTGTGCAGGAAAATGAAGCGAGTGCCGTCTTGTGCCACCCGAATACCGCCGAATAATGACTTCGGAGCATTCTCCAGCAGGCAGGGGCCTCCTTCTGCCCGGACTAGTTTCTTGCCGTAGGTTTGGATAAAGCTACCAAGGGCTTTCGATTCATAATACTTATCGCTCGTGGCTCCGTTTTCACGCAGTGCCGCATTGTAGTCATAACTGGTGGTCATTCCTCGTGCGCCCCATCCGTCGAAGTGGCTTCCTCCGAAAAACATATAATAGTTCAGGCCTGTAGCTCCGCCCAGCATGGACATAAGTCCCAAAGCTTTGAAATGGCGTGCATCTGAATAATGTTCTTCGCTTAAACGGCCGGTGACCAGCGAGAACCAGCCTCCTTGGAGTTCTGTGACGAATCCTGGGGCGTCGGGCTGGGATTGCCGGAGGGCGGCCATGCGGTAGGCACAATCTGGAGCAGAAGAGAGTCCCACATAGTAATTATCACTATCAAAGACTTGGGATAGTTCCGGGTCTTTACTGTTCCTGCATTCTTGTGTCAAACAAGTAAATACTGGAATGTCTATGTTATTTTTTCTTACAGATTGATATAGAGCCTTGAGTAGCTCTTCCTTATTACTGCAATCATGATGATTGTATTCATTCTCAATTTGAATGAGGATAATTCCTTTTTCCCCTTTGGGCTTATGTGTAATCTGTTCTTCAACAAGTTCTTTACATATTGCATTGTACCAGTGTAAACACCAGCGTATATGCTGATGGTCTGCACTTCTTAACCAGAAATCGTTGAATCCCTCCGGTCGGAATTTTGCTATCCATCTAGGATAGCCACCTCCTGAGTATTCAGCACAAATGAATGGACCTGGACGTACAATTGTATATAAACCAAATTCATCCTGTGCCATTTTAAGCCATCGTTTTAAGTCTGCAAAATCAAAATTGCCTGGAGCATCAGGGCTATTAGGCATTTTTCGTTCATGCCAGTTCCAGGGAATATAAGTTTCTACTGTGTTAAATCCTGCTTCTTTAATTTTCTTGAAGCGGTCTCTCCATAAAGGTTCAGGACAGCGAAAATAATGAAAAGCTGCACTATATATGAATACATCTTTTCCATCAATGGTCATACAAGAACCATCATATCGAATACGGTCGGGATGAGGGAAGTGTTTGTTGCTTTCTTCTGCTAGTACGTGTGAAAAATGCCCTAGAAACAGGCATAACAATACAATAATTTTTGATGTGAGTTTCATATAGTTTATTTTTTCAGTTTACTATAATACGGGAGAACTGAAAAAAAATACTCACTTTACACGACTTAATGATTAGCGTGCTATTAAAAATATCAGGATTATCTTCTCTAATTGCATGATTGACCTCAATTTTGTAAGCGCCCTTTGAACTAAATTGATGCTTGATTGGGGAGCAATGTCAAGTATCTCTGCAATTTCTTTGTATGGCAATCCTTTGATATATCGTAAATAAATTGCTTCTCGTTGATTTACAGGGAGCTGATGATACGCTTTGAGGAGCTGTTTGCTTAAATTAAGTTCTTCATCATTTTTTTTGAATAAAGCCGATAATGCGGAATTATCTATCGTTAGGTTAAAACTGACTTTTTCTATATCTTCCGTTTCCTTAATGGAGGAAAGTTTATCTACCAATAAATTTCGGAGTGCTTTTAACAAGTATGTTTTAACACATTGTGTGTTGGATAATTTACGACTTAGATGTAATTTGACGAAAAGATCCTGAATGCAATCTTTTACTAATTCCTTGTCAGGATAAATTTTGAGTCCATAGTTTAGTAATAAGTCATAATGTCTCCGATATAAGATTTCCAAAACCTCAATGTCCCTTTTTAATAAAAGTTCCCATAGAGATTCATCTGTCCAATTATTCCGGTCTTTGCAATTAATAATCATTTGTTAGTATGTCTTTCAGAGACTTATTTATGACAAATAAGAAGGACTTATGGATTTTTTTATTCCTTTTGCTGCAAATATAGAACTTTTTTTTAATCAATCTAAATTTTATTGTTCTGTGGCAAATATTTTATTGCTAATGGTTGAAATGTATCGTATGTTAACTTTGTCAATACTTCGGTAAATTTTTACCGATAAATTAAAATTAAACATAGAATCGGCATAATCCGGTTCAAAATTATATTCAAGAGATCATTGAAATACTGT
>MNQS01000138.1 GCA_001915545.1 Bacteroides sp. 43_108 | reverse complement strand
AGTGGGCAACACTATTTTAGCCAAAGGGGGCAATCATATTTTAGCAAAAAGGGATAATTCTGCGTGGCCAAAAGGGTCAAAGTTGAGTGGCTTTTCCATGCGGCGTAGCCGCTCGTTGATAAAGGCTGAATACCCGCGAAGCGGGTCGGAAAAATTTTTGAAAAATCGAGTTATGGCATTATCCGAAGAATTACCCCTATACCGCGACACTTACCGGTTGTTGAACAACCTGTTGATCCTGACGCAGGATTTTCCGCGCTTCTTCCGCTACAGTATGGGCAGCCGTATGGTGGATTTGACTTTGGATATGCTTTCTCTGATTTACAAGGCGAACAGCAGCTATGAAAAAGTGGGCGTATTGACCGAATTTCTCGACCGTTACCGCATGTTGCAGATGCTTTTCCGCGTATGTGTGGAGCAGAAGGTCATTACCGAGCGCAAATACGCCTCGTTCGGGCTGCTGTTGGAGAAGATAGGCAAGCAGGCTACGAGCTGGAAACAATATAACGAACGCGGAATGAAGAAACAGGAAGATAAAAGGCAATGATTTATCAGTCGGGATTCGGGCGGTCAAGGCTTCCCGAAGCGAACTGTTTATTATTGAAAAAGGGTTGTCGGCAGGCTTTCCTCGTGCAGGGAGGCTCGCAAAGACAAAAACAGACAACATTTACTGGTCCTCCTCGGAGTTCTACAACAATCCGGCGAACAACGCTCTTTATGTGAATGTGAACAACGGCAACGTGAACAACAACAATAAGAACAACAGAAATAGTTACGTGCGTCCGGTCTTGGCTTTTTCAATAAAAACTTTACGATAAACAAAATGGTATAGCGATATGGAGTTGCAACAAAGTCTTTTTACAGATGAGGAACTCGGAGGCATTCCGTTGGAGGATGTCTTCGAGGCGTATTTCGAGTGCCGTAAAAAGAAACGCAATACCTGCAATGCCCTTGCCTTCGAGAGCGATTACGAACGAGGTGTGTGGAACTGTGGCGGGAAATCAATGCCGGCACATACCGCCCTTCGCGTTCCATCGCTTTCATTATCAACAAACCCGTGAAACGGGAGATTTTCGCCGCCGACTTCCGCGACCGTGTTGTACACCACCTCATAGCCCACAGGCTCGTTCCGCTTTTGGAAGAGAAGTTCATCGATGACAGTTACAGTACCCGCAAGGGAAAGGGTACGCTCTACGGCATAGAACGGGTGGAAGAACATATCCGGCTCTGCTCCGAGAACTACACGCGGGATTGCTATATCCTGAAAATAGACATCCGTTCGTTCTTCATGAAAATATCGAAGAGGCGGCTGTATGACCTGACCGAAGAACTCTTGCACGAACGCTACGGGGGAAACGACCTGGCGATACTGCTCTATCTGCTCCGTGAGACGATATTCAACCGTCCGGAAAAGAACTGCATCCGCAAGACGCCTCCCCAAAGCTGGCGCGGATTGCCCAAAGACAAGAGCCTGTTCCATTCCGACGGCTCGTGCGGACTGCCTATCGGCAACCTGACAAGCCAGTTGCTCGCCCTTAACTTCCTGGACGGACTGGACCATCTCATCAGCGAAGAATGGGGCGTGAAGCACTACGGCAGGTATGTGGACGACATGGTGCTTGTCCATCCCTCGAAAGAGCACCTGATAGAGGTGAAAGCGAAAATTGCCGGCTGGCTCTCCGAACACGGGCTGTCGCTGCACCCGCGCAAGATCTATCTGCAACATTACACGAAAGGTGTCCTGTTTATCGGAGGGATGATACTTCCGGGGCGGAAATACCTGAGCAACCGCACAGTCGGCTTCTGCTACGATGCCATCGACCGCCTGAACCGCTTGGCGGCAGGCTCGCCCGATTACGTGAAAACCCACGGGGAGGAGTTTGTCAGTACGATAAACTCCTATTTGGGAATGATGCGGCATTTTTCCTCCTACAACCTGCGGTGCAAGGTCATGAGCCGTATCGGTAAGGAATGGTGGCAGGTCATCTATTTTGCCGGACACTTGGAGAAAGTCGTGTTGAAAAAACGGTACAGACAGATTGAATGCAAAAAAGAGGAGATTTGTAATGAAATCAAAGAACTGAGGAGGACTGTATGACAGAACGCGAATTGATACAACAACAGCAGGAACTCGGCGACAGCCGTTTCCTCGTGACCCGGTCGGGCAAGTTTTTCTCCGCCTACGGTTGCGGGGCTTTCGCCTTGGCACGCGCCACAGGCTACCGTGTCATGCACCGGCAGCGTAAAGGCGGAAATTTTGTGCTGACCACAGGATTCCCGGAAAGCCATGTAGGGAAAGTGATGGAACAGATAATAGCCGCCGGAGGGAAAATCGACCGGCAGGACGACGGTTCTTTCGTCTTTTCCGGCATAGACGGCAGCGAAGCGGAGGCGTTGGTCTCCATCCCCGAAAAAACGGAGGGCGGGCAAGACCGCAAGGGCAGCAAAAGTTCGTATGACAACAGCCTGCAGGCTATGATACTCTCGTTCGACCTCTCTCGCTCCACCCCTATGGATGCCATGAACTTTATAGACCTGCTGCAAAAGAGGATTTACGATACAGATGTTTAATATGACCTTGTTATATATGAACAGAAACATACCCCTGCAAGCTAAAATCCTCTTCGGCTATATGATGTTAATGGCGGTCATCATCAGCATGGCCGCTATTCTTTTCCATGAACACGCACGCCTTCGGAAAATCGAGGCCGACACCTACGAAATCAGACAGGCACGCCGTGACATATCCGAGATACACCGCAACATCACGGTACTCGCCTCATTGGGCGAGAGCGTCATCGCTTGGGAGGATGAGGACTACCATGCCTACCAAACGAGACGGCTGAGGGTGGACAGCCTGCTGCAAATGCTGCAAACGAACCATAGCTACATATTCGGTCTGTCGCAGATAGATACCCTGCAACAGTTGTTGGCGGACAAGGAGACACACCTGCACCAAATCATGCAGGTGTTCCACCGGCAGGACAAAGCCGACAGCCTGCTGGTGAACCATCTGCCAGAAGCTGCAAGGCAAGCGACACAGACCCGTACCGTCGTGCAGAAGAAGAAAGGCATAGCCGGATGGTTCGGCGGCAAGGAAACGGTGCAAGTGCCCGCCTCGTCCGACAAGCTCCGCTCGCTGAACGAACAGCTTATCGCCCTGCAAGCGGAGCGGATACGCAACATGGAGAATTACACCGACAGCCTGCGCATCCGCAACAGGGAACTGAACCGCAAACTGTTCGCCCTGCTCGGTAACATCAGCGACCATGCACAAGCCGCCTTCCGGGACAGGGAAGAGCAGATAGCCCAAGCGCACCAACGCTCCACCTCCATCATCACCGGGCTGATCATCGCCGCCATCCTCCTGCTGGTGTTCTCGTACCTGATTATCCAGAAACATCTGAAACGGGATTCGCTGCTCAGGAAAAAGATGGAGGGTGTCATTGACCGGAATAATGAACTGCTGGAAACGCGTAAAAACGTCATACTTACTATCTCGCATGACATACGCGGCCCCCTGAACATCATTTACGGATATGTCGAACTGGCAAAAGATACCCGGGACAGGAAACGCAGGAATCACCATTTGGAAAATATCGAAACGGAGTGCAAACATATCCTGCACCTGCTGAACAATCTGCTGGACGTGTACCGCCTGAACGAGTCCAAGGAAACCTGCAACAATGTACCGTTCAACCTTAATGATCTGTTGGAACGTATTGTGACCGGATTTTCACATATTGCCAATAATAAGGGAATCATATTCCACCATGATTCCCAAAATACGGATGTCGTACTGTGCGGTGACATGGATCGTATCTCTCAAATTATAGACAATCTACTGACGAATGCTGTGAAGTTTACAAACGCCGGTATGATACAGTTCAATGTCCGATATGAAAATGGAATGCTTTATATAGAAATAAAGGATACGGGAATCGGTATGGATCAAGACACCGTTTCGCGTATCTTCCGTCCGTTTGAACGCCTGTCGTCTGAGGCGAATGCCGAAGGTTTCGGGTTGGGCTTGCCCATCACAAAAGGATTGGTCAAACTTTTAGGAGGCAGCATTGATGTGGAAAGTAAAATCGGGCATGGCAGCACATTTCGTGTATCCCTGCCGTTAGCGGTTTCCAATGAGAAAATCAATAGTGAAGCGTCGGCAGTTCCGCAAGACCGTCTGCCATTGCCACAGCGCGTACTTGTTATAGACAATGACACATTACAACTGGAAATAGCCAAGGAAATGCTTGAACGCAACGGAGTATCGTGTACCACCTGTTCCAATGCCAAAGAACTGGTCAATGAGATGCGCAGGCAGGATTACGACTTGCTGCTAAGCGACATACAGATGCCGGAAACCAACGGTTTTGAAATTCTGGCATTGCTTCGCAAATCCAGCATCGGAAATTCACACACAATTCCGATAGTAGCCATGACTGCACGAGGAGAAGGAGAAAAAGAGGCATTCATAAAGGGCGGATTCACGGACTCCATCCACAAGCCGTTTTCCATGAGAGAACTGTTGGATATGGTCTCTTCTGTGGTGTCACGCGATGTGGAAGAGTCACATACACCGGATTTTGCCACGTTCACGGCAGATGTGCTTGATAAAAGAGAACTGCTAAGAACTTTCATTATCCAGTCCGAACAAAATATGGCAGACTTGCAATCGGCAATAAAGACAGGGGACATTGAAAAGCTCCATGACATAGCCCACGAGATAAAGCCCTCGTTGGAGTTGTTACGGGCCGATGCTCCACTGGTAAAACTCCGCACCACGTTAAACGATTCTGCATGCGATATGAATACCGTCAATGAACAGGTGAAGCTGCTGATAGGACACATCTCCGGACTTATAACAGAAGCTGAAAAGGAAATAAAGAAAATGAGCGATGAAACAGAAGGTACTGATAGTTGAAGACAATATAAGTTTGTCACAACGCCAGAAAGACTGGCTTGAACAGGCGGGGTACGATGTAATGACCGCCATGCATGAACCGGCCGCACGTGCATTGATACGCAAGCATCGGTTCGACTTCATATTGTCCGATGTGCGCTTGCCTGAAGGTGACGGAATATCGCTTTTAGAGTGGCTCACAAAAGAGAAGAAAGACATTCCATTCATAGTGACAACGGAATACGGGTCTATACCGGATGCGGTACGCGCCATCAAGTTGGGGGCAAAAGACTATCTGCCCAAGCCGGTACACCGGGAACACCTGCTTGAACTGGCGGAAGAGATATTCCGTCCGCTCGCGACTGTCCGCACGAAACCGAAAGACCTGTTCAGACGTACCTGCCCTAAAATACTTGAGGTGGAGAGATACGCGAGGATAGTAGCCCCGTCGGATATGTCGGTGCTGATACTCGGTGCCAACGGTACCGGCAAGGAGTCCGTGGCACAGGGCATTCACGCGAACAGCGGACGTGACGGCAAGTTTGTAGCGGTCAATTGCGGAGCGTTGCCACGCGAACTTGCGGCATCCCTCCTGTTCGGACACGAGAAAGGCGCCTTCACCGGTGCGGATACGGCAAAGAACGGATATTTCGACATGGCAAAAGGCGGTACGCTCTTCCTGGATGAAATCGGCACGATGCCTATTGACATACAGTCCATGCTCCTTAGAGTGTTGCAGGAGAATACCTATACCCCTATCGGCAGCGACAGGGAGCGGATGGCAGACGTGCGGATTGTGGCGGCAACGAATGAAAATCTGGAACGGGCCATCAAGGAAGGACGATTCCGGGAAGACCTGTACCACCGTCTGGCAGAGATGGAAATCAGGATGCCATCTTTGGCCGAGTGTGCTGATGACATTTTGCCTTTGGCGGAATTTTTCCGTGAACGGTTTTCCAAAGAACTTAAGAAAGAGACAAAAGGCTTTTCAAAAGATGCCATATACCGACTTCGTTCTTATCGTTGGCCGGGCAATGTCAGGGAATTGCAGAACCGGATCAAACGGGCGGTGTTGCTTACGGAAACCCCTGTATTGGAGTTGCCGGACTTGAACGCAGACAGTCAGACTGATATTCGGATTACGGAGAAAACTCCGGACATATTGCCTTTGAAAGACGAAAACAGCGAGAGGGAAGCCATTGCAAATGCCCTTCAAGCGTGCAACGGGCATCGTGAACAGACCGCACGATTGTTGAATGTAAACTCTTCAACACTGTACCGGAAGATGAAGAAATACGGGATAAGATAATCCCCGATATTCTATCTATTTCCGGCAACAGTGTTGACACAGAATATATTGAAATGATTTTTCAATCCGACTGAAATTTTGTAAATTTGCAAAAGATTTGGCAGGGTATAGCCTTGCCGGTCTGAAACATAGAAGAAAACCGGTGGAGGGAAAACCCCTCTGCTGATTATATAACATAAGAGCGCAAGCTTCTCGGACAGAAATCTGGTAAATTGACGTTAAAGGAGAATGATTGCGTAATGCTTATGCTATGCTCTGTCATAGCGTGGTGTTGCGTGTTCTCCTTTAGGCTTTACCAGAGCCTCTGTCTGAGTGCGTGGCTACCACGCTTCTTTTTTTAGACGGACAGGTATGGCAAGAATACAAATCATAACGGCAGTGACATTGGACGGTTATCTTCCCGACCCGAATGAAGAGTTGTTGCAATGGGTGAAGACGGACAGCCAAGGTTTCCCGTTCTGGCACGAGAGGAGTACCTTCACGCTGTTTCCCGGCTATCCCATGCTGGACTTGATTTGTGAAAAGGACGAGAAACCGGACTCCTTTACCTTTACCTCAGAAATATCCGACCCAAAGAGCCTTGACTTGCTACACGGGCTTTCCATCTACCACCTCATTGACGAAATCATCATCTACATTCTTCCTCTGACAACAGGCAACGGTACGGACTGCCTGCATCGACTTCCGGTCAATCGTTGGAAACTTTACAGGACAGTTGCTTTCAAAAACGGGATTGTCCGTCTCATTTATCGCAAATCCTCGCGATAGTCCATTGCATCCTGCAAGGAAATCTTGCAATTTGCAAGATTCGCCATTTATTCATTTTTACAGCCTCAGATTTTTATTTCACTGATATACAATGTTATATCAGTTCCTCTTGGTGTCTATCGGTGTCATTGGTACGCTGTTGGCCTTATAATATGATATAACCTGTTGCGCAACAAGGTGTAAGCAAACGATAAGTTACACTTAAAACAGATTACTCATGTTACAGATAAACAGCGAGATGTTCGCCCAAATCATGGAACGGTTCGACAGGATAGAGCGGGCATTGGAGCGTATGAACAAGCTGAAGGAATGCCTGGACGGCGACACGCTCTTGGACAACTACGACCTGTGCCGGCTGCTCGGCATCACCAAACGCACGCTGGCGCGTTACCGCCAGAAGAAGCTCGTGACCTATTACATGATTGACGGGAGAACCTACTACAAGGCATCCGAAGTGGAGGCGTTCCTCAACCAAAAGGGCAAGTCATTGCCGGCGAGGTTCAGACATCAGCCAAATGTTTAATTAAAATGAAGCAAGGATTATGGAAATAATATGTGTTGACAAACAGACTTTTGAAGAATTGCGTGTCCGGTTCTGTGATTTTGAGGAACGGATGACGCGGGTATGCCGTCCGGCCGAGGACCTCGGCTTGAAAAACTGGCTGGATAATCAGGAGGTGTGCGATGTGCTTCGCATCAACAAGAAGACACTACAGGTATATCGCAACAAAGGGATATTGCCTTTCAGCCGTATCAAGAACAAGCTGTTCTACAAGCCTGAAGACGTACAGAGATTGTTGGATTTGAATTATCACCCTTTAATAAAAAGCAGATTATGAGCTATCATTTCTTGGACGACAAAGACCCTCGGATCGACGTGATGTTTCAAGGGCTGGAAAAAATGGAGAAGATGCTCTCCGTGATTGAGAAGATGCCGAAATCCCTCTTTAACGGTGAGCGCTTCCTCACTGACGAGGAACTCTCCAAAGTCCTGCGGGTAAGCAGGCGCACATTGCAGGAGTACCGGACATTCGGGGTGGTTCCTTATTACATGGTGCAGGGCAAGACTCTGTATAAGGAATCGGATATTCTGAAGATACTGGAGGATTCCTACAAGCGTTGCCGGGAAGAACAACGATGGGTATAGCATCGTTCACTAAAAGAGACGGAGAAATGATTTCCTTTTTACAAAGGGCATTTCTCCGTTTTTATTTTATGCCATTTCAGACTTTCTTCCCCGTTTTTTCTTGACGATGAAATCTTCTTCGCAAAGCTGTATCTGTTTCCCGAAACCTGTGGACTTTAGCCGTTTCATATCCTCGTCCACTTTGGTGTCCGTTACTTGGGCATACAGCTGGGTGGTGGAAATGGAGTTGTGTCCCATCATGCGGCTGACCGTCTCTATCGGCACACCGAGCGAGAGGGTGATGTGGGTCCCGAAATTATGCCTGGCCTGATGGTAGGTCAAATCAAAGCCATATACCTGTCCCAGCTCTCGTGTCAATGTTATAAAATATCCACGATTGTAAACATTGAATACCTTGTCCCCGGTTCTTTGGCTACGATATTTCTCGATGATTTGAAGGGGAATATCCAACAGGCGGACAGACGAAAGCATATCCGTCTTTTGCCTGTGGATGTGAATCCACCATGTGCCGTCCTCAGCCTGCGTGACATCATTGACCGACAGTTTTTTCAAGTCCGCATACGCCAATCCGGTAAATGTCGAGAAAATGAACATATCCCTTACGAATTGCAGTTGAGGCTTCTCCACCGGGGTGGTCATCAGTGTCTTCAAGTCCTCCAATTTCATGTGCCGGCTTTTTCTTTTTGGCAGTTCGGGATGCAGGCGGCAGTAAGGGTCACGGCGCAATGTCCCCTGGCTGACCGCCCGCATTGTCAGCTTCTTCAGGCGGTACAGGTGTTCATGTACGGTCTTGGGTTTTTGGTTGCGGTTCGTGCGCAGGAACAACTCGAAGTCGTCATAAAACGCACGGTCAAGGCTTCTCAATGTCACGTCCTCCACGCCTTTCTTCTCCTGAACAAAAGCGGAAAGGTGCTTGTAGGAACGCTTGTAGGAGTCGTATGTTTCCTGTATGCGGTCTATCCCGATACGCTTCTTGAACTCCTCGTTATGCTCCCTGAACAAGGCAAGCAGGGTAAGTGGTTTCTGCCCGATGCCTTTGACTGCATTCTTGACAAGTTCCGCTGTAATGAACCCCAGACTGTTCTTTATCCTGTCGTAATGTCCGGTTATCTCGTCTGTCAGGTCATCTATGGCGCGGTTCACCGTAACTGCATTTTCACTCCGTCCGTCGGCGCGTCCTTTGTCGGGATTCCAAATAGAGGGATTGACGGATACTTTGGTTCCTATCTGTGCCCATTCGGCATCGATGCTTACCTTGCACAATAACTGGCACATTCCGTCCTTGCGGACTTTCGTGCGGTTTATATAGAACAATACGGCAAATGTACTACGCCGCTTGATATTCTGGTTTTCTATATTCTTTTCCATGTTCTTGTTTTTTTAAGAGGTAATCAAATCACGACGGAAAAACGTTCCGATATTTTCCGGTTCAAAGTCCTTGTGTCGGAATCAATCTTGTCATCGGTCACTTTCGCGTAAATACGTGTGGTTTCAATCCGGCTATGTCCGAGCATTTTGCTGACGGTTTCAAGAGGAACCCCATGCGAAAGGGTGATTTCCGTGGCGTAGGTGTGCCTGGCCACGTGAAATACCAGCGGACGGTTGATGTTGCAAATCCGGGCAATCTCTTTCAGGTAGAGATTCATGTTGGAATTACAATACATCGGTAGCAGCCTGTTATCAGAAACGGCATCACTGTACTTTTTCAGAATCTGTAACGGCAAGTCCAACAAGGGGATTTCAAATTCTATCTTGGTCTTCTGGCGGGCACTTTTAATCCACCATGTGCCGTCTTCCGCAAGCGACAGGTTTTCTTTTGTCAGCGAGCGCATATCCCTGTATGAAATGCCGGTGAAGCAGGAAAACAGGAACATGTCACGGACAAGGTAAAGTGTCTGCCTATGGAGCGGAGTGGTCATAAGCCGTTGCAGCTCTTCATCGGTAAGATACTTCTGCACCGCTTTCGGACGAACCGGCTCGTAACCCATGAACGGATAAACGGTAATGATACCGTCAGCGATAGCCTCACCCACGATGGTTTTCAGTTGGACGGTCAGGTTGATGACGGTTCCGGGAGCGAGATTGCGTTCGGTACGAAGGTACAGGTCGTATTTGTCGATGAAGGAGCGGTCCAATGCCGAGAAAGGAATATCCGTTAGCCTGTATTTTTCTTGCAGAAACTTCTCAATGTGCCTATAGGCATTGCGGTATGCCTGCAAACTTTTGGCTGTGCGGTTGACTCCAACTCGCTTTTCAAAGTTGTTGATGAATTGCCTGAAATAGCTCAACAGTGTTTCCTGCCCGCTTGCCATTCCAAGCAAAATGCTTTTCACTTCCTCAGCGGTCACACCGTCACGGACGGCAGACTGCTCGTTATAGATACTCAACGCCACCGCACGGATCTCATCCAGCCGGTTGTTGATTTCCTTTGCCGTCACACTCTTGCCAGACGCACGCCCCGAAGTCCATCGGGATTGCGGCACTTTCATCTTCACGCTGAATGCCGCTTCAGAGTATTTTCCGATGTTCAACTTAGCCATTACCGGACATTCGCCATTGGCATCCGCCTCGCTCTTTTTCAGGTAGAACGACACCTTTACATTTGCCTGATTCATAACCTATTCCTTTGTTTGCAAAATTATTATATAGCGAGCAAATGAATGGCATGAAAAATATAGCGGAATATAGAAAAAGCCCCCTTGACTTCCAATCTGAGACTGTATTTTTTCCTGATACGGAAAATTTTGACTAACTTTGCATTAGCAAAAAACAGACAGAACAGCGTTCTTGCGGTGGTGAACAGGGGTAGAAAAACAGTTTTGGAAGTAAATTTCATACCTATTTTCAATCCCGAAAAGGCAACGGATAAGTAGCGATTTGTTTGCCTAACTCCCCAAAAACAGGTCAAAAACCTCAAATGGAAGAATGTGGAACAAAACGACTTATCCCTTTCTCGTCCAAGCACTTTGCATTATTCCTCTGAAATCCATCCGTATGTGAGCGAGTTTTAGTATATTTGCATATAATCCATTTAATATTAAAAGAATGAATGCGGATTTTGATTATTTAGAAATAAACCGGGGAACAACAGGGTAGATATCCATCTGAAA
>MNQS01000132.1 GCA_001915545.1 Bacteroides sp. 43_108 | reverse complement strand
GTAGATTTGTGGTATCGCTATCATTGTCGTTGGTGTACAAATGATACGTCTTCATATCTTCAACGTACTTTGCCACTTTCATTCCCGGCCTTCCCCAAGCCCGTCATGGAGGATAGGCGTATTGTCAGCACGGTTTGTTCAAAAGTAGATTACTGTGTGTGATGAATTGTCATTTGTCAATATGAACGTTCATTTCTGCTCTCAATCTGTATATTTTTTATCAAAGTTTTGCGGCTTTATTTTCGATTATCTAACTTTGCAACCAGTTTGGACGTTCTGCTTTAGCCGTAATGCATATACAATCGGATAGTCCGGCAGTTTATAATCCCTATATTTTATCAGAAATTCAAAATGAAACAGTTGAAGACTATTTTACTGCTGATTTCATTGATGGTGTTTGGAGCTGTGGGTGCGCAGATTCAGAATCCTGTCAATGTGAAGGTGTCGTTCAAGAAGGTCTCCTCATCTGAGGCTGAATTGATATTTGATGCCGTAATAGATGCCGGTTGGCACATGTATTCCACTCAAGTTGTAGAAAATGGCCCTAATCCTACCATTATTAATATGGAAAAAATCAGTGGGGCTGAAGTTGCAGGAAACCTTACGCCTGTAGGTAATGTGCAAAAGCACTATGACGAAATGTTCGGTGCAGATGTGTATTACTTCGAGAAAGTAGGTCGTTTCGTTCAGAAGTTGAAGCTTACTGGAGGTGCATACGTTGTGGAAGGTTATCTTGAGTACAGTGCATGCAATGACCAGAATTGTACACCGCCAACACCTGTTGATTTCAGCTTCAAGGGAGTTGCAGATGCAGCTAAGGCAGAAGAGTTGAAGGAAGCAGAAAAGGGTAAAGACGTTTTGCCTGTCGCTGACAGTGTTGTGGCAGATACCCTGTTGAATGCTGATGCGCCAGCTGAGGTAGACAGTTCTAAGGTTGCCGGTGCTGCAGATTATTGGACTCCTGTTGTAGATGAGCTGAAGGCTTTGGAAGATGGAACAACTGCAGATACTGCCGATTCTTCGCTTTTCCACATATTCCTCTTGGGTATGGTCGGCGGATTCCTTGCTCTCGTAACACCATGTGTATGGCCTATTATTCCTATGACGGTAAGCTTCTTCCTCAAGAGGGCTAATGACCGTCGCAAGGGACTCCGTGACGCTTGTACATACGGTGTTTCAATAATAGTAATATATGTTCTTCTCGGACTTCTTGTAACGTTGGCATTCGGTGCAAGTGCACTCAATTCACTTGCGACAAATGCTGTGTTCAATATATTCTTCTTCCTCCTGTTGGTGGTATTTGCTGCTTCGTTCTTCGGTGCGTTTGAGCTTACACTGCCTTCTTCATGGAGCAATGCTGTGGATTCGAAGGCAGAAAAAACAGGTGGTTTGCTCAGCATATTCCTCATGGCATTTACGCTTACACTTGTAAGTTTCTCATGTACGGGACCTATTATCGGCTTCCTGTTGGTTGAAGTGTCTACTGCCGGTGGTGATATGCTTGCACCGACAATCGGTATGCTCGGCTTTGCCGTAGCACTTGCTCTTCCGTTCACTCTGTTTGCCATGTTCCCAAGCTGGCTGAAATCGATGCCTAAGTCTGGCGGATGGATGAACACTGTCAAGGTTGTGCTCGGCTTTGTTGAACTTGCCTTCGCCCTGAAATTCCTTTCTGTAGCAGACCTTGCTTACGGTTGGGGCATATTGGACCGCGAGACATTCCTCGCTTTGTGGATTGCATTGTTTGCTTTGCTGGGGTTGTATCTGCTCGGAAAAATCAAGTTCCCGCATGATGACGACGATGACGGAAAGATCGGTGTGCCTAGATTCTTCTTGGCGCTGGCTTCTTTGGCGTTCGCCATATATATGGTTCCGGGACTTTGGGGTGCTCCGCTGAAGGCTGTGAGTGCATTCGCTCCACCTATGAAGACTCAGGACTTCAATCTTTATGACAACGAAATCAAACCTGACTTCTCGGACTATGAGGCAGGAATGGAATATGCACGTCAGCAGAAGAAGCCGGTGATGATTGACTTCACTGGTTACGGTTGTGTGAACTGCCGCAAGATGGAGCAGGCTGTGTGGTCAGACGAGAAGGTTTCGTCGATCATAAATGATGATTATGTTCTCATACAGCTTTATGTAGATGACAAGACTCCTTTGAGTGAACCGATAACAGTTGAGGAAAACGGTGCGACACGTAAGCTGAGAACTGTAGGTGACAAGTGGAGCTATCTGCAGAGAACCAAGTTCGGTGCAAGTGCCCAGCCTTTCTATGTGTTGCTCGACAATGAGGGCAAACCTTTGACTGGCAGCTATTCGTTCAATGAGAATGTTGATGAATATATAGAATTCCTCAACAAGGGCTTGAAGAAGTACGGACAGAACAATTGATGTTAATATAAATCGTTACGGCGGACGCATATTTAAATTTATATGTGTCCGCCGTGATTTGTTTGCATATACTATGGATGAAGTATTGAAGAAGAGAATCATTGCTCTTATGAAGAGCGAAATATTGCCGGCTGTGGGATGCACGGAACCTATGGCTGTTGCACTTTGCGTGGCTCGTGCGAAGGAAGAACTCGGATGTTTGCCTGAAAAGATAGAGATATTCTTGAGTGCAAATATCCTGAAGAATGCGATGGGAGTAGGTATCCCGGGAACAGGAATGGTTGGACTGCCTATTGCTGTTGCTCTGGGCCTGGCTGTTGGGCGTTCGGAATATCAGTTGGAGGTTCTTAAGGATGCAAATGCAGAAGCGATAGAGTGGGCTAAGAATTATCTTAAGAATAATGATGTATGCATCAAACTTAAGGATGGGATAAAGGAAAAACTGTATATTGAGGTGCTGCTCGCTGGTGGCGGCCATGAAGTGCGGACTGTCATAAGCGGCGGCCATACTAATTTTGTATATATAGAAAAAGACGGAAAAGTAGTGCTTGACCGTCGTGTCCCTGAAGGGGCTGAAGATGATGATGACAGCTGGCTGAATCTTCGTAAGGTTTATGATTTTGCTATGAATGTTCCGTTGGAGGATGTGGAGTTCATTGCTGAAACAAGAAAGCTGAATGAAAATGCTTCCAATATGGCTCTCAAGGGAAATTACGGTCATGAACTTGGAAAGACGCTCGAAAGACCTTTGGGACGAGGCATAATGGGAGACAGCATATTTTCGCATATAATATCTGCTACAGCGAACGCGTGTGATGCGCGAATGGCCGGAGCCATGATTCCAGTTATGAGTAATTCCGGCAGCGGCAATCAGGGTATATGTGCAACTCTTCCAGTTGTTGTGTTTGCTGAAGAGAACCACAATACTGAGGAGGAGCTGATGAGGGCACTCGTGTTGAGCCATCTTACAGCTATATATATGAAGCAGAGCCTGGGGCGCCTTTCTGCATTGTGCGGATGTGTTGTCGCTTCTACAGGAAGCAGCTGTGGCATAACATATCTGATGGGTGGTACGTTTGAGCAGATTTCTGCTTCTGTAAAGAACATGATAGCAAATCTGACAGGTATGATCTGTGACGGTGCCAAGCCTAGTTGTGCGCTGAAACTGGCAAGCGGTGTTTCGACGGCCGTATTTTCTGCTATACTTGCCATGCAGAACAAATGTGTTACCAGTGTTGAAGGTATTATCGACGATGACGTGGACAAGAGTATACACAATCTTACCAAAATCGGCAAGTTTGCTATGGGGGAGACAGATAAGTGTGTACTCGATATTATGACCACCAAGAAATGCTGCATGGAGTGATGCGGGTTTGCAGGCTGATGGATGAAATGAAAAAATTACTTTATTTATATATGATTGAATTCTGAATATTATGGACTTAAAAACGAAAGCTAGCTTGATGAGACAGGAGGTAAACGACTATCTGGTGATAACGTTTGGTCTGCTTCTTTATGCGTTGGGATGGACGGCTTTTCTTCTTCCGTACCAGATAAGCACCGGAGGTTTGACAGGTATCTCTGCCATTGTATATTACCTGACAGGTATCGAGTTGCAGAATACTTATTTTGCAGTCAATCTTATTTTCTTGATTGTAGCTGTTAAAATTCTGGGTTTCAAATTTTGTATAAAGACAATATATGCAGTCTTTGCACTGACGTTCTTTTTGTGGGGCCTTCAGAGGGTCTTGCGCGATGATGCGGGCGTACTTCCGCAACTGCTCGGTGAGGGGCAGGACTTTATGGCGTGTCTGCTCGGAGCCGCGCTGTGTGGTTTCGGTATGGCTCAGGTGTTCTTGCATAGGGGAAGTACCGGAGGTACAGATATAATTGCCGCGATAGTAAATAAGTATAAGAATGTCACTATGGGACGTATGATCCTTTATTGTGACATATTTATAATCACTTCATGTTATTTCCTTTTCCATGATTGGAAGAGGGTGCTCTTCGGTTTCGTAACGATGGTGGTTATTTCTGTCGTGATTGATTATGTCATGAATTATGTGCAGCAGTCTGTGCAGTTCTTTATTATATCAAAGAAGTATGACCAGATCTGCAAGGCTATCATAGAAGACATAGACAGAGGTGCTACGCTTATTGACGGAACAGGATGCTACAGCGGCAAGCCGGTGAAGATAATCATGGTGTTGGCAAAGAGACATCAGTCGGTCGATATTTTCAGACTTGTCAAGGCGATTGATCCGGATGCATTCATATCGCAGAGTAAAGTTGCAGGTGTCTTCGGTGAAGGCTTTGACAGCATAAAGGTGTAGCATTTGTTTGCATTTTTGCGGCATAAGTGCTGCGGAGATGTTAAGTTTGCCTATAAATGCGCGCTTGCTGACATTTTTTGTCAAATAGGTATTGCAAAACGGTGAAAACTTATATCTTTGCATAAGCAAACGTAACTTTAAAATAAAAAATTATTATGGCAAACGAAAATCAAGGAAAACAATTGCAGATAGAACTCAAACCAGAGGTAGCTTGCGGAACTTATGCTAATCTGGCAGTAATAACTCACTCTAGCTCTGAAGTAATTCTGGACTTCATCGGAATGTTCCCAGGCATGCCTAAGGCTGAAGTGAAATCACGTATAGTAATGGCACCTGAACACGCCAAGAGACTTCTCTTCGCTCTTCAGGACAATATAAGCAAGTACGAGGCTCAGTTCGGACAGATCAATCTGCAGCAGCCTGAAGCTGGCGCTTCAAGAACTATCGCACCGTTCAATATCAAGAAGGGCGAGGCTTAATGGGTATCTTTTCTTGAGCCGGCAAGATTTTTTCCGCTCAAGGGGCTTTTAGAATGCTTATTTAGTTAAATAATACTAAAATAAGCCCAAGCAGGGTGTTTTTAACCGTGCTTGGGCTTATTTTGTTTGTCGGTTAATGTGTTGTTTGGCATATTTTTGCTAATTTTGCACCGCTTTTTGGACTATTGTGCATGATTTTGTGCGCGAGAGCGGAAAATAAAATGTGATTATTCAAAAATAGATTAATATATAAATTAAAAAAACTAACAAAATGCCTACTATTCAGCAATTAGTAAGAAAAGGAAGAAAGGTGCTGGTAGACAAGAGCAAGTCACCTGCTTTGGACAGCTGTCCACAGCGCCGTGGTGTTTGCGTTCGTGTTTATACTACAACACCTAAGAAACCTAACTCAGCAATGAGAAAGGTTGCACGAGTACGTTTGACAAACAAGAAGGAAGTTAACTCTTACATTCCAGGAGAAGGACACAACTTGCAGGAGCACTCAATCGTGCTTGTAAGAGGTGGTCGTGTTAAGGACCTTCCAGGTGTACGTTACCACATCATCCGCGGTACTCTCGATACAGCAGGTGTGGCTAGCCGTACTCAGCGCCGTTCAAAATATGGTGCTAAACGTCCAAAGGCAAACAAGAAATAAAAAATCGTTTAACTAGTTTTGGTTTGTTGGAAAGCTATACGAAAGGTTGAGTAAATGTCCCGGTGGGGATGTTGAAGAAATCAAAAAGTTGCAACCTCAGACTGAAGAAATTTAACAAAACAAATGAGAAAAGCTAAACCAAAGAAGCGCGTAATCCTCCCAGATCCGGTTTACGGCGAAGTAAAGGTTACAAAATTCGTCAACAATCTCATGTATGACGGAAAGAAGAGCATCGCTTATTCTATCTTCTATGATGCTCTCGAAATCGTAAAGAACAAGATGCAGAACGAAGAGAAGTCTTCTATCGAAATTTGGAAAAAGGCTCTCGACAATGTAACTCCGCAGGTTGAGGTTAAGTCTCGCCGTATCGGTGGTGCTACATTCCAGGTTCCAACAGAAATCCGCCCAGACCGTAAGGAGGCTATTTCTATGAAGAACCTTATCCTGTTTGCACGCAAGCGTTCTGGTAAGAGCATGGCAGAGAAACTTTCTGCTGAAATCATGGATGCTTTCAATGAGCAGGGCGGTGCTTTCAAGCGTAAGGAAGACATGCACAGAATGGCAGAAGCTAACCGTGCATTCGCACACTTCAGATTCTAATAATCAATAACAAGCTAAAGGATTTTATTTTATGGCAAAACGTGATTTGCACTATACCCGTAATATTGGTATCATGGCTCACATCGATGCTGGTAAGACAACAACATCAGAGCGTATCCTTTTCTATACTGGTCTGACTCACAAAATCGGTGAGGTTCATGACGGTGCTGCAACAATGGACTGGATGGCGCAGGAGCAGGAGCGTGGTATCACTATTACATCAGCAGCTACAACTACATTCTGGACATGGAACGGAGACAAGTACAAGATCAACCTTATTGATACTCCGGGACACGTGGACTTTACTGCCGAAGTTGAGCGCTCTCTGCGTGTGCTCGACGGTGCTGTAGCCGCTTATTGTGCTGTAGGTGGTGTTGAACCACAGTCTGAGACAGTTTGGCGTCAGGCTGACAAATATAATGTTCCTCGTATCGGTTATGTCAACAAAATGGACCGTTCTGGTGCTGACTTCTTCGAAGTTGTACGCCAGATGAAGGATGTGCTCGGTGCTAACCCTTGTCCGGTCGTTATACCAATCGGTGCAGAAGAAAACTTCAAGGGTGTTGTAGACCTCATCAAGATGAAGGCTATTCTCTGGCACGACGAGACTATGGGCGCTGAATACAGCGTAGAAGAAATCCCAGCAGATCTCAAGGACGAAGCTGAAGAGTGGAGAGGAAAGATGCTCGAAACTATAGCTGAGTATGACGATGCTTTGATGGAGAAGTTCTTCGATGATCCTTCTACAATCACTGAGGAAGAAATCATCCGCGGTATACGCAAGGCTACAATCACTATGGACATCACTCCTATGCTTTGCGGTTCTTCATTCAAGAACAAGGGTGTACAGACTCTTCTCGACTATGTATGTGCATTCCTTCCTTCACCAGTTGACACTCCAAACGTTGTAGGTACAAACCCTACTACTAAGGAAGAGGAAGACAGAAAACCAGATGAGGATGAGAAGACTTCAGCTCTTGCATTCAAGATCGCTACTGACCCATATGTTGGTCGTTTGACTTTCATAAGAGTTTACTCTGGTAAGGTTGAAGCAGGTTCTTACATATACAACTCACGTTCTGGCAAGAAAGAGCGCGTTTCTCGTCTCTTCCAGATGCATTCAAATCACCAGAATCCTGTAGAAGTAATCAGCGCAGGTGACATCGGTGCTGTTGTAGGTCTTAAGGATATCCGCACTGGAGATACTCTTTGCGACGAAACAGCTCCTATCGTTCTCGAGTCTATGGACTTCCCAGATCCGGTTATCGGTATCGCAGTAGAGCCTAAGACTCAGAAAGACCTTGACAAACTTTCTGTAGGTCTCGCTAAGCTTGCAGAAGAAGACCCTACATTCACTGTTCACAGTGACGAGCAGACTGGTCAGACAGTTATCTCAGGTATGGGTGAGCTTCACCTCGATATCATTATCGACCGTCTGAAGCGTGAGTTCAAGGTTGAATGTAACCAGGGTAAGCCACAGGTTAACTACAAAGAGGCTATCACAAAGACTGTCAACCTTCGTGAAGTTTACAAGAAGCAGTCTGGTGGTCGTGGTAAGTTCGCTGATATCATCGTTAACGTTGGTCCTGTTGATGAGGACTTCAAGGAAGGTGGACTCCAGTTCATCGACGAGGTTAAGGGTGGTAACATCCCTAAGGAATTCATCCCAGCAGTACAGAAGGGATTTGCAAACGCAATGAAGAACGGTGTGCTCGGTGGATATCCGATGGATTCACTGAAGGTCGTTCTCGTGGATGGTTCTTTCCACCCAGTAGACTCTGACCAGCTTTCATTCGAAATCTGTGCACTCCAGGCTTACAAGAATGCCTGCGCTCAGGCTAAGCCTGTTTTGATGGAGCCTATCATGAAGCTTGAAGTTGTTACTCCTGAGGAGAACATGGGTGACGTTATCGGTGACCTCAACAAGCGTCGTGGACAGGTTGAAGGAATGGAATCAAGCAGATCTGGCGCACGTATCGTCAAGGCTATGGTTCCGCTCGCAGAAATGTTCGGTTACGTTACAGCTCTGCGTACTATCACTTCAGGTCGTGCTACTTCTTCAATGCAGTATGACCACCACGCTCCTGTTTCTGCAGCTATCGCTAAGCAGGTTCTTTCTGAAGTGAACGGACGAGTTGACCTCGTATAAATAAAAATATGCTTATGAGGGTGCAGGCCAGCAAACGACTCTTGGCCTGCATACCTTCATCGAGCAGATAACTAATAAATAACTTTATTAAAAACATGAGTCAGAAAATTCGTATTAAACTGAAATCTTACGACCACAACCTCGTAGACAAGTCTGCTGAGAAGATCGTTAAGACTGTTAAGGCTACAGATGCCATCGTAAGTGGTCCAATTCCACTTCCAACTCACAAGCGTATCTACACTGTAAACCGTAGTACGTTCGTTAACAAAAAGTCACGTGAGCAGTTCGAACTCAGCACTTACAAGAGACTTATCGACATTTACAGCTCTACAGCTAAGACTGTTGATGCGCTCATGAAGCTTGAATTGCCTAGCGGTGTAGAAGTAGAGATTAAGGTTTAGTATTTTGAGAACATTTAAATTTAACTGAAATGCCAGGATTAATTGGAAAAAAAATCGGAATGACATCCGTTTTCAGTGCCGATGGAAAGAATCTTCCATGCACTGTTATCGAAGTAGGTCCTTGTGTAGTTACTCAGGTTAAAAGTGTTGAAAAGGATGGCTACGCAGCTGTTCAGCTCGGTTTCGAAGAGAAGAAAGAGAAGAACACTACAAAGCCTATGATGGGACACTTCAAGAAGGCTGGTACTACTCCAAAGAGACACTTGGCCGAGTTCGCATTTGACGAGGAGTACAATCTCGGTGACGTAATTACTGTAGACATCTTTGCTGATTCAAGCTATGTAGATGTTGTCGGTACTTCTAAAGGTAAGGGATTCCAGGGAGTTGTTAAGAGACACGGCTTCGGCGGTGTAGGTCAGATGACTCACGGACAGGATGACCGTCAGCGCAAGCCGGGATCAATTGGTGCGTGTGCAACTCCTTCTCGAGTATTCAAGAATGTGCCTATGGCCGGACAGATGGGTAATGTACAGGTTACTACTCACAACTTGCAGGTAATAAAGGTTATTCCAGAGCACAACCTCCTTCTTCTTAAGGGTTCAGTGCCAGGATACAAAGGTTCAATCGTAATAATTAATAAGTAATGGAAGTTAACGTATTAAACATAAAAGGTGAGGACACTGGACGTAAGGTTACGTTAAACGATGCTATTTTCGGAATTGAACCTAACGACCATGTAATTTATCTCGCAGTAAAGCAGTACATGGCTGCACAGCGCCAGGGTACACACAAGTCTAAGGAAAGAAGTGAAATCGCCGGTTCTACAAGAAAGCTTATCCGTCAGAAAGGTGGCGGCGGTGCACGTAGAGGTGATATCAAGTCTCCAGTTCTTAGAGGTGGTGGTAGAGTTTTCGGACCAAGACCACGCGATTATAGATTCAAGCTCAATAAGAAGGTTTCTCTTCTCGCTAGAAAGAGCGCACTTTCTTACAAGGCACAGCAGAACAGCATCATAGTAGTTGAAGACTTCAATTTCGAGGCTCCAAAGACTAAAGATTTTGTTCAAATGCAAAATAATCTTAATGTTTCTGGAAAGAAGCTTCTTCTTCTTTTGCCAGAAGTAAATAAAAATGTATATTTGTCAGCTCGCAATATTCAGAGAGTAGAAGTTATGACCGCATCTGAGCTTAATACATACAAAGTATTGAACGCAAATGTTGTGGTTATGACTGAAAATGCGCTTAGTTTGGTTGACAATACCTTAAACAAATAAGGAGGCTTTAAGATGGAATATATAATCAAACCGTTGGTAACTGAGAAGATGACGGCTATTTCGGAGAAGCAGAACAACAGGTTCGGCTTCATTGTCCGTCCTGAGGCCAATAAGCTCGAAATTAAGAAGGAAGTAGAAGCTAAGTTTAATGTAAATGTAGTTTCAGTTAACACTATGAATTACGCTGGTAAGCGTAAGAGCCGCTACACTAAGGCTGGTGTTATAAAAGGTAGCCGTAACGCATATAAGAAGGCTATCGTAACTCTTCGTGAGGGAGAAACTATCGATTTCTATAGTAACATTTAAAAAAGATGGGTATACGCAAATTCAGACCTGTAACTCCGGGTCAAAGACACAAAGCTATTGGTACATTTGATGATGTTACTACATCTGTACCAGAGAAAACTCTTGTATACGGAAAGCGCAGTACTGGTGGCCGTAACAACTATGGTAGAATGACTGTACGCTACAGAGGTGGCGGCCACAAGAGAAAGTTCCGTATTATCGACTTCAAGAGAGATAAGGATGGAATTCCAGCAGTAGTAAAGACAATCGAGTATGATCCAAACCGTTCTGCCCGTATTGCTTTGCTTTTTTATGTAGATGGTGAAAAGCGTTATATCGTTGCTCCCAATGGACTGCAGGTAGGTGCTACACTCCTTTCTGGCGAAACTGCTTCTCCAGATCTTGGTAACACTCTCCCGCTTCAGAATATCCCTGTAGGTACAATCATCCACAACATCGAGCTCCGTCCAGGACAGGGTGCTAAGATGGTTCGTTCTGCAGGTAACTTTGCTCAGTTGACTTCACGTGAAGGAAAATACTGCGTCATCAAATTGCCTTCAGGAGAAATCCGTAAGGTTTTGAGCGTTTGCCGCGCCACTATCGGAAGTGTCAGCAACTCTGACCACGCTCTCGAGTCATCAGGTAAGGCAGGACGTTCTCGCTGGTTGGGCCGCAGACCTCACAACCGTGGTGTTGTTATGAACCCGGTTGACCATGCAATGGGTGGAGGTGAAGGACGCCACACAGGAGGACACCCACGCTCACGCAATGGCTTGTATGCTAAGGGTCTCAAGACTAGAGCTCCTAAGAAGGCTTCAAGCAAGTATATAATCGAAAGACGTAAAAAGTAAACTAACTAATTGAGTAAAGTATGAGTCGATCATTAAAAAAAGGTCCATATATAAACGTCAAGCTCGAGAATAAAGTGCTTGCTATGAACGAAAGCGGAAAGAAGAATGTCATCAAGACATGGGCGAGAGCTTCAATGATTTCTCCTGATTTCGTAGGACACACAATCGCAGTTCATAATGGTAATAAATTTATACCTGTTTATATAACAGAAAATATGGTGGGCCACAAGCTCGGAGAATTTGCACTTACTCGCACTTTCCGCGGCCATGCAGGTAACAAGAAAAAATAACAGGTAGAAAAATAAAAGAATAATATAATGGGAGCAAGAAAGAAAATAATGGCCCAGAAAATAAAGGAGGCCCGCAAGACTGCATATTTCGCATGTCTTCGAAATGTCCCTTCTTCACCTCGCAAAATGCGTTACGTTGTAGACCTTGTGAGAGGTATGGAGGTGAACAGAGCATTTGCCACTCTTAAGTTCTGCTCAAAGGCCGCTTCCTCAGATGTTGAGAAGGTTCTGCGCTCAGCTGTAGCTAACTGGGAACAGAAGAATGAGCGCAAGGCAGAAAACGGAGAATTGTACATTACTAAGATTTTTGTGGACGAGGGCGTTACGCTCAAGCGCATGAGACCAGCTCCACAGGGCAGAGGATACAGAATCCGCAAGCGCTCAAATCATGTAACCGTATACGTAGGTGCAAAAACTAATGATGAAAAGTAATTATGGGACAGAAAGTAAATCCAATAAGTAATCGCCTCGGTATTGTCAGAGGTTGGGACTCAAACTGGTTCGGAGGAAAGAGCTTCGGCGACAATCTGCTTGAGGACAGCAAGATCCGCAAATATCTGAACGCTCGTCTCGCTAAAGCCAGCATTTCTAAGATTGTTATTGAACGTACACTGAAGCTGATAACAATTACAGTTTGTACGGCGCGCCCAGGTATCATCATTGGTAAAGGTGGTCAGGAAGTTGACAAACTCAAAGAAGAGCTCAAGAAAATTACAGACAAAGATATTCAGATAAACATTTTCGAGGTTAAGAGACCTGAACTCGACGCTGTTATCGTTGCTAACAACATCGCACGTCAGATTGAAGGTAAGATTGCATACCGCAGAGCTATCAAGACTGCTATCGCTAATACAATGCGTTCTGGTGCTGAGGGTATCAAGGTTCAGATTTCCGGACGTCTTAACGGAGCTGAAATGTCTCGCTCAGAAATGTATAAGGAAGGACGTACTCCACTGCATACACTTAGAGCCGACATCGACTATTGCCTCGCTGAAGCACTCACTAAGGTAGGTCTTCTGGGTATCAAGGTTTGGATCTGTAGAGGTGAACTCTTCGGCAAACAGGATCTCACACCTAACTTTACGCAGACAAAGGAAACAGGTCGAAATGCTAATGGCGGTAAGAGATTCAGAAACAGAAAAAACAATCGATAATCTTTATTTGAATTATGTTACAGCCTAAAAGACAAAAATATAGAAGACCGCAAAAGGGTCGTGGTCGTTTGAAAGGAGTATCTCACAGAGGTACTGAACTCGCTTTCGGAAGTTTCGGCATCAAAGCCCTGCAGACAAGATGGATCACTGCAAGACAGATTGAAGCAGCCCGTGTCGCTATTACACGTTACATGCAGCGTCAGGGTCAGGTTTGGATCAGAATTTTCCCTGACAAACCAATCACTAAGAAGCCTGCTGACGTCCGAATGGGTAAAGGTAAGGGAGATCCATACGCATATGTTTTCCCTGCTAAACCAGGACGCATACTCTTTGAGGTAGAAGGTGTACCATTCGAGGTTGCTAAGGAAGCGCTCAGACTTGGAGCACAGAAACTGCCTACTACTACTAAGTTTATTGTTAGACGTGACTACGACAAAAACGCTTGATTATGAAGATTGCAGAAATAAGAGATTTGGCTACTGCTGACTTGGCAGAGCGTCTGAACACAGAGATGGCTAACTATTCGCAGATGAAGTTCAACCATACAATCTCGCCGCTTGAAGATCATTCACAGATCAAGAAGTTGCGCCGTGATATCGCTCGTATGAAGTGCGAGCTGCGTCAAAGAGAGCTTAACAATTAAAATTTCGTCTAAATGGAAGTTAGAAATCTTAGAAAGCAGAGAAAGGGTGTCGTTGTAAGCAACAAAATGGACAAGACCATCGTTGTTGCATCAAAGTTCAAAGAGAAGCATCCTATATATGGTAAGTTCGTCAGCAAGACGAAGAAGTACCATGCTCATGACGAAAAGAACGAGTGCGGAATCGGAGATACTGTGCTGATCATGGAGACTCGTCCATTGAGCAAAACTAAAAGATGGAGATTAGTAGAAATCGTAGAAAAGGCTAAGTAATTATGATACAGACAGAATCAAGATTGACGGTTGCTGACAACAGCGGTGCACGTGAAGTGCTTTGTATACGTGTACTGGGAGGAACCAGAAGACGCTATGCAACTGTCGGCGATACTATTGTCGTAGCTGTTAAAAGTGTTATCCCTTCAAGCGATATCAAAAAGGGAGCTGTGTCAAAGGCTCTTATCATACGCACTAAAAAGGAAGTTCGCCGTCCGGACGGTTCATACATCCGCTTCGATGACAATGCTTGCGTTCTCCTGAATAATGCCGGTGAAATGAGAGGAAGCCGTGTATTTGGCCCAGTTGCACGTGAACTTCGTTCCGCTAACATGAAAGTTATTTCATTAGCTACAGAGGTACTTTAATATTAAAGAACAAGGTAATGAGTAAGTTACATATAAAGAAAGGCGACACTGTTTATGTCAACGCCGGCAACTCTAAAGGCACTACAGGTAAGGTACTGAAGGTGTTGGTTAAAGATCAGCGCGCCATTGTTGAGGGTGTCAACATCGTGTCAAAGAGCACAAAGCCTAGTGCAAAGAACCCTCAGGGAGGTATTATCAAGCAGGAAGCTCCTATACACATCTCTAACCTCAATGTTGTAGATCCTAAGACTGGAAAGCCTACACGCATTGGAAGAAAAGAAGGTGCTGATGGCAAATTGGTTCGTTATTCTAAAAAATCTGGGGAGGAGATCAAATGAGTACTACTGCAAGTTTCAAGAACAAGTATAAAGAGCAGATAGCACCAGCATTGGAGAAGCAGTTCAACTACACTACTCCGATGCAGGTTCCTGTGTTGAAGAAGATCGTCGTTAATCAGGGTCTTGGAATGGCTACTGCTGACAAGAAAATCATTGAGATAGCAATGAGCGAGCTCGCTCTTATTACAGGTCAGAAGCCAGTTGCAACTCTTTCAAAGAAGGATATCTCAAACTTCAAGTTGCGTAAGAAGATGCCTATCGGTGTCATGGTTACGCTCAGAAGAGACAGAATGTACGAGTTCCTCGAAAGATTGGTCAAGGTTGCACTTCCTCGTATCCGTGACTTCAAGGGTATTGAGTCTAAGTTCGACGGTAGAGGAAACTACACTCTCGGTATTCAGGAGCAGATCATTTTCCCTGAAATCAACATCGATACAGTTGAAAAGATCATGGGTATGAATATCACATTCGTTACCAGCGCTAAGACTGACGAGGAAGGTTACGCTCTGCTCAAGGCCTTCGGTCTACCATTTAAGGATGCTAAAAATTAATTGACAGAATATGGCTAAAGAATCTATGAAAGCGCGCGAAGTAAAGCGCGCAAAGCTTGTCGCAAAATATGCAGCAAAGCGTGCAGCTCTCAAGGAAATCGTCAGAACTGGCGAACCTGCTGAAGCTTACGAAGCTGCTAGAAAATTGCAGGCAATACCAAAAAATGCCAATCCAATACGCTTGCACAACAGATGTAAGGTTACTGGCCGTCCAAGAGGTTACATGCGCCAGTTCGGACTCTCACGTATACAGTTCCGTGAGATGGCTTCAGCCGGTTTGATACCTGGTGTTAAGAAGGCAAGTTGGTAAGGAACTATAGAGTTTTTTTAAATATTGTCGGGGTAGGCCCGATTAATTTAATTCATTTTTTATGACAGATCCAATAGCAGATTATTTGACGAGATTGCGTAACGCAATCAGTGCAAAGCACAGAGTCGTTGAAATTCCAGCTTCTAACATCAAGAAGGAAATCACTAAGATCCTTTTCGATAAGGGCTATGTGCTTAACTACAAGTTTGTGGAGGACGGACCTCAGGGAACTATTAAGATAGCTCTGAAGTACAATGCCGACACAAAGACAAGCGCAATTCAGTGCTTGAAGAGAGTATCCAGACCGGGATTGCGCAGATATACCGGTTACAAGGATATGCCGAGTGTAATTAACGGATTGGGTATTGCGATAATATCTACATCTAAAGGTGTAATGACAGATAAAGAGGCTTCTGAGCTTAAGATAGGTGGTGAAGTTCTCTGTTATGTATATTGATTAAGGAGGATTTATAATGTCTAGAATTGGTAAACTGCCTATTATTATTCCTGCAGGAGTAACTGTTACTCATAAGGATGACATTGTAACTGTAAAAGGTCCTAAAGGTGAATTGACTCAGTTTGTTGATCCATCTATAACCGTTAAGATCGAGGACGGAATGGTGACAATGGAAGAGAATACTGAAATGTTGGTAGACGATCCTAAGCAGCGCCATGCATACCATGGTTTGTACCGTGCTCTGGTCAACAATATGGTTATCGGTGTATCAGAAGGATACAAGAAAACTCTGCAGCTCGTCGGAGTTGGTTACCGTGTTTCTAACCAGGGTAATCTTCTCGAGTTCGCTTTGGGATATTCTCACGGTATCTACTTTGAACTTCCTAAGGAAATCAAGGTTGAGACAAAGTCTGAGAGAAATCAGGATCCTCTTATCATGTTGGAATCTTGCGACAAACAGCTTCTCGGTATGGTTTGTGCTAAGATCCGTTCTTTCCGCAAGCCGGAACCTTACAAAGGAAAGGGTATCCGCTTTGAGGGTGAGGTCATCAGAAGAAAGTCTGGTAAGTCAGCTAGTGCTAAATAATTTTTTAATTGTACGAGTATGATAACAAAGATAGAAAGACGTCTTAAGATAAAGTATAGAGTACGTAATAAAATATCTGGTACTGCTGAACGTCCACGTTTGACTGTGTTTAGAAGCAATAAGCAGATCTACGTACAAGTAATTGATGATACAAAAGGTATGACTTTGGTTGCAGCTTCTTCTCTTGGAATGGAAGCTATGCCAAAGAAGGAACAGGCTGCTAAGGTAGGCGAGCTCATCGCTAAGAAGGCTTTGGAAGCAGGTATCACTTCTGTAGTATTTGATCGTAACGGATATTTGTATCACGGGAGAGTTAAAGAGGTAGCTGACGCTGCCCGTAACGGTGGACTTAAATTTTAATTAGAGTATGGTTAATAGAGTTAAGATAGGAAACGATGTCGAACTGAAAGATCGATTGGTCGCTATTAATCGTGTCACTAAGGTTACAAAAGGTGGTAGAACTTTCACTTTTGCCGCTATTGTAGTAGTCGGTAATGGTGATGGGATTATAGGTTATGGTCTCGGTAAGGCTGGTGAAGTGACAGCCGCAATTGCCAAGGGCGTAGAAGCTGCTAAGAAAAACCTCGTTAGAGTACCTGTTCTCAAAGGTACTGTTCCTCATGAGGCAGCTGCTAAATTCGGTGGTGCACGTGTTTTGATCATGCCTGCTTCTGCCGGTACTGGAGTTGTTGCAGGTGGTGCTATGCGTGCCGTTCTTGAAAGCGTTGGTGTAACTGACGTTCTTGCAAAGTCTAAGGGATCATCTAACCCTCACAACCTTGTTAAGGCTACTATTGAGGCTTTGGCTTCAATGCGTGATCCTAAGACTGTGGCTATGCACCGCGGAGTTAGTTTGAGTAAGGTATTTAACGGATAAAGAAGGTTAATCATGGCAACAATAAAGATTAAGCAAGTAAAGAGCCGCGTAGGCAGACCTATTGACCAGAAGAGAACTTTGGACTCTCTGGGACTTAACAAGATTAATAAGGTCGTAGAGCGTGAGGATACACCTTCTTTGAGAGGTATGATCCGTAAGGTGTTCCACCTGGTTGAGGTCATTGATTAATATTTACATTTAAATTCGGAGTAAATAATGGAATTACATAATTTAAAGCCAGCTGAAGGATCTACTAAAGATTGCAAAAGAGTTGGACGCGGATATGGCTCAGGTTACGGCAGAACTGCTGGACGTGGTCATAAGGGTGCCAAGGCCAGATCTGGATACAAGAAGAAGATCGGTTTCGAAGGTGGTCAGATGCCTCTGCAGCGCCGAGTTCCTAAGTTCGGTTTCAACAACTTCAACAGAGTTGAGTACAAGGCTATCAACATCGAAGTTTTGCAGACTCTTGCAGACAAGTTGAACGTTAATGCAATTGGTATCGAAGAACTCAAGAATGCCGGTTACATTTCTGGCAACGAATTGGTTAAGATTCTTGCTGACGGTGAACTTAAATCTGCGCTTGAAGTAACTGCTCATGCTTTTTCTAAGAAGGCTGAGGCTGCAATCGCTGAAAAAGGTGGTAAAGCTGTAAAATTGTAAATAATGGGAAAAGCAATCGATAAACTGAAGAATATCAAGATTGTTAAGACATTGTCCAACATCGGGAAAATTGAGGACCTCAGACAGAGGATCCTCATTACCTTGATGTTTGTTGCTGTTTATCGTCTTGGATCTTATGTGGTACTTCCAGGTATAGATACTGAGGCGCTTGCTAAACTTCAGCAGCAGACAAGCGAAGGACTTATGTCACTTCTTGATATGTTCTCTGGTGGAGCATTCTCAAAGGCATCTATATTTGCCCTTGGAATAATGCCTTATATTTCTGCGTCTATCGTGATGCAGTTGCTCGGTATTGCTGTTCCTCATTTCCAGAAAATGCAGAGAGAGGGCGAAAGTGGAAGACGTAAGATGAATCAGTATACTAGATATCTTACTGTTTTCATACTTTTGTTTCAGGCTCCTTCCTACCTCATAAACCTTAAGGTGACAACACAGGGAATGGCCATCAACCAAAGTCTTGACTGGTTCTGGTTTATTGCTGTATCAACTGTCATCCTTGCTGCAGGAAGTATGTTTATACTTTGGCTTGGTGAACGTATTACAGACAAAGGTATCGGTAATGGTGTTTCAATGATCATTATGATCGGTATCATCGCAAGATTGCCACAGGCATTTATTCAGGAATTTGTAACTCGTTTGAGTTCTCCTGGACAGGGCGGTCTTATTGTTCTGATAATTGAAATCATGGTTCTCCTTGCTGTTGTAGTAGCAGCAATCCTGCTTGTTCAAGGTGTCAGAAGAGTACCTGTTCAGTATGCAAAAAGAGTTGTCGGAAACAGACAGTACGGTGGTGCACGTCAGTACATCCCTCTGAAACCGTACGCTGCTAACGTGATGCCTATCATCTTTGCACAGGCAATTATGTTCGTACCGGCAACAATAGCAGGTTTTATGACTGATGGCAAGATGGGACCTTTCCTGTCACAGATGGTTGACACAATGAGTCCTTTGTACAATGTCATATTCGCTGCGCTGATTATTGTTTTCACTTACTTGTATACTGCGATTACTATCAATACAACTCAGATGGCTGAGGATATGAAGAGAAACAACGGTTTCGTTCCAGGTATCAAGCCAGGTAAGAACACTGCTGATTTCCTTGACAAGATCATGTCAAGAATTACTTTCCCAGGTTCTTTGTTCCTCGCATTTATAGCTATCATGCCTGCATTCGCCGGTTTGTTCGGTGTTCAGCGTGAGTTTGCGCAGTTCTTTGGAGGTACATCGCTGTTGATTTTGGTAGGTGTTGTTTTGGACACATTGCAGCAGATTCAGAGTCATTTGCTGATGAGACACTATGACGGTCTTCTTGACACAGGTCGTAGAGCTCCGCATTCAGGTGTTTCTGCTTATTGATAATGGGAATGATATATCTTAAAACTGATGATGAGATAGAGTTGCTCAGAAGAGCAAATCTCTTGGTCGGAAAAACACTGGCCGAATTGGCTAAGATCATTAAGCCGGGTGTTACAACCAGAGAGCTTGATAAGGTGGCAGAGGAATTTATTAGGGATAATGGTGCTGAACCGACCTTCAAAGGTTTTCCTAATCCTTTGAAGGTCGCCTTTCCCTGCAAGCATTTGTGCTTCTGTCAACGAACAGGTCGTGCACGGAATTCCTAATGACATACCGCTTAGGGATGGTGACATTGTTTCTATAGACTGTGGAACCTTGCTTGACGGATTTAACGGAGATTCTTGCTACACATTTGCAGTCGGTGAGATTTCGGATGATGTCAAGAAGCTTTTGAATGTCACAAAGGAATCTCTTTACCTCGCAATTGAACAGGCTGTTGCAGGTCATCGCATAGGTGACATTTCTTATGCAGTTCAGCAGCATTGCGAAGCTCACGGATACGGAGTCGTACGAGAGTTTGTCGGTCACGGCATCGGACGTGAGATGCATGAGGAGCCTCAGGTTCCGAATTATGGAGTCAGAGGTACAGGCAAGATGCTTAAACCTGGTCTTTGCATTGCAATTGAACCGATGATTACTATGGGTTCAAGAAATATAAGGATGCAGAGCGATAGGTGGGGCATTGTTACTTCCGACGGTATGCCTGCCGCACACTTTGAACATACGATTGCTGTGCGCAAGGGTAAAGCCGATATTTTGTCATCATTTGAAGAAGTTGAAAAAGTATTAGGATATAAAGCATTTTGATTATGGCTAAGCAAGCTGCAATAGAACAAGATGGAACAATAGTTGAATCATTGTCCAATGCGATGTTCCGAGTAGAACTTGAGAATGGGCATGAGATTACTGCTCATATTTCCGGTAAGATGAGAATGCATTACATCAAGATTCTTCCTGGAGATAAAATAAGAGTAGAGATGTCTCCTTATGATCTTTCTAAGGGACGGATAGTATTCAGATATAAATAAAGAAAATATATGAAAACCAAAGCATCATTGAAGAAGCGTACTCCTGATTGCGTTATAGTAAGACGTAAGGGACGTTTATTTGTTATTAATAAGAAGAACCCAAAGTACAAAATGCGTCAGGGTTAATTCTTTTGTAGGAATTAGAAATTGATAATAATATGGCAATAAGAATTGTAGGTGTAGACCTCCCGCAGAACAAAAGAGGTGAGATTGCGTTGACATACATTTTTGGTATCGGACGCAGCAGCGCTGCTAAGATCTTGGAAAAGGCTGGCGTTGACAAAGATATTAAGGTTAAGGACTGGAATGACGAGCAGGCCGGAAAAATACGTGAAGTAATTGCTGCCGGCTACAAGGTTGAAGGTGATCTTCGTTCTGAAATTCAGCTCAACATCAAGAGATTGATGGATATCGGATGCTACCGCGGTATACGTCATCGTTTGGGCCTTCCTGTTCGTGGACAGAGCACCAAGAACAATGCACGTACTCGTAAGGGAAAGAAGAAAACTGTTGCAAACAAGAAAAAGGCTACTAAATAATTATAGATTATGGCTAAGAAAACAACTTCAGCAAAGAAAAGAAATGTCAAGGTTGACGCACAGGGACAGTTGCACGTTCACTCGTCATTCAATAATATCATTGTCAGCTTGGCAAATAGCGAAGGTCAGGTCATTTCGTGGTCGTCAGCTGGTAAGATGGGATTCAGAGGTTCAAAGAAGAACACTCCTTATGCAGCACAGATGGCAGCACAGGACTGTGCAAAGGTTGCATATGACCTTGGTCTGAGAAAGGTTGTTGCCTATGTTAAAGGACCAGGTAACGGACGTGAGTCTGCTATACGTGGTGTACATGGTGTAGGTATTGAGATAACTGAGATTGTAGATGTTACTCCGCTTCCACACAACGGATGCCGTCCACCAAAGAGAAGAAGAGTTTAATAATTAATCAATCGTGAATTCCTTTTTAGTTTTTATGACTGCATCTTTCCTTTCTGCAGTAGCGGCTGCCTAAAGAGGAGTTTATACAAAAACCAGAATATATATGGCTAGATATATTGGACCAAAGTCAAGAATTTCTCGTCGTTTCGGAGAGGCTATTTTTGGACCAGATAAAGTATTGTCAAAGAGAAACTATCCTGCAGGACAGCATGGTAACAACAGAAGAAAGAAGTCTTCTGAATACGGTCTCATGTTGGCTGAAAAGCAGAAAGCTAAGTATACTTACGGTGTTCTCGAAAAGCAGTTCCGCAATTTGTTTGAGAAGGCTGCTTCTGCACCAGGTGTAACAGGTGTTGTTCTTTTGCAGAGCCTTGAGGCTCGTCTGGACAATATGGTATATCGTCTCGGCATAGCACCTACACGCGCCGCTGCTCGACAGTTGGTTAGTCACCGCCACATCACTGTTGACGGTAATGTTGTAAACATTCCTTCTTATTCAGTTAAGCCTGGTCAGATTGTTGCTGTACGTGAGAAGTCAAAATCTTTGGAGGTTATAGCAAATGCATTGGCTGGATTCAATCACAGCAAATACCCATGGATCGAGTGGGATGAGAATGTGAAGGGCGGAAAACTTTTGCACTTGCCAGAGCGTGAAGATATTCCTGAGAATATTAAGGAGCAAATGATTGTCGAGTTGTACTCTAAATAAAAATTAACAATGGCGGTATTAGCATTTCAAAAACCTGAAAAAGTGATAATGTTGGAGGCCGACGACAAGTTCGGAAAGTTCGAATTCCGTCCTTTGGAGCCTGGCTTTGGTATTACTATTGGTAATTCTCTTCGACGCATCCTACTTTCTTCACTTGAGGGCTTTGCTATCAACACTATTCGCATTACAGGTGTTGAGCATGAGTTTTCTACAATACCAGGAGTTAAGGAGGATGTAACTAACATTATCTTGAATCTCAAGCAGGTGAGATTCAAACAAATTGTAGACGATTCCGATAGTGAAAAGGTAACTATCACTGTTGAGAATTCTAGTGAGTTCAAGGCAGGAGATATCAATAAGTATCTCAGTGGATTTGGAGTGTTAAATCCTGATTTGGTAATTTGTCATTTAGATCCTAAAGCAACTTTGGAGATTGAGTTGAGCATCAATAAAGGTCGCGGATATGTTCCTTCTGATGAGAATCGTGAATACTGCAAGGACATAAACGAGATTGCAATTGACTCAATTTATACTCCGATACGTAACGTCAAGTTCGCAGTTGAGAACTATCGAGTACAGCAGAAGACTGACTATGAGAAGTTGGTTCTTGAGATTACAACTGATGGTTCTATTCATCCAAAAGATGCCCTCAAAGAGGCAGCTAAGATTCTTATTTATCATTTCATGCTGTTCTCTGATGAGAAGATTACTCTTGAGAACAACGATCTCGATGGTAATGAGGAATTTGATGAGGAAGTATTGCGTATGCGTCAGTTGCTTAAGACAAAATTGGTTGATATGGATCTCTCAGTGCGTGCCCTCAATTGCTTGAAGGCCGCTGATGTGGAGACTCTTGGAGATTTGGTACAATTTAACAAAACTGATTTGCTTAAGTTCCGTAACTTCGGTAAAAAGTCACTCACAGAGCTTGACGATTTGTTGGAGAGCCTGAATCTGTCGTTCGGAACTGATATTTCTAAGTATAAATTAGACAAAGATTAAACGATGAGACACAATAAGAAATTCAATCATCTGGGTCGTAAGGCTTCTCACAGAGCAGCTTTGTTGTCAAACATGGCTATATCTTTGATTTTCCACAAGAGAATCACAACGACTCTTCCAAAGGCAAAGGCTCTTCGCAAGTATGTTGAGCCATTGATCACAAAGTCAAAAGAAGACACAACTGCATCACGCCGTGTAGTATTCAGCTACTTGCAGAATAAGTATGCTGTTACTGAGCTCTTCGGTACAATTTCTAACAAGGTTGCTGACCGTCCAGGTGGTTACACTCGTATCATTAAGCTTGGTCGTCGTGCTTCTGATGATTCGCCAATGGCTTTCATCGAGCTTGTAGACTTCGACGAGAACATGGCCAAGGCTGAAGTTAAGAAGACTCGTACACGTAGATCTAGAAAGTCTTCAGCTCCTGCATCAGAAGCTGCTCCTGCTACTGAAGCAGCACCAGTTGCAGAGGAAGCAGAGAAGGCTGAATAATTCAGATCTTATCTTATAACAAAGTGGGATGCGCTTAAAGTCGTGTCCCATTTTTTTTGTTTTCACAACTTTGATTTATATGTTGAATTAGTTTTAACAGTATGCTTCTTTATTAACTCCGATACTGTTTCTGACACACTTTTTGAAACAGTATCTTAACTCCTATCATACCTAAATGTTAGTATCAATAGTCTCGTTTATTGTGTATTTTTTTACCCAAATATGGTTATTGTACAGGTAGTTTTTGCTTAATACCTTTGCATATACCTAATAGTGGTTGTTTTGCCTTTCAGCATGCGTTGTCAGAATTTATATTCAGTTGACAAATGCGTACTATTTAGATATGTTCACGAACCATGTTGGGAGGTTGGATGCTTGATTTAAATTTTTGGAGTATATGAAAAGATTGTTTAAGTCATTACATCTATGGTTGTCCTTGCCAGCCGGTGTTTTTATTGTTATTTTATGTTTGACTGGGGCTGTTTTGGTTTTTCAGCAAGAGATTCAGTCTATAGTAAATCCTAGTTTTTATGAAGTTTCCGAGTTTAGGAAGGAGAGGATTCCATTGGACAGTTTGGCGCGTTGTGTGGAGAGACAAGCCTTGTCGTTTGGTCACTCGCTTGAATCAGTTACCTATTATGCCGATTCATCCCGAACTGTCGGTTTTGGTATTTCTGGTAAAAAAGGAATTTACTACACTATCAATCCATATACGGCAGAAATTACTGGTAGCGAGCAACCTATGGGAGGATTCTTCACGTCTGTACGAGGTTTGCACAGATGGTTGCTTTTGGGCGGTGATTTGCGAGGTATTGGTCGCATAATTATGGGAATATCGACGTTGTTCCTTATTGTCATTTTAATAAGCGGTATTGCTGTTTCCTTGCCAAAGTCTTTCCGCAATATAAAAAGTGTTCTATCAATCAGGCGTGGACGTGATGCTTTTCTGCTATGGTTCACGTCCCATCGTGCTCTAGGTGTTTATTGCGTAGTATTTCTGCTTCTTATGGCTGCTACAGGCCCTATGTGGACTTTCTCTTGGTACAGGTCGGGTGTTGCCAAAATCTTTGGAACAGAAATGCAGGCAAGGGAACGAAATAACCATAATCAGTTGGAAAAGCGGTATAGAAGTGATGCCCGAAAGAATAGAAGCGTCGATTATAGTAGATGGTCTAGGGTTGTTGCTGAGATTAGTATAATAGAACCGGCGTACCAGTCTATTTCTATTTCAGGTGATAAAGCTTCTGTGAAGACGGCTTCGCATCATCAGCGCGCCTCTGACACATATAATTTTGATAAGGATGGACATGTGGTAGGCATTCAGTATTATTCACAACAACCAGCCTCGAGTAAAATTATGGGATATGCGTTTATAATCCATACAGGTCTTTGGGGTGGCATATTGGTTAAATTTTTGTATCTGCTGGCATGCATCGGAGGCGTGTACCTTGTCGTGTCAGGTTATGTCCTCTACATAAGGCGCACTCGTAGAGCGACGCAAAATAAGTAAAGTTATAGGATATGAAAGAATCTGTTCACGCATGGCGCGGACGGATTCTTTTTACAACATTGCTTATAGAATTCTTTATTGTATTTGTCATTATAATCATTGTTACGGCAATAAGTATCATTGCAATACCTGCAATATCCCCCATGGTAATTTTTTCTCCAAATATGAATGCTCCGATGAATACAGCCGTTACGGGTTCCATGGCACCCAATATGGAAGTTTTTGTTCCTCCGATGTTCCTTACAGCCATAACTAGGGTTATATTCGACACGACAGTAGGTACAATAGCCAGAAGTATAAGATTGGTTACCGACATAGGATCTGGTATGCTTTGTATTTCACCTTCGTATCCTCCTTTTATTGCAAATAGAATAGTGCTGACTATGAAAACATAGAATGCCAGTTTGCGGCTTCCCATGTTTTTCATACGTGATTTATTGACAATGGTAATGTATGCGGCATAACATATTGCAGATATGACAACGATGAATATACCGTATACGTCAACATGCATGCCTTCGCCTTTAATAGACAGTTTGGCAACGCCCAATACAGCCAGAATTATTGCCAGCCATGTAACCCAAGTAGGCTTCTCCTTGAAGAATGACAACATTATCAGTGTTACGAACACCGGATATGTGAAATGTATGGTTGTTGCAATTCCTGCTCCCATAAGGCCATACCCCATAAACAGAAACATTGCGGAGCCTGTGTACAGCAGTCCTAGCAGTATAAGGAATGCAATTTCGCTTTTGTTGATGGCAAATTTCTCTTTTTTGATTTTCATCATTATTCCCAGTGCAATTGAGGCAAAGAGAAATCTGTAAAGGAGAATGGAACCGAAGGTCATGCCGTTGTTCATCAGTGGCAGTGTGAAGAGTGGTATCAATCCGAATGTGATTGACGTAGTAAGGCCAAAAATGTAGCCTTTAACATTGCTTGAAATCATGGTGGATCCTGAAATTATAGTTCAATAAGTTTGTTTTGATAAGCGCAAATGCTGTTATTCTGTTGCTTGTTGAACAGCATTTCTCTCACTTTAAGAATAATTGTGCTAATTTCGTAAGAAAGCATGATATATGCAAGTTGCCTCTGCGTTCTTTGTCAGTTGATGCTTGATTCAGTTTGCAAACGCACGGCATCAATGTAATGGCTATTTGCTGATTCATCCTTTTTTGTCCTTTATGATTTTTTGTGACACTTCTATTGGACTATTTGTGCTATCTTTACCAAAATACAACAGCTGTTGCGCTGTAATGTCTTTTTTTGAAAATATGAAACGGTTTTATACTCTCTTAAAGTTGGCAATAGGCTATATGTTGCTTCTTGCCTTGATAATAGGTTCTCTTTACTATATATACGGCCAGATGCATTCATTGAGCAATGCGTCGGCATCTGGGGAAACATTTGCAGCCCGACGCAATGTTGTGCATAATCTTGTCAGTATCATGTACGAAGCCGAGACTGTCGGACAAGCTGTCTGTATGGGCTACGGCAATGCCTATGGCAATTATGCGATGAAGCTCGACGAAGCATCATTGTGTATTGCTGTTCTTGATTCGCTTTCAAACGACTCCTTGCAGCATCTGCGCCTTGACACGTTGACATCGCTTGTTCTTCAGAAAAAGGAAAATATGCGCCGACTTGTGGTTGCCATGAAGAACAACGAAGTAGAGAATGTCTATGAGAAGCGTATAAGCCAGCTTCTTGAGAAAAATGATTCGGCTGTAGAAATTCCAAAGATTGAGAAAAAGATTGTCCATCGTGAGGAAACGTATAAGGTGCAGAAAAAGAAAGGCTTCTTCCGCCGGTTGGCAGAAGCGTTCGTGCCTCCAAAGAGAGATACTACTCACATAAAAGAGAGCGTAGAAGTTGTTTCTGTCGATACGCTATCAAAAACGTTCAATACAGCAGACACTCTAGCAAATATATTAAGTGGAATAAATGAAGAAGTTAAGCGTTCCAGAGAACACCGACGCAGTCTTATCAACGAACAGGAATCAAGGTTGAGGTACTCGAGCATTGATTTAGGACAGAAAGTCTTCCAGCTTCTTTCTGATATAGAGGAAGAAGAACAGTTTCTTACTGAACGCGAAGCCGAGCGCGAGAAGCAAGTGCGCCACGATGCGGCTCAGGCCATCGCTCTCGTAGCTTCCTTTGCAGTAGTTCTGGCTGTTGTCTTTTTTGCCATCGTTTGGCGCGACATAAGTCGTGCCAACATGTACAGACGAAAATTGGAGAAAGCGCGCGAAAAAGCCGAAAATCTGCTTTTTGCAAGAGAGCAGCTGATGCTTACCATAACTCACGATATAAAGGCTCCGGTAGGTTCAATATTGGGCTACCTTGAACTGCTGAAAACAAAAGTGACAGATCAATCGCTCGTCATGTATATTGACAACATAAGCAGTTCTGCTAACCACCTGCTGAGTCTTGTCAAGGCGTTGCTTGACTATCACCGTTTGGAGTCGGGAAAACTCGACCTGCAGATTTCAAGTTTTTCGCCCTACAGGCTTTGCGAAAGCATAGTCGATTGTTTCCGTCCTTCAGCCGACAAGAAAGGATTGGAGTTGAAATTCCGTTCTTCATGTATAGAAGATGTGATATGTCGTGGAGATGTATTCCGTATAAGACAGATTGTTGAAAATATACTCGGCAATGCAATAAAGTTTACGCAGAAGGGATATGTAGAACTGTTTGTCGGCATGTCTGGTGATAGACTTTTCATCAGAATCACTGATACCGGTTGCGGAATGAGTGAAGAAGAACAGAAAAAAATATTTCAGGCCTTCATGCGTCTAGGCAATGCTCAAGGGCAAGAAGGATTCGGACTCGGATTGTCTATAACACGCAAATTGGTGGAACTTCTGGGAGGCAAATTGAGTTTGACAAGCGAAATCGGCAGTGGCTCTTCATTTGAGGTTGAATTGCCGGTTGAACAGGGACATGCAGATAGCAGACTTGTAGAACAACATCAGCATGCATCTTTTCCTTCAGATATGCATGTCTTGCTTGTTGACGATGATGCAATACAACTTGAATTGACAATAGCCATGCTCAAGGAAGTCGATAAGGATTGTTGTGGAACGAACGGGTGGACTGTTACTAAATGTATGGCCCCAGATGATGTTTTCGCTGCTTTGAAAACTGAATCCTACGATATTCTGTTGACCGATATACAAATGCCGTCCATGAACGGTTTTGAACTTCTTGACAAACTTCACGGAATGACTGATGTCAAAAAAATGCCTGCAGCTATAGCTCTCACCGCACGCAGTGATATGGACGAAAAATCTTATTGCAGACACGGATTCAAGGCATGTTTGTCAAAGCCTTACAGCAAGGCCGAGTTGGAAAATGCAATGGCTCGGGCTTTGAATGCAGATACAGGTACATCAAAGCAAGAAAACACCGTTGATGAAGAGCTGTCAGAACCACATTCGCCGCAGAGTACCGGATATCTTGATTTTTCCGGCTTGACAGCTTTTGTCGGCGATGATGCCGAAGCTGTCGGTGAAATTCTTGGCACTTTTGCGGACGAAACGGTAAAGCATCTGGAACGTATGAAAGATATTTTGCAAAATAGCGATAAGACTGCTTTGTGCGCTCTTGCTCATAAGCTTCTGCCTACTTACACGCTTATAGGCTCCAGCATTGTACCTTTGCTTAAAAATCTTGACGGACAGCGCAGTAATGCTGTCTGGAACGATGAAGATGCTGCTTCAGTAAATGAAATCATAGAAGAAATGGAACGTATATTGTCTTCTTTGAAAAAAAGTGTGCAATGATTAAAACTATTAAAAAATGACTCCGGCTGTTTTCCATGATGGACTATTGGCTGTATCTTTGTTGTAATAGATTGTATTAGTATGAGTTCATTGTTGATTGTTGAAGACGATTTGACCTTTGCCACCATGCTGAAGAAGTGGCTGCAGAAACGCGGTTTTGATGTAGAAACAGCTGGTGCTTTGTCTTCGGCATGTGCCAAACTTAAAGAAAACGATTTTGACATTATACTTTCTGACCTTTGTCTTCCTGACGGCGACGGATTGTCGCTGCTGGACAAGACAAAGGAACATCATATCCCATTTATAGTAATGACGAGCTATGCCGATGTCCCCAATGCCGTCAAGGCTATGAAGCTCGGTGCATGCGATTACATTGCAAAGCCTGTTCAACCAGACATTCTTCTTGAAAAGATTTCTGATGCTTTGGCAAAACGTGGCAAGGATGATGCTTCAAAACCCAAGGAACAGATTGTTCCGACTCCTTCTACAAGCAGTGAAGCTCACGACGAAGACTATACAGCGCGTTTCATGGAAGGACGAAGTGAAGCCGCTCGCCAACTGTATAATTATGTGGCTCTTGTGGCACCCACACCGATGTCGGTACTGATCAACGGTGCCAGCGGAACAGGCAAGGAATACGTGGCTCACCGCATCCATCAGCTCAGCAAAAGGGCCGATAAACCTTTTGTTGCCATAGATTGTGGAGCCATGCAGAAAGATCTTGCCGCTTCAGAGTTTTTCGGACATATAAAAGGAGCATTCACAGGTGCAGTTTCTGATAAAACCGGTGCATTTGTAGAGGCTAACGGCGGAACGCTTTTTCTCGATGAAGTAGGAAATTTAAGTTATGATGTTCAGGTGCAGCTTTTGCGTGCAATTCAGGAACGTCGCATTCGTCCGGTGGGAGCCTCTCATGAGATTGAAGTGGATGTCAGACTGGTCAGTGCGACCAATGAAGACCTTGCCAGCGCAATTTCTCGTGGAGAGTTTCGTGAAGATCTTTTCCACAGACTTAATGAGTTCACTCTTCACATGCCTGATTTGAAAGATCGTGGTGAAGATATTCTGCTTTTTGCAGATTTCTTCCTCTGTCAGGCAAACGAAGAATTGGAACGCAATGTTAAGGGCTTTGATGCCGCTGCCTCTGAAGCAATGATGACATACTCTTGGCCTGGCAATCTGCGCCAACTGAAGAATCTTGTCAAGAGAGCTGCACTGCTGGCTCGAAAAGACATAATCACTCTTGCCGATTTTGGGGAAGAGTTCTGTAAGAGCGTTTCGACTCCTGCAAATGATGAGCCTATTGTTCTGCGTGATGTTTTTGAAGAAAAGGACAAGATTGTGAAAGCTCTGCAGTCGACCAATGGTAACAAGTCTAAAGCCGCATTGTTGCTCGGAATAGACCGGAAGACTCTCTATAATAAGATGAAGCAGTATGGAATTCCACAGTGAATTCCACAGTGTGTTGTGGAATTTTTCCACACATTCCACACTTTTTCCACATCCTTCTCTTTGGCATGATTTTTCTTTTTACTGTTTATGTTTTTGGTTTTTAGTGCTTTATGAATTTTGTTCCGCTTTTGGCACGCATCTTGTATTTAATTAAGCGTGAAACGGAAATAAATAATAACACTAAAAATAAAGGATTATGAAAAAATTAGTTTTTGCAGTAGCAGTAGTTTTGGGCATCAACAGTGTTTTTGCCGGAATAGCTTTCAGTGACAATGTTTGCATGAATGGAAATTCAGCTGTTAATGATACAGTAGTAACAGATACAACTTCAAAGAAAGCTGTTTCAGAAATGCTTCAGAATCTTGCTTGTGCAGACACAGTTGTGACAGACACAAATTCTACAAAGGCTGTCGATATGATGCAGTGCCTTGCTTGTGCCGATACAGTTGTAACTGATACAGTTGCTTCAAAGTCAACTTCTGAGATGATGCAATTCTTTGCATGTTCTGATACAGTTGTAACAGATACAACTTCAAAGAAGGTTGCTGTTGAAATGTTGCAGAATTTTGCTTGCGCTGATACAGTAGTGACAGATACAACTTCAGCTAAGGCTGGTGCAAGTGAATTCTTTGCATAACCAATACTGAATGTATATTTAAGGTCAGTGTGGCTTTTCCGCACATTTTGTTTAACTGCATTATAATATAGAGAGAAACAAAGTAGAAAATATTTTTATGTAGCTGGACTGAAATTTTCTTTGTCCCCAGAATGGTTGTGGTAACCGTTTTGGGGATTTTTTTGTTTGTCTGCAATGTCGCTCCGCGGATTGTGTAAATGTTTGTTCTGCTTTGGGGAAATTTGCGAGGGCTCACAGTTTTATTTCTGCGTGCTCGCAATCATCATTGTGAGCCCTCGCAGTTTTATTTTTACAGCAGTTTGTTGTTATTTGGAGTGCTTTTTAGGCATGTAGTCTTCCCTTGACTCTTCAGCCTCTTGGTCTATGATTCTTTTCACCTTGCAAGGATTTCCCATGGCCAATGCTCCGGCTGGGATGTCGCACGTTACCACACTTCCGGCTGCAATGACAGCATTGTCGCCTATGCTTACTCCTGGAAGTATGACAACGTTTCCGCCAATCCACACATTGTTGCCGATATTGATAGGGTAGGCATATTCGAGTCCTTTGTTCCGCCTCATTACGTCTAGCGGGTGTCCGGCGGTATATATGCCTACGTTCGGTGCAATGAAAACATTATCTCCGATGTTGACGTCAGCTCCGTCGAGTATGACGAGGTTGGTATTGGCAAAAAAGTTTTTGCCGATATGTATATGTGTGCCGTAGTCGCAATAGAATGGAGATATGATGCATCCTCCTGATTCAATGTTTAGAATCTGTTTTATTTTCTCATTTCGCTCTTCTGTGCAATGCGGTGGAATCTGGTTGAATTCATACAGTTTTTTTCTTGTTTCAAGCATTTCCTGCTGCAGCTGTGGGTCATTGTTGGCATCATAGATCATTCCGCATGCCGCTTTTTCTTTTTCTGTCATATTTGTTTTCATATATCTATATTCTTTTATATGCTTATTCTCGTGTGTATGTATGTTCTGCAAAGGTTTTGTCAGGGCAAATATAACATGGGCAATGGCAATTATAGTATAATTTTGTTGCATCTTAATTGTTTATATTTGCAATGTCTATTATTTTGTACTTCTAAACCATTCAGGCCGGATACGGCTGATATAAAAAATCTGATTATTGCATCTCATTATGAAAAACAAGATTGTTTCGTTTTTTGTTCTGCAATTTATGGTTTTGTCCATTTTTGCACAGTCTTCAAATATCAAACCTATTCTTTCAGGAAAAATATGGCCGGACGATAAAGGTATTCATGTCAATGCACATGGAGGTGGTGTTTTGTACCACGACGGTAAATATTATTGGTACGGCGAGAACAAGAGTGATTCGACCAGCAGTGCCATGGTTGGTATAATGTGCTACTCGTCTAAGAATCTGACGGACTGGCATAATGAAGGCGCAGTTCTTCCTGTAGACGTCAAGTCAGATGAAATTGTGCCAGGTTGTGTGATGGAACGTCCAAAAGTAATCTACAATAAGAAAACACGCAAGTTTGTCATGTGGTTCCATTTGGAGCTTAAGGGACGCGGATACGAGGCTGCGCGTTCGGCATTGGCTGTAAGCGATTCGCCGACCGGACCGTTCCGTTATATAGGTTCTTTGAGACCTAATGCAGGATTTTTGCCTATGGACATGGATGAGGTGGCGCGTAAATGTCTTGACACTCTGAATGCCGACAGATACAAACAGGCATGGACTCCTGAATGGATGGATGCTGTGAAGAAGGGGCTTTTCGTGAAACGTGACCTTTCTGGAGGACAAATGGCGCGTGATATGCAGCTTTTTGTAGATGACGATGGAAAAGCTTATCATATATTTTCTTCAGAAGAAAATCTGACATTGCACATTGCAGAACTTGATGATACTTACACAAAACATACAGGACGCTATGTACGTGTTGCACCAGGCGGACACAACGAAGCTCCTGCAATGTTCAAGAAAGATGGAAAATATTGGCTTATAACATCCGGTTGTACCGGCTGGGCTCCAAACAAGGCCCGTATGTTTTCAGCCGATAATATATGGGGACCTTGGACACAGCATCCTAACCCGTGTGTAGGTCCGAAGGCCGATATCACATTTGGTGGACAGAGCACATTTGTGCTGCAGGTTCCAGGTAAAAAAAATTCTTTTATTTTTATGGCTGATATTTGGCGTCCTGAGCATCCAAGCGATGCCAGATACATTTGGTTGCCTATACAGTTCGAGAAAGGAGTCCCGGTTATAAAATGGATGGATTCTTGGACACTCGATTATTTCAACTGATTTAGTCTGAAAACATCGGATGCACCCGTATCCGTGATATGTCATATTGTTTCTTCATTTTCTTCATTTGTGGCCGGGTATTTAATGGCTCGTATCCGGCCATTTAGCTATGTTTTACCCTGAGCCTGAATGTTGATATTATGAAACACGTTAACTTGCTTTTGTTTTTTTGTTTGTGGCTTGCTTCGTTTGTAGGAGCTCACGCAGTTTCTCCAAATTTGCAGGCAAGAGGTGAAAATTTTGAAGTTCGCCCTCTAGAGAAAGGTCGATGTCCTTTCATAAACAGAGACAACATGTTTTTTGGAGACATTCCCGAAGAATATGCGGGATGGATGTACACTCAGATAAATGCAAACTCGACGTGGATGCCGGGGCCGAAGGTGAACTTGTCTGTCTGTGCTGATTCTGACGGCTTTATTTATGCGATGGTTTCCAATAAGGCTTTGTCTGATTTGTGTGCCGAGTGGGCTGAAACAAATGGCTGGTCGTTGGTTGAAGGACAAAGTCTGGTTTACGGAAGCCGTGAAGAGGAGGTTTTCAGTTTCTATAGAAAGTCGGTCGGAAATGGAGAATGGATAGAGATTGTTCAGCCTGAAACTTTCAGCGGTGCAATAATCATTGCTCCTTCTATCAGAAAAGAAGGTGAAGTAATCCTCGATGCTCCGAAATTGGAAGCTAAGGGCGAAAATTTCAATATCTTGCCATTAGAGAAAGGACAGAGGCCATTTATAAACAGGACGAACATGTCTCTTTCTGATGTTCCGGCAGATTACGCTGGGTGGCAGTTCACTCAGATAAATGCAAATTCAACATGGATGCCGGGACCAAAAGTCAGTTTGTCTGTAAAGGCCGACGCTGAAGGGTTCATATATGCGATGGTTTCTAATATTGCTTTGCCTGACGTTTGTAAAGAATGGGCTGATGCTAATGGCTGGTCTTTGATTGACGGACAGAATCTTGTTTATGGCAGCAAGGCAGAGGAAGTTTTCAGTTTTTATCGTAAAAGTGTTTCGCCGAATGAATGGATTGATGTCGTACAACCTGAAACATTCAGTGGCGCATTGATTGTTGCTCCGTCTATATCTGTTGATTATGAAGCCTTTGATGCTGTTCCTGTAGATGTTGAATCAATGGGAACAATGGAAGTCGGCAATCTGAAAAATGGTGAATTGGCATACAGCAACAGGACTTACGTTTTCAGCAATGTGGACAAAGGTGCCAATGGACTTGAATTTACACGTCTTGCAGGTGGTACTGGTACTTCGCATGTTCTTAATGTCACATCCAAAGCTGATGGCGACATGTATATAGCTGTAACTTCGGATGAAGGAGCTGTATATGATCCGTTGAAAGAAGGGTGGGAAAAGGTGGAAGGACAAAGCTTCAACTATAATGATCCTAACAATACGGAGTTCTCTGTGTTTAAACGAAACGTCCGCAAAGGTGAGATGATACGTATATGGGAAACTTGCTGGCAGGGAGTCTTGGTTCTTTCTTCTGATATAGAATATAAGGTCATGACTGTTTTCGATAACCCTCCAGGAGTCGTCATACATAACTCGCCGGCTGCTACCAAACATTTTATAGGTTCTCCTAGCATAATAAAGTGCAAGGATGGTCATTATCTTGCATCTCATGATTATTTCGGTGATAATTCAAGCCGTAAGGCTTTTGTCTATCGTTCTGATGACCAAGGCAAAACCTGGAATTGCATTTCAGAAATTGATGGCTTGTTCTGGGCTTCTTTGCTTGAAAAGGAAGATGGTATTTATCTTATAGGTGTAATGGCAGTAGGAACTGGTACATACGGAAATGCAGTGGTCTTGAAGTCTGTTGACGGCGGTGTCAGCTGGACAAAGCCTGTCGATTCAAAATCAGGATTGCTGTTGAGCGGTAATTATCATTGCGCCCCTGTTCCTATTGTTTATCACGATGGTCGTATCTGGCGTGCCATGGAGGAACATGCAACGCGTGATGGTTGGGGTAAATTCCGGGCATTCATGATGTCCATTGATGAAGATGCCGATATGCTCGATGCTTCCAACTGGACTTTCTCAAATCATCTGGATTTCCCTTCAGGTGCAGGTGTGTATGGAAATGCATGGCTCGAAGGCAATGCCGTGGTTGCTCCTGACGGCACAATAAAGGATGTGTTGCGCGTAAATTACGATAAGGACAACAAGGCTGCAATTATTGATATTTCTGCTGACGGCAAGACGGCCAGCTTCGATGTTAATACCGGATTTGTAGACCTTCCTGGTGCCTGCAAGAAGTTCACCATACGTTATGATTCCGTAAGCAATCGCTATTGGACTCTCAGCAACTATGTGTTGAAGGAGTCGCTGGAACAGAGCTCCAACGTTGAACGTATACGCAACACATTGGTTCTTTCGTGTTCAGACGATCTCCGTACATGGCATATAAAGGATACTCTTCTTCATCATCCAGATGTAGCGAACCATGCTTTCCAGTATCTTGACTGGATTATTGAGGACGAAGATATAATTGCTGTATCACGTACCGCTTGGGAAGATTCAACCGGCAATGCTGATAGTCAACACAACGCAAACTACATAACTTTCCACCGTTTCCGCAATTTCCGTTCAGACAAGCATCTGTCTCAGTCTTCAACTGCAATTTCAAGATGGCCTGGCGGACGTACATCTGCTGTCGCTCTGACATTCGACGGCGGACTTGGATGTCAGCTTGCAGAAGCAGTGCCGAGTCTCGAATCCTGCGGTCTGCGTTCCACATTCTTTGTCAGTTCCTCACTTGCTGGTTCTGATGGCCGTATGTCATGGGATGACATGCTCGAACTGAAGTCTGCCGGACATGAAATAGGTTCAAATTCTCTTTCCGGCATCTCCTATGACAGCATGACTTACAACGAAGTGGAGTCATCCATGTCCGGTGATGCTAAGGAAATAGGCAGACGTATGGCAACTCCATGTATAGCACATTCGTATCCGACAGCATATTCTGATGAGATTGTTGCAGAACTGGCTTCAAGGCATTTCATGGGTGTGTTGGATCATTCGTCCGAGAATATCCAGACTTCTGCCGAGTTTATGTCTGTTCCTTCATACAGACCAACATTTTCAGTAGAACGCACGCCTTCCTCAGAAAATGAAGCATTGCGTTCCTTGACAACTGCAATTGGCAACCTTGACGGCTCGATGCTGGCAGTCAATATAGGCAATGTCCTCCCTCTGTCTTCTATAGCAGAGGGAGACACCGTTTCTGCAAGCAAGGAATTTGTCGATGGACTGTGCCGTTTCCTGTCCGAGTCTTCGGCCGATGGCAGTCTCTATGTTTCCACGTTTTCAGATCTTGTCCGCTACAGCTTGGAACGTGAAGCTTCATACGTAGTATGCGACAGTCTTTCTGACGGTTCTCTTCTTTATGATATCCAGATGGACCTTGACACGTGCAGATTCAACATGCCGTTGACAGTAGCTTGTAAGGTTCCAGAAGACTGGAACACAGTTTCCTGCATCATACTTGACTGTAACGGTGATACGCTCCGCACATCTGTAGTCTCTCCTCAGAACGGGCTGGTTCTTGTCGATGCTTTGCCGGAAAGGGAAAAGATAGTTCTTTCTTGTGAAACTTCAATAGGCATAAATGCAATTGACGACAATATAAAAGCTTATATTGATAATACTTCAGATTGTCTGGTTGTAGAAGGTGACTTTTCAGATGGCGCAACTTGTGTACTGTATGGAATTTCGGGAATGAAATGTTTCTCGTTTTCTGTTCCAGTCGGTGCTTGTCGTTTTTCGTGTTCTGTAAAGCATTTACCGTCAGGAGTATATGTACTTGATTTGAAGAACAAAAAAGTAAATGTTGGTTTAAGAACAAAGGTATTCAGATTATAGGATTCTAAGAGCAAGGATGTTTTGTTGATTAAAATATCTCTTGCTCTTTTTTTTATGTTTGTTTCGTGATGTGTGATTTATGTTGTAGTTGCAAGCTGTAGAAAGGGAGAAATTTGACTTGTTTTTGAAAATAGTAAATGTTCATAACAAATTTGTATAATATATATTCCTGTTATGTATATTTTCCATATTTATGGAATAAAAAATGACTAAATGTTATTAGTATATGAAAAAAATATACGATATTTATCGACAGATTGAATTCGATTGAAACCATGGATTTGCTATTCCATGCAGGCCTTTAGAAACGAATGTGAATGAAAAGTATAAATGAATTTTTATGTCGTGTATGAATCTGGTCTTTTATGGACTGGTTTTCTTATGTACGAGAATAAGTATTGATTTGTGCAACAATGAGACTTTTTACATACTTAACTAAAAACAACAACTTATGAAGAAACTTTTGATTGCCGCATTTTCGCTTTTTTCGATATATGCGGGAGCTCAGGTTACAGAACCAACGCTGGGCAGAAACTACCAGATTATAAGCAGCGAAGGCTTTGCTTTGGGTAGCGTTGATGGTGTTGCCAAGCAGTGTGAACCTGACGAGAATGACGAGACACAGGCTTTCGAGTTCATTGACTCCGGAGACGGTGATGGTTCTTACATGATTAAATTAGTGGCGGACGACAGCTATGTTTGTAAGATTACTTCGGATTGGAATACGTGGGACATTTCATTTGAAGCAACTCTTCCTTCAGATGTTTCCAGGGCAAAGTATACTATTGAGGCCATAGAAGGAACGGAGTTCGTCGCTATTAAGAATAAGCAGAATTCACTCTATTGGGGATGGGATACTCCTGGAGTTGGAAACGGTGTATGGTGCGATAAGGCGCTCAACGAAAAATCACAGTGGAAGCTGGTTGCCCTTGCAACTGATGCAGAAACTTTGTATAACGATGCTGCAAGCAAACTTCTTTTGTTCCAGGAAGAGCTTGGTGATTATCCAGGTATTCAGACTGAAATCACTGACTTTGCAATGGCAGAAGAGGAAAAGATTGATGGCACAGATGATACTTATTATGCTCTGATTACAGAAATCAACAATTATATATCTGAAATCAGAAAAGGACTTGCTGTAATATCAAATATTTCCAATATTTATGACGAGTGCGATGCTAATTTTGCTTCGTCTACTTTATATCCTGGATTTGATGCACTCGAGACTGCTTACTATGAGGCTCATGACTTGTTTGAATCAGATGATGCAAAACTTCAGGAACTTTTGGATGGTTATTACGCACTTGAAAATGCTTTGCATGCATACTACGACAGCCAGATTCCTGTAGCAACAGAGGAGAATCCTGCTGATCTTACATACTATATCAAGTATCCTAACTTCAGAGAGGCTTACAACTATGATCCAGATTGTACAACAACTTCTGAAGGTTGGGTTCTGAATGATACAAATCTTCCTTCAAGCGGATTTGATTACGGAGCAAGACATAAATACTCAGATGAGGTTGGTGTCGATGTAACATGTTTCAACAACTGGTCTTGGCAGTTCAATCTTCTTGAAATATATCAGGATGTAGAAGGACTTCCTGATGGTCGCTATAAGGTTGAATGTATAGGCTACACTGGAGTAGGTGAAAACTACAAGCAGCATGCTTTTGCTACTTCAGGTGGAGTTACTGCTGTTTCAAATTATGCATCAGAAGCTATGTCTGGAGCATGGGAAACATTTGAAACAACTCCTGTTACGGTTATAAATGGAAATCTCAGAATAGGTTTCTCTTCTGAGGCATCTGAAGCTGGCGGTTCTATAGGATGGTATCTTGTTACAGGTTTCCGTCTCAAGTATTGCGGACAGCTCAGCGAGGAAGATCTTCGTGCTCAGTTGAATTCTAAACTTGATGAGTGCCGTGCACAGCGCGATACAATGATGTTTAATGCTGACAAGGTTGCATTCAGTGATTCTATCAGCAAATATGAGAATGCTTCCGATGTTCAGACTATCAAAGACGCTATGGAGGCTTTGATGGTTGCTCAGGCTGAGGCTCAGAAGTCTGTGGACAAGCAGGTTGCTGTGAAGAACGGTATACTTGCAGCATTGACAGACTCACTTACTAATGGTGTATATACTGATGTATATTCGGAAATTGCAAATAGTTTCTGTGAAAGCATGACTAATGCTATCAATGCAGAAGATGCAACATACACAGAAATGGATAGTCTGACATCAATTCTGTATTGCTTCCGCGACGAATACATGCCAGTATTGAAAGAGGCTAAGGAATTGGAAGTTTCTGATGCAGTCGCAAAGAGCGTTCTTGATGAGAACATCAACCGTCAGGTTGCATTCTTTACAGAAATGGAAGTTCTTCCACTCGAAACTTTGGTAGAAAAGTATATCACAGAATTGGAAAATGCAATTGCTGCATGCCGTGCAGCAGATCTGATTGCTACTGGCACAAAGGATTATACTGGTCTTATCGTTAATCCAACAATCGATGATTCTAACAGCTCAAGTGCAAAGGGATGGACTATCGTGATGAGCGGTTCTGGAAACAACCTTGTGACAAATGCAAGTCAGCAGTATGATGGCGATGTAAACGGACGTTATTTGGATGCTTGGCACCAGACTGCGGGAAATCTGCTTTACAATGCATATCAGACTATAGAGAATCTGCCTAACGGTACTTATGAGCTTAAGGCTATGGTACGTACAACAAGTGATAAGGGTGTATACCTTTATGCAATGGCTGACCACGATTCTACTACAACTGTTTTGGCTCCTGTTACAATGGAACGAATGAACATTACAGAGCTTGGTGGTCCTTCTGATTCTGCAGGAAATGACTCAATTGCAACAGTAAGCGATTCTTACGGTTCAATATTTGCTGAGGCTTATAAGGCTACAAACGGTGGTATTGACGGTGATGAGGCTCTTCTCCAGATTGTAAACACTAACAATGGTAAGGGTTGGGGATGGCACTACAAGACTCTTGAAATAGAGGTTAAGGATCATGCTCTCACTATCGGTTACACTTGTGACTCTACATTTACAATGAAGTTCGGCGGTGAGCCTTGGACTGGTACTTGGTTGTCTGCTGATAACTTTACTTTGACACAGCTTACTGAAGGTGACAACGCTGGTTGGAACCCTGCAACAGGAATTTCTACTCCGGAAGATGATTCTGAAGAACTTGATTTCAGAGTTGAGAACGGAACCATCATTGCTCCAGAAGGAACTTTGGTATATTCTGTCAACGGTGTTATAGTTGATGCCGGCGTTAAGTTGAATGCTGGAGTATATATTTTGAAGTATGGAAATAAGACTGCAAAAGTTGTAGTTCGATAATCTTTTTAAACCCTGACATACGTAATTGTAAAGTCTGTATGTCAGGGTTTACTGTTTTATTATGGTTGCTCATAAACACTATTCTTGATTTGTTTTTCTGTGATTTATGAGGCAATATGTCATATCAGATATAAATTGTTCCAATTTCCTGGTTTTATATTTTTTCTTGTTGGGGATTTGTGTCGTAGGCATTTTTGTGATTTGCTTTGCATTTTGTTGATTCTGTTTCCCTTCTTTTTATTCGCTGATTGTTTGATGTGCATCATGGATTTGTTTCAATGAGTCCTCCTCATAAGGCAAATATGGCATAAGTAATTGCAACTATAGTATAATTTTGTTGTATTATAATTGGTTATATTTGCAATGTTGTTTTGTGTTAAGGATGGTCTGGAGTTAGGCCGGATGTAAATGTCTGATTTTAAAATTTTATTATGAAAAACATTTTATTTTTTGCAACCTTGTTGCTGGCTGTATTTGTTGATGCAAAAGCTCAATGGAAAATGCTTGATGACCATATTAAATCGGTTTGGGCTGACAGTGTATCTGTAGATAATGTTCTGCCTGAGTATCCTAGGCCTATTATGGAGCGTTCTTCTTGGAGTAATCTGAATGGACTTTGGGATTATGCCATTAAAAAGAAAGGTGAGCGTAAACCTGAAGTTTTTGATGGTAAAATTCTGGTTCCTTTTGCTGTTGAATCTATGATGTCTGGTGTTGGCAAGACCGTCGGCAAGGATAATGAATTGTGGTATTCGAGAAAATTCACAATACCTTCTTCTTGGAAAAACAAGCGCATAATATTGAATTTTGGTGCTGTTGACTGGCTTGCAGATGTTTGGGTCAATGATGTAAAAGTCGGACAGCATAAAGGTGGTTTTGTTCCATTTTCTTTTGATATAACAGCCGCTCTTGATACCAAGAAGGAAAATGAAATATGCGTGAGGGTATGGGATCCTACGGACGAAGGTTTTCAGCCTCGAGGCAAGCAAGTGAATAGACCTGGAGGTATATGGTATACGCCTGTAACAGGTATTTGGCAGACTGTTTGGATTGAGCCCGTGGGCGATAGACATTTTGAGAATCTTAAAATAACACCGGATATCGATTTGCATACTGTGACTGTAGAACCGAAAGTGTCTGCAGGAATGCAGGGAGATATGGTTGAGGTTTATATTTATGATAATGGTCGCGTGATTGCTTCCGGCAAGAGTATCAATGGTCATGCTGTTTCAATAGATATGCCTGAGAATGCAAAACTCTGGAGTCCATCTACTCCGTTCTTGTATGATATGCGTGTTGTGTTGAGCAATGGCGGAAAAGCTATAGACGAAGTAAAGAGTTATACGGCAATGAGAAAATTCTCTACGTTGAGAGATAAGAATGGCGTTATGCGTATTGCTCTTAATAATGAACCGATATTTAATTTCGGACCCCTTGATCAAGGTTGGTGGCCTGATGGACTTTATACGGCACCTACTGATAACGCCTTGCTTTATGATATACAGAAGACGAAAGATTGGGGCTTCAACATGATACGTAAACATATAAAGGTTGAACCGGCACGTTGGTATACTTATTGTGATAAAAAAGGTATAATAGTCTGGCAGGATATGCCTAGCGGTGACCGTAATCCAGAATGGCAGAACTTCCGCTATTTCAATGGTGCAGAACTGTTGCGCAGTCCTGAGTCGGAAGCTCAGTTCCGCAAGGAATGGAAAGAAATAATGGATTGTCTTTATTCTTACCCATGTATAGGTGTGTGGGTTCCTTTCAACGAAGCTTGGGGACAGTTTAAGACTCCGGAAATTGTCGAATGGACAAAGAAATATGATCCTACACGACTGGTTGATCCTGCTAGCGGAGGAAACCATTATACTTGCGGTGACATACTGGATGTGCACAATTATCCGACACCGGCAATGCCTCTTTATGATGCTCAGCGTGTAAATGTTTTAGGCGAATATGGAGGTATCGGATTTGCCGTAGAAGGTCATCTGTGGGAACCGTCCCGTAATTGGGGATATGTTCAGTTTAAGTCTTCAGAAGAAGTAACTGCTGAATATCTGAAATACATAGAACAGCTTGAAGGTTTCATTGCCCGTGGATTGTCTTCTGCTGTTTATACGCAGACAACAGATGTTGAGGTAGAAGTTAACGGTCTGATGACGTATGACCGAAAATATATAAAGATTGATGAGCAGAAAGTTCGCGAAGCCAATAATCGGGTTTGCATGAGTCTCGAAGGTCTGAAATAATACCGTTATGAAAAAATCTAGAATAGTATTGTTTAGCTCTATGCTAGGACTGTTTTCGGTTTCCGCATGGAGTATGTCAAAAGCCGGGGATTATTCTGCCGGCTTTTATAGCGATTGTGGCATAAGTGAAACATTCCCTGGTGTTTATTCTGTTTCTTCGGCAAACTGCAAGGCAAAATCTTTGTACAAGAAGAAAGAACAGACTTGTCAGTCTTTCCCTTTGGAAGATGTCAGACTTTTGGATGGTCCTTTTAAGCACGCAATGGAAATGGATAGACAGTGGTTGCTTAAGCTTGAATCGGACAGACTGATGAATGGATTCCTTCAGAATGCCGGACTGTCTCCTAAAGCTCCTAAATATGGTGGCTGGGAAGGTGGTGGATTGGCCGGCCAGACTTTCGGGCATTTTCTTTCGGCATGTTCCATGATGTATGCTTCGACAGGCGATGAAGCTATGAAGAAAATTGTGGATTATTGTGTTTCTCAGTTGGATTCTTGCCAGAAAACTTTAGGAACAGGGCTTGTAGCTGGTTTTCCTGATGCTTGCAGACTGTTTGAAGAAATCGGGAAAGGGGATATCAGAACCAAGGGATTCGATTTGAATGGTTACTATGTTCCATTGTACAACATGCATAAGCTTATGGCTGGCCTTTCTGATGCCTATAGACATGCACATAATGATTTGGCCAAAGATGTTTTGGTATCTCTTGCAAATTATATGTATGGCGTTTTTTCTCCATTATCCGACGCGCAGATTCAGGAAATATTGAAGGCCGAGCATGGTGGAATAAATGAATCTTTCGCCGAGGTTTATGCTCTGACAAATGATTCTCGCTATTTGGAGCTTTCGGAACGTTTGAATCACAAATATTTGTTGGATCCTTTGAGCGAACATCGCGATGAACTGGCAGGCAAGCACGCAAACACTCAGATACCTAAGATTGTCGGTGTGGCCCGGCAGTATGAACTTTCAGGTGATAAAAAACTATTGGATATTGCAGATTTCTTCTGGAATACAGTAGTGGATCATCACACGTATGTCATTGGAGGAAACAGTGAAGCTGAACATTTCGGAGCTCCTGACCGTACTTACGACAGAATTACGGATAAAACTTGTGAAACGTGTAATTCATACAATATGCTCAAGTTGACCAAACATCTTTTCATGGCTTCTCCGGATGTCAAAAAGGTTGATTTCTACGAGCGTGTATTGTATAATCATATTCTTGCTTCACAGAATCCTGATGACGGTATGGTTTGCTATATGTCGCCGTTGGCATCTGGATGCCGAAAAGACTTCTCATCCCCCTTTGATTCTTTCTGGTGTTGTGTCGGAACTGGATTGGAAAACCATTCAAAATATGGGGATTTCATATATAGTACGAATGGCGACAATGATTTGTATATAAATCTGTTTATACCTTCTGTCTTGAATTGGAGAGCTGAAGGTGCACAAGTAACCATGAATACGGATTTTCCTAATTCAGGTTCTGTTGCTGTTGATTTAAAGTTGAAGCGCAGTAGAAAATTTGCTGTTAATATCCGCTATCCTTATTGGGCGAAAAAAGGATGTGATGTATTTATAAATGGTGAGAAACAAATTGTTTCAAATGCAGGACCCGGCAGTTATCTTAAAATTGAAAGGAAATGGAGTGACGGAGACAGGCTGGAGTTTGTATATCCTATGTCTTTCTCTTCAGAACAGGCACTAGGTGACAGTACGTTGCGTGCATATCTTTATGGACCAATTGTGCTGGCTCTGCCTTTGAATTCAGGTGAAGATGTTCCTGTGGTATTGACGGAAATGGTTGACGATGCAGAGTCTGCAATTTTCTTTGATGGAGAAAAAATGCAACTCAAAAGTGCGTGGCCGTCATCTCATGAAATGAAACCATACTACAAGTCTACCGGAGATAGGACAGTCGTGTATTTCGAACATTATAATCTGGATAAATGGCTGAAAGAATCTGAGGATATATTGGCCAAACGAGATAGAGAGAAATGGATGAAGCAACGCACTGTTGCATATTTCCAGCCAGGAGAAATGCAACCGGAGCGCGATTTCTCATTTGACGGCAATAACATAGAACTAGGTGATATTTCAGGCAAGAAGTTCAGAAAAGCTGTAAATGGCGGTTCTTTTTCATTTAAGATGCCTGTAAAGCCAGATGTTCCGATGGATATGATGTGCACATATTGGGGAAATCTAGGCGATATCTATAAGTTCAAGGTTAAGGTGGACGGTGTTCCTGTCGCAACGGTCATAATACATTGGTGGGGCAACAGCTTCTTCGATAAGGTCTATCATATTCCTTTTGAAGTTACTAAAGGAAAGGATAATGTTCTCGTAGAGTTTGAAGCGATGGATAATACTTGTGTTGCCGGACCTTTGTTCGGATGCCGTATGTTGATAAGGTGATTATGATTTATGGAATATTGAGTAGCTAGATATTTTTATGGTATGTTTTGCCCATGCATAAATGACGGATAAAGTCAATTTTTGCATGGGTTTATTTTTGCACTTATGTAATAGTAATGATAAATTTGCTGCATATATAGAAAATTACCTTTAACAACCTTAACTATGTTCTTTTATAATTTTATTTCTAATGTGGCTGTTTCTAGGCTTGCCACGAGTTTAAAGTTTATATCTGGTAGGTCTTTGTTGGCTTGTCTGATGATGTTTCTGTCTATATCATGTCTTTATAGTGTAGACCGAAATCACGATGGCTATAATCTGCTTTTTGAAAAGCCTGCTTCAAACTGGAATGAAGCAATGCCGATAGGCAACGGTTTTATTGGTGCAATGGTGTATGGTGGAGTTTCTCAAGAGAGAATTCAATTTACTGAGCATTCACTATGCACTGGAGACATGAAGAAAGTGGGGAATTTCCAGCCGATGGGAGAAATCTTTATAGATTACGGCATAGGAGATTCTTGCAATGATTATTCTCGAAGATTGTCCTTGGATAAGGCTGTTTGTGATATAAATTATAAAACTTCGTCTTATTCGGTGCACCGTCAGGTCTTTGCCAGTTTTCCAAACAAGGTCGTTGCAGTACGATGTGATGTAGATGGACGTCGATTGCCTTCTGTTGCAGTCAGACTTGAATCGTTTCATGCCAATAATGTCGCTTATGCCGGTAATGATGCCTTTTTTGAAGGACGATTCAGTAATGGATTGCAATATGGTGCGCATGTTCGTGTTGTTCCGGATAATGGCACATCGGTAAAGGCTTGCGATGATCGTCTTGAATTTGAAAACTGCTCAGGTTTTACATTGCTTTTGTCCGCTTCAACATCTTATGTCCCAGATTATAAGTGCAAATTTTTAGGACAGAATCCGATGTCTGATCTTTTCTCATATATAAATCGTGCTTCTTCAATGGCTTATGAAGAACTGAAAAGTATCCATGTGGCAGATTTCAGAAATCTTTATGGCAGATGTGACTTGATACTGGAAGACCCGTTTGACGGCAGAGAGATTGCAATAGACAAACGAATAGAACGTTACAGAGGTGGAGCAGACGATCCTTGGCTTGAAGCATTGGTGTTTCAATTTGGACGTTATCTTTTGATCAGTTCTTCACGTGAAGGGGGACTTCCGGCCAATCTGCAGGGACTTTGGAACAAGGAGCGTAAACCGGCTTGGTATTCTCAATATACAACAGACATAAATCTTCAGATGAATTATTGGCTTGCTGAGCCGACTGGTCTATCTGAATGCCACATGCAGATGTTGGATTGGATAGAAAACATATCCGAAGTGCAGAAAATGTCTGACGACCCCCGTTTGTCGACAGATAAGGCCTGGAAAGCATATTCAACTATGAATTTTATGGGAGGTACAAGCGGATGGGCTTTGCATCTTCCTGGTCCTGCATGGCTTCTCCAGCATTTCTGGCTTCATTACGCCTATGGCGGCGACAAGAAGTTTTTAGAGGAGCGGGCTTATCCGTTGCTTAAGGAAATGGCTGAGTTCTGGGCAGATAGACTTATAGAGAAAGACGGCTTCTTGATTACCCCAGACGGATGGTCTCCAGAACATGGACCAGGACTTGTTGAAGGAGACAGAACTCCTCGTCCGGGAGTGTCCTATGATCAGGAAATAGTATATGATTTATTTACAAACTATATTTCTGCTTCTGAGATTCTTGGAAAGGATTCTGTTTTCAGAAATCGTATAATCTCAGTAAGAGAACATCTGTTGTGGCCTCGCATTGGCAAGTGGGGGCAGCTGCAGGAATGGATGGAAGATTTAGATTCTCCTAAAGATCATCATAGACACTTGTCTCATCTCTTTCCTGACTTCGTCAACGCGTACCCCAAAATTCATCAGTGAATAATGGAGCAATTCGTTGATGACGTTTCATCAGCATAGTCCTGTTGATTGTCTGCTTGTTCTGAGGCAATGTAATCTGTATAGTCACTATAGTTTTAGCAAGTTCGAGCACCTTTTCTACACTCATATTTATGCCGGACAGTTTCAGCAGACGTTCCAATTCCTTGTAAACTTTCAAGGCCACAAAGCAGATACAGACATGGGCTTCTATTCTGCGCCTGGTGAAGTGGAACATCGGACGTATCTCTATCTTTGATTTTGATATGCGGAAGGCCCTTTCAACATGCCACAGGTTATGGTAGGCTGCATATACGTCATTGACGGGTATATTCGTATTGGTAAGGTATCCTTTGAGACCATCCCATTTCGCATCTTTCTCCAGCTTCTCGTAATTGATGGTCACTTTCACATCTCCTTCCATTTTCAGGAACTTGTTGTATCCGCGCTTGTTGATATTGTCTTTGGTAAGCGTACCTCTGCGGTATGCCTTCTCCAGACGGCGTATCCCTTTCTCCCGGTTGTAAGCATCCTTTCGGGCACGGTCTTCCGTATATCCGACCAACAACCTCTGTCCGTTGCCTTTATCGTATTCAACCATCCGGCAGTCTGTCTTAGGCTGCTCCAGTATCCATTCCTGTATCTTCCTGCTCTCGTTCTTGATTTTCGCACCGATGATATACTTGTAACCGTTTGCTTCAAGTTCGGCTATATTATCGTTGTTCATCAACCCTGAGTCAGCCACCACGATAAAATCTTCCAGCTCATATTTCCGGACAAATTCCGTCACTACCGGAAGCATCGTGTGTCCCTCGTACTTGTTGCCCTCATGAATGCAATACGCAAGCGGACAGCCGCCAATGCTGACCAGCAGTCCCAATATGATCTGAGGGTTCCGGTGACGTCCTTCCTTGGAGAAACCTGTTTTGCGAAGCTCGTCTTCATAGTCCGCTTCAAAATAGAGTGTGGTGACATCATAAAACAGCACACCGATATGACCGCCTAAAATTTTCTTTGTGTGAAGGACGCTTATGTCCTGAACTATCTTATGTTGATTATCGCTCAGCTTGTCCAAATAACGATAGATCTTCGACAGGCTGACATCTTCGTCAAAATGATTCTTCAGGTACTCCACTGTGGCAGCCTTGCTTGCAGGATAAGACAGGCGGGCTTTTACAAGTTTGCGGAACACATCATAATCTATCCTGTTGAATCCCACGCTGTCAAAGACACGGTCAAGTATCAGGTCCGCTCCATTGATGGAGATGTTGGTTATGCACGAAAGCATCTGTTCGGCATTCAGAAGCTCCTCCTCGCACTTCTGGCGCTCCTCACCGAAAAGATCCAGTCGTGGATGGCGGCGTTCCAGTTCCGCATCTATCCATTTGTGTCCTTTCGCTACCAGAGAATCTATTTCTTCTTGATTACGCGCTATACCGATAGTGGCAAGTTCCTTATAACAACCTGAAATCTTTTCAGCTACAACGATACTTACAGTTCCTGACCGATTCTTTTTTCGCCTGATAAACATACAAAAAATGCTTTGCGTACCCCAAAATCAGGGTACGCAAAGTTACAAAACGTTATTTATCAAGATATTATAAAATTAATATTTTTATAGTGACGAAGTCAGGAAAATACGGATACTTGTCAATTGTGCCATGACAGATTCGTATAATATGCCTATTTATTCTTCTTATGCAGAGATGAACGGTGGCCAGCCGGTGCTTTTGTTGTCGGGTACGTCCATGTCGGACGCATCATTTAATTGTGAATCTGACTCCAAACCTCATGTTGAAATTGAGAGGTTTGTCTTTGTATATGTTTTCAATAGGTGCATTGTTCTTGAAAAAATAGCTGGCTCCAGGCTCAGCATATATGCCGACGGCATCTGTTATGTTGTATTGGACTCCTGCCGATGCATTTACAGACCACTGCGGTTCGTCAATGCTGATGTTTTCACTCTTAGACGATTCTTTCTTGTTTGCCAATATGTATTCGGTTTCTGCTTCTCCATGGACACATTTTTCTATAGCTCCTCCAGCAGACAGATACAGATTCCATCTCTTGTTTCTCCAGATGGAGTAGGAGCCTTTGAGCGATAGTCCCAGATAGTGAAGCCGCTGTTCTGTTTCATACCTGTAGTTTTCGCTTCCAGATACCATTTCCGATGAGAGATATGTATATTCCAGGCCGCCTTCAATTCCAAATCTGTCATTGAAGTCATATTTCAGTGCCACGCCGGCTCTGATAGGGAATTTGTGCTTTATTTTTGTATGGGTGGCTATATTCCTGTTGTACAAAAGTATGTCTGTCATCGGATCTTCTCCCCATACGGCATTATCAGGGATTTTTGTAGGTTTTGAACCGATCATAAGTTCTCCGTATCCATCATGTGAATTTTTCTGATCCGGAAGTTTGGATGCCGACAGACTTATGTGCAATCCTCTGTTTTTATGCGAAGGGACTATTTTGTTTATAGCCAGCAGTTGGTTGTCTGGATATTGTCTTATTCGTTTGTCCTGCCTGCTGTCTTTGGTGTCGCTGTTCTTGATTTCCTTTTCTTCTTTATAATTGTTTTCTGTTGTATTTTCAGCTTTCGGATTTTCCTGAACGTCTGATGTATTAGGCGCTTTTTCTTCAGGTACGTTTGTTTGTTTGCTTTCAGACTTTGCCGGTTCTTTTATAGCGCTTTGGGCAAGAAGAGTCGGGCTGTCCGTTTCTTTGAGCGGTTTGTGCAAGTCTTCTTTGACGGTTTCTTTTATAGGATTAGAATGTGAGGCCGTATTACGGTCTGCATTCATCTGCAGACTAGTCGTTTCCGGTACCGTCTTGAACAGTTGCGTAACAGCCAATAGGATGGCACACGCTGCTGCGACGGCCGCTGCGGCCGGCTTGTACCACTTGATGACTTTCTGCGGGTGCTGCTTCTGTTGGTTGTCCTTTTCTGCATCCAAACGTGCCTCAATCTGTTCCCACAGTCCTTCAGGAGCAGGTTCCTGATAGTCTTCGAATTTGCGCTTTATTTCATTGTTCCAGCTTTCTTTCATTTTTCAGTAGTTAGTTGACTTATATTCTTGAATCATTTTTGCCAGTAATGCTTTTGCTCTGTGCAGCTGCGAGGCCGAACTGCTTTCTTTCAAATTAAGCATTTCTGCAATTTCCTTATGGCTTTTGCCTTCAAAAACATATAGGTTGAATACAGTCCTGTATCCTGTGGGGAGCTTTCGTATCATAGCTTGAATGGCCCGCACAGGAATGTCACCTGTGTCGGGCCCTTCGTCATCATCATTATCATCTATAGTGTCAGGAATGTCAGATTCGTATTGCACGATGGCAAGTTTCTCTTTTTTGTTGAGTAGAGTAAGGGATTCATTTACGGCAATTTTTGACATCCATGCTTTCAGCGAACCATCGCCTTTATAGCAGAATTTGTCGATGGAGCTGAATATCTTAATGAAACTTTCCTGCAATACGTCTCTGACATCCTCATCGCATGCTATATAGCGGGAACACACAGCGTTGAGATAGCCGGAATAGTGACAATAGAGCTCTTTCATGGCTTTCTTGTCTCCATGTCTGATTTGTTCCAGCAATGTTGTTTCTGGATCATTTCCGCTGTATAGCATATTGTTATATTATTCTACAGTTTTTTTGCAAGGTAAGAATGTGAATTCTGTCGGTTTGAATGTCTCTGACTTTACTGCATCGATCTTGACGCTGTCGGCTGTGATTGAGAATGTCAGTGTGCTGTCTGCAGGGTTGTATGTTCCTGCTGCATCCTGATTGAAGAATACCTCAATGTTCTGCTTGGTGCCTTCTACGTCAATTTCGAAGTTCATTGTCTGAGGAGCTATGGCGAGTGCAACGTCCGGATTGTTGAATTCTGTATCGTAGTTCATTGTGCAAACCACTTTGCCGGCAGATTCTATAGCTCCGTCGATAGCTGATTCTTCAAGTAGCTGGCTTACTATGTTTCTAAGTGGAAAGCCGTTGATGAACATCTGTTCGCCTACTTCTACTTCGACTGAGTCTGTTGCGCCTTCTGACGACATCTCTCAGAAGTATTTGCCCGGTACTTCATCTTCGCTGTCGTCCTTGCTTTTTGAAACTGAGTTTACGATGAAATCCATTGGAGTGAATGATTCAACCTCTGCACCGTCGAGTGTTACGCCTTCTGCCTTCAGAGACATTGAGAGGCTCTGACTCTTGGTGTTGTAGAGAGCTGAGGCTTCAGATGCAAATGCAACCTTCACTTCCTTTGTCTGTCCTCCGACTTCGAATTCGAACGAAAGGGTGTCGGCCGACAGCGACATGTATACATTCTTGCCTACTACTTCAGCTGTATAGTTTATGTTGTATGTGATGTCAGAAAGTGAAGATGTTGCTTCGTCTGCTTCTTCTTCAGATACTATAGATTCAACAATTTCGTTTAGCGGGAAATCTTCTATCGAAATCTTCTGGTTGTCTACAGCAATGTCAACTGTATCGTTGTTGCCGTTGACTGCCATTACTGCATCGCTGTATTCACCTATGACGTCGTAGACGCTGGCCGGTGTACCGCCGTTTCCGTCGTCCTCGTTGCATGATGTGATTGCAAATGTAGTCAAACCTAATAATACTGCTGTTGCGCTTTTGTACAAATTAATAGTTTTCATCGTTTCTTGTTTGTTTTCTGTTTTGAGTTATAAATATTTGTTTTTTGAGCGCTCATTAGTATAAATCGAGTTTATTGCAAACCTTGCATCAATTGTGTCTTATTTAACTTTCTTTTACATCATACGACGTTTCAGCATTTCTCTTGGAACTGTTCCGCCGGAGCTCTTTCCGCTGTTGTATTTGAATTCGGCATATTTGTAGCCGCTAGGTGATTTGTATTTCACTCTAATCTTAACATCCTTGCCTTCTGTGTCTGGAAGGTCTTTGATGCTGAAAGCTACAACTGCGTCGCCTATAGTTCCGTATGTATCGCCGGAGGCATTGTGGCGGAATTCCACTTCGTATGGATCTTCGCTGTTGGTGTTCGTGATCAGATTTACGTAATGAGGTATTCCCGATGGTCCCCATATAGTTCTGAAACGAAGTGTGATGTATCCGTCTTCTACAATGGTGAACCAGTCGCCTATAAGTTCCACCGGATCTGAACCGTATATGGAATCGTTCTTCTCTCCCATATTCGGAGCCGGTTGTTTGGTCAGTATGCAGTCAATCCAGTTTACTGTTACAGCAGCGTCGTAATCGCCGCTGTCATCATCAGTGTATGTGAAATTGGTGAAGGCTCTTACCTCTTTGTCGCCGAATGGCGATGTTGTCATGTTTATAGGCAGCAGAGTTGTCGAATCATCCAGCTGCAGGTAGGACGAGTTGCCTGATTCTGCATGCTTAACTGTCACTATTGCGTTCGGAAGATGGTAATTGTAGTCGTCGTCATTGTCGCACGACTGTGTTGCCAATGTTGCTGAAACGGCAATCAGGGATAAGATGCCCCATTTCTTGAAAGATGTTACCATAAAATAGTTATGTTTTAGTTTAAATACTGTGTAATATTTAAATGAGGGATTTGCATAACCTTGCATCTGTAAATGCTAATTAAAGTTAATCAGTCTGTGTGCTCTGCCGATTTCGATATCGCGAGGGCTCATCTTTTTATTTGCGAGCGCCTGAAAATTTATTTTCGAGCCCTCGCAATTTATTTTATAGTTAACCGGTTGTGGCGTTTCTTGATTCTTAAATGCTGATCTGACTGAACTGCTTGGGATGATGTGCTGTAATGTTGCGGTGTTGTATTCTTTGAACGTGATGTCTGTGACAGATGTGCCGGTGGCTATTTTTTCTTGTCTGATTGTGGCTCGTTTTCGTAGTTGACTTTTGTCAAGATATTTCGAATGTTCACGATTTTCTTGTGAATAATGCTTATTTATAATGGATTATATCGAAATCGAACTGAAAAAATCCGAGCGGTTGTGAACAAATGCTAAAATGAATCGGGTCGGTTTGCATGCCTCCAAAAAAATAACTAAGTTTGCAATTGGTGATTGAAAACACACTCGTTGATAAATTCTTTTTATTCTATGATGGAGAAGACATTGGTCATCCTCAAGCCGTGTGCCGTACAGCGTGCCTTGGTCGGCGAGGTGACAGCCAGATTTGAACGCAAGGGTTTGCGCCTTGCAGGTATGAAGATGATGCAGCTCGATGATGCGCTGCTGAGTGAACATTATTCTCATCTGGCGGACAAGCCGTTCTTCCAGAGGGTGAAAGATTCTATGATGGTGTGTCCGGTCATCTGCTGCTGCTACGAAGGCGTTGATGCAGTTGAGACTGTGAGACTTATGACTGGTTCGACCACGGGGCGCAAGGCTGCTCCTGGTACAATAAGAGGTGATTTCAGTATGAGCTTCCAGGAAAATATCATACATGCGTCGGACTCGAGAGAAACAGCTGAGATTGAGTTAAAGAGATTTTTCAAACCTGAGGAGATTTTTGATTATACACCTGCAACGGCGCAGTATCTTTACGCCAGCGATGAATTTTGATACCTCCCCTATTCCCTCGTGAAGAGAGAACAAAAAACTGACAAAACCCGTGAATTTCAAAACAATCAAAAGAACAATAGGTACGGCCATGCTTATCGTATTGGCCACAGGAGCAACGGCACAGGACTTGATTTCGCGACAGGCTCCGTCGGATAGACGAATGAAGGATGTTGAAAACATCAAGCTTAAGAATCTCATAGAGAAAGAAGATCTTAATAATCCTGCGTCATACATATATTCTAATTGGGAAAATAACTCTCTTCGAGGCGTTGAAGGAAGGGTCGGAGCAAACTTCAAGATTGACCTTAGAGGTTTCTGCATGCCGACACCAAGCCGTAAAATCACTTCGAAATTCGGATATAGATGGAGAAGAATCCATGAAGGACTAGATATAAAGGTTTATACCGGAGATACCATTGTGGCAGCTTTTGACGGAAAGGTTAGAATGGTGAAGTACGAGCGTAGAGGATATGGTTACTATGTCGTAATTCGTCATCCTAACGGACTTGAGACTCTTTACGGCCATTTGAGCAAGCAACTTGTTAAGGAAAATCAGATTGTCAAGGCTGGAGAAGTTATCGGTCTGGGTGGAAATACAGGACGTTCTAATGGTTCCCACCTGCATTTTGAAACACGTCTTTTGGGGGCTCCTATAAATCCTGCATTGTTGTTTGATTTTGAAAATCAGGACGTAACAGGCGATTTCTACGTTTCGAAACTCGGTGAAATGAAGCGTGGAGACTGGGCTTCGCTGGAAGTGGCTTCAGAAGATAAATACGCTTCTGCCGAAGAGGTGAAAGAAGCTGAAAAAGTTGAGGCTTCAACTGCTGTAAAGCCTGAAACTAAGACAGTTGTTTCAAAGAAAAAATCTTCAGGAAACTCTAGAAGAACATATAGAGTCAAGAGCGGTGACAGTTTGTATACAATTGCGCGCAAGCAGGGAACTACCGTGAAGAAATTGTGCGAACTGAATAATCTCAGTCCTAAGTCTATTATACGCAAGGGACAGGTTATCAGATGTTCTTGATGGATAATGGCAGTGTTTTGACGTTCACATATAGGCCCGGCTATGTAAGTCGGGCCATTTTTGTTCAGTTTTTTCGTCAGCCTGCTCTTTAGGACGATAAAAAGTATTAACTTTGTGAGTGTATTAAATTGGCATAAATGAAGGTTTCGGATAAAAAGATGATTTGTGAGGATACGGAAGAGCAGTTCAAGCTGATAATGGCAAAATGTCGCGATACATTTTCCAAGAAGCTTCATGACTACGGATGTGCTTGGAGAATAATGCGTCCGATATCTGTGACAGACCAGATACTCATTAAGGCCAATCGCATCAGAAGCCTTGAGGTCAAGGGGGTATCGCTGGTGGGTGAAGGCATATATCCTGAATTCATGGCCATCGTGAACTACGGTATAATCGGACTTATACAGCTTGAGTTCGGTTATGCGGAACGTGAGGATATGACCGACGAGGAGGCGCTTGCCAATTATGACAAGTATGCGCAGAAAGCATTGGAACTGATGCTTCGTAAGAATCATGATTACGATGAAGCATGGCGGGCGATGCGTGTAAGTTCGTACACGGATCTTATCCTTATGAAGATTTACAGAACAAAGCAGATTGAAGGTAATGGCGGAAAGACTCTCGTTTCTGAGGGTATAGATGCCAATTACATGGATATGATAAATTATTCTGTCTTCGGACTTATAAAGTTGGAGTTCGGAGACGATAATGATGCAGCCGGCGTTCAGCAGTAAACGGAGTGTTTGGTTATGAGCGGTAAAATCAGAAATATTCTTGTTAGGGCGATTGTCAACGTTTGCCGTATGATACTTGCCGCTACGTTCATATTTTCCGGTTTTGTCAAAGCCAATGATCCGTATGGAACAGCTTATAAGCTTCAGGACTATCTGACTGCTTTCGGCTTTGCAGACATTCCGAACTTCCTAGTGTTTGCTATGGCTGTAGTTGTGGCCATGGTAGAATTCACGATGGGTATATACCTGCTGTTCGGCATAAGCAGAAGTGCCATCTCGAAGCTGGTGCTGTTTTTCATGTCGTTCATGACTCTGCTGACGGTATATATCTACATCTACGATCCTGTTAAGGATTGCGGTTGTTTCGGCGATGCAATTGTGCTGACAAACTTTGAGACACTGCTTAAGAATATAGTTCTTCTTGGAGCTGCTGTCGTGTTAGTACGTAAGCCCGAACATCAGGTTGAGTTCGTGAGCTCGAATTTTGCATGGCTGGTTTCTCTGTACGCAGTCGTTTTCGTACTGGGATTTTCGGTGGCTTGCATACGCAACCTTCCGTTCATAGATTACCGGCCGTTCCATATCGGAGCAAACATAAGAGAAGCTGTAGAGCTTCCCGACAGTCTGATGCCGGTGTACGAGGCGCGTATCGTTTATGAACGCAATGGTGAAAGGCTCGAACTCCTTCCTGAGGATGACGATCCGGACAGCACATGGACTTATGTGGAGACAACCCGAAAGCTTGTAAAGGCTGGGGGAGTGCCTGATGTGCAGAACCTGTATATGGAGGATCCGCAGTCTGATTTCGATTTGTCGGAAATGATATTGGAAGATGAGGGATACACGTTCCTTCTTATTTCTCCGAATCTGAAAAATGCCGACGACAGCAATGTCGATCTTATCAATGAGGCCTACGACTATGCAGTTGAAAAAGGATATGCTTTTTATTGCCTTACTGCTTCAGACTCGACCGACCGACAGTATTGGGTTGAACATACCGGTGCTGAATATGGATTTTTGCGGAGCGACGAGCTGACTCTGAAAACCATAGTACGGTCCAATCCGGGATTGGTTCTGATGAGGAACGGTGTCATCGTGAATAAATGGAGCAGTTTTGACCTTCCTGACGAGTACGAACTTAATGGCAGATTGGAAGATATTCCTGCAGGGAAAATCCATTATGTACCGCTGGAGCGCAAATTGGCTTATGTGCTGATGCTGTTTTTTGTTCCGCTCTTCGTCCTGACGCTGTTGGACAGAATGGCAATGGGATGGTCGTTCTACAGGCGAATGAAAAGAAAGACTGAAGAATTGAATCTTGATGAAATAGAGAAAAATATCCACAATACGTTTAACTCTAAAAATAAAGAAAAATGAGAAAGAAAATCGTAGCAGGTAACTGGAAGATGAATCTTAATCTTCAGGAAGGTGTTGCACTTGCAAAGGAACTCAACGAGGCTCTTGCAGCTGACAAACCAAATTGTGATGTTATAATCTGCACTCCGTTCATACACCTTGCTTCTGTAGCACAGGTTCTCGACCAGAACGTTATCGGTCTTGGTGCTGAAAACTGTGCAGACAAGGCTAAGGGTGCTTTCACTGGTGAAGTTTCTGCAGAGATGGTTAAGTCTACAGGTGCACAGTACGTAATTCTCGGCCACTCTGAGCGTCGTGAATACTACAAGGAAACTCCAGAAATCCTGAAGGAGAAAGTTCAGCTTGCACTTGCTAACGGACTGAAGGTTATTTTCTGTATCGGCGAGAGCCTTGAGGAGCGTGAGGCTAACAAGCAGAACGAAGTTGTTAAGGCTGAGCTCGAAGGATCTGTATTCAACCTTTCAGCTGAGGACTTCAGCAAAATCATCGTTGCTTACGAACCAATCTGGGCTATCGGTACAGGTAAGACTGCTACTGCTGAGCAGGCTGAAGAAATACACGCATACATCCGTTCTTGCATTGCTGAGAAGTACGGTGCTGAGGTTGCTGAGAACACTTCAATTCTTTATGGTGGTTCTTGCAAGGCTTCAAATGCTCCTGAGCTTTTCGCAAAGGCAGACATCGACGGTGGACTCATTGGCGGTGCTTCTTTGAAAGCTGCTGACTTCAAGGGCATTATCGACGCATGGAAATAATTGATACATTTATGCGTCATACCATTTGAGGACAAGGGCCTGCCGTGTTTCGCGGCAGGCATTGTCCTTCTTTTTGTTTTTCCACAATGTTATTTTTCAGATATATGTTTAGACGTTTCTTGATGCTTGTGCTGATAGCGGCTCCTGCAGCATCAGCTTTTGCGCAAACCGGTTTTATCGAGCGTGTACAAGAGCCTGTGAAAGGGAAGGGTACAGTGACAATCAATCAGGATCAAAGGCTTACGAACATAATAAACGGCCTGGGACTTCCTGAAGTTTCAACACAAAGCACTGATGCTGAAACCTCGAACGTGCAGCCAGGAATCCAGTCGGGCAAGAAGGTAAAGGCCCGCGGTTATAGAATTCAGGTTTATTGGGGAGGAAGCCAGCGTATTGACCAGACCAAGGCTATGAATGCCGGAAACAAGGTGACAAGCATTTTCCCGGAATTGGAGGCTTACACTTCATTCGAATCACCGCATTGGCGTTGCCGTGTGGGCGATTTTGTGTCCAGACAGGATGCTGTTGAGTACCTTGCCAAGATGCGTGAGGCAAATTTGGGCTCCGGTGCAATGATTGTAAGAAGCGAAATATTCGTATATCAGTGATGTTTAGGTTTTAATTGTATATCTGTGTAGAAAGGTATTTTTGACACTGCAGATATGTGTTATAAGAAATTTTTGAATAATGGAATATGATGCTAAGATTGAAGAACTGAAAGCTTGCTGCAGACGGCAGTTGGAAGTGATCGGCGAAGACGTTGAACGCGAAGGATTGGTGAAAACCCCTGAACGTGTGGCAAAAGCCATGCTTGAGTTTACACGGGGATATTCCATGGATCCTGTTGAAGTCTTGAATTCTGCCAAGTTCAAAGAGGACTATTCCAGCATGGTTATTGTTAAGGATATAATCTTCTATTCGCTCTGTGAGCATCACATGCTTCCGTTTTACGGCAAGGCGCACGTGGCATATATTCCAAATGGATATATTACAGGACTGAGCAAGATTGCCCGCGTGGTTGATATCTTTTCACACCGCTTGCAGGTGCAGGAGCGTATGACTATGCAGATACGCGAAGCCATCGAAAAGGCCCTCAATCCGCTGGGCGTGATGGTTGTCGTTGAGGCTCACCACATGTGCATGCAGATGCGTGGAGTGGAAAAGCCGGACTCTTTGACCACTACTGCCGATTATTCAGGCAAGTTCTGTGACGCAGAAACACGGCGCGATTTCTTCAGCCGTGTAGAGTTTGAACGTTGATAAGCGGTTATTATATAGCATCATAGTTACTGCATTCGCAGGTGCGGTGATGCTTCATTTTTTTATGTTTGATGTAAAGGACATATGGATCAGTCGACAATAGATAGAATCATTGATGCTGCTGACATTGTAGATGTTGTGTCGGGGTATGTAACGCTTAGGCGAGCCGGTGCCAGCTACAAGGGATTGTGTCCTTTTCATGACGACAAGACGCCTTCTTTTTATGTCTCCCCTTCGAAAGGCCTTTGCAAGTGTTTCAGCTGTGGAAAGGGTGGCAACGTGGTCCATTTCATTATGGAAGAGGAACAGTTGTCATATTACGAAGCCCTTAAATTTCTTGCCAAGAAATACGGCATCGAAGTCGAAGATCGTCAGCTTACCGATGAAGAGCGTCTGCAGCAGAATGAACGCGAAAGTATGTTTGCCGTCAATGAGTGGGCAAGCAACTATTTCCACGATACAATGATGTCTACCGATGATGGGCGCAGTATTGGTCTTGCCTATTTCCGCACTCGAGGTTTCCGCGACGACATCATAGAGAAATTCAAACTCGGCTTTTGTCTTCCGTCCTATGACGCAATGTCAAAGGCCGCTGTGAAAAAAGGGTTCCGCGAAGATTTTATTGTGAAGACAGGTCTTGCTTTCCGACGCGATGACGGAACCCTGAGAGACCGCTACCGCGACAGAGCCATATTCCCATGGTTCGCCGTCAGCGGAAAGATTGTAGCCTTTGGCGGACGTGTGCTCGATGCGCGCACCAAGGGCGTCAACCAGAAGTATATCAACTCGCCCGAGTCCGATATATTCCATAAGAGCCGTGAGCTCTACGGCATTTTCCAGGCAAAGAAGGCTATAGCCAAGGAAGACCGCGTATTTATGGTCGAAGGTTATACCGATGTTATATCCATGCACCAGTGCGGAATAGAAAATGTCGTGGCAAACTCCGGTACGGCTCTGAATGTGGCGCAGATAAAACTGCTCCACCGATTCACCTCCAATATTACTCTGCTTTACGATGGTGACAGTGCTGGCATTCACGCCGCATTGCGAGGCACCGACATGCTTCTGGCCGAAGGAATGCACGTCAAGATTCTTCTTCTGCCCGACGGCGACGACCCCGACAGTTTTGCGCGCAAGCATACTTCCGAGGATTTCAAGGCATACATAGATGCCCATCAGACCGACTTCATCATCTTCAAGACAAATCTGCTTATGGAGGAAGCCGGACGCGACCCTATAAAGCGTGCCCAGCTTATAAGTGATATTGTCAAGAGCATAGCTGTTATTCCTGAAGAGATAACGCGTGCAGTGTATATCCGTGAGACATCGCAGATGCTTAATGTCGAGGAACGCATATTGCTGAACGAAACGGAGAAAATCCGTAAGCAGGAATTGGAACGCCTTGCACGTGAACGGGAGCGCATGAAAGAAAGTGGCGACGCTGCCAGCCGTCCGACTTCTGTTCCGTCCGATGCCGCATCTTCATCTGCACCTCAGCAGATTCCAGAAAATGCAGTTCCTTCGTCCGTTGCAGGTGATGCTCCTGCAGAAATCTCGCCATTGCCTACAGAAATCCCTGCTGATTTATATCCGAATGTGGCATATCCCCCTCAGAATGGAGTTCCGGAAGCTTTGCCCCCAGCCGATTCAGTGCCTTTGCCGGATGCAGAGCCAAAACCGGTCTATCTTGAAGCTCAGAAAACCCCGGCAGACAGCAGTAAATATTTCCGCAACAACCGCTTTATCGAACTTGAAGGTCTTATTATGACCCTCGTCGTTCGCTACGGCGAATGTGAAATCAGTGGCGAAGACGCCGAAGGCAATGCTGTGTCGGTCAAGGTGGTAGACTATGTTTGCCAGGAACTCGAAGGCGACGGTCTTCAGCTTCAGCATCCGCTCTATAGACAGATGCTCGACGAAGCCCGCAACCATTCGTCTGAAGTCGATTTCAAACCGTCTCGCATGTTTCTCAGCAGTCCTTCTCTCGAGGTCAGCCGTACAGCCGCCGATATGCTCAGCGAACGCTATCAGCTCAGTTCGCTCTATGCCAAGCAGGAAGTACCTACAGAGCGCGAACAGCTCGATGCACTCATTGTCCACCTGATGTTCGATTATAAATTGGCAGTAGTCAATGCCGAGCTCAAGAGCACCCAGGAAGCCTTGCGCGACCCAGCCGTACTGGCAGATATGGACAAGTGCGCCGCAATATTGAAGAAAAACATGATGATAAAAAATATACAGCAGAAACTGGCGCGCCATGTCGGCGACCGCGTTCTGCTGAAATGATGCCTGAGGCGCCGTGGCATAAGCCTCTGACGCCTGATGGCCTGAATATAAGTAAGACAACATATATGAAGAAAAATCTAGAAACGCTTTGCGTCCAGGCTGGCTGGACTCCAAAGAACGGCGAACCGCGTGTTCTGCCTATTTATCAGAGTACAACTTTCAAGTATTCAACAAGTGAAGAAATGGCTCGTCTCTTCGACCTCGAGGACGAAGGCTATTTCTATACACGTCTGTCCAATCCAACCAATGATGCCGTGGCTACAAAGATCAATGCACTCGAAGGCGGTGTTGGAGCCATACTTACTTCTTCTGGACAGGCTGCCAATTTCTATGCAGTTTTCAACATCTGCGAGGCCGGCGACCACTTCATTGCATGCAATTCCATCTACGGAGGCACATTCAATCTCTTCGGCGTTACGATGAAGAAGCTCGGCATCGAGTGCACATTCGTCGATGACAGCTGGGACGACGAGAAAATCGAGGCTGCTTTCCGTCCTAACACCAAGTGCGTATTTGGCGAAACAATCTCCAACCCTGGAGGCAACGTACTCGACATAGAGCGTTTTGCCAAACTTGCCCACAAGCACGGTGTACCTTTGATTGTCGACAACACTTTTGCAACACCTATCAACTGCCGACCAATAGAGTGGGGATGCGACATCGTCACACATTCCACTACAAAATACATGGACGGACATGCCGTACAGGTTGGTGGTGCCATCGTCGACAGCGGTAATTTCGATTGGGAAGCACATGCCGACAAATATCCTGGTCTCTGCACACCTGACGAGTCTTACCACGGACTTATCTATACAAAGAAGTTCGGACGTTCAGCCTACATCTCAAAGATTCTTTCGCAGCTCATGCGCGATCTCGGTTCTATACCTTCGCCTCAGAACTGCTTCCTTCTCAACCTCGGTCTCGAAACGCTCCATCTCCGTGTTCCGCGCCACTGCGAGAATGCGCAGAAGGTTGCAGAATGGCTCGAGGCAAATCCGAAGGTAGCATGGGTGAACTATTGCGGACTCAAGAGCAACCGCAACTACGCCAAGGCTCAGAAGTACTTGCCTAACGGTTCTTGTGGTGTCATCGCTTTCGGACTTAAGGGTACACGCGAAGAAGCAGAAAAGTTCATGGACAGCCTTGACTTCATCTGCATCGTGACACATGTTGCAGACGCCCGCACATGCGTTCTCCATCCTGCAAGCCACACCCACCGTCAGCTTTCCGACGAACAGCTGCGCGAAGCCGGCATTGCTCCAGACCTCATCCGTCTTTCAGTGGGTATAGAAAATGTCGACGACATCATTGCCGACCTCGATCAGGCCATGAACACGCTTTAAACAACAGCCGATACATCTATAGGCATTTGTCTCATTCAAGTCATCCGGAAGCATCCCTTCCCGATGGCTTTTTTTGTTCCCTCACCGCCTTTTCTGCATGTTTTTGCACAGTTTGCAAATCTTTGTGTATGTTTTAGTTAGCGACATTCGTGCTTGCCAGCTTTTTAACACCCAAAGTCGCATAAAATAGTGTTTTGTAACAAACTTGTAAAAACTTTTAAACGGGCGTGTAACACGTATATGTCATTTTTGCAGTGTCAAACAAAACGAAGAGAATTGATGAACAAGAAACTAATCACAATTGCAGTTTTAAGCGGCATGATTTTTTCCGTTAGAGCGCAAGAAGCAGAGACAATTGAATCACAGCCTAAAGGTAAGGCAATAGTACAAATTTTTACAGACGCTCATTCAGGACTTGGCAAAGACAATGGAGACAAAGGTTTCAACCTTAATCGCGGCTATCTCGGTTACGAGTACAAATTGAACGACGAACTCACCATGAAGGCAGTTATCGACGTCGGTCGTTCACGACAGGTCGATGACTACGAACGAATCGCTTACGCAAAGAACGCGTTTGTTACTTGGGAGCACGACCGCATAACATTGAGCGGAGGTCTCATAAGCACCACACAGTTCAAGACACAGGAATCTTTCTGGGGTAAGCGATATGTTGAAAAGTCTTTTCAGGACGCTTATGATTTCGGAAGCAGCGCAGACTTGGGAGTTTCGTTTGCATACAGATTTGCAGATTGGATCAGCGCCGATGTCATAATGGCAAACGGTGAAGGATACAAGAATATTCAGGTAGGCGACGGTTTCCAGTATGGAGCAGGCGTCACACTCAAACCTCTCAACGGACTCACTCTCCGTTTCTACGGTTCTTACAATGAGGAAGGTACTGACGGCGGTACAGGTATAGGCAATTTTGCAACTTTCCTTGGCTACTCATGCAAGGCGTTCAACATCGGAGCCGAATACAACTACCAGGCAAACGCATCGCATGTCGAAGGACAGGACCAGAACGGATACTCAGTCTATTCTACTGTACGTCTCGGCAAGAACATCAACGTGTTCGGACGCTGGGATTATCTCACCTCAAAAAATGATTGGAATACCGAAGATGATTGCATGACAGGACTTATCGGTGCAGAGTTCAAGCTCGGCAAGTACATCAAGCTTGCTCCTAACTTCCGCATAAAGAACCCTACAGCCGATGGTGCAGAGAACAGCTACTACGCATATCTCAACTGCTCGTTCTCTATCTGATTCGGAAACCACATATAATTAGTAAAAAGATCAATTAGGAAATATTCATTTTTAACACAGACAAATATGAAAAAAATGTATGCTTTGGCTGCAGGAATCATCTCTTTGATGTTCTGTGCATGCGGCGGTCAGAAGACTGCAAATGATAATGGATCAGAGCGTGAATCTGTAGAACTCACTGGTGCAGGAGCAACTTTCCCGCTTCCGTTCTACACAATGACATTCGACAACTATAACGCCAACGGCGGTGACAAGATTTCTTATGGTGGTATCGGCAGCGGCGGCGGTGTGCGCAACCTCAAGGACGGTATCGTTGACTTCTGCGGAAGCGACGCTTTCCTCAGCGACGACGAAATGAAGGAAATGAAGCCGGTCGTACACATCCCGACATGTATGGGTGCAGTTGTACTTGCCTACAACCTTCCGGGAATCGAAAACCTCAATCTTTCAGGAGAAGTAATCGCCGACATCTTTGCAGGAAACATCAAGAAGTGGGACGATGCAAAGCTTAAGGAACTCAACCCTGGAGTAGCACTTCCTTCTGAGAACATCATGCCTGTTTACCGTTCAGACGGTAGTGGAACAACATTCGTATTCACCGACTATCTGAGCAAGGTAAGCGAAATGTGGAAGACCACTTACGGTGCTGCCAAGTCAGTAAACTTCCCTGTAGGTCAGGCTGCAAAGGGCAACCCTGGTGTAGCTGGAATCGTAAGCAACACAAAGTACACAATCGGATACATCGGTTCTGAGTACGCTTTCGCACAGAAGATTGCATACGCAAACGTAAAGAACAAGCGCGGCGAGCTCATCAAGCCTTCAACAGAGAGCATTTCTGCAGCTGCAGGCGACATCCCTCAGGACACAAGATGCTCAATCACAGATGCTGATGCCGACGGTGCATACCCAATCAGCTGTTTCACATGGCTCATCATCTATCAGGAACAGAACTACTCTGACCGTACTGAAGATCAGGCTAAGGCAACACTCGACCTCATGAAGTACATCCTTTCAGACAGCGTACAGAAGACTACAGCAACAGTTCACTACGCTCCGCTTCCAAAGAAGGCAGTCGAACTCAGCCTTGAGAATCTCAAGACTGTAACCTACAACGGACAGCCTATCTTGAAATAATCTGAAAACAGAAACTGAGGTTTAAACACATTCACACAATACGATAATATGCAAGACAAGATATTCAGAGCAATTCTTATTCTGTCGGCAATCGTAATACCTATCATCGGCGGGGGCATCATCTTGTCCCTTGCCTGTGATGCGTATGGAGCCTTTGAAAAGTTTGGCTTCTGGAATTTCATAATTTCTGATGAATGGAGCTACACTCCCGGCAATGAGCGCTACGGTGCACTTCCTTTCATCACGGGAACAATGCTCACCACAGTCCTTGCACTTGTGTTCTGCATACCGTTCTCTCTTCCTATAGCGCTTTTTGTCGGCGAATATTTCCGCGGCAAAAAGGTTGCGACAGTTTTGAGTACAGTCACAGACCTGCTGGCAGGTATCCCTTCCATCATCTACGGTCTCTGGGGATTCTACGCACTGCGTCCCCTCTTCATCGAGCTTGACATCTCTCCGCAGGGTTCCGGCATTCTTACTTCGGCCTTCGTGCTTGCCATAATGATTGTTCCTTACGCTGCATCGCTCAGCGCCGAGTTCATCAAAATGGTGCCGTCCGACCTTAAGGAAGGAGCTTATGCCATGGGCGCCACACGTGCCGAAGTCATCCGCCGCGTCGTTTTCCCTATGGCCGGTTCTGGAGTCTTCTCTGCCTACATTCTCGCAATCGGACGCGCACTCGGTGAAACAATGGCTGTAACGATGCTTATCGGAAACACCAACGACATTCCCGATACGCTCACAGCGACAGGCAACACCATGGCCAGCATCATTGCAAATCAGTTCGGCGAGGCCGACGGACTCAAGCTGTCTGCCCTCATTGCCATCGGTCTGATTCTGTTCCTCATAACGGCCGTCATCAATATGATAGGAAAGATTCTCATACGTCGTGCTCAGCATGTCTAATCACTATTGCTCATTATGGTAAAAGATATTAATCTACAGAAACGCATATTCAAGAACAAGCTTCTCTACATCGTCGTATGCGTATTTTCAGGACTCACCGCCATACCGCTTTTCGCCATTCTTGGCGAGGTGCTCATAAAGGGATGGAAGCAACTCAATTGGACCTTCCTCACTGAAGCCACGCCCAACGCCTACAGCGCCATGCTCGCTATGGCCAACGGTGATCCGGTTCCGGGAGGTATAGCAAATGGTATCGTGGGTACATTCCTCATGCTCGTCATGGCGGCCGTAGTGGCAATCCCTGTCGGAATCTTCTGTGGCATCTGTCTTTCAGAATTCCGCGGAAAGTGGTTCGCCACAGTTGTCAGCTACCTGACCGACCTTCTGCAGGGCACACCGTCCATCATCATCGGTATCATCACCTACATCTGGGTCGTAGTGCCAATGAAGGGATATTCGGCCATAGCCGGAAGCGTTGCACTTTTCATCATGATGCTTCCGCTCATCATACGTTCAACCGAAGAAACCATGAAGATTCTCCCTGAGACACTCAAGGAAGCCGGTCTTGCACTCGGCGGAAGCTACTGGCGCGTAATGCTCCAGGTGATGCTCCCTTCAGCCTTCGGAAGTATCTTCACCGGTATCCTCCTCGCCATCTCGCGAGTTGTAGGCGAAACGGCGCCGCTCATGTTCACCGCCCTCGGTGGAGCTGCCGTAAGCTGGAACATCAGCCGTCCTATGTCGGCCGTTCCGCTCATGATATGGGAATTCTTCAACGACCCTAATCTTCAGAGCCTCATTTGGGGAGCATCTTTGTTCCTGCTCACCTTCGTGCTCTGTCTTAACCTATTAGCTAAAAGAATACAGAAAAAATGGAAAATATAAAAGATCCGATACTCGAAATAAAGAATGTGTCAATCTCCTACGGATCAAAGAAACTGGCCGTAAAGGATGTGTCGGCCGATGTGGAGAAAAATTCTATTACGGCCATCATGGGCCCTTCAGGTTGTGGAAAGAGTACATTGCTCCGAGCTGTCAACCGCATGCACGAGCTTTATAAGGCCATACATGTAACAGGCGAAATTCTGCTCAACGGAGAGAATATCATGCTCATGCACCCGACAGAGGAGCGCCGACGCATCGGAATGGTGTTCCAGCGTCCTAACCCGTTCCCGACTATGAACATCTACGACAATGTCCTTGCAGGATACATCCTCAACGGCATCAAGCTCAAGAAGAGCGAGAAGGACGAGATTGTCGAGAAGAATCTCCGCGACGTGGCCCTCTGGGACGAGGTCAAGGATTCGCTCACAAAGCGCGGAACATTCCTTTCCGGAGGTCAGCAGCAGCGTCTCTGCATTGCGCGTTCGCTTGCTCTCCGTCCTGACATCCTGCTCATGGACGAGCCTACTTCAGCCCTCGACCCGATTGCCACAAAGTATATCGAGGATCTTATCGTCGAACTGAAGAAGAACGTGACCATCATGATTGTCACACACAACATGTCGCAGGCAAAGCGTATTTCCGACTACTCCATGTTCATGTACATGGGCGAGCTCATCGAGTACGACCACTCAAGCGTCATGTTCACCAACCCTCGTGATGAGCGCACACGTGCTTACCTCACAGGAAAGATGGGATAAAGGAAAAAAAGCATACATGTTTTGGAGCACGGCGCACAGTTCCTATTTCCCTTTAACGCGCCGTGTATATATTTCAGGCCATCAGGAATGCCGGGAGCGGCATAAACCTGATGGCCTTCTTTTTATTGGTTTTCGGCATTGCGGCGCAGGCCTGTGGTTATTCCACAGCCTCGCCCTTGCCGTCCTCAGTCAGATAGAACAGCGGTGAAGGATTTGTCTGCTTCACCTTGTAGTAGTGCAGTCCGCTGTCGTTCGTGCGCGGATACCAGCTGTTGAGCAGACGTATCATTTCTGCGCCGGCCCATATCACCGGACCGTATCCGTGTGCGGCCTGATAGTTTGCAGGGCGGTAGTAGTAGAATGCCGGATCGAAGGCCATTCCCGTACCTACGCATGTTCCGTCCACCTGTCCCTTGTCGGTGATTTTCGTGTTCACTGCGTGCCAGCCGAGCTGTGCCACCGGACCGTACGTGATACCGTCAATCCAGCCCTTGTTGATGGCGTGTGCAATGCAGTATACGTATATTGCTGTAGCCGATGTCTCCAGGTAAGAGTCGTTCTTGTCCACAAGCTGATGCCAGAACCCCCCCGAACTCTGATAGCTTGCCAGACCCTTCACGTGCTTTCTCAGCTGTTCGAGCGCAAATGCCCTTTCAGGGTGGTTCTCAGGCAGAACGTCCAGCAGTTCGCAGTTTGTCAGTATGGCCCATCCGTTGGCTCTTGCCCAGTGGTATGTAGGCTGTTCGTGCAGTCCCTCCACATAGCCGTGTCTGTACAGTCCCTTCTCCGGCACGTACATTCTTTCCACGAATTGTCTGAAAATCTTTGTTGCCTCGTCGAAATATTTCTTCGATTCTTCAGGCTTGTATACGCCCCTGTATGCAATCGACGGTATGCCCATGAACATGTCGTCCAGCCAGATGGTGTTGTGCTGAGGCCTGTGTCTTGCAAACGTGCCGTCGGCAAGTCTGTACTGGCCGTGCTCTATGAACTCGAAATAGTTTTCTATCATGTCGTCCAGCTTGAGCGACTTGTCAGCCGCGCCGGCCTTCATCATAGCACAGCACATCGCACCCGCATCGTCCAGAGCCTTCGGGTGGAGAATCTGTTCCATCTGTGCGTCCGTGTCCTTGTATTCGTCATAGAGCTTTCTGAATCCTGGAGCCACTTCTGCAAGGAACTTGAAACGCCTGTCCACATACTCCTTGTATTTCTTGTCGCCCGTAGCCTCGGCCGCGCTCAGCAGGGCCTGATATGTCACGCCCCATTCGTAGCTTCCGATGCGGAACGCACCGCGGTCGAGAGTTGCCCCGTGCGGAATCTTCTTGTAGTTCTTCACCTCCTTGCCGTCCTTGTCGAGCACCTTCACCGGAGTGTTGCTCTCGATGTATGCAAACACCCTGTCGATTGATGCCTTCACCTCCTCGACTGTGAGTTCGCCGTAAGGCACCTTGTATTCAGGTTTGAGCAGGTGGAGCGGAGTAGTCATGTCGTTTATTTCCCCATTGTTCTGCGCATGTGCAGGTACGCATGCCAACCCCAATGCCAGCATGCAAGCAATTGAACTGATTCTGTTATTTCTCATAATTCTTGATAAGGTAAGATGTTTTTTATAGTTTGTATCGCAAATATACCTTTATTTTCCAATATATGAAGACCTTTGCCCATCAAAAAGCCCCTCGGGGCATATATGCGGGCGCTTGCGCCTTGGATTTCTGGCCCCTGCGCCGTCAGTCGTGAGCCCTCGCGCTTCTTTTTCCGCTTGATTGTTCCCACTGGTGCAGGCCTGTCCCTTCGTCCGCATTCTCCTGTCGGCCTCGTTTGTCAAGTGCAATTGTCAAAAGTCCGCTTTTCTTTCCTGATTGTCATATTTTCAGCCCTCGTGCCGGTTATTTTTAATCATACACTGGCTTTTTATGTGTAATTTGTTATTTTTGTATTAATGATGCGGGGGCATACGCTTGCCGTTGAAGTGCCGGCAAGGCTGGTTTTCGGTCGAAGGTCCCCGCACGTCAGAAACTGATGTTTAGCCTTGGTAGAGTAGGAGGATATAGCTATGAAAAAGATTCTGCTGCTTTCATTGTTTGCTTTGATGGCTTCCATATCTCAGGCACAGATATGGGTGGGAGGCTCCCTGGGCATAAAGGTTGATGACGACAAGAAGAAAACCACCATCTCGCTTTCTATATCTCCGGAATTGGGAATTAGCCTGAATTCCAAATGGGATATAGCCGTTGGAATTACCGAGGTGCATACAAACTACAATCCTGATATCGGCAATTCCTATTCGGCAAATTATCTAAGCATAAATCCTTTCACACGCTACACCATTGCAGAAGTCGGTCTTGTCAGCTTCTTTGTCGATGGAGGTTTCATCATCGGCACGGGCGATTACGACGGTTTTGAGAATAAGACCGACTGGGCCATCGGACTGCGTCCCGGCATCAAGCTGATTGTCAGTTCCCACCTTGCCCTCACCGCACGTCTGGGCTACTTCGGCTATCGCTACGAAGGAGGACCGGACAGGAGCACGTTTGGCATGGGTGTAGACAACAGCAACATTTCCTTTGGAGGCTATTATACATTTTGACTGTCATGATACAGATTTACTTTACATCGATTTAACAATTAAAAAATGTAAAGTAAATCTGTATCATGACATGCGGAGACTTTCAGACCTTTCCGTTTGTCTTCTTCTTTCCGAAAAGTGCTTTGAAGATGCGCAGTGCTGAAATCAAAATTGCTATCTTTGCACGGGATAATATTTTGTTTGTAAAATGTCGTTTTTTATGAACAATATAATAGCATTTGCTGTTCTCAGCTGTCAATGATGCGATTGCTTTCGCATTTTTTACAAAACAAAAAATAGATAATAATAAAGATGGATACTGTTACCTATATAATAAACGAAGCGAATGATATTCTGTGGACTTACGTTTTGATTGCCATGCTCTTGGGCTGTGCCGTGTGGTTCAGTATCAAGACGCGGTTTGTGCAGTTTCGCATGATTGGCGAGATGGTAAGACTGCTTGGCGACTCGACCGTTAAAATCAACGGCCACGAGAAGCATATTTCGTCTTTTCAGGCATTTACCGTTTCGCTGGCAAGTAGGGTGGGCACGGGAAACCTTGCCGGTGTGGCCACGGCAATAACTGTCGGCGGTCCTGGTGCTGTATTCTGGATGTGGATTATAGCCCTGCTCGGAGCTAGCAGTGCATTTGTCGAGTCCACTCTGGCCCAGCTGTTCAAGACACGGGGCAAGCACTCCTATATCGGCGGACCGGCATATTATATGGAGAAAGGACTGAAGAAAAGATGGATGGGAGTGATTTTTGCCGTGTTGATAACGATAACTTTCGGCTTTGCTTTCAATTCGGTTCAGAGCAACACAATATGTGCCGCATTCAATTCTGCGTTTAATATCTCTCCCGAACTCATGGGGCTGGGAATAACGTTGCTCACTATCGTAATCATATTCGGCGGCATACATAGAATAGCCAGTGTCAGCAGTGTCATCGTGCCTATAATGGCACTGGGATATATTGTCCTGGCCCTGTTTATTGTTGCGTGCAACATCACAAAACTTCCTGATGTCATAAGTCTGATTGTGAGCAATGCTTTTGGCGTCGAACAGGCAGTCGGAGGTGGTGTAGGTGCGGCGCTGATGCAGGGAATAAAGAGAGGGCTTTTCAGCAACGAAGCCGGTATGGGATCTGCTCCTAACGCAGCTGCGGCTGCGCACGTGACGCATCCTGCCAAGCAGGGACTTATTCAGGCGCTCGGTGTTTTCACCGACACCCTCGTTATATGTTCTTGCACAGCATTCATCATACTTTTTAGTGGAGCTTATACCTCTGCTCAGCTTGACGGAATACAGCTCACCCAGGTAGCCCTTAATAGCGAGATTGGAAGCATCGGCGGGTTGTTCGTAGCCATAGCAATTCTGTTCTTTGCCTATAGCAGTATCCTTGGTAATTACTACTATGGAGAAGCAAACATCCAGTTCATCACGCAAAAGAAGTGGGTCGTCTACGTATATCGTATCCTTGTCGGCGGTATGGTCTATTTCGGTTCCGTTGCCAGCCTGAAACTGGTATGGAATCTTGCCGACTTCACAATGGCCCTCATGGCTATCTGCAACCTGATAGCAATCATCCTTCTTGGAAAATACGCATTCCGCCTCCTTAATGACTATCTGTCGCAGAAAAGAAACGGCATCAAAAGCCCTACATTTCATAAGGGAAGCATGAAGGATATCGAGGAAGATATTAGTTGCTGGTAATGTGGTTGGTGATAGTTTCAAAATATTTTATCTCGCAAACAATCTGTTTTGTCGGTTTTGAATGCTTGGAGATATTAATTCGCTATTCTAAAGTGCTGTAATTTCTGATTTGCTAATTTGTTATAACATCGTTTCTTATTTGTCTAACGCACTGGTAGGTGATGATTTCAATCTTAGGGATAATGATAAGATAAGTGATAAGATAAATGATAAGATAAAAAATGTCTTATCATTTACCTATTTCTGTACAATTCGGCTTTTGCTAATACATCTAGATAAATAAGTTGAAAATTAAGTACATTTTGGATTGATGATGTTGAATTAAAATATTTTTTTAATTTATCATCTCTGTATAAATGTAGCTTTTTATGTATAACTTTGCATCGCTTATGTATGGCATAAGTGGTATTATAAATAATGGATGTGGGAAGCTCTGAGGGCTTTATTTAACGAAAAATCTTGCTGTCATTTGATTTTAGGACTGTTGATGATTATAGATCTTATATTCTGATAAGGTTTTATAGGATTAAACAGACAGTATTGCTGTTGTTAGTGATAGATAGTTGTTTTTAAGCCTATATAAAGAGCTAATTGACACTAATTTAAATTATGAAATAAATTCATGCAAAAGAAATATACATTTATAGATTTATTCGCTGGTATAGGTGGTTTTCATCAAGCTATGATGTCGGTAGGCATGAAATGTGTCTTTGCTAGTGAATTGGATAAAAATGCGAGAATTTCTTATGAAGCTAATTATAAAGATGATAGTCCTTGGTTATTTGAAAATAATTATAAATTTTTCAATGAGGATATTACTAAAGTCGATCCAAAAGAAATTCCGGATTTTTCTGTATGTTGTGCAGGATTTCCATGTCAACCGTTTTCAATTGCCGGCTTAAGAAAAGGGTTTGAAGATACACGTGGTACTCTGTTCTTTAATATTGCTAATATTGTCAATGAGAAGATTAAAATAGGTAAAGCCCCAGAAATATTGTTTCTTGAAAATGTTAGAGGATTGAAGAACCATGATAAGGGAAAAACGTTGGAAACAATATTAGGAGTATTAGATGATTTAGGATATTTGTACAATTTTGCTGTTTTAAATGCTAAATATTTTGGCGTTCCTCAAAATCGTGAAAGACTTTATATAATAGCTTGGAATAAAAAACTGGTTGCAGCAAAGAACTTTTATTTCCCTTTGGGGATTGATAAAGAAGGCAATTTAATTTTTAATAAAAGCTTATTAAAAGAAAATGTAATTGAAACAAAAGTTTCAGATATTTTTGAGCCAGAAGCTTTAATTGATCCTTCTTATACTATAAGTGATAGAATGTGGGAAGGACATAAAAAGAGAAAAGAACGTAATCGGGCTAATGGTAAGGGGTTCGGTTATTCACTTTTTAATTCTGATAGTGTATATTGTAGTACGATTTCTGCAAGATATTGGAAAGATGGAAGCGAAATCTTAATAGATCAATCTGATAAGGGTCTTAATCCAAGAAAATTAACTCCGGTTGAGGCTGGTAGACTGCAGGGATATCGAATTTTAGGGGCTGGTTGGGAACATCCAGAATGCGCAAATAATCTTAATTATAATTCAAACAATAAGGAATACAAAATTGTAGTCTCAAAGAAAGAAGCATACCATCAATTTGGAAATAGTGTTGCTTTGCCTGTTATAAAAGCATTGGCACATGAGATTGTAAAACAGTTATTAGAAAGCAAATAGTTATGGAAGAGTTGAGAGATTTGAATGAAATGGCAATTGCCGCAACATCTAACTTCGCAAAATATGATGGTAAGGATTTTGTATTACCTCAAGTTTTTAAAGATAACGTCAAGTCTATAAATAGTTACTTGTTGACATACAATAAATATTCTGCTATTATTGAAACCTCAGGAAATCAGTATGGAACACTAAATATTTATTTGCCAAATCAATGGTTCTACATAGCTTCTTATTTTACTGAATATTACAACGAGCTTCAAAAGTATAAAAAATATGCATTGATGGTCGTAAGTAAAGAGAGACTTAAGTTCTTAAACGGAAGTGAATTGGATTCTTCCGAATTTGAACTTTTGGGTAGACTTGATATTAGTGATACTTCCAAATCATATTTAGTAAGATTTATTACTGATTATTCTTGGTGGGGAGGTGCAAAGACGATAGATAGAGGCGATTTCTATGTTTCCCCTATTCTAAGTCATGCGAAGTTGGTTAATGCATCTCAAACTTATGTAGCTGAATTATGCGCCTTTCTTTCTGATAAGCAAGATTTAGTAAAGGCTATTATTGATAAAGAAATTTGTGATAGTGTAATTTCTGTTACCCCATATTCTGATTTCTCTCATCAAATAATTTACTATGGTGCCCCCGGTACAAGCAAATCGTATACTATCAATAAAATAACAAAAGATAAAGAGATTGTCCGTACAACATTTCATCCTGATAGTGATTATTCAACATTTGTTGGAGCATACAAGCCGACTACAGCGATGTTGCCTATATGCAATGAATTGGGTGAACCAATGAAAATTGGTGGAAATGTATTATATAAGGAGCAGATAGTATATGAGTTTGTAGCCCAAGCATTTTTGCAGGCTTATATTAATGCTTGGAAGATGTGGGCTGATGGGACGCCGCAATATCTTGTAATAGAGGAAATAAATCGTGGAAATTGTGCTCAAATTTTTGGCGATTTATTCCAATTGTTAGACCGTAATGATGCAGGTTATTCTGATTATCCTATTACGGCTGATAAGGATATGCAAAAACAACTCCGTAAAGCTTTTAAAGATATCGTATTGACAGATGACAAAAGGCTTGAAATAAACTCAATGTATAATGGAAAGTCTGTAGCAGATAAGGTTTTAAATGGCGAGTTGTTGTTATTGCCTAACAATCTCTACATATGGGCAACAATGAATACAAGCGACCAATCTCTATTTCCTATTGATTCTGCATTTAAACGTCGTTGGGATTGGATTTACATGCCAATTTCTGATGCTGGTAAAAAATGGATAATTGAAATAAACGGAAAGCAATATGATTGGTGGACTTTCGTAACAAATATCAATGATAAAATAGCTTCGATTACAAGTTCGGAAGATAAGAAGCTTGGTTATTTCTTTTGTAAAGCAGATAGCAACAAGGTAATTACTGCTGAAAGATTTGTTGGTAAGGTCTTGTTTTATTTGTGGAATGACGTATTTAAAGATTATGAGTTTAATGATGAAATTTTCTATGATGAAGAAGGCGCAGATGGTAAAAATGCCAAATTAACATTTGATAAATTTTATACAACTGAAAGCGAGAAAGCAAACATTGTAGAAAGTAAAGTGGATTTGTTTTTACAAAATCTAGGCCTCGTTCCTCTTGCTGAAGCAGAGAATTTTGTTCCATCTGAAACTATGGTTAGTTCTTCAAATATAGAAATCAAGGTAAATGGACAAAAAGTACAATACGTTAATGCTATTCCATATACAGCTATAGAACAGTATGTAAAAATGAATCCAGATAAAACCTCCGAAGAGGTATTGAGTGTATGGGATCCATTCAAACAATATTCTATAAGAAGATGGATTGTTGCTAGCAAAGAGGTAGTTGATACTTATAAAGATGGCGGATACTCATACGAAATTTTATGTGCAGATGGTAAACCTATTTATGTAAATAAAGATGGTTGGATGTATCATCCACAAAAAGGATTGCGTGATACAATTTCTGAATTTATCAAAGCTGTAAATGCGGCAGATTTAGGCGTAAAAATTGAAGAGAATACTTTGTAATAATGCGTATACTTATAGAGGAATATCAATATGACGTTACTGATGTAAAAGATGTTCTCTATGGCATTGATGCTTTGGAGAATATTGAAGGTAAGGTTTCTGTTCATTATGTAGGGTATTATTATAATACCTTGCTGCGAGACTGTGTTTTTATTCTTCCTAAGGTTTTATTGATGGATGATAAGTTGAAAGATACTAATAAAGCAAACTTGGTATTTGGAAGATACCGTCCAGAAGATATCCTTGATTTGGATGAATATAATCCACTGACAAAAGATGAACGTGACTTTATCTATAAGTTTGCTGTGTGGATTTATCGTGCTATAGTTGTATACAAAGAAGATAAGTCATCTGATACTGGGATTGTATACCATAAGAGAATACAACAAGTCGGAAAAGGTCGTCGCCGAAAGAGCAATACATATTTAGATATTTTACTTGCACTGATCCAATTTGCAAAAGACAATCAGAGTTTCTTTTTCTATGTCGTTAAAAATATGCATAGCGGATTAAATAAGATAAATTGGACTCGAACTATTGCTACGCAACCAGCATTAATTCAGGGTGGAACTCCTATTTATCTGAATCCGGTAAATAAGAAACGTCAGATTAATTTTGATGAAGAGTTGCTGATAATATTCTTTTCAATATTAAATTTTATTGGAGACAAATATGGCTTTCCTAAAAATGTTTGCGTTCAATTTCCACTTATAAAAGGACCAAAATTTGAAGCTTATTTGAATGGATATGGTTGTACTCGATTGCGTCAAATTAAGTATAAATATTTTTCTGATAAGGCTATAGAACTTTGGGAATTGTGTTTCGCTTTCTTTGATGAATCGACTCATTTGCGTGTCTCAACTGACCATAAAGAATATTTGCTTGTTAAAGATTTCTATGTGGTCTTTGAAGCAATGATTGATGAACTGATAGGTGATAAGCCATTGCCTGATGGTATGGGCAAAAAGCAGGAGGATGGTAAAATTGTCGATCACCTCTTTTCTGCACAAAGCCTAATAGATGGAGATTCTAAGCAGACTTATTATATTGGGGACAGTAAATATTATAAGATGGGGCACGAGCTTAATCGTGAGTCTGTTTATAAGCAGTATACTTATGCTCGTAATGTCATTCAGTGGAATCTTGATATTTTTAACGGAATCAATGAAACGGTGAGAAACTCTCATGTTCGTATGCGTGATGAAAAGACAGAAGGGTATGAAATTATTCCTAATTTCTTTATATCTGCTAAAATGGATGAGAATTTCGATTATGCAAATGATGGCATAGAGAAGACAAACAGGAAGAAAAATAAGCATAAGAATATTCAATTTAAGAATCGTCTTTTTGATAGGGATACAATGTTGTTGTTCCACTATGACGTGAATTTCTTGTTTGTGTTGTCATTATACGCGCGAAATAATGCTTCTCAGAAAGCATCATGGAAAAAGAAAGTGCGTGAAAAATTCCGTACAGAGATTCAAGATTGGCTTCAGCAAGACTATGATTTCTATGCAATGCAGGCGCATCCTGGTGTTGATGCAACGAAATACATAAAAGAACATTTTCAGGACGTATTGGGCAAAATATATACTCCATACAAGGATGATACTGTATTTTCTTTGGCTTTGGAAGCCAAAGACCCGGAAAGTGCTTCGATAAAGGCCGAACTTGAAAAGTATTTCTATATAAAGGAATGTAAGCTTGGTTCTGATCCGGTTTTGGCTATCAATAGTGCAAAAGCTGAAGGATATGCATTAGTTCCATCAGAGCCGTCAAAGGATGGTGTTCTTATGGTTATGATGGAGGATTATGATGCAAAGTTTGCTAAATTTGAAGATGGTCGTATTGCTGTCGGTATAAAAATGACAGACGAGTCAATGAAGATTCTTGAGAACATCCAGTCTATAGGATTTATTTTATTCCATACCCGAAAGGATGAAGGACAGCATCTATTCGCTTTGAAATCTTCATGTGAGGTTAGGCCTCAAGCCTCGTTGGATGATTCTGTTTATATGAATATTAGCACAACCAATCTGTATCTGTTGGTCTCCTTTGACTCTTCAGCCGAATTGGATTCTTCTTCAATTCATTCTTCTAAGGCTCCATGGACTAAACAAAGCAGATATGATGCGCAGTATGTATCATTAGAGACGATCCATAGTAACTAACATTGCAATTAAGAACGATATGTTTTTATTAATCACACCCTCGGTATTTGTATTTACCGAGGGTGTTTTATTTATAATGGATCATGTCTTAAAGTGTGTGCTTATGCATAGAATTCATAGATAGAATCCAGCTTTGTTGAAAATAATGGAAAACATAATAAGATACTGTTTTAGACACACTTTTTGAAACAGTATCATTGAAAAGCGGAGCATCGATGCTCCTCGTAAAGAGATTGTAGATGTCGTGTCTTCAGTAGAGCAATTCTCCTTTGAACAGTTCCAAGCTTATTTCCAGAAATGGGATAAACCTTACGTAGACTATACATTATTTACCAGTTCAAAGGATCAGGCAGAACTTCCGTTCGGGTCATGTCTGTCTCTGATTCCGGATACACTCGACCATAATTGTTGGCCTCGCGACATCAGATGGCTGCCATGTCGGTACATGGAAAGCGAAAAGTTTATTTCTTTCTTCATTATCAAGGAATGTATGACTCCCAAGGCGGGATTTATTTCGTATACGGATTATTTGATATTGGAGTTCCATAAAAATGGTACTTTCAAACGCGCAAGGAACATCTATCATTGGGATGATGATTCCGTTGTGGTAGATTCTGTTATGCATACGTTGATTACGAAAAACTTAAAAACTTATTGTACTGAAGTCTTGATGCCGCTTGACGATGGTTCAAAGTAATATTATGTGGGGCGTATGTAGTTATATAATATGTATAATAGAATTTGTTTCTCTGTATAACATATTATATTTAGTGTTGTTTTTGTAGAGCTCGGCAAACGTGTGAAATATTGAACCTTTTTGTTTAACTTAGACGCACTTTTTGAAAAGGTGTTGTTTACTTAGAAATTATCTGATATGAAAAACAATATATCATTGAAGTTGTTTGTCGTTTGCAGCTTGCTGTTCTGTCTTTTTGCCTCCAATATTCAGGCGAAGAGTGCAGGACCGGATAATATGAGCGGAGATGACAAGTTGTCGAGGAAGGAAGTTGAGGCTGTAACGGCTCAGGAGTTGGCCGACTATATCGACTGTATGCGCGATTCGTTGGAGAAAATGTGGGAACAGAGAAAACTTCGTGTTGGCGGTCTGGAGATGCCTTTCAATGTAAGGGTTCTGGGTGAAAAGCCGGTTTCAGGAAGAAGCCTTTATATTTCCATGCATGGCGGTGGTGCTGTGGCCAAGGAGTTCAATGACTCGCAGTGGAAAAATCAGATAAATCTATATACGCCGAAAGAAGGTGTTTATATAGCTCCTCGGGCACCTTATGATGATTGGAACATGTGGTTCAGGAAGGAGATTGACGACTTTTTCACTATGTTGATAATGGCTTCGGTTATTTTTGAGGACGTGAATCCCGACAGGGTGTACCTTACTGGATATTCTGCCGGTGGAGACGGAGTGTGGAGGATGGCACCGAGGATGGCCGATCGATGGGCCGCGGCGTCTATGATGGCCGGACATCCAGGAGAGGCATCTTTGCTGAATCTGCGGAATCTTCCTTTTATGATATGGATGGGGGAGAACGACAAAGCCTATGACCGTAACAAGCTGGCTGTTGTCAAGGGACACGATTTGGACAGTCTGCATGCTCTTGATCCGGACGGTTATCTGCATCAGACGAACATTGTCGGCGGTAAGGGCCATTGGATGGATCGTGCCGATACTGCAGCTATAGAGTGGATGGCGCAGTTTGACAGAAATGCTGGGCCGGATAGGGTTGTGTGGCGTCAGGAAGAAACAACGCGAAATACATTCTATTGGCTTAAGGTCGGCAAGGGAGAAGCAAAACCCGGGATGAAGGTTGTTGCCCGCATTGATGGCAACACCATATATATAGATGAGTGCGATTACGACAGTCTTTATATTTGTCTCAATGATATGTTGCTCGACCTCGACAGGAAAATATCTGTCAAGTACCGCGGAAAGACCATTTTCAGAGGCAAGGCGAAAAGAAAATGTTCAATTATACGAAAATCACTTTACGAAAGAGCTGATCCTCGTCAGATATACAGTGCTGAAATCAGTTTGTCCGGATTAAAAGCGACTTTGTAGCCATATATTAATGTTTGATGTATGCACAATCATTATTTTTCTGCTCTTTTGTAGATTTTATTTTTGGCTGAATATGGCTTTTTTGAGCTTTTCATTGGTTGATACGTGAAAAGGGGCGTTGAGGCTGAAAATTTCTTGCAATTTTATTTCTCTGTAAATCAGAGTAATGTGTAATTTCTTGAAAAAAATCTCGAAAAAAGTTGTTGAAATATTTGGTGCGTATGGTAAAAAGCTCTACCTTTGCACTCGCTTTCGGAAAGGAACGAGGTTCTGAACGAAAGCAAACGAAGCTTAAGAAGCTTTAAGAGAGAGAGTTCTTTGAACGGATGAAATACAAGCAAACAAGGCAGTACGCCGGCTGGATTCATGAAAATGTGAGAAGGCCGGCAGATACAAGCGAACCGT
>MNQS01000137.1 GCA_001915545.1 Bacteroides sp. 43_108 | reverse complement strand
TGCCGAAGCTCCGGATGATGACCATTGCAATCCCGCCCACGTTTGGAACTTCTCTTTTCTGGTTTACCCATAATCAGCCGCATAGCGGATGACTACGGGAAAGCCGGGAATGAGAACAGCCATTCCGATGAAGGGGAGGGTGGGAAAGAATACTGCGTGAACGCAAAAACACAGTATGCCATCTTAAAACAATATCTTTAAAAAGTTTTTCAGAAGAAATGCTTACCAATATCCTAATAATTATTACTTTTGATAACATAATACAACGATATGGAAAAGAAAAAGATTACAATAGAGGTAGAACCAGCTACAGCCGTAGCTACCGTCGGTTTATTGCGTGGGATATTTCCCAGTATCATCGAACAACTGGAAAGGCAAGCCGCAACAAACGGCAGCCCCTTAAAATTCAATAAAGTAGAAAATATGCAAGAAGTATTGGATGAGATTTATGAAAAGTGCATTGCCGAAACGAACCTCCGGGAGTTTGCCCAGGCGCACTTAAATAGTGACGGATTACCTAACTGATACAGAAATACGGAATCTGCCAGCCATCCTTATTCCAAATAACAAATGGTACAGAATTACACACCTGTCATGTGGGATGACAAAGCATTTGCCTTTGTCCCCTACGAAGCATTCGGTGATTTGCCACATTATCCCAAAGAAAAATGTGAGCAAATTTGCAAAGAGCTGAACAGCCTTATAAGACTATGTACTTATAGACCGAAAAAGGAAGATATTTATTTTCATCCGGTAAGTTATGTATGTCGTTCCGGAGGTTTCATAGTTACGGATAATCAGGCATCCTTTGAGGAATGCCCCTATCCTGCTTGCGCAGACCGTCATAGCTGCCAAAAAATATGTGATTTGATGAACCGTATCATTGAAGAGTCTTAATTATATAAGATACCATGGAACATCCAAACTCCAAATGCAGAATAGCGCAAGCTGAATATTTAAGTCGGCTACCTGAAGAAGAACGGGAAAATAAGGCCAGAGATATTAGAATCGGAAACGCCAGCTATATTTATCACCAACAAGCGGTTCCAATCCAAGAAAACAGATTGATAATGTATTATAAAGAGTGGTTGGAAGATCTTCCTCCCAATATTTCACGCCATATGAGAATGCTCGGATTTGAAGCATGTAAGACAATGATTCCGTTTACGAGATATGTGAACGAAAGAAACGATATTGGTATGCGTGACTGGATGCAAGAGCATCTTTCACCGGGTGACTTCAACTATTGGCAGGAACTTTCGAAAAAAGCAGGTTCGCCAACATTTTAATCCCATCCCGTTCAATACGCTGCCTGAAGAATAAAAGGTGCGTATTAAACGAGAATATTTTTTAGCGTTTAGTCATCTCTTCCCGCACCAGTTCCGTTTCTGTTGGGGAGAGTTTCGGCAATTTGACAGTTGCCGGACTTTCTAACTGGTAAGCCTTCACCTCATTGATAAGCAGCTGCCAGTCAAAAAGAAATTCTTCGGAACAACCATGTTTACGATAAATTTCTTTTGCTGCCTCCAAGATCTCAGGAGCGCAAAAATCGTCTCCCTGAAAGACAACTGCCGGACGATCATTATTGATACAGTCTCTCAATAATCGTAACTGATCTTTCATTGTTTACCCATTTTTACCATTGTCAAAAATTCGTCAGACGGTTTAAATGCCGGTATGTTATGAGCCGGAATAATCATAGTAGTATTCTTAGAGATATTCCGGGCTGTCTTTTGCGCTCTCTTCTTCACTATGAAACTACCGAATCCACGAAGATAGACATTTTCCTCCTTGCCCAACGAAGTCTTTACCTCGTTCATGAATCCTTCCACAACAGCAAGCACCGCTTTGCCGTCGATGCCGGTTCTGGCAGATATTTCCTTTACGATTTCCGATTTAGTCATTTCTTTATAATTTGAAAATTAGCGTGCAAAGATAATTAATCCAATGGATTATTTAAAGTCTGGCATCCGCAGCAAGCCCTGCCCTCGCCCAATGGAGTGTTACTTTACATTAAAGTATTCTATAAACATATCCTTTAAAGAGATGATTCGGTTTGCTCCATGGTCAAAATCTCCATGAAGCTGGCACAGATCATCAAAGATATCCTGGTACTCTCCATCACTGTTAGTCAGTTCCTGGCTCCCATGCTTGGCATAGGCTTCGGCACATTTTTTAAGATACTCCGCAAAATCCTTACAAGTAGGTTTATTCTCTTTCTCTTCCATCATTCACAAAACATTTGTCGAAACACTTCTTTCAGTTCCTCTATTTCCCTGTTGTTAAGTTCTCCAATTTTTCGTTTTATACGGCTTTTATCCACCGTGCGAATTTGATCAGTGGCTATCTCTCCTTCACGCCCGGCTACAGAACACAGAACCCGGTAAGGATAGTTCCTTATCGTGGAGGTTATCGGAACAATGACTACTGTTGTAAGGTACATATTCAAATCTGAAGGAGTGACAACAACACATGGCCGTGTCTTGCAACTCATCATCCCCATTCTCATGGGCACGTTTGGCAGCTTCCGCCCATCCCTGCCGTGGTTGTGCCTTTATCACAATATTGTTCCCGTCCAAAGAAACGCTCACAGTCGATTTCAAGGACAAACGCAACTGTTTCAATATTTCGGAAGGAAGTATTATCCCCTTGCTGTTTCCAATCTGAATAATATTCGTTACCATAATGTTATAACTTTATAAGTTGATTATCACGATACAAATATAGATAAAGTTATAACAACACCAAAAGAAAAACTAACTTTTTCCCATTTTCACCGATAACCCGGCCAACGGCTTCACTCGTCGAGAGTGCTGGTGTATCCCCTTGCCGTACGGCGCTCCCCGACATATGATTCTTATCATGTCTTGTGTCCTTTTCTCCGGCTTCTAACAAACAAACGTGCATTAAAATGTTTCCATTTGAATTTTAGTTATTTGATACCCCAACTATGAACAACAAGACAGCAGAATGTTTCTGTTTTATTAAAATAAAAAGGGAACAAATTTTTAAGGTAATACTTACGGAAAAAACAGACTTTATAACGTTTCTTTTTCGTACATTTGCAACAATATAATAAAAGCGAAACATATAATGGAGAAGCAAGGAGAAATCATACTATACCAACCGGATGAAGCTGTAAGGTTGGAAGTACGTTTAGAAGATGAAACCGTTTGGCTCACACAAGCGCAGATAGCAGAACTTTTTCAACGTGACAGAACCGTTATTACCAAACATATAAATAATGTTTTTAAGGAAAAGGAATTGGAAGAGAAAAGCAATGTGCATTTTTTGCACATTGCTAATTCCGATAAGCCTGTCAAGTTCTTTAGTCTAGACGTAATAATTTCAGTTGGATACAGAGTTAAAAGCGTAAGAGGTACGCAATTCAGGCAATGGGCAAATAAAATTTTAAAAGAATATTTATTGAAAGGTTATTCTATAAACCAACGGCTCAATGACATGGAATATAGAATGAACAATAGATTCTTCCAAATAGAGAAAACCATTGCTGAACATGATGCAAAGATAGACTTCTTTGTACGCACCTCATTGCCTCCGGTGGAAGGTATATTCTTTGACGGTCAGATATTCGATGCGTATAAGTTTGCTACAGATTTAATAAAGTCTGCCAAATGCTCACTTGTGCTTATCGACAACTATGTAGATGAATCCGTGTTACTCATGTTGAGCAAACGAAACAGTGGAGTATCAGCTACTATTTATACACAAAATAAACGCACAGCTCCAACTTGATTTAAACAAACACAATGACCAATATCCTCCCATTGAAGCTAGAACCTACAAAAGTAGTCATGACCGCTTCTTAATCATTGATAATACGGAAGTATATCATATTGGGGCATCGCTAAAGGATTTGGGCAAGAAAATGTTTGCTTTCTCCAAACTGGAACTTCCTGCCCATACGATAATTGATGTATTATGAAATAAGCTAATCACCCATGCGAGAAGCGGAAGAGAATATAAAATTCAAGATGGAAATTGACGTATTGGTTCCCATTCCACGTACTGTCACCCGTGATTTCACCAGTTTGAAGCACCTGCGTCAATGGCAGAAACGGAATGACATCGATGGTTCTCTTTACTGTTTTGCACACCGGGAATACCTGCTCAACGAAAAGGGAGAATGGGAACAATTTACCGTTATCGGCAAACAGGTAGTGACTATCGGAGAACTGGAAAGGCTTCTTTTGGCAATGAAGCAAAAGGGGTTCAACCAATACAGCCGTGAGGAATATGAAGAATTAATGTCTTCATATTTGAAAAAGTGAAGAATTAAAACCTTCATTACACATTTAAATACGAAAACAGGATGAAAATAGGATATGCCCGTGTTTCCACCAAGGAACAACATCTGGATATGCAACTGGAAGCGTTGAAGGCTGCCGGATGCGAGAAAATCTTCTCTGAGAAAATGACCGGACGTCAACAAAACCGCCCGGAACTGGATGCCTGCCTGAGCTTTCTCCGGGAAGGCGACACACTTGTCGTATATAAGCTGGACCGGCTTGGCCGTTCGCTGAAGAATATCCTTACGCTATTGGAAGATTTCAAGAATAGGGGCATCCAATTCACCTCACTGCAAGACAACATCAGTACGGAAGGCGCAATCGGCCAACTGATGAACAACATTCTCGGTGCTTTCGCTCAGTTTGAAAGAGACCTTATCTATGAGAGAACCCAAGAAGGCAGAAGAATCGCCAAGGAAAAAGGTGTCAAATTCGGCAGAAAGACACTTATCAACAAAAACAACATCGCCAAGCAGAAAAGCTGCATCCAACTCTATGAATCCGGAACGCCGGTAAGGGAGATACAGAAAATATTAAACATAGGCAGTAGCGGAACAGTATATCGCCTATTAAGAAGGAATGGAATTGCGCTGAAATCCGAGAACAAAAATAACAAATAACGAATAAACCTCTGCCCATCCTTCAAAGATGATTCTCAAAGATCGTCTGCAATTCCACCTCTCAGCAAGATTATAGGAAAGTCCCCTTCACGGGGACTGATTTTTTTTAATTTTAATACAATAACTCCATGCACTCCTGTACCGCTTTTTCCAATGCTTCTTCCAAACAACAAAAAGCGTCCGCATTACTTTCGGAGTCATACAACACATAATCTCCAGCCCTCACAACCACATGCCAGACCGCCACGTTTTGTTCTGTTTGAAACGTATATTCACGAGTCTGTATCATCCATTGGATACATGCTGCCAGTGTCGGGCACTCGCACATATACATCGGGGTATTCCTTCCCTCAATATCGGTGCGTAGCCTATCCTGTTTGTCATACCAATACTCACAAGGCACGTAATAGTATAATTCCTTCATCATAAGAGCTGTGTCGCTATTAACCAATCTCTCTTTGTTGATTTGTGTAATCAAATTTTCCATATTAGCATTATTTAAGTTGAACATCTGATTTATTCTTCAGCTAGATTCAAGACCTTTTCATTTTTTGTATCGGGAAGGTCTTTGGTCAGCCGACCTTTTTTTTGATGTCATTCCCCATCTGAGTTCTGAGCCTTTTTTCGGCATATCAAGGTCTGGATTGCAAGCAATAAGCCAAGTTTCACTTATGGAAAATGTCGGGAAGACACTTCTTCATCGTTATTTTCCATACAGTAAAGGCGCATGGCCGTAACTTGCCATTTGCGGAATCCCGAAACCTTTGCCGAGCAAAAAGCCGGACTCGGATCGGAGGAAAGAAGCCGGGGGAGGCAGCCCACAGAAAGGGCAATCCGATACAATCAAGAAATTAACCTGCTATACCCTTGTGCGAGTGAAATAATCCATCATAGACACTACATACCTAAGTAGTGGTATCAATACACCGATCACATATATCATAGCGTAGCCCAAAAGGACAAAAGGTAATGTTTTACGATAAAGACATGCAACAGCGAGCAATATAAACGAAAAAGAAAAGCCATAAACCCCATATTGAAAACCGGGTATCAACTCATAAACAGGTACGGGTTCCGGATGAAGCATGGCTCCGGCCACAATAGAATAAAGGCTGGTCAATAATATAAGCAGCGTATATAAGCAACTCTTAAGAATCCTGGGATCATTCCTTTTACAATAGAGAATCGTTCGGATATCACTTCTAAGAAACTCAATGCCCAGTAAGAGAGCCACCATAACGCCTGTATCAAAAGTAGAAAATACATTCATTCCGATCACCTTTGGCGCGAAGATATGTATTTATTCTGAAAAGCCACGTCTTTGCGTATTTTACGATGTCGCATCCGATAGTCCGGGAAGCATTTTTTTGGTTCTTTTTTGGGGTGACTGCCAAAAAAGAACCCCGAAGCCGAAATCCCGGGCAGACGGGATTTCTCCCGTCCACCTTACCTATTTTGCAATCTTCCCTCGTCCGCATAGCTATAATAGTTATTGCCTGCCACAATCACATGGTCAACCAAACGGATGTCTAATGTTTCAGCGGCTTTTTTAACTGCTTCCGTCAAGCGGTCATCCGCACTGCTGGGCTTGCGTGCTCCTGATGGGTGGTTATGTACCATGATAAAAGATACGGCGTTATAATACAATGCCTGCTTCATGATAACCCGTATATCCACAGGGGCGGTATTTATCCCGCCGCATGAGATACGGACTTTACGGATGAGTTTGGACGAACTGTTCAGCAACAGCACCCACATCTCTTCAGTAGCTATATCGCACAAAACAGGATGCATCATTTTATAAACATTATTGCTGGATAAAAGCGCAGGACTTTCAACTTGCCCTTCTTTCAGCCGTTTATATAGCTCAATCGCCGCATAAGCGACTTTTTTACGGCTGGGTGTTAGTGTTTCCAGTACATCAGACAAGCACAATCCTTCTATTTCCATCTGTTCATACTTATATTCTTCACGTTTCAGTTTCTCACTGTTCGTCAAGGTATAAATCAACTCGCTGTTTTCCATCACCCGATAAACGTCATTCACTTCAAATACGGTTCTCTTCGTTTTCATACTGCCAAAAATTAAAAGATTAATACTCGCAAACATCGCTTGTCGCCCCAACCATAAATTTTTCCTCAACTGATTGGGAACAGTGCATTGAAGAGAAAGCGGGAAAGACGGATCAGAACGGGATTGAACTGGTAAATACTACCTCCCGGAATGGGAGGATGGAGATTTGGCTTTTCAATATCGGGCGTTCCGGCCACGCCTACCTTCGCAATGTTCCTATCAGTTCAGGAAAAAATCATCATACCTCTCTTCCGGCATAGCCGGAGCGTAGAGCGTTAGGGATAGCAGGGAAAAGCCTGGAGGGTAACGAGGACTTGCAACGAATAGCCCGGTCAGAAGGGAACGCCCTGAAAAACTAATTCGGATACAGAAGATGAACAGAACCGCCTTCCAATCATATAAAAAAACGTGAAAATCAACACATACTTCCGAAAAATCTTTTTCCGAAAGTACGTATAGGGCATGTGAAGGGAAAATTTATTTTCCCAGTCATTTCTATGTTATCGCTTTGGGGATATTTAAAGGGGTTAGGAGTTTAGGTCTTTATTATGTATTTTGGTGGATGGTTTTACACAGCCGATACCTTTTATTTAAAAATTTCTCTCTTTTATTTCACTGATATACCGACATATAAAAAAAACAGGGATTACCTATTCCCTTCATTAACGGGTGGACGGTTTTACACAGCTGACAAGTGAAACCGGACGCTTTTACACAACTAAAGCAAAAGGAGTGGACGGTTCTACACAACTAGAAGCAACAAACGGGACACTTCTACACAACTAATTCTATAAAAAACCGTGAAACGTGGACGGTTCTACACAGCTGGATCGTCCATGTTCACCGCCCCGTCCGTCTCCGGAGATATGAACTCTTCAGGAGCAGGAGCAACTTCCGTTCCATTGGCACTCTCCAACTCTTCCTGTGCCCATCCTTCCGGAAACCTGCCGAATACAGCCACGAAATCACTGATATATATCTGTTTTTTCTTTTCTACGCTTTCCGGGGAGTTTGCCCATAAAAGGAACTCTTTATACAGTCCGGCATCTTCCTCCACCTCTTTGATCTTCTTCCTCCTGACAGCCATATCCGTGTCCGGGTAGGCAATCTCGACATACAGCCCAAGCAGGTTCTTATAGAATTTCTTCACCACGACAGCATATTGTCCTTCATCAAAATAGTGCAGCGTATGCCTAGGAAACGAGAACAACACGGTATATGCCCATCTCTCATGATCGCCTTTCACAAAAGAGAAATTGAAATTGGTATATTTCAGGTAAGTATTCATCTTTTTCAGTATCGAGGCGACCTTCTTTTTCCGGTCTTTGGGTTCGGCAATCTCTATGCCGAGCTTTTTAGCCAGCTGATCGACTGTCAGCACATAAAAAGGAGCCTCATTCTTGGTGGTCTTATACTTGATCAGGTAAACCATCTTGGAAAGTTCCAGATAGAAATAGCGGTAACGGCTGGGCAGGCTACGGTAATCCTGAAGTTCCAAGAGGTTATAGAGCGAGAACATGAAATTCTTTATCTCCGGGCTTACCACTGCCGAGTACAGCCTTTTCGTTGACTTCTTCGTCTTGAAATCGGTCATTATGTCGAAACGTTTCAAGATCTGCACGAAATTATAGGATGTACGGCCATCCTCGCCAATGGTCGGATAGCAGAGGTTCTCCAATCCCAGTTTATAGAGAGCCGCCTCAAAAACCGTCTCGATAGGATGGCTGATTCTCTGTCCTGCCGTGTCGGTACATACATATTCCGGCTGCATATTCTTTCCGAACATGGCCGCGAGCTGCCGGCTATCCAGCTTGCGCTGCAAGTTGGTACGGTCATACCCCATCTTACGGCAGAAGTCTTCTACGGAGAACCAGGAAGTCCCGAACAAGTCTTTGAGGTGATAGCTGCCCAGGTATATGATCAGATCGAGCATGACATTTCCACCTGCCTCATACAACCGTTCAATCAGCACGGAATTATAGCTTTCCCCAAGCACCCTAGGGACACGAATCAGTTCTTTTGCCATGATAATACTTACAAAATCAATCCTTTCTCTGTTTTCATTGCCACAAAGATAGGCATACCGGCCAACATACGCGTCATAATTATCAATCAGTTTTAACGGTATGACCGGTATGGGAAAAGGAGAAGTACTTTCCTGAAGAATGCTTTATCCGCCCTTCATCAGAAAGAAAGCATCTTACACCTGTACCCCATAGACATCCTATATTACTTTTTCAGTTCTTCCGATAAAAAGGAACGGTCTATCAATACTTGCACCAATGGTTTCTCTTTGACAAACTCATCAAGCTCACGCTTTATCAATTTATTGCCCAACCCTATGCGTCGTCCAAATTCCTCGAAATCCTTCCGCCCTACCTGATGAGCAATTTGACTCCACATTGTCATCTGTAATCGACTCAACCCTCGGTCTAAGGTGTAGATCGTTAGGTTATCAGTACAGCGAAATCATCCGTTCTCTCATGAGTATCTACTTCTGTGGTGGCTCATGTATTGAGGATGTCACTACTCATTTGATGAACCATCTCTCGCTTCATCCGACACTTCATACTTGTAGTTCTGATACTATCCTCAGAGCGATAAAGGAACTGACGCAAGAAAACATCTCATACACATCAGATACGGGTAAGAACTACGATTTCAACACGGCTGACACTCTCAATACTTTACTGCTCAATTGTATGTTTGCATCTGACCAACTGAAAGAGGGTGAGAAGTATGATGCAAAGCCTACATACAAGAAGTTCTCTGGTTATCGCCCTGGCGTGGCGGTTATTGGTGACTTGATTGTTGGCATTGAGAATAGCGATGGTAACACAAAAGTTCCATTTCATGGCACGTTTTCTCGCCATGGCAGAGCTTAAGTAAACTTAGCTCTGCTCATCTGGCTTAACGAAAACCTTCGTTTTCATCAGAAGGACACGCTGAAGAGGTTCTTTGAGAGATTTGAACAGAACAGGCTCACTATCAATCGTTTCAGAGCTGATTGCGGATCATGTTCCGAGGAAATCGTGGAGGAAATAGAGAAACACTGCAAGTCCTTCTATATCCGCACTAACCGCTGCAGTTCGCTCTACAATGACATATTTGCTCTCAGAGGCTGGAAGACTGAGGAAATCAATGGCATTGAGTTTGAATTGAACTCTATCCTTGTTGAGAAGTGGAAGGGTAAAGCATACCGACTTGTGATTCAAAGACAGAAACGGATGGATGGTGTGCAGGATCTTTGGGAAGGAGAATACACATACCGTTGTATCCTGACTAACGACTATGAATCTTCCGTAAGAGAAATTGTCGAGTTCTATAACCTTCGTGGAGGAAAGGAACGTATCTTTGATGATATGAACAATGGTTTCGGGTGGGACAGATTGCCCAAATCCTTCATGGCCGAGAACACTGTGTTCCTTCTTCTTACAGCACTTATCCGTAACTTCTACAAGGCCATTATCCAAAGACTTGACGTAAAGAGGTTCGGACTCAATGCAACAAGTCGCATAAAAGCGTTTGTCTTCAGGTTTATCTCTGTACCAGCCAAGTGGATCAGGACATCAAGGCGGTATGTGCTGAATATCTATACCTGTAACAATGCTTACGCAGATATTTTTCAGACTGATTTTGGATAACGCCTACAACTTATGGGTATGATACTGCGTATTGTCTCAAGTCGCATTGTGGGGTAAGGGGATGTTGTAGGCAGAAGTGGGTGTTTCTGCCTCAATTTATCTGATAATTCAGTAATGAGAGGACGTGTACACGCAAGAAGGACGTTGAAGGGCTTAGTTGCGGATTTGAGGCAGGTAAGAAAATACAAAGAATTAACAGTAAACGTAAGATGGTATGAAGAAAGAGCCAATTATAGTGAATGTATATCTGTGGGGAACTTGTATTGGCAAATTGAATTGGGACTTTGAAAAGCATTGTTCTGTATTCCAATTTACGGATGAGTATAGGAAACAAGATTATGATATATGTCCTTCCACACATCCTAAGAGAACCCCTTTGTTTGCGTCTTTCTATGGGAATAAAGATAAATTATATCAAGGGCTTCCGGAATTTCTTGCAGATGCGCTTCCTGACAAATGGGGGGCTTCCCTATTTGACCAATGGCTCACGGATAACAATATAAAGGTTACGGAATCATTGCCCCTATTGAAGCTCTCTTATATTGGCAAGAGGGCTATGGGAGCATTGGAATTTGAACCGGAATTTAATGATGATGCCATCCATGAATCAGTAAACATGTCATCATTGGCAACTTTGGCTTCTAAAATATATAATGATCGAGATGCTGCTGTCATATCACCGGAGGATAGCCTCACGATGAAGAAGTTAATATATCTCGGAACTTCTGCCGGTGGCATGCGCCCGAAGGCGGTGGTTGCCTATAACCTCGAAACGGAAGAGTTCCGTTCCGGTCAGGAGGATTTGCCTGAAAATTTTAAGCAGTATATCATAAAATTTAAAGAAGCAGATGACTCTCCTACCACAGAGATAGAAATGGTATATAGCGAAATGGCAAAGGCGGCAGGAATCAACATGGTGTCATGCTTTCTGAAAGAGATTGATGGAAGAAATCATTTCGTAACGGAAAGATTTGATCGCAAGGATGGAGACAAGATTCTTAGCCAGCCCCTTGCGGCCATTATGCCAGGTGCAGATGATTATATGAAGCTATGTTGGCTGGCAGAGACTCTGAAACTTCCCCAGGAAGACAAAGATCAGATATTTATCAGAATGGTATTTAATTATGTCGCAGGTATATCTGATGACTATAATAAGAACATATCGTTTATCATGGATAAGACAGGGAGGTGGCGTTTATCACCTGCATATGATGTAATGTTCACGGCAAATACATGGGAAAATTCTTCTGCACATATTCATTCTATGGGTGTGATGGGCAAGAGATCGGCCTTGACCACAAGTGATTTTGTCAATTTCGCCGAGGATTTTGTGGAAAATCCTGAAAAGAAGATATTACAGGTGTTCGATGCTGTAAGCAAATTTCAATCATTGTGCGTCACGTATGGCATAGATAAGGCCATATCTGATAAAATTCAACATGTATTGGATGGATTGGTTACTGATGATTTGAACTTGTTGCAATTAACTTAAAGAACAGCAGATGGTGAAAGTCGTTCCAGTCTTTTCTTGAGCCACTTGTAAGCATGATATTCTGCCAGTTCGTCGACTACGTGCCATTGCGTGAAATCAGCAACGGCCTGCATTCAGCCAACGGCAACTTGAACCACTTGGGCATCCCATGTGCTCCCTCCAAGTCGAACCTCTCGTACCAAAACGAGAAACGCTCCTGTGAGTTCTTCTGCGACTGTTATTATGCACTGCTGAATTATTTCGGACAGCTTCCTTTATGAACGTATAGAAGAACGTAAGCGGTTGAGCAAATACATCTTGTACATTTGATTTTTCCCAAGAGAAATCACTCTGCTTGAGTTATGTATATGTGCAGTGGTAAGACTTATCGGTTCGTCAGAGTTTCAGGTTGCGTGTACAGTTTGTCTATGGACAGTCCTGGGATTGTCCATAGACATTCCCGTGACTGTCGGGAGAGTGTCGTGGCTTTGTCGGTATCCACCCCATCTGTCAGGAAGGAGCTCGGTGAGTTTTTTCTCTGACTTGGGAGTAAGATAATAGGGAAGTTTGCTGATTACATCATTCAGCCACTCACGTGGATTGACTCCACATTCCTTACAGGAACCGAGTAACGAGCAGATGACAGCCGTGTTTTCAGCCGCTTGCTGATTTCCACAGAACAGCATATTCTTTCTGGTCAAAACCATAGGTCTAAGTGCGTTCTCCGCCCTGTTGTTATCTATAAAAATTCTTCCATCGTACAGATAATGCCTCATTCTTGGTATGAGAGGATAAGCGTAGGCTATAGCCTTCCCCATCAGACTGCGCTTAAGCACTTTGGGGTATGTGTTTTGAAGCCAGAGCTCGAAGGCGTCAAGTAGCGGACCGGCCAGACGTTGCCGTAGCGCTGCACGTTCCTCATAGGAGAGTTGCCGCTCATCAGCCATATACTCCACGTTATACAGATCTTGTATAAATTTAAGTCCTTGCATGGCATATTCCCGGTTCTCTTCCCTGCATGACTCTATGTGGCGTCTGATATGTGCGAGACATCCGCACAGGCGCACGTCCTTCCGGTTCTCAAAAGCGTCATAAGCGGAGTAGCCGTCACACTGGAGGTATCCTTTGAACGTTTTCAAAAGATCGACCGCCACCTTTTGAGAACGCGATCCGTTGGCATAATGGAAGAAGAGCAGGCGCGGCACCGCCGCTCGTACTATCCAGATATACTCCTTTGCCGCCTTATGCCTGTCATGGTCTATGACCGGGAGAGTGGTTTCATCCACCTGTATGTAGTCAGAGGAGAGGACTTTCTTTTTGAGTTCAAGGTAAAGAGGTCTTAAAAGTTCACAGACCGGCTTGAACCAGCCATTCAACGTGTTTCTCGACAGTTTCACTCCCAGGTGTTCCGGTTGCTTGACCTGCCGGTAAAACGGAACGTGATACTCGTATTTCTGTAAAAGTATCTCCGCGAGCATGGAAGCCCCGGGCATACCTTTATATATGGGCATCAACGGCAAAGGAGCGGTAACTACCATCCGCTTCCCGTTTTCAACTGCCTCCGTTTCGTCTTTGATTGCATACGTGGGGCGTACCGTGTCTTTTACATAGAGATACCCGGGTTTCATCTCAAGGGTTCTGGTGTGTTCCTCGCCTATCTTGACGTATTTGCCAAGGTCGAGGTCTTCCGGCTCGATGACAACCGTCACGACCGGA
>MNQS01000221.1 GCA_001915545.1 Bacteroides sp. 43_108 | reverse complement strand
CCCCAACACCAGGACTTTAAAGGGTCAATCATATAGTACAAAAAGGTGGGCAAATCTTGCGTGGCCAAAAGGGTCAAAGTTGAGTGGCTTTTCCAGCTTACCAAGATAAATGACCATCTGTACGGAAACAGGGAGATTGCCGAAGACATTCTGGTGGAAACGGATAAACTGAGGCTTTATGTGGAAAACAATCCGGGTATGGATACGCTTGTGAGTTGGGCCACTGTGATGCTCGGATATGATGTTCACTATGGTGGGACCTCCATGCTGGAAACGGAAGATTATCATGGAGAGGATGACGATGATTTCGACCCGGAATGTTGGGAACCGGATTTTATTGTCTCTTTAATCTGTTCTGCCGACAGTTCCGGTGCGGAAGATGATAAATATGATCCGGAAAAGCGCAGGGAATACTGGAACTGGTATCTGGATATGGTGCTTTCGGTCTATGAAAAACCGCAGCAGGAGGTCATTCCGTTTAATCATGATACCATTCATATACCGGTACCGCACGGATGCGATCCGGCATTGTCCGATAAGATAGACCGGCTGAATTCCGCTCTCGCCTCTTACATCCATGCTCCCACGAACAGAAAAGAGACAGACAGGATGAACCCCTATGCCGAAGACCCTGCTCTTGTCCGTATTGTGGCAGACGTGGTTCGAGGGTATTCCTGCATACCTGTCACTCATAGTTATGATGTCATCCGGTTCTGGTATTGCGTGGCGTTGCTCGCCCAGTCTCCGAACGAACAAGCGACGGATTGTCTGTCGGGACTTGCCCGCACCCTCATGGAACACGGACCGGGAGAACTTGGCATATTGTACCGCATTCTGCTGTTATTGCCGGAGCAGGAACATCTACAGAGATTGACCGGAGAACTGGCTGCTTATTATCAGAGAATTATTCCGGAACTTGAAGCGGCGAAATGGCTGGCAAAGGCGGGTATTCCGTATCCTGATTCTTTCGAGTGGTCTGTATCGTTTCGTTTCACGTCCAATGGTGAGCCCTTCTTTGTTTCAGGAGATGAGGCGGACAAGAATAAATGGTTTAGCCTGAGTGTCGAGCTGTTCGGCCCGAGTGCTCTCTATGGAGATTATACAAGGTTCACAAGCTATCAGATTCGTGTATATAACGCTGACAAATTCATTCACGGGCTATGGAATGAAAAGCATGGCTATCTTTTGCACGACAATCAATATCTGATGAAAGATGAACATTATACACCGGAATATCTTGTTGCCCTCATGTATAGGTTGTCTGATTTCGGCATCCGTTTTTCAAAAGTGCCGGTCGATGTTTGCGCCTCCAAGGGAATATCCGGCAAAGCCGTGAAGGAATGGATCAGGGATGCGATGGAGGCGTATGAGCATGACTGTATGGAAGATGTACGGGATCAGGCTCTCAACCTGCACAGGGATGAGGGTGATGTGGGTGACTCGCTCAATGAGATTAGGGGAAAATGGGGGGAAGATGTCCCGGTACTGAAAGAGAGCCGTTTCGATGAAATCAAGATGCAGTATTCCTGCTTCTCGCACGAGATGGGACTTGCTGCTCTGGGACAGGAACTTACTGCCTACGGGTATGCGCTCTTTGACCTGAACGGGGATGATATTTATCAGCTGGTATTGGTTTCGCAGAAGGAGATGCACGCTTTTGAAGAGAAATGCCGCAAGTACGGGCAGTATTGCAAGCTCCTGAAACAGCCCCGCTATGACTTCGGCATGAAGGCGAAAGCCATAAAACTGCGCAAGCAGATGCCCCGCGAAAGACTGGCATGGCCCGATGACGGGAACAGATATATCACAAGAGGTTTTGCGGGCTATTTCGTTTACGGTGAATGGCGACAGGCGGATGTTGATGAGTGGCAGGGTTCATTCGTCGCGGATCTGAGGGTCACTCCGCTTGAACCTGTAAAGCAGCGCAAGAAAAGGATAAAGAATCTTGTCTATTCGAAGGAGCTGGACTTTTATGCAGCATTACACTATACCAAATGGAGTGAAACAGCTATCGGTGGCAAGAATCCCCTGGAAGCCGATGACTGGCCCCACTTGAGCAGCCTGTCTGTTGAGAGCCGGCACAAGTTCTGCTGGCGCGGACGTTATCTATGCATGGGTGATATCCATAGTGCCAGCATATTTACCATGTCATCACGGGGAATGAAATACGAAAGCCGTTTAATTTTCACCGACAGTATGAATTATCCGCCCTCTTTCGGGATAGATGGCAAGGGAATGCCGTATATAGTCCCGGGAGAGTTTAGTCGTTCGGCAGTTTACCGTTATGAAGATAACGGGAAATATTACAGAATGCCGTTCTGTATGTCCGGATACGACAGGTTCAGCGGAGGCTGTATTCCGGTATCGGAAACCTCCCGGCTTCTTCTGTTGGGAGACTACATGGCAAGAAGCAACAGCGGAATATGGACGGATTCCGGCCTGCTCGACCTGAATATGGCGACACAGGAATGCCGCATTGCCCCGCTCCGCATGGGAGACGGATCTTTCCGTCTGCGTGAGTTTTACAAGGAGTGGGTGCTGGTGGAAAGCTGTTCGAACGGTAACCGCACCGACTATGCCCGTTTCTGGAACCGGAAGACGGATGAGGTGCTGCGCCTCAGACCCGGTGTGTTGGGAGACGAATATTTTGTGTCCCTTCATGCGATGCCGAATGGGACTGTCATCGTGAATACCCTTGACAAGGCGGGAGATGTAGTGTGTCGGGTGGAAGATTTCTGGAATTTTGTCCGCACGGCAAGCCGTCCGAAGAAACTGGGGTATTGGCTCAATTATCCGAAGCCTTATCCGGCCAGAGAATACGAGTTACCTCCTTTGTCGAAGGATGTTTCCCTGATGCTTGCACCGCCTTTTATGGAAGTTCCGCATGTCAATTCTCCTGCCGTAAGGATACATACGGCAGGAAATAACGGAGACAGACAGGTGAAGAATACAGACGGTGAGGGCCGGAACGGAATAGAAATTACCGAAGGTGTATTGACAATGTTGGGACAACCGGTGGATATGCCTTTGTCTTATACCGCGGTGGTACGCATTTTCGGCAAGGAGAGGTCCGTATTCACGCATCGGACCATGCAGGATGACAGAGGCAGGACGGTGCAGTATGACAAACGGGGTTTTCTTGTCTGGGACAATGCCGGGGTGACTGCCGTAAGGAATGAAGAGAATGCCTATAATATTTCTGCCATTTATTTGTGGGTGGAGGAAAACAAGACATCCGAAGGGAATTTCCCGGTCCCGACCGGAGTGTTCGGTGGCGATATTGTGGTGGACGGTACCCAGTGGAACAGGCAATCCGATATGACAGTCCGTAGCGGAGAATTGGAAATAACAGTATCGCAATCCTGTGGATATATGGAAATTACATTTGCAGGCAGCCGCGACCGGAAAGATACATGGCAGCACTATCGTCATGAGATGGCTGAACATTTGCAGGCTGCACTGATGGAAAGAGACCGTGTGAGGTTGCCGGAAAGGAATCTTCCTATAGGAAAGTCTTCGGACAGACAGTCTTTGGCCGATGTCTGCAGATCGTTTCTTGAGCATACGGTTCTCGCCCTTGATGCCGGTTACTCAATGGGCAGGAGTGTGCGTTATTTGAAAAGCAGTTTGATGTTGCTTTTGACGGAGGCTGCCTTGAAATGCAGTGAATTTGGTCCGGTAAAGCCATCGGATATGCTTTTCGTGTATTCCGGCTGCGTTGTACTCGGTTTTGAAAAAGTGAACATGAAACGGTTTAGTGATAAACTGGTCGGGCATGGTGTCCGTGATTTCGTGTATGATTCACTGATACGGTGTATTGTTCCTGAATGGGAATTGTCGGACAGTACGGCATTCCCGGAGATAAAGGAGTGGCTCATTGCGCAAAAGGAAAACGGAAACGTAACGGACACGAGAACTATTTGTAAAGAACTTGACTGTATATCCGCAAACATGCTGATAGCGGATGCTCTTTCTGTTATATCCAATCATTTGAAACAAACAAAAAACAGATTATGACACTATTTGCTGATAAACCTCGAATGACAGACAAAGAAGTAGAACTGCTGTTTTCTGCCGGAGTATCGCTTTTGCTCGGCAGAGCATATCCGGCAGCGTATTCATGCTTTGACCGTATCCCCATCAAGGATTTCATGTTGCTGTATAACAAGGCGCTGTGTTGCTTTATGGTGAAATGGTATGAGGAGTGCCACGGGTTGCTCTGTGAGGCCGAGCATCTGATAACCGGAATTCCCCTTGACAGCAAGGAGAGGGTTCCCGAGGCGTTTCTCCGTTACGGTTATGACGAGGAATCTCCCTTTTATCCTATACCGCAGGGCACCCCTGTAGTTTGGGCATATACGCTACTTCTGCGACTGAAAGCTGAAACGGCTTTCAAACTGCATTTATACAGTGAAGTAAAGGCTATTTCCGGCCGGTTGGGTGGCAAATATCGACATATTGAGGAATTGATTTTAAAAATAGACAACGATGACTTGTAAAGACATATATTATTACCATGCATCCGGGGCTGAGGAAGTTGTTTTGCTCGAAGCATATCGGGATGTTCCGCTTGATAATAGGGATGAAATCCATGATGGCAATACAGCCCTGCATATAGCCTGTTATTTTACAAATATAAAGGCAGTAGACATTCTTTTGGAAAGGGGTGCAGACGTTAACGTGAAAAATGATAAAGGAGACACTCCGCTATGTGTCCTGGCAAGGCGTAACCCCTGTTCGGATGATGCTGTCTTTGCCGATATTGCGAAACTGCTTCTTTCCAATGGAGCGAAGGTCCCACGGTCCGGAAAGGAGACGACCGCTTTGATAGAGGCTGTGCGCAACCGCCATTTTCTGATGGCTGATGTCATGCTGATGTCGGGAGGCAGAATGGATTCTTCTGACCGGAACGGTGACAATGTGTTGCACATGCTTTGCCGGTGTGCCGGTCTTATTGCATCCGACATCAAGAGTAGAGAAAGACGGATAGCGGATTTTGCCGAACGCTGGTATTCGGATAAATCCAAGCAGGAGACGTATGATGAGTTGGAATCTCTGCAGGAATCGGATAGACAGTGCAGTCACACTGCCAGATTGATTCTGGAAAGCGGGCAGATAGACCCGGAGGAAAAGAATCACAGCGGGAAGATTCCTTTTGATATTGCAGCAGAAGGGGGTGCCAGACGAATCGGGGCATTGCTGTCGGGGCAGGATCCCGAAATAGATGGGCTTGCCGGCCTGATCGGAGGGCTGGACATCTTTCAGGCATTGTGGAATAAGGACGAAGCGGCATTGGATGCCTTACTGCGTTCCGGCACGGATATGCAGATTCTATGTGAGGATGAGAAAATGTATGACTTCTATGGAAAATCCCCGTTAGGATGTGCCTTGATATGGGAGAATTTTTTAGCTGCGGAAATGTTGCTCAGGGGCGGTATCGACCCGAATTTCAAAGATACGGAAGAACGGACTGCATTTGCCGTGTGGATGAACAAGAGAAACCATGGTGCGGGGAATAAGGAGCAGTGCCTGCATTTCCTGCAATGTCTGACTGAGTGCGGATGGAATCCGGAAGAGCCGGCTGATAAGGAGGGCAATACGGCATTGTCCGTAGCCTGTCGGGGTGCCGGACATGAATCAGGAGTCTGGGCTATCCGTTATCTCGTGGAGAATGGAGCGGATGTCAACGCTGCCAACATGCAAGGGCAGACTCCGGCAATGAATCTTTATGGCGGATGTTTCTGGAACGGGCATATACCCCGTATTACGGCTCTTCCACGGTCTTATCCATACGGCGGACGTGTCTGCACGGAAGATGATGTGGAGGTTCTTGAACTCCTGCTTGAAGCCGGAGCGGATATAAATGCCAAGGACCAATGGGGCAATACCCTGTTGCATTATATTGCGGGCAGCTCGACAAGAGGTACGAAAGAAGCAGCTGCCCTTGTGATGGATTTCGGCACTCCGGATGTGAACGCAGTGAACAATGAGGGGAAAACGGCTTTGGATATTGCTGTAGAAAAGAACGACGAGGCTCTTGTGAAATTTTTATTGAAATATAACTGACAATCGTATGGACAACAACATGACTTTTTTAAATGCGTGCCGCAACGGACAAAAAAGTATTGTACAGATATTTCTGCAAAAAGGAGGCATTAATGTGAACAAACGGGATGCGGAGGGGAATACTCCGCTGCATTATGCCTGTCTGAAAGGATTCAGGGATATTGTGAATATGCTTCTGGAACATGATGCGGATGTTTCCGTCGCCAACAATTGTGCGGAGACACCCTTGCATGCAGCCGCAAGGAGCGGGAATAAAGAGATAATAGGAAAGCTGATACAATATGGGGCTGATCAGGATGCCACGGACAAGGATGGACGTACCCCTTTAATCTGCCTTCTTGACAATAAACGTACCGATGCTGCACTGTTTCTGATAGAACAGGGGGCGGATACGGAAATGGCGGACAATACGGGACATAAAGCGATAGATTATGCTACAGCTCACGGATTGCGTGAAGTTGTGGCATGTCTGTCGGCGGAGGGAACCACTGACGCGCATGGAAATACGCCGCTTCATCAGGCGGTTTTCAACGGACAGTCGGAAACGGTACGTATGTTGCTTTCCGCTTCGGATGATATGCTGGATATGGCGAATGATGAAGGGGAAACGCCATTGATTATTGCTTGTATGAAAGGTAACCTGCACATCGTTGACTTGCTGATTGCTGCCGGTTCAGAAGTGAACAAAGCCCTTTTGAACGGGAATACCCCCATGCACTTTGCTGCGTGGTCGGGAAACAGCTTCATCGGTCGGAAGCTGATAGCGGCAAATGCGCAAATGGATATGCGGAATGAAAACGGGGAAACACCTCTTATCCTTGCAGCCAGAGAAGGTAATAACGAATTTACGACACTGCTTGTAGAACATGGGGCAGACGTGAATCTTGCGGACAATCTCCAACGGACGGCTTTGTATTATGCCAGCGAACGCGGGTACAACGAAATAACGGAAATGCTTTTGACGGCAGGAGCAGAAGGATAAAATATTACATTATTAATAATTAGACGATATGACAAAAGAAAATTCAAATTCTCAAAATCCTGAGGAAATGGCAAAGGCGGCCCAGGAAGCCGCTGTAAAAGCAGCAATGGAACAGGCTCAGGCGATGTTCGGAAACATACCGGGATTTCAGATGCCGGGTGGTATGCAGGAACAGATTATGGCACAGATGGGCGCAGGGATGCCCGATATGGCTGCTGCACAGGCACAACAGGAAGCCATGCTGAAAGCAGCAGGCATAAACCCTGAAACAGTTGTTCAAGCGGGCCGTCAGAATATGGCTTATGCCAATCAGATGATGCAGGAAATGATGGACAGTGCATTTGATGAAGGACTGTCATCGTCCGACGCGATGGCTCAAATGATGGAAGCCTTCGGAGATGACAGTTGGACTATCAACAGGGCTGAAGACGGAAAACTGGATGAAGAACAACTTCGTCTGTTGGCGTTTGGTGCTCCCATGCTGGTCTATAATGACGAAAAAGTAGATACGATTGACAGTGATGCAGATGTCGAGACTATCAAATACACACTTGAGGATTGGTGGAATGTTACGGACAGGGATAGTACACTGGGTATCGTCAGATGGCTGTTGGAAGATGGGCATCATGCCGAAGCAGACGAAGCTCTGGCAGAAATCCGCACACGCGGATTTGAGAACATTTCTCAGGAAGAACGGTTTGATGAGGATCGTAAAATGGGAGATGTATGTCTGATTATGGAGAACATGCTTGAAAATGGCTGGTATCCGCAAGGCAAGATTCCAGAGAGTGTTATTGCATGGGATTTGGTGCGGGTAGTAAACCTTGGACGCTGGGCATACCTTTGCGGTTACGTGAATGCGGATGAGATGTGGCAGATTATGCAAGTGGCAGCCGATACGGCTGTTGAGCATTTCTCGTCATGGGAGGAATACGGACAGAGTTTTGTTATGGGAAGAGGTGTATGGCATGGTGATCCGGACGATAGCGAAACGGCAAAGGAAATAGTAGAACTTTTGCTGGAGAACGATGAATCCCCATGGAAACAATCATATTGGACTAAATAAAAGTATTAATTATTAATGGAATATATAAGAAATGAGCAACGATTTTTGGTTTAGCATGGCAATTGCCGTTGTAGTTGGAGGTTTCTGGCTATATAAGAAAGGAAAAAATGCGGTTTTGACAATCAGAAAAATTCATAGATCTTTCAAAGGAGTATGTCTGAATCCCAAGTCAAAACTAAGTGACGAACAATGCAAAAAGCTGGCTGTAGGAGCCATGTATGCTTCACAGCAGGGAGCCTATCAGAATTCTATCGAGACAGGCATTTCCGACTTACTGCCCAAGATACTTGGGGAATGGTGGGGTATTGAAAGCACTGATGCAGCCAAGGAGGAGTTGGACTATCTCTGTGAAAAAGGGTACCGGTATTACTTCCCTTTTGTGTATCAGGCATTTCTGCTTGGCAAGCCGGAAGCCCAGGATGAAATCTTTCAGCAGAACATGACTTCACAGGAAGACTATGACAAAATAGTAGCACAGTTCCAAAACCTTCAGGAAACATTTGATGAACTGATCAGATGCAAGGTCGTTGCGGAAAAGGAAGAATTACTGCATTATGGCGTAGCAGGTTGGGATGCGGGTCGTATCTGTTTTCTTGCCCGCGCTTGTTGTGAAATGGGGTACATCACAGAAGCGGAAGCGTGGAAATATATTGATTTGGCTTACAACATGGCTCATTCTACTTTTTCATCCTGGAAAGATATGGGCATGAGTTATGTCATAGGACGCTCACTTTGGGGAGGCAAGCATGCATACAACTCCGTGATGAAAGATACTGCGGACGAACTGCTGAAACACGAGAACAGTCCATGGAGAAAATATGCCTGGTAAGTAATTCCTGCAATTAAATAGAAAGAAACCGCCTTTGTGGAATATTACACCAAGTGAATTCATATATAGGTCGGTTGCTAAATGGTGAACTTTGGACAGTGCGTACATCTGTACTACTGATAGGCATTGTTTCCCACAAATTGTCTAATCGGAAGGAAAGCCGCATGCAAACATCTAACTAATTGGATTATGTGGTTTTCCTTCATTTCTCCTAATGGGAATGATAAAGATAACGATTGCAACATTACGGATATATCTGGTGATAATAAGCAAAATTAACAGTATTTCTTATATATAAAAAGTTGATGGGATGAAAGATTTGATGGAGAAATACTATAATATGATTTATTATTGTGCATATAATATATTATTCTATTTTTTATACAGACTTATTAATCCATTTTATTGGATCAGGTTGAAGAAATGGAATAATAATTATATAAACCGTTGTATATTGATTAATAAAAAGTTAGAGTCCGATACGTCTGATAAAGGCATTGATTCATGGATTTCAGTCTTGGCTATTACTTCTGTGTATCGAATCAGCCTTTGGATAATTGCCGTTATATGTATTATCGGCATTCAGTTTTCAAGAATAAAAACTTTATTAATAACTGCATTTATATCTGATTCCATTTTTTTCCCTTTACTAATAGTTATAGGATTATTTGTGTATTATATTAATGATTATTTTTTATTCAAGAACAGCAAGTACAGAAAGTATTTCAAGCAATTTGACAAAGAGAAAAAGTATGTGCAATATTATAGTATCTATGTGATTTCCATAATCATACAATTTACAACTTTCTATATATTATTCAAAAACTTATAATAGAATAACTGCTCATTAAATAAAGTCAATATATTGATATTCAGTCTTACCTCAAGTCAATATATGAAAATGAGAGAAAAGTAAATAAGACGGATTAAATTAATGAACAATGAAAATCAAGGAATCCGACACCAATGAGCTGCTGATGATAGCCAACAATGTTACCGGAGAATATTCGGAAAAGGGAGTCAGACAGGCGAAAGAGGAACTATACCGGCGCGGTGTAGATGACAAGGTGATAGCCGACATCATGGAAGAGAAAGAGGAAGCCTTCATGCGAAGGCTGGATGCTGCCGCACGTGCGGAGAAAGCCCGCATGGACAAACAGAACGAGAAGAACAGGAATGTCAGTTACCGATGGTGGGAACTGATACCGATGCTTTTGTTTGCCCCGTTTTATCTGGTGAGAGGCGAAAAGGAACTTGTGGATATACTGTTGTTTCTTCCGGTCTATCTACTCAGCCGGACACCCGTTGATTTCAGCGGTCTGTTTCCCGAATTAAGACGGTTGAAGGAAGAAAAATACGATTTGAAATTCAAGCAACGGCTTACAGCACTGATTGCAGGAGATGCAATGTATTTTTTATTGATCTATTATAGCTTGTTGAATGACGAAGTATTATAGCCATTGAAATGAGAAGGTTTTTCACGAAGCTGTTCCTTTTTTTACCAAAAACGAAACTCTGTTGGAGTTTTCGGCAAGATTTGGAACTGCCGTAACCGCAGGATATGCGAACTTTGCATCAAAAAACAACAGCAATGAAACTGACAGATCTTTTAAGGCGGACAGCCGAAGCAAATCCCCAAGCCGCCACCCTGCACAGCATCGCAGACAAGGCAAAAGAACTCGTAGAGAAAAGGTATTCCGTGCGGAGAATGCTCCGCGAAATGGAAAATTTCGCACGTGACACGGAAGCAATGCGTCTGACAGTGGACGCATTGCGGCAACTCCCGTATCTGCCCACACTGGAACAGCAGGACTACAAGCCCTATATGGCTCTGGTTGCCTGTTCACCGGAAAATTTTGCCTATTGCTACCTGAGCAACGACCTTGTTGCCGTCTATGAGGCGGGATACCGGACGGCAGAACTGATGTTTTTCTGCGACCTGCTTCGCTGCATGAGGGGACGCTCCTATCTGAACTGCGTGACAAACCGGGTATGCGACTATTTCTTCAGGGCACGGCGTGACGCGCTCCGCCATATTGCCACACCGCTGAAAGAATTTGAGATGCAGTATGCGGAAAGCCGGATGAAGGAACTGGAAAAGGCCGTATTCATGCTGAAAGTGAAAATGTACAAATGGCATACCTTCACGGCTGAAAACATGGCACGCATGTGCGGCATGAGCTATTCCCATTTCCGGGAGAGATTCGAGACATACTACGGCTGCTCTGCTACCGAATGGCTCCGGCGCGAACGGATCTGTCGTATCATGGAAGACATGACCTACCGTCCCGAACTTACCCTGAAGGAAGTGGCAGAGCGCAACCATTTCCTTTCCAAGAGCAACTTCCACGATTTCTTTGTTCCTATCGGTAAAAATTCGGTTACCTGCCGTTGTTTCCGAAATAGACGGCTAACAGTCTGATAACTGAAGCGTTGCTATTTTTTGTTTTCTTTTGCAGGTCTGTCCGTTCTGCAATTCTCGCAAAATACTTAATTATAAACGATTTACGTTTAATTCTCGTCATTCTGTTTTTTATTGCATTTCTAAATATTACTTACCTTACAACCCACACATTAGTAACGTGTCACCCCACACGTTACTAACCTTCCGACATGCAGGTTACTAACCTTTCAAACGTCCTGTTCTTTTCTGAAAAGAACAAGGTCTTTAAAAAAAAGAACAAGACGTTTTCATTGAAAGAACAAGAGCTTTTTAAAATTTGACCTGTT
>MNQS01000220.1 GCA_001915545.1 Bacteroides sp. 43_108 | reverse complement strand
GTGGGCAACACTATTTTAGCCAAAGGGGGCAATCATATTTTAGCAAAAAGGGATAATTCTGCGTGGCCAAAAGGGTCAAAGTTGAGTGGCTTTTCCATCGTTTCGGAATGGACGGGGATGTGATACGCAGCGGGCTGGCTGCTTTTCCCACCTACATGGCGGTGGAACACGGGCGGAAGGTATTGCTGTTTGACAAGACAGACGGTGGGGACAGGATGCTGGATGAGTTTCTGAGTGGGCTGGCCGAACGTTTTTTTGACGGCAAGCGGAAACCTGAGAGCTTGAGGTTTTATGAGGTGGCTCCGCTGAATGCCGCATGCCGGGCAAAAATAGGTGACGGGCAGACGGTTTCTTCGGATATGGTGAGATATGGGATTTGTGTGGCATGTTGCGACATGGCACCTACGCTGAGGAACTTTAACAGGCTGAGAAAATTGCAACGGCAGCCTATGCCGCTGACCGGAGAACAGGAACGGATAGTCTCGTCACTGGTGGCACGACCGGATAATGTACGGTTCCCGAACGTGGAAATGAGGGTGCGGATTCCGGCAAAGAGAAAAGGACAAGGAATGAACATTTAATTTTTTGATGAATGGAAAAAGAGAATACGAACAGTGGCAGTGTGTATGTCACAGTGGACGGACATCTCAACCCGGTGCATGTCAGTATGAAAGGTACGGGTGAGGAAGGTTTTCTGGAGTTTATGCTGGAAGATGTGGAGAAGGCGCTCAAGGAAACGGAAATGCCTACCATGGGCATGATGTACTATAATGTGCCTGATATGAGGATTATTCCGCGTTTGCGGGAAGGGAATAATGATGATTATCTGCGAAGACTGGAAAAGGCGATGGACGGACATGGGATTAAGCCGCATAGATACCTGGCTCTGTCGGAAGTGGTGTATTGCCTGTGAAAGTACATGGACCCGCTTTCAAGGGACGAGAACTATCCCCGACAACTTACACCGGAGATGTGGCGGGAGATAAAGTCCGCACCACCCGAAGTGATAGCGGAGATGCAGGATGATTTGAAGCATGGGAACACGTATTATACAGGTGTTGAGACGGGTAAAGGGGTGCTGCTGTTCGGTAGGGATTACGTAGGAAACCGTCAATACGGGGATTTTATGGCAACGAATATAGAGAAGCGTTTCTTTGAACCGGACTTTGAGGAAAAGTATCTGAATGTGTATGAGTTACGGGGATGGCCTTCATTGATGGAAGGGAAAGTAAACCGCTGTTGCGATGATTACGGCTGTTTGTTGCCGTTGGAGAAGATTCCGGCAGATGCTTTTGTGGACAAATCGGCATTGAAAAGTATAACGGACAGTGAGCGTTATGATCTTGCTCCTACATGGGAGAACTATTATAGGCTGACTGATTCCGGAAAGGGGTTGGGCCTTACTCGGAGTCCGTATAATTATGACCGGATGACACTGCTGTATATCATGGATAAAGGCTATCCGAGAGACGGACTGATAGATGAATACCCGGACAACTTCAGTTTTTACGATAAATTCGAGAAGATAGAAAACAAACTGCTGGGCCGCAACAGATGGGATGTGTATGATGTGATGCAGGAGAAGGCGAAGAAACTGGCAGGGAAATTGTTGAAAGAGCACTTTTCGGAAATACGGCGGAAAACAGACGTAAAGGAAAAAGAGCATGTGAAAAAAAATAAGGGTATAAAGATATAGGGTGATAAAAAATGGCAGGGGAAACCCCGTTACTGTTTGGATGCAGATAACGGGGCTTTTCTTTTTATTTTGTGGTAGCAGTAACCTTAGTTTGAATTTTTTCAGTTTTGTAAATGACATTTTGGCGGAAATAAGCAGTCATAATAGGTATAATTATGGAATGAAAATATGGAAGGAGTAGAAACCGATGGCTGGGTTACGGAATGGTTAGATATGTTATCTGTCCGGATGAGGATATTTGGTATATTTGGAGTGACAATGCACGCCAACGGATGACTTTAATTTTGAATGTTTTGTCAAGTGTGGAAATATGCTTTTATTTGCTTTGTAAATAGTGAAATTATAAATCAAATTGTTATGGAATTAGTTGTTATAGAGAAACATGCGTATTTACAGTTAAAACTGCAAATAGAGAGTTTATCCGCCCAGATTGAATCCGTTAAAAAGAAAATTGGTCCGGTTGAAATGGAAAAGTGACTGGATGCCCAGGAGGTCTGTCTGGCTTTGAATATCTCCAAACGAAGTTTGCAAGGCTATAGGGAATACGGGATTATTCCATATTCTTGTATAGGCGGCAAATATATGTATAAAGAGAGTGATTTGGCCAAAATATTAATTCAAAAAGAAAGATAACATATGGACGGAGTAATCACAAGGCAGTCAGAAAAGTACATAATGATGATGCTTAAGAAATGCTCAAAAGAGATACTTGAATTTCAGGATTTGCCTGTTCCTATAGCCGGTGAGGTCTATATGACCGGTGAACAGATATGTGGCATGTTGCATATATCAAGCAGAACTTTGCAAAAGTTACGTGATGAACAGGGGATAGCTTATACTGTCATAGGGGGTAAGTTTCTTTATCCTCTTTCTAAATTGCAATTGTTATTGGAAGAAAATTATAGAAGTTATATTCGTTAAATCAAGTGGATAATTTGTATTTATGCCATTTTTTTGCTACTTTTGTAAAAGTAAGTAAGAGTGTAACAGGAAGAAAGTTGCAGCATATACGCGGTGAATTATTCGGTGTCATAGGAGCAGAGGCTTTTGGTAAGATACTGATAATGAATAGGGAAATTAAAAGTTAATCGTTCCCTGTCTCTCCGCAATAAACGCTGAAAATCAGCAAATTACAAAATGTACACCCGATTTTACACCCAAGAATGTAAAATTGGGTGTTTTTATATTATTTAAGATTCGATTTACTCGAATATCATGTACTTTCAAAATAAACGATACTAAAGCAATGTTTCGTATTGTTATAATTCTATATCTCCTTTCAACTCTCTTCTTTTTAAGCCTTCGTTATATCCAGCTTTATAAGCAGATAAAGACATATCTCTATTACCACCGATTAATTCCACTCTTACACTATCTATATGTCTTTTAGCTGGCGCTTCCCAATTATGTTCTAATAGTTCTTGTGTTGAACATAATCCTGGAATACGCTTTCCTACTCCATCAATATACCCTCGAATAAACCAATTTTTCCAAGCATTATTTTGATAGTATTCAAAATAAACTTTATTCTGCAGTCCTAAGCTAAGTATATGTTTGGCTTCTTCTGTTAGGATATACTCCCTATTCTTATACTTTTTATCGAATTTATAATCATCTATTTTATTTCTTATAATCAATGGTACAAAAAGTATAAGTAGTAAAATAAATATAATAAGGCCTATGATAGATAAGAATGAATTACCATCATTTTGATAACCTGCATCTTCAGCAACTTCATTCATATAATATGACTGCGCATAAAAACTTCCAACGTATACGCAAAATACAAAAATAGAGCAAAAACAACGTTTCATATTTATTTGGATTTTAATTCTGATTCAGCTAAAATATCAAAAGGATTAATACTTCCAGTATAATTAGGACTGATTACCCATGGAAGAAATCCTTCTTTTTCAAAAACACGAAAAAAATCTGGTAGTAAAAGCCTATATTTATTATAAACATAATCATATTTTACTATTATATGGTCATTATTTATATGCTTTCGATAATAATCAATTTCTCTAAAAAATCTTATATCTTCATCAATTCTATAGTAGTCATCTGTTTCAGTCAGAAGACTTTCACTTATGGGTAGTTTTCCTTTTGTTTTCTTGTATAATTTAATTAATGATTGACACAATAATATATAATCGTATTTTTCGTTAAAATCTATTTTTTCAAATATAAAAGCATCATTAGATATAGATTTATCAATATACAATCCAAAACCTTTTAACTCTTTTTCATCTTGATATGTAGAAATCAATGCTTCACCATAATATGCATTTACATTCTTCAACTCTAGATAAGTGAAAGGTTTTAATGTTATGATACCTTTGAAATACACATTTATCATTGATAGTCTATAAAATAGTTGTTGGGCATATTCAATAAGATATGTTACATAGAAATGTAAAGGGTATCTATTATCTTTATTAAATACGAGAATGGTATCTGAAAAAACAATTGTTTGGAAAGCTATATCTTTATGTACATGTAAACTATCAATAATCTTAAAGATACTTTCAACCTTATCCGTATTACTTGTGACAAGATTCTTAAATCCTAATATATCAATATATAGGAAGGTCTTTTCCATCTTAGTATGTGCTATATAAAATTATAAATCAGAGGAATCAGAAGGCTTTGGGTTATAATTTAATTCTAAATAATAGTAGTCCATTCCAAAACTAGATTGGTCTTTTCTTAATACAGAAACGCTTAATTCACCTACAATATAATCTTCACTAAATCCAAATTCATAAGATTTATATCCTATAGGATTTATATATGAGCGCATATAGCTATATTTTTGAGATAGTTTTTGGGACAATTCTTCGCGGTCTTTCTTTAATTGAGTTGTATTCGATTTGTAACAAGATGAAAAACGAGCATTTGTCATGATATTATCTGTACCAGTATTATTAAAGGATATTATTAAACTCCCAAAAATTATTCCAGCCATATTAACATCATGGTATTCTAGAATAGAACGGTCATAATTTATGTATTTCCCAGTAAATAATTTTTGATCAAGAGTTTGCTCTACTTTAGAAAATGTTGATCCAAAGGGAATTCCATAAATTGATGCTTGCTGTGAATATGATGAAATACAATTAAAAAGCAACAGAAAACTTATTATTATTCTGTAATGAAACAGTACATCTATTTTTGATTGTAATTTTTCTGTATTACAGAATGCATTTCTTTTATTTTTAATTCTCATATCGTATTTTTTTGATGGTGTATTTAAACTATATTGTTCTTCTTTTTCTTATGTCATGGAGAGGGTTAGCCCAATCCGAATACAAAAATAGTTAAACTCGCTCACATACGGATGGATTTCGGAAGAATAATGTAAAGTGTTTGAAACCGAAAGGGATATGCAGTTTTGTACCAAATTCTTCCGCTTATGTTTTTTGACCGTTTTTGGGGAAGTTAGGAAAACAAATCGCTACTTATCCGTTGCCTTTTCAGGATTGGAAAAGAGGTCTGGAATTTGCTTCCGTATCCCGTTCGAATATCCTGTCCACTACCGTTGAGAACGCTGTTCCTTTCTGCTTTGCGGGGTAAAGTTACTCAAATTTTTCCGTATCAGGAAAAAATACAGGCTTTGCCTGCAAGCCGAGGGGCCTTATTCTTTGTTCCGCTATATTTTTCATGCCGTTCATTTGCTCGCTATACAATAATTTTGCAAACAAAGGAATTGGTTATGAATCAGGCAAATGTAAAGGTTTCGTTCTACCTTAAAAAGAGCGAGGCGGATGCTGACGGGAACTGCCCTGTAATGGCTAAGTTGAATGTGGGAAAGTACTCCGAAGCGGCATTCAGTGTGAAGATGAAAGTGCCGCAGTCACGCTGGGCTTCCGGACGTGCATCCGGTAAGAGTATGGCGGCAAAGGAAATCAACAACCGTCTGGATGAGATACGCGCGATAGCATTGGGCATCTATGCGGAACAGTCGGCTGTCCGTGACGGTGTGACAGCCGAAGAGGTAAAAGGAATACTGCTTGGAATGGCCAGCGGGCAGGAAACGCTTCTGGGATATTTCAGACGGTTCATCAGCAACTTTGAAAAGCGTGTGGGAGTAAACCGCACAGCAGGAAGCCTGCGAGCCTATCGCAATGCCTACAACCATATCGAAAGGTTCTTGCAAGTGCGATACAAATTGTCGGATATCCCGTTTTCCGCACTGGACCGTTCTTTCATCGACAAATACGACCTGTATCTGCGGACAGAGCGCCATCTCGCTCCAAGGACAATTATCAACCTGACCGTGCAGTTAAAGACCATTGTCGGTGAAGCCATTGCGGACGGTATCATTACCACCTACCCGTTTGCAGGATATGAACCGGTACGTCCGAAAAATGAGCAGAAATATCTTACAGCCGAGGAATTGCAACGGATTATGACCACCCCGCTTCACAGGCAGACTCTTTATCATGTCCGTGACATGTTCCTGTTCTCCTGCTATACCGGTATTCCATACGGGGACATGCGCCTGCAGTAAAAGTATCGCTTGTGGCATAAGTAAAAAAGAAAGGGACTTTGCATCATCAGTCTGAATATTTTTTTGTGTGAAGCAAACTCTTTTTACGTTTATGCAATAGTAGGAAAATGGTCGTCAATTTATTGATGATGATGCTTTTAAGATTCAGGGAAAAACTTATCAGTTAAGTTTAAAAAGCTATATATTTATTTCAATATATGCTATTAAAATGATACTTTTGCATATGAAGCATTCTTTGAAGGTTACGCAACGCACAAGAAGAATAGAGCAGTAGATAACTAATAAGATGAATTAATATTATATGATGAGGCTCTTGGTGCCGCGAAAAAGTATGCAAAGCGACGAATAGATATAATGCTATGAATAATAATGAGCATTTATGTCAATGCTTGTTTCATTTAAGGTTTCAGCACTACGGTTCGTCTCATAGGAGCTATGATGGGATGTATAAAAGGGATGAATAATGGGTATAGAAATTACTTTTAGATTTAGAGAAACGCTTGCCAACATTTTTAAGAGAGAAATAGAAGAACTAGGTTTTGACACATCTTCTTTGACTACTAGTGATGATGTATTGCAGTCTTATTGCTCATACACTTATCGTCTTATAGAAAAACGACCTAGGGCAATTTACAAAGCAACCTCTTTTGCTTGTCCAGCAGAAGTAGAGATTGGATTAAAATGGTTGGAAGAGAAGATTCGGAAAGGAGAAAGTGTGAATCCCCACTTGAACAGTGCTACCAAAAAAGACAAACTTGATGGGCTTTTATATGACTGGGGCATACATCATTTGCATTTAGGAGAAACGTTTTCTGCCCCTGGCTATGTGAAGCGTACAGGGCCTGTACTTTTCGCCATTTTTCGTAAAAATAATGTATACTTTATTGATATCAGAGACCATGTAGGATGGTCGGATAAAGGACTTTTGGATATAGTAAACGAGAACTGGTCAGAATTACTTTCCATCTATAAGATGGAAGGAGTGAAACCTGAAACCTCATTTGACGAAAAGGAGATCACATTATTAAGGAAATCTGGTATAAATACTTTTCATGAATTATCTGCTGGGAATTCATACTTACCTATGGGAGGTGGTATAACATCAGCTGGGACAAGCATGATGGCAATGCAGACTTACGTAGAAATGATCAGAATGTTAAACGATATCAAAACGAACATTAGAGCGAATGTGAAGTATTTTGTGAGTCATGTGGAACCTAAGGGACATCCTTTTCGGAATAGGTCTAAATTCGTTTTTGTTTGTAGACGGTATAGAGATGAAATTAGATTTTATGATGTCGTGAACAACAACTTTTGGGCACAGACATGGAGAGTAAAAACTTTAAGAGAACTTTACGGCATATAAAAATGGTTATGGCAGAAAAAAATAATCGAGAATTGCTTTGGACAGAGAAACGTATTGCCTATAACAATACGTGGCCAAAAGAAGGAAAGTGGTATAGTGATGTACAGCAGATGCTAGACGAGTGGCTTAAAGAGCAAGGGATAACACAAATCTTTGAACCTGTGAAGCTATCAGAAGGAGCAAGAGATATCCTGTTTCCCAATGCGAAACTAAATAAAGTATTTTCGGGTATCGTTGATATCTATGACGAATTACCTTACAGACCGGATGAAGGATTCGATATCGCATGGCGTTCGCTGGAGATATTTATGAATCATCATAGGAGCATAGCGTGGCCGAAAGATAACGATAAGGCAACTCATCTAATGCTGAGAACAGTAAAAGAGTTGATTATGCCTCTTGTTAATAAAGATCTGCGGGTAAAAGAAATGTGGAAGAGATTTTTAAATGAAATTCCAATTTCTGTATTAAGATTTGCAATTATGCGTTGCTTTATCCAACATGATTTAGCTATTACAGACAAGGCAGAAAAAGTTTCGGAAAGAGCGAAAGATATTTTAACGAAAGAGTTGTATGCTGATATCAAAGCCAAGTATGAACTTGAGGAAACGGTGAAGCCTAGTGCAGACGTGTTGAGGCGGTCTTCGCTTTTGCTCCAAAAGATATTGAGAGGAGAAAAAGTGACGGTGAACAACAATGAATATACGGTTGACATAGAAAAGCGGCTACTATTTATGTTGAGTTGTGTACTTTATACGTATAGGTGTGAACGTTTTCATGGAGACTATTTCTCTCCTTTTAAGAGCGATATGGCAAAGTTAAATACCTATGCTTTTTCATACTATTTGTTGACTTTTAGCTATGTTTATTTGTGGACATTAATCTATCAGTTCTGTGAGTGGCAAAATTTAGGAGAAATTTGCTCGCTGGCAAATATCTTGGCAGCTGCTAAAACTATGCAGGACAGGATGAGACCGATGGTTTAAAAAAATAAAGGAATTTTATGGTACAGCGCATATATGTAAAATGTCCCAGTTGCGGAAAGATATATCAGTTGAAGTTTCAGATAGACCAGAACATAAAAATCTATGAATGGCCCATCAGTTTTGAGTGCGTAGATTGTGGAGATAACCTTACTTATAAATTTGGGAAGAATGGTCTTTTCCCAAAGGAATTTACGCACATACCCTCGCCACAAGACCCATCAATAACAACCATTGGTTATTCTTCGTCCTTGCCAATTACTGACGAATTGTATATGAAAGGCTTAGACTATGAACAGTCCATGGCGTTTTTTTCGCCGTTTATGAATTTATCGTTTAAAAGTCCTTTTTTTTCATTCAAAGAGGTTCGTAAGTATGATGTGTTCTTAACAAGGATGCAACAGGGACTATTACCCTATAAAGGAGTACTGAACGCATTATTGCCTATCCTGAAGAAGGGGAATGTGGAAGCGTTTAGTAAGAAGATGGGCACATTGTTAGATGAGAAGAAATATAAGCCCCTCGACAATACTCTGGAAATGTATGATTCTTACTTTGAGTTGCTGAAAGTCGTATATCTAAACATTGCTCCACAACGCTATTTGGATGACTTGCACGCAAGGTTTATTAAACCGTTGGGAGATCTTATTAATAAGTTAACTGTAGATGAAGTACGGGATGTCAAGGTTAAACTTGATGCTAGCGGATTGATTTCAAAATGGTATAAAGATGAGGCATTGCCTTTTTTAGCTAAGTCTATAGACGACATTCAAAAAATTATACCGGCCATGATATATGCAAGTGCTGGTATCAAAGATGTGGTAGAAAATGGTGATTTGAAGATTGCCACTATAGGTTGTGATGATGTTATGGATATGTACAAAGAAGGTTATGAGGTATTTGCCCATGGCTTAAAGATACTTGTAGGATTGAACAATCTTCGAGAAAACAGTAATATAGATGTATTTACCAATTCTGGGCTAAGCGATGTCGATACTATCACAAAGTTTGCTGGAAAAGCAGCAGGAAAGATGATAGAAGTTCTTGAAGGGAATGGTGCATTTATGGATTATATGGATGGTTCAATGAATAATAAAATCAGGAATGCAGCTAGTCATAGTGGAGGCGTTTATTACGATCCTATAACACAACACATAGAGTGCCATTACGATGCTACAGATGACAGCAAGGTATATGAAACGACTTTAATGTCGGTTTGTAGACTTTGTCATGTATTGATATTACATCTGATAGAAACGACATTACTTGCAAGGCAGATAGTGGAGAAAGCAAAATGACAGATATAAAAGCTATATACAAGGAGGCTTCAAAAGAGACTGTAGAAAACCTTATAAATAACTCCTCAAAGACTATCGAGGATTTGTACAAGAAGGTAGTAGAAGATATCTCATTTTTGAAGGAACTAAATGCAGATGTACCACAATTATTAAGACTGGCTATAGAGCTGCGGATGAATATGAGGTTTATATTAATAGACCTTATGACCAGTTTAAGGGGCTGTTTGAACGGTACATATACCTTTGAGAAATGTTATCATATCAAGAACCTTGAAGGTATTAGGGTGGAGGGATGCCGTTTACTATTAGGCTATGGTAAAGGAAGAGAGGAATCAATATGGATGAAACTCGAGTGTGAACTTAAACAGATATGCCAAAGATCTGAAAAGACTAAGTATGCTCAGGTATATGAACGGTTGCTGGCTCTTTATGACAATGTGTCAACACAATTGAGAACAGTGATGACGACCTATGAAGAACGTAAAAGTCGAAATCTTACTTACCATTATGATGATGATCTCTATAAAGTGTATAAACAACTTATAAAGGTAAAAGATAAAGGCGAGGATGAACCGATGAAGTGCGTAATTCAATGGATGGATGCACTGCTTTCGATACAAGTATTATGTGATACTATTGAATACGTAGAGGTCTTGCAGGGAAATACATTTTCTAAAGTTACAGGTTTTCATCATTTTCTAATCAATGGTGTCAAACTATATTTATACAAACGAATAGTTACTGAATTTTCAAGAAAGGATCAATTTAAGGAAATACTTGATAAGGTACTTAAAGACATTGATAGCGTTGACTGGGCAGCTAAAGAAAAGGATAAACTAGGACGGCTGGAAGATTGGTTAGGCAAGAACGCATCCAACCAATACAAGCCCAAGACAATAAAGGACATGAAAGACCTAATGAATGTTTTTCTCCTTATAGAAATGTCTTTTGCTGATATGTCTTGTGCCATAAGGGCTTTTATGAATGCGGGAAGTGACATAGAATACCCTTTGATATTTCGTCGGTTGCTTGTATCAAAGGTTTCAACGCTTGGTCATCTTGTAGGATATAATGATGCAGAAATATGCAATGCGCTTTGGACATTCATACAGAAAGTTACTCCTGCGGATGCTGAAAAGTTGAAAACTGAAGCATCAGAAATTCGGATTGAATTAGAAAGTCTTTTAAAGCAAGAGGATGTGAAACGTAGGGCTTTGTACGTTCACTATTTGGATAGAGATACTAACGAAAGTAATATACTTCACATATTAGAAAGTATTGAAGGAATTGATTTGCTAATAGAAATGAATACTTATTCAGCGTTTATAAAAATTATGGGTAAAATTCGAAAGTTCTTAAAGACTCTAATGGTTGAAATCGCAATAAGAGTGGATAAGACCGCGAAAGTGAGCAATATCAAGATGAGAGCCCAGATTAAAATATTGAGACAACTTTTGAACAACCCCAAATGTCCAGCTGACCTAAAGATATCGATCAATGGGACGCTTGACCAAATGGAGAAAATTTTTAAGATGTATACTTAATCCATATTTGATTAAGAACTGTATGCTGAAAGGTTTGCTATCCCCCCCTAAAAAAAATGCCGTATCTTACAATTATTTACTTTATAAATGCTTTGCAAGTAGCAGTCACTTATTTCCTTGTTCCCTAAAATAAATACATCCTAGTATACGAAAAATCGTTGGTTTCCTCGTTTTTCAAAAAGTCAGGCTAAAATGGTTTTCAGAAGGGATTATAGAACAATTAGGCTAAATTTAACGTGAGTTCGAAATAAGAATAAATATATTTCACTTATAATTAGAAACATAGCGATAAAAGTATTAAATTTATAGTGCTGAATTATAACATTTA
>MNQS01000219.1 GCA_001915545.1 Bacteroides sp. 43_108 | reverse complement strand
GCTTATTAAAGCATTGAATTTAAGAGCATTGTATTAACAATAACGAGGGCGTTTTGTACTACGTTTTTAGGAACGTAGAACTGGACACCCTATTTATTTAGTAATTATAATTTTTAACTCGTCCTCTAATTTTTAGTGGACACTAGTGCCGTCAAAAACTACCTTATATTCTCAACTGTGACATAAACAATTTGATTGAAAACGAGTAAACATAAGCAAACCTTGTACTCCTGCAATGTCTTTAATCATACAACGTTGTATCAAACTGCTTTATCTCTACTTACAAAGAAAATGTAGAAAACCCAATGTTTATACATTACAAAAATACGGAACTCTGACTGATCAGAATTCCGTATTTACAAATTCACAAAATATTTTATTGTGATATTACTTTACAATGGTCCATTGCCATCGTTTTGAATTTTCTACATTTGCTATTGCAAAAACATGGAGAATATATGGAAATACTACTCAGCTGGTCCTTCTACGACGTAATCTGCATTGATAATTGGATAGTCGGATGCCGTAATTTTCCAAATCTCTTCTGCATTCCAGACTGTTCCGTCTGCACATTTAATAACTTCAACATCTTCAATAAGATTGCCATAATCTGAAGTTCCAACTTCAACACTATGCACAGCACCAGAACCTTTACCTATAAGCTTAATGCCTGTTACGCCTGGTGTCAATACGGCATAACAAGAAATCACATTCCCACTGTTATAACCAGCAATGGCACCTATACCGGCTTCGTCTCCACTAACATTACCAAGCAATGACACGTTTGTAGAATAACAACCGTACACTTGAGCCGCACTATTATAGTTATAACCAACAATACCGCCAATAGCTTCTGATGTCAGACTATCCTTTCCAACAGTAGAAAATGCAGAATATGACGCAATAATCTCACCTCTGCTATTATATCCGACAACTCCACCTATACGGCAACTGGCGTCTGTAGATTCATGAAATATTGAGGTCGCAGTTACCACACATTGTGCAATGTAACCAAACCCATTTTCTCCAGCTATACCACCAGCCATAGAAGCAGAAACTTTGACTCCGTCAACAGCACATTTCAAGAGTCTACCACTAGTAGTAATACTACTTTGCTGGGTTGTTTCACCTACAATACCTCCAGCACGACTATTGATTCCAGATGCAGTAATTATAGTTCCAGAACCAGTAACTGTACAATATTCAATCTTACCATAACTTACTCCAGCAATACCTCCACCAGAATTAGATGCATCAATCACGACATTGCTGACATTACAATTATTTACTTGACGACTGTTGTTTCCGACTAAAGTACCTGCATAATTACCAGATACATTAGAGTTATTTACTCTACAATCATCAATGATGCCCAAATTGGCGCCTGCAACAACACCCGAGCATGAAGAAGAAGCTCCGATCACTTTAGCACTATCGAATATCACGTCATGAACCTTTGCGCTTTGGGCTAATCCAGCAAAAAAGCCGACATCTCCAGAAGAATTGCCATCTATAGACAAGTTGCTGATAGTCTTATTGTTGCCGTCAAAATCGCCAGAAAATCCATCCGTAAGATTTGTACCAACAGGATACCAAGGCTTACCAGACATATTTATGTCATTTTCAATGACAACATCTTTCGTCAATACGTCTTTTTTAGATGCCCACTCAACAAGTCCATCAGCATCATAGATATGGTAAACGCCATCTATCAGTTCACATGACGAGAAATAACCTACAGTGCTTGTTCCCAAATCCAATATATAACCAGCCTTTAACGAAGCGCTTTTTGTTCCAACGCGTGACCAAGCCTTACCTTTGCTATTATAAAAAGTAATGGTAAAACCATTACTCAAAGAACATGGGGCAACAACAAAATAATAATCTTTATCAGGTGCAAAAGTTCCCGACAGTTCTATTTCACTAGATGCTCCATCAGTCAAGATAACAGCAGATGGAGAAGTTACTCCTGCATCTATCCGCATATTTCCAGCCAATGGCTCTTCATTGTTTCCACGAAACACTACTTTCGATATTTCTGCATCTGTCGTAGTTGTAAAAGAAAACTTTATAACAGCACATGCATTCTTAAAAGACAGAGATTCATTTGGTCCATCAGCTACGGCCACAGAAGGATTAAGCATAGAAGAAAAACTTCCTTCCCGGGCACTCTGCTGTGCGGGAAGTACGGTAGTGAAAACAGTGCCGGACAACTCCGCATCTGCATCGTAAGGATAAAGCGCATAGTACTTGCCATCGGCACTTACTGCCGCACCTCTGAATATAACACTTTCACCGCCGTGAGATGTTGTAAACATATTATTATTGCCTGACGGGTCGAACAGGGAAATAGCATCACCGGCTTCCCAACTGACACTGCCTGTACTCTCCAGAACCGTACGTGTTGCCTCGGTACTTGCAGAAAACTCCATTGCAACTTTTGCACCATCATTATCGTCCTCGTAAACTTCATCCGAACATGAAGCCAACATCATGACGCAAAACATACCGGCAGCACACAAACACGAATGACTTACCGGCCTTGACATAAACTTACCATTCATACGTATCTGTTTCAAAACGGTCGTGGCTTGCTCCTCTTGAAGCTTCAGGTATATCACTACCACACACAATCTGTTCTTCCTGAATTTCTACAACTTCAAAATCAGGAGACTCATACATTTTCTTGTCTGTTTCCATAAAATAATAAGTTAATTATACTGTAAATCCATATAATCGCAAAAATCAGCTGGAAGCATCGTCAACATTCCTGCATACCCACACGTTCAAGTCTGTATCCCAATCGCTTAAGTTCGATAGAAGCACCGATACGATACATGGCCCTACATGCACGTGCAAAAATATGGAATGCCATAGGACTCTGCGGTTCTACCTGTTCATGACGTATAAGATCTATGGAAAGCTGTGCACAGCTTCTGAAAATTTTTTCAAGACCAGCAGCTTCATTTCCATCTATGGCAAGTCCTAATATGTCACCGACAATATGATCGTCCATATCATCAAAACTATTAGGGCCAAGAAAATACTGATAGTCAGCCTTTGAAAATGTATTCCAATCAAGATCCCATCCGCACGCCACGCCCAAGCCAAGATAAGCGGCCCATGCCAACGATACGGTTGGATAGTTCTGCACCTGAGTTACAGCATCTGCCAAATAACCAGGAGCCACAGAGAACCAAAAATCATCAATATCCGAACTTGACAAAAGTGTGCCTTCAAGCATTCCGCATTCTGTAGCAATGCCGAGCAAACGCTCCTGCAGATTGTTTTCAAAACTATCAAGGTAATCTTGTTCCATAATTGCCATTTATAATATTAATTTCAAAGATAAAGGTTTCTATTATATGTTGCGCATAAAACAGACTATTTTATAAACAACAAGCATACAGACCTTGTAAATACATAATGACATCCCAGTAAAAACACCGAAAGAGGGAAATCTGACACTTATCAGTGGCATTTATAAAACAGCAGTTCTCCAATGTAAAATATAACTATAATACAAAGCATTTGTACAAAATGAAACATTCAACACAAAGAAACACTTATTAACTAATAACAAACAGACAACATCTCAAAATTTGTTAACTGCATTATTTCTTTTTATACACTTCCCCAAACAAAGACAAATACGACATAGGGTGGAAGGAATATAAAAGAAAAGAAAGGCACAAAAAGAAAATTCCGCGCGCTCAGAGAAAAAATCCCAAGCACGCGGAATTATTATTGCGAGCCCTTGCGGTTATGCCGTAGGGCCTAAGACCTCATCATTTTTTACCTGCAAGTGCGGTTTTCAGCTTATCGCAGGCGTTTACAATCATATCGTGTGTGCCGCTGCCGTCACTGACATATTTTACGACCATCTCAGCGTACTCAATGGTTTCACGCATGTCTGATGCAGAAGATGAGTTCTTGGCACGTTCCAGCAAAGGAAGCAGTTCGTCCATATCTTCCAGCTCCGGAAGATTGCCTGGACGCATAGTGGTGAGAGCGGCATTAAGCCCAGCTGCTGTTGCCTGCACTTCTTCCTGGCTGTAGATGCGTCCGCGTCCTTCACTTACATCAAGCGCCTTGGCATACTGTTCCTTCATACGTCCGTATGCGTGAGGAGCCCATGGAGCATACTCAGGCACCTTGACAGCAAGTGCATTCCATGCATTCTGAGCATCAATGCGCTGACGTGCTGTCTGCATGACCTCTATGAGTGCTGATTTGTTGACAGCATCGGCACGTTCGAGTTCGCGTAAAGCTTTCGCAACCATAGCTGAAGCCATATCTACATCTGCCTGAACGGCTGAAGCGCCGACCAAAACAGCCTTTGCATGTGCCAGCGATGAACGGAGCCAATCAAAGCTGGCAGTGGTATACAATGTAGAGTCACAGGCAGAAGCTTCAGATACAGCTGTGCTCAGGGCTGACTTATCCAAACCTGTTGGTACGAGAGCTCTCATAGCTGACTTGATTGCTGCTTCTGCATCGTCAGCCTGCTTCTGACTGACAGAAGCCGAAGAACAAAGTTTGCCGGCATTGTCGAGAGCAGTTTTGAGTGGTGCGTATGATGCAGAAGTATAATGCGACGGCAAGAAAGCCGATGCATCCTGCATAATGTCAGCAAGCGACGATTTGACCTCGGCCGAAGGGTCACCCAGAAGATGCATACGGAAATAGTGGGTCGAGTGCTTGTCGGCATAATAATCCGGAACAAAAGTGAGGCCGTTCCATTTGAGTGTATAAAGTACAGCATCAGAAGCAGACTTCGGATAAGAGACAGAAGACTCGACTGTACTCATATCCGCAGGAATGTCTGCACCTTCCGCACTCCACGCGGTAACGCCTGTTGCAGCCATGGCCAAAGGACCGTACATCAATGTACCTGCCCACATAGGCTCAAACGGAGTTTTTGTCTGGTTGATACCTGTTGCTGCCGTTTCCATCTTGTCCGGACCGAAATCAACATGCTTTGTAAACGGCATAATGACTTCGAGCGAATCAGACTTTTTCCAACGACGTTCGCTGACTGTTATGTATGAACCAGGACGGTATGACTCAGCTGCAGACTCACCGTTGAGACGTATGTCAAATCCTTCCGTAGCCCAATAAGGCACCCTAAGCTTAAGAGTGAATCGGGAACGACCTTTGTCGACACGAATAACGGAACGTTCTGCCGGCCAAAGGCAATCCTGACGCAGAGTTATGCCTTTTTCGTCCCAATGTGCAACAGTAGGCATGTAGAGAGCCACCCACATCGTGTCGGCAGAAACAAAATATGCAGCCTCTTGGTATTTCACATGATTCTCTGAACCTGTTCCGCCACAGCAGCTCGACTGCGGTGTTTCGTTGCCCCAAGGCTTGGATGCATCGAGTCCTACAGCATAATGATATGTAGTCTGATAATGTTTCGGATTGAGCGAACCAACAATCTGATTTGAAAGAACCCTTTCATAATAATCCATATAATGAGCATCGTTAGGATTGAAACAGTTGAGGTCCTTTGTAAGTTTCGCAAGATTGTATGCACAGCATGTTTCGTTGAGAGTCGGCGAAGGATGAAGATTGCGTTCGCCGTCGGAAGTGACATTAGTGGCCATGCTGAGAATCTGGGTGTAAGGCTGACGGAACATTTCCCCATTGCCTACACCTCCCGTAGCATAGCGGTAACGTCCCTGAATGAGATTCCAGAAATTCTGCGCTATGTTGTAATAATATGGTTCGGCATTTCCGCGATAGCTTCTGAGTGCACTGACAATCATCGGAATGTGCTGATTGGCATGGCGTGTGCGGATATCATCTATATTGCGTGAGAGCGGATTATACAACGCAGGACTGTCGAAATAGTTGGAAGCCTCGAGAAGACGTGCCTTGTCGTCGGCATCGGAAACCATTTCAGAAAGACGTGCGAGCGACTCACCCACTCCGCCTACCTCACCGGCAATGTACATGTTCCACATCTCATAACGGTTGCCCGGACGACGACGGCGTTCCTCCTGTGTTCCGTCCATCTTCACGTATGTGCGGTAATGCAGGCGGTTCCAAATCCACAATCCCATATCCTTTGCAATGAGCAAAGCCTTTGCTGCAATTTTCTTGTCGTCTACATAAGTTGCAATGTCAATAAGTCCGGCAAGCTGCTTGTGAATAGAATAGTACGGAGCCCAAACACCGCTGGTATTGTTGTATGCGGCATATTTTTCTATCAAAGCCACATGCTGGGCAGGTATAGCATTGATATAACCGTATCCGTAACGGGCATATTGTTTTTTGTACTCGTCAAAGGCTTCCCATGTCCCCCTCATCTGCAGAAGCTCTTCCTCGGGAGCAAAATCGCGTGCCTCCCAATAGCGTCCGAGAGAATCGTTCCAAACGAAAGTCCGTTCCTGACACTCGCGCAATCCGTCGACCATTCGGCGAATACGCTGACGGAGCGAATCCTTCTGCTCCTTTTGTGTTGCACTCGCAAATGCAAAGGCAAGAGCAGACATGTAATGACCGGAACCGTGTCCCTTGAGTTTTGTTGTAGGCGAATCCCAGCCGTCAGATTCCGGATATCCTTCCGTGCTGAGTCCGTAAGTGTCGCGATAATTATAAAGCTGCTGATTGACGTCCCAACTTAAAATCTGCCTGATGGCCAACTCACGATTGGATGTCAGACGGTTGTTTCCGGTTATGGTCACTCTGTCCAAAGGAAGGACGTCTGCAACAGGAATATTGGAAGGTACTGCGCAGGCACGGTCGACCACTGATACAGACGCCTTTATCGGAAAACCTCCTGAAGTGGTTTCATCGCCTGTTATGAACCCATCTACGGTATACCTGGTTCCAACAGGATATTTGCCGGAATCGGCCTGAGCCTGTTCTGCCGCCAAAGACGAATTCATCCAACGTGTCTGACGATATTCGCCCGTGCTGTCGGAATAATTCACCCATACTCTATACGGCAGACGCGGAACTGTACCGACTGGACAGTCAACGTTGACAGTTTCAACTGAAACAATGTTTCTTATTCTCTGCACAGACGTCAGCGTGTCTGCAGGCATCAAGCGCAACGGCAAAGCTTCAGCCTCAGACACGAACAACGAACCTGCAGCGCAGATCTGAAAGAAAGGGATACAATAGATTGGAATGTTCTTTTTGAAGTGCTTCATCTTTGAAAAAATAAATATAAGATCCTTGTGTTTTTAAGTTTAGTATGGTCTTTACGGGTACTAAAATACATAAAAAAAAGCTTATTTGAATGTGAGGTCTGTAAAATGTTCATAATAAGATGATGACAGTCCGTCAAAAAGAAGATTTTACCGATCTGAAACACGAATTAATTGCAAATGAAACACAGCATATTGCATCAAGAAAGTCTATATTTGCGTATTGCATGATCTTAAATCGTCAACTCTGAAAAAACGGGATGTACGCATATTCTCCAAAATACAAATCAATGTATTCGCATGCAGAAACCGCCTATGGGAAAACCAACTCACCAACAATATCAGATTACATGAAACATCCTTCAATCCTCAAGACTGTTTCGGCACAAGCCAAACCTGCAGTGTTCATTTATTCACTGCTGTCATGCACCGGTTTGTCTGCATTTGCAGATAATGTAGAAACTTTAGGCGGATTTGCATACTTCAGATGCAGCAGCACCTGAAGGCAATGAATGGAACAATCCTGAAGCACTTGCATTCAACAAGGAACACCCCAACGGCCACATTCTATCCATTCCAGGATACAGAATCTGCAAGAAAGGTGCTTCCGGAAAACAGCAAGTACTGGATGTGTCTAAACGGATCATGGAAATTCAAATGGTCACCTACTCCGGACGAAAGGCCTAAAGGATTTCAGGACCCAAACTACAATGTCAGTCTATGGGACAACATTGACGTACCTTCAAGCTGGAACATTGCAGGAATACAGAAGGACGGAAGTCAGAAATACGGTACTCCAATATATGTGAACCAACCTGTCATCTTCATGCACAAGGTTGAAGTGGATGACTGGCGCGGAGGTGTCATGCGTACTCCTCCAGAAAACTGGACTACCTACAGAATGAGAAACGAAGTAGGTTCATACAGAAGAACATTCGACATGCCTTCCGATTGGCTGAAACGCAGAACAGTCATAAGCTTTGACGGAGTCGACTCATTTTTCTATCTGTGGATAAACGGCAAATACGTAGGATTCAGCAAGAATTCACGCAACGCCGCACGATTCGACATTTCAAAATACCTGCACGAGGGACAGAACACTGTGGCTGTTGAGGTTTACCGCAACTCTGACGGTTCGTTCCTTGAAGCTCAGGACATGTACAGACTTCCGGGAATATTCAGAACCGTTGCTCTTTATTCGACGCCACGCATACACATACGCGACCTAAGAGCTATTCCTGCATTAAACGGAACTGACGGAGAATTGCATATAAGTGCCGAAGTGCGCAATCTTGACAAAAGTGAAGCTAAGAACTTCAAGATGAAATACACTTTGTACGAGAACGGATTGTATTCGGACAACAACAAAGAGACAGACGGAGGAAAAGCCGAATCTGAAGCATTCAGCACCAAAGCCGGCACAACAATAACAACATCAACGTCTCTCAAACTGAAGAATCCGAAGCTGTGGAGTGCAGAAAATCCTCAACGTTATACACTTGTTGCGCAGATTGTTGACAATAAAGGCAGAATAATTGAAACTACAAGTATATATACAGGTTTCAGAACAGTGGAAATAAAGGACACGCCGGCTGAAAAGGATGAATTCGGACTTGCCGGACGCTATTTCTACATAAACGGCAAGACCGTAAAGCTTAAAGGAGTAAACAGACACGAAACAAACCCTGCACTTGGTCATGCTATCACACGTAAACAGATGGAAAATGAGGTAATGATGATGAAGCGCGCAAACATCAATCACGTACGCAACTCGCATTACCCTTGCGATCCTTACTGGTATTATCTCTGCGACAAATACGGCATATATCTTGAAGATGAAGCCAATATCGAATCGCATGAATACTACTACGGAAAAGAATCACTCTCCCACCCGAAAGAATGGACAAATGCACACGTTGCACGCAACATGGAGATGGTACACTCAACTGTCAACAGTCCATCAATTGTTATATGGTCACTCGGCAATGAAGCTGGTCCTGGCGACAACTTCAAAGCTGCATACAAAGCCTTAAAAGCCTTCGATACATCTCGTCCTGTCCAATATGAGCGCAACAATGACATTGTGGACATGGGATCCAACCAGTATCCGTCAATAGCATGGATGCGTGAAGCTGTAAAAGGAAAAAGCAACATCAAATATCCATTCCACGTTTCAGAATATGCCCACTCAATGGGTAATGCAGTCGGCAACCTTGTTGACTATTGGGATGCCATAGAAAGTACGAATTATTTCTGCGGCGGTGCTATATGGGACTGGATTGATCAGGCCATGTACAACTATGACAAAGCTACAGGCAAGCGCTATCTGGCCTATGGAGGCGACTTCGGAGATACACCGAACAGCGGGCAATTCGTAATGAACGGAATTATTTTTGCGGACATGACGCCAAAACCGCAGTATTACGAAGTGAAGAAAGTTTATGAATATATCGACATAAAAGCTGTAGATATACAGAATGGTGATATTGAGATTTTCAACAAGAATTATTTCACCACGTTGGAAAATTACATTCTCGAATGGTCGATATGGAAGGACGGTATCTGTGCCGAAAACGGAACAATAAAGACTCTGGATGTTGAACCTCGCAAAAAGTCAATCGTAAGAATACCTTACACGAAAGACAATCTTGACTCAGAAAGCGAATATTCAATGATAGTTCAGATTAAGCAGGCCAAAGATACTCCATGGGCAAAAGCCGGATATGTACAGGCCGAGGAACAGATGTTCATAAAGGACGCATCTGAAATGAAGGCAACGGCAAAGACTTCCGATATGGAAAAAATGGAGGTGAAAGATGCCGGCAATGAATTGGTAAGTATCAATGGTACAAACTTTGATGTATCATTCAACAATGCAACAGGAACTATACAATGTCTTGTATACAACGGAGACACAATAATAGCAGAAGGCAAAGGACCTAGACTTGAACCTTACAGAGCTTTCGTAAACAACGACAACTGGATATGTGACAAATGGTTTGAGCTTGGACTTCACAATCTCAAGCATAAAGTCACAAACAAGGACATACATCAAGAAAAAGATGGCCGACTGATATTGACTTATACTGTGGAATCGCAGGCACCGAACTCGGCACGACTCATCGGAGGCACATCTTCAGGACACAATGAAATAAAAGAGCTTGAGGAAAAGAAGTTCGGAGAAAATGACTTCAAGTTCACATCAAATCAGGTCTGGACTGTTTACAGCGATGGCAGAATTGAATTCAATGCCTCTGTAAGTTCGAGCAATCCGGATGTAATACTACCACGACTTGGATGGGTAATGAATGTACCTAAACGTCTTAACAGTTTCACATACTACGGTCGCGGACCTATTGAAAACTATCCAGACCGTAAGACAGGACAGTTCATACGCGTATATGAAAGCTGTACTGATTCGCAATTCGTAAACTTCCCTAAACCGCAGAATATGGCCAACCACGAGGAAGTAAGATGGGCTGCATTGACAGACAAGCGAGGTGCTGGTGCTGTGTTTATAGGAAAACAGCCGATGTCGGTAACAGCCTTGCCATATTCGGAAGTAGACTTGACAGTTGCATCACATGGCTATCAGTTGCCTGAGGCTGGAGATACATATCTGCATCTGGATGTGGGAGTAACAGGACTGGGCGGAAACAGCTGCGGACAGGGAGGTCCTCTCGAACAAGACAGAATAAAAGCAGACGGACATCGGTTCGGATTCATGATTGCACCAAGTTGCGGAAATCCAGTCAACGCATCTAAGACGGTATTTGAGGGACCGTCACCTCTATCAATTGAAAGAGATGAAAATGGACAGATAGTTATAGGCGATGAAGAGAACAACGGAGAAATCCTTTACACGACATCGGAAAATTCGCGTGCAAAGGTCTACTCTTCTCCAATTGTAATAGAATCAGCATCGACAGTAACTGCATGGAACAAGAAAAATCCGAACGTACGTTCAACAATAAGAATCCCAGAAGCCGATAAGGCTCAATTGAAGGTGATTTACGCCAGCAGTCAGGAAAACGGAGGCGGCCAGGCAGAAAATCTTGTAGACGGCAAGAATGAAACTTTGTGGGAAACCATACATTCGGTTACTGTTGCAAAATATCCGCATTGGGTTGATTTCGATGCCGGACGCGATGTAGACATCAACGGATTCAAGATTGTTCCAAGGGAAAAAGGAAAAGACGGACTCATAAATGAATTCTGCATCTACGTAAGCAAAGACGGCAAGAACTGGGGAAATCCAATTGTTCAAGGCAAATTGGAAAACAGCAACAAACCGTCAATCCTCAAGACCAACAAGACTGTCAGTGCACGATATATAAGATTCAAGGCCATGTCTTCACACGAAGGCAACGACCTTGCAACACTGGCAGAATTCGGAATTATCGAAAACTAAAATAATAGGGTGTCCAGTTCTACGTTCCTAAAAACGTAGTACAAAACGCCCTCGTTATTGTTAATACAATGCTCTTAAATTCAATGCTTTAATGAGCAAAACTGCTCTTTGAAAGTTTGTGTATTTCATTGATTTTTTAGTATCTTAGTTGAATAATTTAGAACTAAAAGCAATGAAAAAAGTAGATTCAAAA
>MNQS01000218.1 GCA_001915545.1 Bacteroides sp. 43_108 | reverse complement strand
GGGGAATGCCTAAAGATACAAAAAAGCCAGCTAATTCGCAACACTTTGTGTATGAATTAGTTGGCTAATTTTATTCTATTTACTGAATATCCCTAATTAGTTGGCTGATTTTATAAAATTTACAGAATACCCCCATTTACACCTTTCACTTCAAGAACACCTTAATCGATGCTGTTTCATCCCCATTTCTAAAATTAATAATATAGACACCTGACATATTGACTGTAAATTCAGCATTAAAACCAAAACATCTTGCAACTGTATTTCCAGATGCATCAACTATAGAAGTATATGTATTTTCATTCAGACCACATATTTTTACATTCAGACCTTCTATATTAATTTTCATGTCAGTCAAAATATCATTTATTCCATTCGAATAATTTACCCAGAAATTTGAATTAATAACCATATCCGGCATAGCATTGTTAGTAAAAACAAGTTTATAATCTCCATCAGAAATAAATTTGTACATTCCTTCAGAAATATTCAATGGTAACGGGTCATGCGAACTACTAATACTAATCTCTACAGGATTGCCTTCTTTGTCAAACAATTCTCTAGAAAGATCCAATACATCCCCCTTATAAAGCTGATTTGACGGTAAATCACAATAAAACAGCGACACCTCGTCATCATCTTTAACATAAGCTCTATATAGATCATTAGAGATCTGCGAGAAGGCAAAATGATTGTTTTCGCCACTAAAATATTGCAAATTAGGAAGGTTAAGACTCTCTAATATTTCAATTTTATTATTTGAACAATATAATTGTTCCAAATGACTGCAGTTTTTAACATCAAGTTTCTGTAATTTGTTTGCTAAACAAGAAAGATATTTCAAATTTACACAATCCGACAAATCCAAATCATCAAGTTTATTTAAAGAACAATCTAAATATTCCAAATAGTGCAAGCCATTTAAATCGAGTTTATTCAATTGATTACGCTGACAATTAAACTGATTTAGATATACGAATGAATTTATATCAAAAGTTTCAACATTCAATTTAGCAATTCCGAGATTCTTAACGTTACCAGGGTTCTTCACGACAAAATCTTCAAGCTTTACATCAACATTTTGTTCGTAATACTTATAATTTAAATTTATATCGTATATGTTATCACCTGCAACAGCAAATTCATTCTCTCCAGGCTCAAGTTTCAACGACATTTCTCCTGGTCCTGACGCAACCCAACCATTCTTGTCATAAACAAAACAACTAGAATAAATTCTTATGGTATGGGTTGTCTGTTCTGAAGCATTCAGACAAAAATAAATGTCACCAGCGGCCAAATCAGGCTTTTGGCCAACATAAGAAGCATGAAATTTCACATGTGATTCTGGTACAAATGAAGCTTCTGCACTATACATAGCAGGATATCCATCAGCCGTCCACTTTAAAAAATCAAACTTAATAACAGAATTTTCTTCTATAGTCTCATCTGTACAAATTGAGGCAGCTTCACCGTGAGCATAAAGTCCTGAGCCATATACGGGATTTGTATCATCAAAATCAGTATAAACGACAACAGAATAGCCACCCTCGTATATGTTTGCACACTTTTCCCAATACTCAGACATACGATATATTCCGACATAGTCATCAGGAACGTAAAGCGAAACACGTTCCAGAAGTCCTTCTTCTGGTGATGAAGTAAAAATTGCAGGCTGAAATGCTGCAGAATATATCGTACTTAAAGAAGAAGAACCAGAAAGTCCCTCTATTGATGAAAGAGCTACAGGCAACTTAAGAATAGATAAAGAACTTGCATTATTCAATCCAGACAACGATGTAAGCTGATAACAATTAAAAAGATCCAATTGCTCCAGTTTTTCACAATTATCAAGACCACTTATTTGCGTTATTGTAGAAGGAAGATATAAAGCCTTAAGAGAAGAATATGACAATGCCGGAAACCTTGTGCCACCAACAACAACAGCACGTGTAGACCCATTGCCTAAAGCGACAGAAACCTCACCTTCAATGTCGGAGGTCAACAATGAAGCATCTAGGCCTTTAAAAGTTTTTAACGGACTAGATGTAAAATCTACAGTTTCGAGACGTGGACAATCGGACAAAGCTCGTTCTACATAAACAAGTTTTTTAGCATTTGATGCATCTAGAGACCTAAGATACATCATATTATTTGAATCTTCAAATCGGCATATAGATTTAGGTAGAACAAGTGTTTCAGCTTCTATTCCACTACAAGACAACTCCTCGATTGCATCTGGAAGTTCCAATTGTGCAACTGGAGCATTGATTGTTATTTTTCTCAAGTTAACCGGTAACTGTATATTTTCCAATGCTTTAGCATAAACATTCAATTCTTCCAACTTTACACAAGCAGAAAAATCTGCATCACGAAGAAAAGTTGATGACAATTTATCACAACTTACTAAAGTAGAAGGCATCACCAATGACCTAAATCTAAAGTCCGGACAACTAAATGATACCACACCCTCAGGAACAACAAGATCGCCACCAAGAAACTTGCAACTCTTAATATAAAGACGATAATTTCCTGATGGAAACTTGATAGTACACAAAGATTCTGATGAAATTGTCAGAGTTTCATCAGAAAAAGACGATCCTGAAATATCTAAATGATAAAGATGAGGAAGGGAGCAAAGGAAACTCATATCTTCGGAATTAAGCCTACCAAAAACCTTAAGTTTTCGTACATCACTTCTAGAAAAGCCTTGTTGGCCCAAAACAGACATCAACATACCCTCAGAAACATCATTTACAACAATCTCATTTATTTCATTAACGCAGTCAACACCTGGAAACACATCATCATAAGAATTACTAGAAACAATATAAGCAATATCAGCATTATTATCCTTTCCGAACTCAACTTTCTCTGCAGACCTTATTACAAGTCCACTTACTACCTTATCCTTGAGTACACCTTCAGCAACATTTTTGGTCAAAGAATTCAGTTCCAGTTCCCCTGTAAAACACGGTGCGATACCGATTAAAGTACTCATATCCTTAGAATAAACAATATTATCAACACTAGTAGCAGTCGCAGAGTATTTGGGAACCTCTAATTCGGCTAAAGTTGACATTTTCAGAAACGCATCTGTCTCAATTGATGCAATATTTTTAGGTAAAATGATACGAACAAGAGACGAACTTCCTGAATGATATTTACTTATAGAATTATCGCATACCTCAGTAAAAGCATGTATAGGCAATGTATTTGCATAATATTCATCTTTAGTAGGCTCATTACCAACAACCCAATCAGACGTTATCGGCGAAAAACATCCATCTTCAGTACTATAACGAATCACAGCTTCTGACAAATCTAATTCGCGAGTGCGATTCATAGTAACATCTTTAAGTGTTTGAAAATCATGAGCATTTATATTTCCAACAATTTTAAGCCTCGTGGCCACATAAGCCTCAGCAGGAAGTACCAATTTACCGGCTTCAGGAGAAACTATTGTACATACATTTGAAGGATAAGCAAAGCCACCCAATATGCACGACATAATAATAAAACAATAAAAACGCTTGAAATACAAAGAAGAAAAAATTCTTAGATTTCTACATAATAATTTTGCACTCATAATTTAAAATAAGGACCCCCGGTTTAACATACCACAAATGCCTGTGGAATCCATTAATGCAGGCTATTGCGACAAATAATATAAATCAATTCTTCTATTAAAATTCTTTCCCAATAATGCCATTACCCACGCACCAACCGATAGCGCGCCCCTCCAAGCACGCGGACGATGCCTTTCATCTCCAATTCGAAGAGCAACGAACTGACTTTACTGTAAGGCATATTGGTGTCGACTACAATCTGATTAATTTGTTTGTCGTCTACTGATTTCAAGGTATCTATTATAGTCTGTTCTTCAGGTGAAAACTCTGGAAAGAGCTCCTGCTGAACGGGGTCTGACGATGAAGTTTCAAGAGGGTTCTTCCAGCAGAGGGCATTTATCAAGTCTTCGGCCGACTGAATAAGCGCAGCACGACCGGAACGGATGAGCGCGTTACACCCTTCGCTGTATTGGTCGTAGACTCTGCCTGGGAAAGCCAAAACATCTCGATTATAGCTTGTTGCAAGATCCGCAGTTATGAGAGCGCCTCCGCTTGATGCGCTTTCGACGACGATTGTTGCATCGCACATGCCGGCAACAATACGGTTGCGTCTGACGAAATTGCCTTTGTCAGGCTTTGTAGCACTCATGTATTCGGTCAACAGACCTCCGCCATGTGCAACCATGTCGGAAGCCGTCTGACGATGCATCGTAGGATATATTCGGTCAAGACCATGAGCCAATACAGCAACAGTTGGCATACCCGAGGACAGTGCAAAACGATGGGCATTGATGTCTATGCCGTAAGCAAGTCCGCTGACAATTATGGTATCGGGATAATATCGGCATAAGTCTGTAATAAAGCTATTGCAGATGTCACGACCGTATTCTGTGCAATGGCGTGTACCAACCATGCTGATGATGCGCGAATGATTGAGATCGGCAGTACCGGCATAAAACAAAACCAAAGGCGAATCAGCGCACTCACGAAGCCTCCAAGGGTAATCGGAATCGTTGAAACATAGAACGCGCAGGTGGTTGCGGGAGATAAAATCGAATTCCTGTTCGGCACGTGCAACAGCCTCATCTATGTCAGAAACGGCCTTTATAAGCTTGTCTGAAACATCTGGCATGAAATCACGCAGATTCTTTCTATTGTCGAATACAGCAGTCGCACACCCCATACGTTCGTACAGAATGCGCGAATTGCTTAGTCCGAGACCCTTTATTCGGGTCAAAGCCATCGTATATATGATTTCCTGCTCTGTCAATATAAAATATAATGTAAATATTAAATCCGCCCGAAAACAAATACTGCATTATTCCTGAGCTACAGAGTCCACCAAACTATTCATCTCTGGAGACTCTGAGAGTTTGCCATTTACGAGGCATACAGCATCTACCTGAGCCTTGATGACAACTTTCATATCAGGCAGACGGAATATGTCCTGCATGAATATGTACCTAAGTCCATCCTTCTTGATATAAAGTTTGGAAACGAACTCATCGCCGCTCTTCAAAGGTGTCTTGAACTGCATAGTCAGACGTGCGACAACCGCGTCTGTACCTTGTTCATGTAGTTTGGCAAAACTTATATTGTTGGCCAAAAGGAATTCGTGTCTTGTGTGTTCTATGTAGTGCTGGTAGTTTGCATTATTCACTATTCCCTGCAGGTCGCACTCATAGTCGCGCACCTTCATCTTAAGTTCAAATATGTATTTATCCATCGTACGAAAAATATTACTTATCTGCACATTGCATTACCCGTTAACAGCAATGTTAATATCGATGCGAAAATAAACAAAAATATCCTAAAGCACAATTATAACCAGACATTTGAATACACAAAAGCCGGACATCGCACACACAAGTGTCCGATATCCGGCGTATAATCGGATGAATAGCCTTAGGATAATAGCTCTTATTGTTGCGGAACTATTACCTAAAAGCAATATCAATCAGCCAACTTAGCCTTGATGAACTCGCGGTTCAGACGTGCAATGTTGGAAATAGTTTCACACTTAGGACATACAGCCTCACATGCACGTGTGTTTGTACAGTTACCGAATCCAAGTTCGTCCATCTTTGCAATCATTGCTTTAGCGCGCTTTGCAGCCTCTGGACGTCCCTGAGGAAGGAGAGCCAACTGGCTTACCTTTGAAGAAACGAAGAGCATTGCAGAACCATTCTTACAAGCAGCTACGCAAGCACCGCAACCGATGCATGATGCGCAGTCCATAGCCTCATCTGCATCCTGCTTAGGAATAAGGATTGCGTTGGCATCCTGAGGAGCACCAGTTCTTACAGTTACATAACCACCAGCCTGAATGATCTTGTCGAATGCTGTACGGTCAACCATACAGTCCTTGATTACAGGGAAACCTGCAGAACGCCAAGGCTCAACAGTGATTACATCACCATCCTTGAAACGGCGCATATAGAGCTGGCATGTTGTGGCTCCACGCTCAGTCTTTCCGTGTGGAGTACCGTTGATGTAGAGCGAGCACATACCGCAGATACCTTCACGGCAATCATGGTCGAATACGAACGGCTCCTTGCCTTCTTCAATAAGCATCTCGTTGAGGATATCCAACATTTCCAGGAAAGAAGTATCTCCAGGAATATCCTTCATTTCTTTCTGTTCAAAATGTCCCTTGTCCTTAGGTCCATTCTGCTTCCAATATTTAATTGTAAAACTTATATTCTTGTCCATAATATGTTACGTTTAAATTGGCAAGTTGAGAAAATCAACCGGATTAGTTCTTATAGTTTCTTGTCTGAACCTTGATTGCCTCATATTCAAGAGGTTCCTTGATAAGTTCTGGGGCAACATCGTCAGATCCCTGATACTTCCAGCATCCTACATAGAAGTAGTTCTCATCATCACGCTTAGCTTCACCCTCTGCTGTCTGGTATTCCTCACGGAAGTGTCCACCACAGCTTTCGTTTCTGCTCAATGCGTCGTAAGCGATAAGCTTACCCATTGTGATGAAGTCATCAAGGTGAATTGCCTTATCCAGCTCAACGTTAAGACCTTCTCTGCTTCCAGGGATGAAGAGGTTTGTTTCGAATTCCTTGCGGAGAGCATCGATCTTCTTAAGACCTTCCTTAAGTCCTTCAGCAGTACGTCCCATACCTACATATTCCCAGCAGATATGTCCGAGTTCCTTATGGATAGAATCAACAGAACGCTTACCCTTAATGTTCATGAGGTGATCTATACGATCGCTTACAGCCTTCTCTACTTCTGCAAACTCAGGAGCATCAGTTGAGATTCTAGGCCAGATTTCCTGATCAGCAAGATAGTTCTGGATTGTATATGGAAGAACGAAATATCCGTCAGCAAGACCCTGCATCAATGCAGAAGCACCAAGACGGTTAGCACCGTGATCAGAGAAGTTGCACTCACCGATAGCGAAGAGTCCTGGTATTGAAGTCTGAAGTTCATAGTCAACCCAGATACCACCCATTGTGTAGTGGATTGCAGGGTAAATCATCATAGGGTTCTCGTATGGATCAACGTCTGTGATTTCCTCATACATATCGAAGAGGTTGCCGTAACGCTGAGCAACAACGTCCTTACCGAGTCTCTGGATTGATTCAGAGAAGTCGAGGAACACAGCAAGACCTGTGTTGTTTACGCCGAAGCCTTTGTCGCAACGCTCCTTGGCAGCACGGCTGGCAACGTCACGTGGAACGAGGTTACCGAATGCAGGGTAACGACGCTCGAGATAGTAGTCACGATCTTCTTCAGGAATATCCTTACCCTGAAGTGTTCCAGCCTGCAGTTTCTTTGCATCTTCAAGTTTCTTAGGAACCCAGATACGACCGTCGTTACGAAGAGACTCAGACATAAGTGTCAACTTAGACTGCTTGTCGCCGTGAACAGGGATACAAGTTGGGTGAATCTGAACATAGCAAGGGTTTGCAAAATAAGCACCCTTACGATAGCAAGACATTGCAGCTGTACAGTTACATCCCATTGCATTAGTAGAAAGGAAGTAAGTATTTCCGTATCCACCAGTTGCTATTACGACTGCGTTTGCAGAGAATCTCTCAAGCTTACCTGTTACGAGGTTCTTAGCGATGATACCTCTTGCACGTCCGTTGATGATTACAAGGTCGAGCATTTCATAACGAGTATACAGCTTTACCTTACCAGCGTTTACCTGGCAGCTCAATGCAGAGTATGCACCGAGAAGAAGCTGCTGACCTGTCTGGCCCTTTGCATAGAATGTACGTGAAACCTGTGCACCACCGAAAGAACGGTTAGCAAGTGTACCGCCGTATTCACGAGCGAAAGGTACGCCCTGTGCTACACACTGGTCAATAATGCTGTTTGACACTTCAGCCAAACGATATACGTTAGCTTCACGTGCACGATAGTCACCTCCCTTTACTGTATCATAGAAAAGACGATAAACAGAGTCACCGTCGTTCTGGTAATTCTTAGCTGCGTTGATACCACCCTGTGCTGCGATAGAGTGCGCACGACGTGGAGAATCCTGAATGCAGAAGTTGAATACGTTGAATCCCATCTCACCGAGAGATGCAGCTGCAGAAGCACCTGCAAGACCAGTACCAACAACGATAACATCCAGTTTAAGTTTGTTCTTAGGGTTTACCAAGCGCTGATGAGCCTTATAGTTGGTCCATTTCTCAGCTACTGGTCCTTCTGGAATTTTTGAATCTATTATAGCCATAATCTTTTTTAAATTTGAATCTGTCAATCTGCAATACCTAATATGCAAAACTGCACTTAGAAAAAACAGGATACTGCCTATTGAAAGTAAAAAATAAATTATTGAAATCTAAAGCCGGACAAGTTCCGTAAACCAGATATTATGCCCAGCAACTGGAAGGGTCACCAAGGAAGAAGAAACCGGCAACTACAACAAGGAACATCAGCACGAGAACTGTAGCATATATGTTGCCGATAGTTTTCCAGCGATTGAACCAGATATGTCCGCTCCATCCCAAAGTCTGAATTGCGCTCCAGAATCCATGAGTAAGGTGGAACCACAAAGCAATAAGCCAGATTACATAAAGAACCACGAAGACAGGCTGTGAGAAAGTGTCCTGTATATAAGCATAGCCATCAGAAGGAGAGTGAGCTCCGGCAAGAGGACCACCAACAAGTTCTGCAAACATCATGTTGTACCAGAAATTGTACAGATGGAGGAGCAAACCGAGAACAACGATAATACCGAGAACAAGCATGTTCTGTGAAGCCCATTCTACTGTAGCCGGTTTGTCTGTAACCTCATATCTGTTGTTTCCACGTGCTTTACGGTTCTGCATCGTAAGCCAGAAAGCATAGATGATGTGAATTACAGCAAGAGCTGCCAAACCGATTGTTGCTACAACGGCATACCAGTGAGCTCCGAGAAATTCGCAGATCGCATTGTATCCATTCTCAGAGATCAGTGCCACTACGTTCATGCATCCATGAAACGTCAAGAAAAGGATAAGCGCTATACCAGTCAAAGACATAACGACCTTCCTTCCGATAGATGAATTACATAACCACATAAGATGTTGAATTAAAGTTATTTAAATTAAACAAGTCTATTTCTGCAGAGAAATATGGCAAGAATCCAAATGCCGACAGTCCAACAACAATCGAGGCAAAAGGAGATACTAGTGGCATCAATTGCCCTAATAATGAATGCAAATGTAGCTTATTTACGAGAATTTAACAACGCTTTAAAGGAAAAATAGATGCTCGTCAACGCGTATTATATCAATAAATTCTGCTAATACGCATGATATAAAACGCCACAAGAATCCTCATAGCCGCTTTTAAGAGAAAGGAGACTTGAAAAATAAAAATCAGAACATGCTGAAAATGCAAGTTCAAAGAAATGATTTACAACAAAAGCAGACTTGCCGCCATGACTGCCATTCCGCATACGACACCTCCAATTCCACAATGATGGTGTCCATATCGTTCCGTTCCAGGCAACAATTCATCAAACGATATATATATCATTATTCCTGAAACAAACGCCAAAAGAAGAGCATTTACAGTCGGTGTCCAAAACGTCATCAACAACAAAAATCCTATAAGTCCTCCTACCGGTTCTGCCAAACCTGAAAGGAAAGAATATTTCAGAGCCTTTTTCTTGCTGCCAGTAGCATGGAATATCGGTACAGACACGGCTATACCCTCCGGAATATTATGTATGGCAACAGCAACAACGATTGGAACAGCAACATCCAACTGCGTCATTGAAGACGCAAAAGTAGCCAATCCTTCAGGGAAATTATGTATTCCGATTGCCAATGCCATCATCACTCCGGTACGCTTCAACGGCATTTTCCCAGATTTGCTGCTTCCTTGCATTTCGTGCGGGTTTTCATCTTCGGGCACCAGACGGTCAATAATGGCAATAAGAGCTATACCTGCAAAAAAGGCCAACAACATGTAAAGTTCGGCCATACGCGAAGCATAGCTTTTGCTCAAGAGTTCAACCGACATAGGCATCATCTCCATAAATGACACATACACCATGACGCCGGCAGAAAGTCCAAGCGAAAAAGACAGAAAACGCTCATCCGTACTTTTGGCACCAAAAGCAATCAAACCACCAATACCAGTTGAAAGTCCGGCAATTGTCGTCAAAAACAATGCAAGCCATATTGAAGAATCATCCATACGCCATACCAATTTAAATTCCGAAAGGAATCAATTAACAACTATGTCGGCAAAAATACACTATATGCCCTAAAGACACAATACAGTAAAAATGGTATTTTTCAGTATTTACTCATGAAGCATTTTCATGAATAGAACTTTGGCCTCAGCCAATTTCTCTTTCGGAACATCATTAAGGACTCGTTCTGCAACAGTATCAAAAGCTTTCTCTGCTTTTGCCCTCATCTGTGCCTTTCCCGACTTTATGCCTGTGCTCAATTCACTTTTAGGCAATAAACTTCTATTGAAATTTCCGTCACTCATATATTAAATCTTATATTACCGTCGTTACAAATATAATGAATATACATCTAAAACAAGACACAAATAACATAAAGCTCCAGATGCAGGAATAAAACAAAACTGCACTCCCGAAGCACAACAACAGACTTCAAGAGTGCAATTCATAAGTTTAAGATTATCCACAGACGTTATATTATTGTACGTTCATACCCATCTTAACGTCATGCGATACATATCTTATCAAGCGTTCTTCATTCCGACAGAAACATCAGAACGGGAAGTTTATACCGAGATTCATGCTTGCATTTCCAGACATCGGAACACCTTGTTTCGCAGTACTTCCGAAAGTATGGTCCATACCGACAAACAATCCAAATCCGGTAGTATGGAAATTCAACAGCCATCCAAACGACACGCCATAAGTACCTGCCGCCATATTAACGTTGGCCGAGAACACATCAACAGGAGCAACATTTGCAGACAATCTGAATTCTGTCCACGAATAGCGTCCCTGTATGCGTGTGCTGCTCATCAATCCAAACTTAAGTTTATTGTATACCGGCAATGTATATTCAGCACCAAGATTTATAGTTGCACCTATCATCTTGGTACGCCCGCCCTGATCACCTTCATCATTCAATTCATACAATCCGGAAAGATCGTCCTTCATCTTTTCAAATTCATCATCGAAGTTGTTGACTGCATCGTCATTGACATTAAAGGTGTACTTGTCTGTGCTGAACTCTTGCAAACCGTTTGTTGTTGCAAGCATATTATTATTCCAACCAACAAAACCAAGATCGAGCACAGATGCACTGAAAGCCCAATCATCATTAAGCCTATACTCAGCACCCAAATCGAAAGCAAGTCCGAAACCATTAAGTCCAAAACCATCGATTTCTGCACCGCTTACATATTCATGGTTTGTATTTTCATTGATTTCATGCTGATAAGCAAGTCCCTTAATGCTTGATTCAACCATGGCGTCAGCCATTACATTCCATGAATCTTCACCTAAAGTCAACTTAACATTCTTGAACTGAGCATCAACATTAGCAAGACCTAAAAGGAATTTCACCTTAGCACCGACACGCAAATTGTCATTTATATCACGCGAATGTCCAAACGCCAATTCTGCATAGGAATCTGTATATGCATTCACATCACTGATATCATAAGTTCTGTTTGACGCACCTTCTTTAATCAAAGAGAACCTGTTGGCGGAATTTATTAGAGTTGATAATATGTTTGAAAAGTTGCGCATATCGCTGGTTTTTATTAACTTAGTGTTATTCAAATCATTAAGTTTAA
>MNQS01000217.1 GCA_001915545.1 Bacteroides sp. 43_108 | reverse complement strand
TCCTTGCAAAATGGCTATGAAACAGATGAAACCGATGAAGAAAGATCTTGAAGGTAAAGATATTGTATATGTTTTTATTGCCGGAGAGAACTCGCCCAAGGAAACGTGGGATAACATGATTCCGGATATTCATGGAGAGCATTACCGGGTAACGGCGGCTCAATGGAAATACTTGAGCAAGCAGTTCAGCATACAGGGCGTTCCGACTTATATTATTGTTGATAAGGAGGGGGCTGTTATTCAAAAACACACCGGTTTTCCGGGGGTGGATACCGTAAAAAAAGAATTAATGAAAGCATTGGAGAAATAAAGAACGTGTTCGTTCTGCAAGAATAAAATGAATAAGAATCTGTAGATGCTGTTGGGAAGTAAGCATTTACAGATTCTTTTTTTTGATTGCATCTTTTCTTTGGCTATATTGATTACAGATTTTCTCCGCTGATTTATTGGGTGGCTTTTCATAATGTAGAAATCTGACTTTCTATGATGTTTTTTTTCTTTGTTTAAAAAATAAAATAATATTGCTTCTTTTCTTAACTATTAATAATATATTTGTGCAGATTTTGTATGCGATGTCGGAAAAAGAACTGATTATATTATTAAAAAATGGAGATGAAAAGGCATTTACAACTTTGTATAGATTGTATTGGTCTAAAGTTTATAATTTCTCTCGTCTGTATTTGTCTTCCATAACAGAAGTTGAGGAAGTGGTGCAGGAAGTGTTTGTGAAAGTGTGGGAGACACGTGATTTTTTACGTGCGGATGATAATTTTAAGGGATATCTTTTTATTATTACACGCAATCTTATTTTTAATCAGTTTCGTAAAAGTTTCAATGAGAATGCCTATAAACTTACGGTGTTGAGTGCTGCAATGGATTATTATGATATGGAAGATGAGCTAAGTGCAGCTGATTTAAAAGAATTTATTAAAAGGATGGTGGGTGAGTTGCCACCTCGTCAACAAGAAGTTTTTAAGATGAGTCGTGATGAACATCTGACCTACAAAGAAATTGCTACTCGGTTGAATATCAGTGAGAAAACAGTAGAACGACATATTAATGAAGCAATCAAGTTCTTAAAGAAGAACATTATGCTTTATCTGATTTTTATCTTTTAAATAATCATAGTTTATTTTTTTTTAGCAAAAATGTATCCTTGCATTGGGGGTATGTCTTTTTTGGCGTGTATTTATAGTAAGTACAGGGGAAATTTATGGATGAATTTCCGTAGGGTATCAAATAAAGGATGAAAACAAAGAACGAAGATATTATAAGAAAGCTGTTTGAAAGCAAATGCTCTTTAAGCCCGGAGGAGCGTGCGGCATTGAATAACTATGAATATGTAAATGATACTTTTCATAGACAATGGGAAGAAATGTCCGAAGAGGCAGTGGATTTGGTGAGGGAAGAAAAGATACTGAATGGTATTATGAAGAAAGTAAGAGGGCGGAGGTTTCCTTTTATAAAGAAATCCTTTTATAAATATGGAATGGCTGCGATGATTGCAGTATGTATGGTGCTTTCAGCTTTGTTGTTGATGAAAAATAGTGGTGAAGAAATTATATATGTAGTGAATACCGGATACCAATCAATGGATTCCGTGAGATTGGCTGATGGTACAAAGGTTATGTTGAATGCAGGTAGCCGGCTTACTTATCCAAAAGAGTTTTCTGGGGAGAAAAGGGAAGTACAGCTTTCGGGACAAGCCTTTTTTGAAGTGACGCCTGATAAAACACACCCTTTTGTTGTAAAAACCCAGAAAATGGACGTGACTGTGTTGGGTACTTCTTTTGAAGTGTTTAGTTATGATGGTGATGAGGAGGGCGAAACTGTATTGTTGACTGGAAAAGTAAAAGTGGAAGTACTTGAAAGTAATCAACAGAAAGGCGGAAGTTATGTTTTGAAACCGAACGAAAAGTTGACATATAGCAAGACTGATGGCATTAGTCTCACTACTATTGACGCGGATGCTTATTCATCTTGGCGGCAAGGAAAAAGAATGAGCTTTAAAAATGAGACATTAGAGATGATTTTGGAACGGTTGGAAAAATGGTATGGACAAAAGATTGAATGTGTCCCCCATATTGCCAGACATTATCGCTTTACTTTTACGATGCACAGCGAATCATTGGATTTGATTTTGAATTATATTTCACACAGTGCGCCATTAAATTATAGATTAATAAGTAATGATCATTATATCATAGAAGAAATGAAATAGTAATTATAAAAATGATAGTATGAAAAACAATTGTGAAAACTACTGTAGACAGGCTTGACTATCCATAGTCTCTATCACTGTATTTTGAAAATCATGTTGATTTTAGTCTAATAAAGAATTATGTATTTATGAAAAAAACGAACCAGCGGTTATTTTATCCGCAAAAAGTAAAAAGGCAACTTTTTTGTGCCTTAGTGGCGTGTGCTGTTTGTGCAATACCTGTTAATGCCCAATCTGGTACCATCTCATTGAATAAGTCAAATGTTTCCATGCATACGATTATGCAGGAAGTGGAAGGACAAAGTGACTATACTTTTTTCTATAATGACAATCAGATCAAACTGGACAAAAAGGTTTCAGTAAAGGCTCAGAATGCTACTATTGAACAAGTCTTGGCCCAGATGTTTAAAAATTCTGGTTATACTTATAAGATAGTAAATAATCAGATCATTGTGTCAAAGGCGAATGCCGTGGCTGCTGTAGAAAAACAACAACAGCAGCAGGCAAAGAAAGTGACCGGTTGTGTGAAAGATGCTTTGGGAGAGCCTATCATCGGTGCTTCTGTAGTAGAGAAAGGGGCTCCGACCAATGGTACGATTACCGATTTCGATGGTAACTTTACATTGACAGTCTCGGGTAATGAATTGCAGATTAGCTATATCGGCTATCTTCCTCAAGTGGTAAAAGTGCAATCTGGAGTTACTTCTTATAATGTAACGTTGAAAGAAGACACGAAAACACTGGATGAAGTGGTAGTGATTGGTTACGGTACTCAAAAGAAAGTAAACTTGACCGGTGCTGTTGCTTCTGTCAGTACAGATGATATCAAAGACCGTGTGCAGACTAATGTTTTGTCTGCCATACAAGGAACCGTTCCCGGTGTAACTATTATTTCTCGTCCGGGTTCAACACCTTCTATTAATTTCCGTGGTCGTGGTAATTTGGGAACTTCTGCTCCATTATATGTGATCGATGGTGCTATTGCAGATGCTACGGTATTTTCCAATCTTGATCCGAACACGATTGAGTCAATTTCATTCTTGAAAGATGCTGCTTCCTCGGCCATTTACGGTTCTCGTGCAGCCTATGGAGTTGTATTGGTTACGACTAAAGGAGGAAAGGCAGAGAAAATGAATGTGGCTTATAGTGGATATGTCGGAGTCAAAACTCCGACTTATTTACCGGATGTCCTTGATTCATGGGATTATGCGACCTTATTAAATGAAGCTAAATATAACGCCAATCCTTCAGGAGGAAAAAATCAGGCTTATACGAATGAAGAAATCGGATGGTTTAGAGATGGCAGCAATCCCGATTACTATCCAAATACGAATTGGGCTGATCTGGTATTGGACAAACATGTGCTGACTACCCAACATTCTTTGAACTTTAGCGGAGGCAGTGAGAAAGTACGTTTCTTTAGCAGTGTGGGCTATGTATTTAATGATAATTTCATGCCGGGGGTTACTGACGATCGTTATAATCTGAATCTTAACCTTCAAAGTGATGTCACCAAATGGCTGACTTTGAAAACCGGAGTGAAGTATATTCGTAATAGTTCCGATACAAAAAACGGCACTCCATGGATTGCCAATTTTGTTTTGGTTCCTTCTATTATGGTGGCTCAGCAGTCTAATGGCGAATGGGGTAGTATAGCCGGAGGTAAGGATGCAACACAAACCTTTATGAATAGTAATCCACTCCGTACGCTTAGTTTTGACAACTGGAGCAAAAGTACTACGGAAAATACCATGTATGATTTGGGTTTTGATTTGAAACCTATTGAGAACTTGGTCATTTCGGGACAATTGGATTATAAGCGTTATGAATATAAAAGCAAGAGTTATTCGGCTGAGTATCCTGAAGTAGTACATTTTGAAACAGGAAAGGAAATTCCCGGTACGGGCAACAGTAGTCCGAACTCAATGAGTATGTATTGGATCAGCAACAGCAATATGATGACTACTCTTACTGCCAAGTATGATTTGAAACTGGGACAACATGCGGTGAATTTTCTGGTTGGTACATCCTACGAGCATTATAAGTCTGAACGGTTATATAGTAAACGAACAGATTTTGTAAGCGATGGTCTGGAAGATATAGAACAAGGTAATAATATTTCAAAAGATTTACCTGATGGACGTGGTATTGTGGAGAGCAAAATGCTTTCTTACTTTGGTCGTATAAACTATTCATATAAAGACCGTTACTTGTTTGAAGCCAATCTTCGTGCTGATGCTTCCTCGCGTTTCCATAAGGACAACCGTTGGGGATGGTTCCCTTCTTTCTCCGCCGGATGGCGTATCAGCGAAGAATCGTTCATGAAACCGATAGCTTGGCTGAATAACTTGAAACTGAGAGCTTCGTATGGTACGTTGGGTAATATCAACAATGTAGGATATTATGACTATTTTGAATTGCTGAGCAGCAATGCAAATTATAATTTTAATGATGAGCCGGTGAAGGGGGTGCTTGAAGCGCAGATTACTAACAAGACTTTGGGTTGGGAGACTGTAGCTTTGGCGGACTTCGGTTTGGATGTAGATTTGTTCGATAATAAACTAAGTGTGACTGCCGATTATTATATCAAAAATACTAAAGATATCTTGTTGGGCTATAACGTTCCGGCAGAAACGGGTATTTGGACAAAACCGGTTATGAATTTGGCCAAAGTCCGTAATACAGGTTTTGAATTGGCAGCAACCTACCGCAATAAGATTGGTGACCTGTCTTATTCTGTAAGTGGTAACATTGCTACTAATAACAATGAAATCGTAACCTTGGCCGGATCAGACAATATGATACAGAATGGTGGAGATGTAGTCAGATATATTCTGAAAGAAGGAGAAGCCATCGGTTCTTATTATGGCCTGGAAACGGATGGACTGTATACCCAGGAAGAGATTGATGCGGGACATTATTATAAATACGGACGCAAGCCTAATGCCGGTGACATTAAGTATGTACCCCAGCGTGAAAATGTGGAATGGGGAGATGACATTACCGATGATGACCGCACTATTATTGGCAAAGATGTACCCGATTTTACTTATGGTATAAATATCAATTTGCAATGGAAGAATTTTGAATTGTCGGCATTTGGCCAAGGCGTTTCCGGTACCAGTGTGGCTTTTGAGTCAGAACAGGTGTTTGCCTTTATGTTGAATTCTAATCCGAGAAAGTATCATTTAAGTCGTTGGAATGAAGATAATCCGAATCCAAATGCAGCATGTCCCCGTTTGTATGGAGGTAATTACTATGATGAATATAATAAGCATTTCTCTGATTACCAGTTATTTGATGCCGATTACTTCCGTATTAAGACCATCAGCTTGGGATATATGGTTCCGAAGGATGCGGTAACTCGTTGGGGATTGTCTTCCCTTAAATTCTTCCTTACCGGCGAGAACTTGTTTACCTTCCGTGCCGACAAAGACATGAAGGACTTTGATCCCGAATCCTCTACCGGACGTGGTATCAGTGCTTTTGGTGCTAAATCTGTAGCCTTTGGTGTTAACGTATCATTCTAATTCAAAAAAATAAAATTATGAAATTCAACATTAAATATATCACATTTTCTGCACTGCTGTGTGCATCTATGGTTTCATGTGATTTGGACGTTGTTCCACCTTCTGATATATCTACCGAGACTTTCTGGAAAAACGAGAAAGATGCTTGGAATGGATTGAACGCGTTGTATGCAGAACTCCCGGGCATGGATATCTGGGATGAAATGTATACCGATAACGCGCATAGCCATAAACCGTGGGAAGGTCCCTATGAGTTGGTACAAACCAATGGTATCACGGCAGGGAATGATTTTGGTTATGGTTATAGTACAGTCCGCATAGCCAATAATTTTATCATCAATGTAGATAAATGTGATATCAGTGAAGGACTGAAGGAACGTATGAAGGCAGAAGCCCGTTTCTTCCGTGCCTGGCAGTATTTACAACTGACTACGAAGTTTGGCAAGGCCTATCTTTTTACTGATGTGCCCGAATATAATGCACCTTATGCAAAACGCGATCCGGCAGAAAAAGTACAGGCTTTTATTTTGAGCGAGCTGAATGAAATAGCCGAAATACTTCCTGATGAATATGATGGCAGTTATTTGTATGAGTCAAGCCGTATTACCCGTGCCGCTGCTTTGGCTTTGCGTGCCCGCGCTGCCCTTTATTTCGGTAACTATATAGAGGCTGAGGCTTCTGCCGGCAAAGTGATATCGGAAGGACATCATTCCTTGTTCCGTGTAACTTCTTTGAATGCGGCACAACAGCAGGAAGCTGATGAAATGGAGAAATATATTGATTTTGCTGAAGTGGGTATTGACAAAGACAAGTTTGTAAAAGGATTGTTCAGTTATGAAACCTTGTGGCACAAAGAGAATGCCAATCCGGGTAATCCTGAATATATCCTGACACGTGAATACATGGCAGATGATAATAACTGTGATTGGACTCGTTATACATATATTCGTCCCAGTCAGATGGGATCTGGATACTCTTCTTTTGAGCCCATGCAGGATCTGGTGGATGCCTATTGGAGCATTGATGGAAAAACTCTTCCTGAAATTCCTTCCGAAGAAACCAGACGTGCACGTTTTGCCGATATGTGGATGAAGTATTTTGCAGAGCCGGTGGGAGAAACTTATAAATCGGTTGCTCCGGCAGTGTTCCGTGAAAAGGTGCCTACATTGGACATCAAGTCAATCCCTTATATGCAGGAGTTCCGTAATCGTGACAGCCGTTTGTATGCTTCTATTTTATTTCCATTGAAAGGATGGCAGGAAACGGACTTCTCCGGTGATTTCTATTATATGTGGGATCCTTTGAAAGCCGGATCAGATGGAAATGAATCTTGGACCGGATATAATTACCGTAAGTTGGTTTCTCTTACTCCTTATCAAGGTTGGCAGAGTGTGGAGGATTATCCGATCATTCGCTATGCTGAGGTTTTGTTGACTTATGCTGAAGCTCGTGTACAAAATAATGGTTGGGATGAAAAAGTTCAGCATGCTTTGAATGATTTGCGCGACCGTTGCGGTATGCCCAATGTTCCGAACAGTCTGTCAAAAGATGCGGCTCTTGAGTTGGTACGCAATGAGCGTCGTATTGAGCTGGCAGCCGAAGGTCATCGTTACGATGATATACGTCGTTACGGATTGGAATATTGTCGTGAGGCGATGAATGGCGAAAGTACAGCACCTTGTGGAGGATTTGATCCGGTGAAAAAAGAATGGCAAAAATATGTTGTAATAGATAAAGTATGGGGAGATCGTTTGCTCCTGATGCCTATTCCGACTTCTGCCATGGACGTGAATCCGCTGTTGAAAGATGACCAAAACCCTGGATACTAATGTTTTCTGTTTTCTTCAACTTTTTTGAATAAACAATGAAAAAGGCTTGTTTTTCCATGTCCAATGGACAGCAAGCCTTTGTTTATCCTTCTGAATGACAATGAATGGAAATACATGGATTCTAAAAAAATCACTTCCACTAGGGGGGGAAGGTCCTTTATAGGCGTATTTATTATGTGTTCGTGCATAAACCGATTCATTTATTATTTATTTATAAAACAATTATCATGAAAAAAATCAAACTATTACTCGTAGCCGGCGCATGTGTTGTGCTGAGTGCATGTTCACCTCAGGCTCCTACTGTTCATACGACCGATAAAGGTACGCAATGGGAGTGGAACGAGGGAACTATTGTTGTAAAAAGCCCCGAACGTCCTGCCGGACAAAAAAGCGTGATCGGACTTACTGCTCCTAAAATGGAGGTGGTGCGTGTAGGCTTTGTTGGCTTGGGAATGCGTGGTCCCGGAGCTGTATCGCGTTTCACCCATATTCCCGGCACCCAAATCGTGGCGCTTTGTGATTATGACCCTAAACGTGCGGAAGCATGCCAGAACATTTTAAAGAAAGCTTCTATGCCGAAAGCGGCAATCTACTCGGGTGAGACAGGTTACGAGGAACTTTGTAAACGTGATGATATTGATTTGGTATATATCGCCGCAGACTGGTTGCACCACTTCCCCATTGCCAAATGTGCATTGGAGAACGGCAAGCACGTAGCCATCGAGGTACCTTCTGCCATGAACCTGCAGGAATGCTGGGATCTTGTCAACTTGAGCGAGACAACACGCAAGCACTGCTTCATTCTGGAAAACTGCTGCTATGACTGGTTTGAGATGAATACGCTGAACATGGCGCAGAACGGTGTGTTCGGTGAGGTAATCCGCGCACAAGGAGCTTACATCCACAACCTCAGCGATTTCTGGGATTATTACTGGAAAAACGGTGAAAACGATAAACTGGGCTGGCGTCTGGAATTCAATATGCGTCATCGTGGTGATGTGTATGCTACACACGGCCTTGGCCCTGTGGCACAAGTTTTGGATATTCACCGTGGCGACCGTATGAAGACACTGACTGCCATGGATACCAAATCAGTAGTAGGAAAAGGATTGGTAGAAGCCAAAACAGGTTCAGAATGCACTAATTTCCGTAATGGAGATCACACTACGACTATGATTCGTACCGAAAACGGTAAAGTGATCGAAATACAACACAATGTAATGACTCCGCAACCCTATAACCGTTTGTATCAATTGACAGGTGTGAAAGGGTTCGCCAACAAATATCCTACAGAAGGCTACGCATTGGGAGCTGATCAGCTGAGTGCTTCAGGAGTACAACCCAAGGTGGACAATCTCAGCTCACACGGATTCCTGCCACAAGCTGAAATGGATGCTTTGGTTGAGAAATACCAGCACCCTATTCTGAAGAAGTATGGTGAAATAGCCAAAGAGGTAGGCGGACACGGGGGTATGGACTTTATCATGGACAGCCGTCTGGTATATTGTTTGCAGAATGGTCTGCCTCTGGATATGGATGTGTATGACCTTGCCGAGTGGTGCGCACTGGCCGAACTGGGTGAGATATCTATGGACAATAACTGCGCTGCCGTAGAGTTCCCCGACTTCACTCGTGGAGAATGGAACGTGGTGAAAGGCTACAAGCACGCTTATGCAAGCCCGGAAGAAGAGCAGGCAAGTATGGAAAAAGCCAAAGCATTCACCGCTAAACTGAAAGAACGGGGAGCCAAAGAGTGGGCGACGGAAGCTGACAAATAATGTAGCATTTAAGTGAAGTGTATCGAGTTTATGTTGTTCTTAAGCATCTGCTCCAGACTGGAGGACGGGTGGTGTGGATGCTTGGAACAAGGTGAAAGGATATCATGACACTTTCTAAAATAATTTTATAACATTCTATTTAAAAATAGTAACAAGGATAAGGAAAGGGGGAGTGCAGCTGGGGCTGCATTTCCTCTTTGCTATTATTAGAAAGACGTTGCTTTCAAGCCTTTTTCATGCTTGTGTTTTGTTTTAAGTCTATGTTAAAATAATTTAAACAAATCTGATTAATAGATTGGGCTATTTCCTTTCACTGTATCTTTAAACTTCAATACGATTAATTCTTAATTCTAACTGAAAATGAAATTATTATCTGTTTTATCATTGAGTCTGGTGTTATCGTGCACCACTCTTTCTGCTCAGAAAGTCTATGAAATCTCTGCTTTCGGTCTGAAAGCCAATAGCAGTAAAAATGCCTCTCCGGTTCTTCAAAAAGCGCTTGCCAAGATAAAGGCGGAATATAAGGAAGGTGAGAAGGTAATCCTCCGTTTTCCCGAAGGGCGTTATGAATTTCATGAAAAAGGAGCCGCTGTGCGCGAGTATTATATTTCCAATCACGACCAAACGAATCCCAAGAAAGTAGGTATCGCATTAGAGGACATGAAGAATCTGACATTAGACGGGCAAGGTTCCGAATTTGTATTTCACGGCAGGATGTTGCCTGTTTCCTTGTTGCGTTCCGAAAACTGTCTGTTAAAGAACTTCAGCATCGATTTCGAGAACCCCCATATTGCCCAGGTGAAGATCGTAGAAAACGATCCGCAGGATGGAATTGTTTTTGAACCGGCTCCGTGGGTCGATTATCGCATTGCTAAAGATTCCATATTCGAGGCTTATGGTGAAGGATGGACCATGAGACACTCGTGGGGAATTGCTTTTGACGGGGATACCAAACATCTGGTTTACAATACCAGTGACATAGGTTGTCCGACGAAAGGAGCCAGTGAGGTGGCTCCGCGCCGTATCCATGCTCCGGGGTGGAAAGATGCCCGCCTAGTGCCGGGGACAGTGGTGGCCATGCGTGGCTGGGGACGTCCTACACCCGGTATATTCCTTTCCCATGATGTCAATACAACGATTGAGAATGTGAAGGTACATTATGCGGAAGGCATGGGATTGTTGGCACAGCTTTGTGAAAATATTACACTTGAGAAATTTGGCGTATGTTTGAAAGGGGATGCCGATCCGCGTTATTTTACCACGCAGGCAGATGCGACCCATTTTTCCGGTTGTAAGGGTAAGATTGTGTCTTGCAACGGGTTGTATGAGGGGATGATGGATGATGCCATCAATGTACATGGCACTTATTTGAAAGTGGTGAAACGGGTGGACGACCGTACCTTGGTGGGCCGCTATATGCATGGTCAGTCGTGGGGATTCGAGTGGGGATGCCCGGGTGATGAGGTGCAGTTTATCCGTTCGAATACGATGGAACTGGTCGGAAAACAGAATAAGATCATTTCTATCCGTCCTTATGACAAAGAACAGACCGAAGGCGCGCGAGAGTTCCTGATTACGTTTCAGGAACCGGTAGACCAGGTAATTAATGAACAAAGTGGTTTCGGAATAGAGAACCTCACATGGACTCCTGAAGTTTTGTTTTCCGGCAATGTGATCCGTAATAACCGTGCACGCGGTTCTTTGTTCAGTACCCCGCGCAAGACTATCGTCGAGAATAACTTGTTTGACCATACTTCGGGGGCTGCTATTCTGCTTTGCGGCGATTGCAACGGTTGGTTTGAGACCGGTGCCTGCCGTCATGTCATTATCCGTAAGAACCGTTTTGTAAACGCGCTGACTAATCTGTTCCAGTTTACCAATGCGGTTATCTCCATCTATCCGGAGATTCCCGACCTGAAGGGACAGCAGCAATATTTCCACGGCGGACCCGAGGGTGGCATTGTGATTGAAGACAATGAGTTTGAAACCTTCGACGCTCCTATTCTTTATGCCAAGTCTGTCGATGGGTTGGTCTTCCGCAATAACACCATTAAGTTGAATACGGAATACAAACCGTTCCATCCTAACCGGAACCGCTTCTGGCTGGAAAGGGTGACGAATGTGACGATTGCCGAATAAATATTTTCCCCTTGTTTGCAGAGATGTAGTTACAGGCGGAAGAAAGTCTGAATAGTAAGATTAGATAAAGTTATCAGCTGTAAGGGTGGAAATTTCCTCCTTTACAGCTGATTTTTTTATCGGTCTTATCTTATTGTTTTTTCCCTGTCAGTTTCATGAATCCTAGCCTTGTTGTATAGATAAAATATTTACTAATTTGATTTAGACAACAAGAATTATATTGCTATCTTTGGCAGGATAAAACTAATATTGAATATGAAAAATTGGGTTGTAAAGCTGTTACTGTTACTTTTCATTCCTTCTTTTGTGGGAATTTTGTTCACCGTTATCCTGGGTTTTAATCCGGGTGGTTGGTTACAAATTACGACGTATGCTTTACCTCCGTTACTCACTCTCGCCGGAGGGGCTTTTATCGTTGCTTCAAGATGGAAAATTCCTTTTCTTATATTG
>MNQS01000216.1 GCA_001915545.1 Bacteroides sp. 43_108 | reverse complement strand
ATAAGGTTAAATTAGTAAATAGTTTGGTTTAGGGATCTTATTCCCTTTCTATTTCAGTTGCTGCAAATGTATTATTTTATAAGAATATAACGCTATCTTTTCTTTTATTTTTTTTTGTTATTCTTAATAAATTACAGGCTATGAAACACTCATGGTGGCGATTTTAAGAGAGAATGCATGTTATTTTGTACGTTCCTTATAAATGGAATATCGCATATTGCTCAAAAAAACAAATAACATGATTCAATGAGATAAAGATGTTAAATATCAGTTTCAAGGATCATTTTTCCTAATCGGTTTATGAAAGACTCTTCCTTTCCCCTCCTTTTTCTTGTTAACCATTCACTATTATTTCATCTATTCACAAATCTCCTTATCATCTTTCTCATCCGGATAGTCACTTTTATGTAGCAAAACAAGTAAGTGTACTTACTTCGTCATTTTAAGTATACTTACTTGTTTCATGAAGTGCACTTACTTTTTGCAACTTCAATATGAGTGAAATTTATGCCGGTATATGTTTTTTATATGCTTCAAAGACAAAACGTATTTCATCGTAAGAAGTATATTCGCCTAACTTTTCTTTTATTTCCTTCACTCCTTGTGGCAGAGAGGAGAATTTCTGGAGATGAGCTGTAATATAATTTATTTTTTCTTGGTCGACTAATTCTTGTAGTTTGATATCTCCGGTCCGGACATAGTGTAAAAGGTGGTTGCTGATGGTACCGGTAGTCAATTCCCGGAATTCAGCGATTTCCTTTACCTTCATCCCTTCTTTAAATAATCTGAAACTGACCTTTTTGGTGTCTTCTTTATTTTTTTTTATTTTCCCGGGGAACAAATACGGTTCTTATTTCAGGGCGTTGCAGATTTTGTTCTTTCATATAATTCCGGATAATTCCCAGAAGTTCCAAACCATAATTCTCTACCCCCTTACGTCCGAAATAAGGGACAGCTTCCAATGATTCTGCATCATTAGGCAATAGATTGACCATTCCCAACAGAGCTTTTTGCTGGATAATGACATAGGCCGGCATACCGGTTTCTTTTGCTTTAGTTCCACGCCATTCGGTGATTTTCCGATAAAGTTCTGGATGGAGTATGTCGTTGGGAACTTCAATTCTCTTCCGTTCTCTGGATACGCGTTCTCTGGGGGTGCGCTCTTTTCTGTCGTGTGCCGTTGTACCTGAGGAGTTTTTATTATCGGTTTCGCTTAAAAGGATATACGCTTTTTTACGTAGATAGTCACTGGCGTGAAAACCATTATCTTCTACATATTGTAGCAAGGAAAGTTTCTGTGTCAAAGTGTTTAAGAACTCTTCCAAGGTGTTGTTCGTTTTCTTTCTTAGTTCTTTATTGTCCGTGGGAAGATTGGTCGCTTCAGCCAGTTTATGGAAAGGGCGTAGTTTTTGTTCAAAATAGGCGGCTCCTTTTATGATGCGTATTTGTAGGTCGTTATTCGTATTATAATCAGTAGATTGTGTTACCAGACGTTCATATTGTTTGTGAAAACGATAGGATACATCCACTATCTCAGTAGTAAATATTTGTATCTGCTTTTTATATTCTGCCAGTAACTGAGGGAAGAGCTTGTAGAAATGTTCGTCAATCAGTCGGGCTTGCTCATTGAATGAACGGGCTATCGGTGAGAAATCGAATAGCTCGCTAACGAGATTGAGAAAATAAGTTTGTTGCATGGCATGGAGTAATTCTTCATTGGGGGTATGTGTTTCTATATACTGATTATAGTCATCGATTATTGTATCGTTGATAATGGCGTTGACGGAAAGTGGGGAACTGAGAACCATCCCTTCCAATGTTTTGCATCGGCTCAGGGCAACGTATGCCTGTCCGTGGGCGAAAGCGGAGCGGGCGTCAATAATGGCGTGTTCAAAAGTCAGTCCTTGGCTTTTATGAATAGTGATGCCCCATGCCAGTTTTACAGGGTATTGCTTGAAGACTCCTTCTTGTTCCTCGGTTATTTCCTTTGTTTCTTCATTTAGCACATATTTGCTGTTTGTCCATTCCTCGGGTTGGACAATGATTTTTTCATTCTTTTCTTTGGTGCGGACGGTAAATCCATCCTCATCTATAGAAGTGATTTCGCCAATCATACCATTGTAATAACGTTTTTCCGGGGAAGGGTCATTTTTGACGAACATGATTTGCGCTCCTTTTTTCAGCATCAATGTTTCATCTGTAGGATAAGAATATTCAGGAAAAATTCCGGTGACTTCTGCCTTGTAACTGAAAACCGGTTCTTTGATGAGTGAAAGCTCGTGATCATTAATCTGTTGTGCTTGGTAATTGTGAGTGGTGAGTTGGATATATCCTTTTTCTTTGACAGGATGGAAATTGGGAATATATCTTTGGTTCAATTCTGCGAGTGTCTGTTCGTCGGCTTTATTCTCCCGGACTTTGTTCAGCAAGGAAAGGAAATAGGGGTCGTTCTGGCGGTAGACTTGTTTCAGTTCGATGGTGGCGTAGGTGGTTTCTTTCAAGGCGCGGCTTCCGAAGAAATAGGAGGTATCATAATAGTGACTCAGCATATTCCATTCCGTTTCTTTCACTACGGGGGCAAGCTGTTGCAGGTCACCAATCATCAGCAATTGTACGCCTCCAAAGGGTTTGTATCGGTCCCGATACCGGCGGAGTACGGAGTCGATGGCATCCAGCAGATCTGCCCTCACCATACTTATTTCATCAATGATCAGCAGATCCATGCTTCGGATGATGTTAATTTTTTCTTTGCTGAACCGGAAATGTTTTTGTTCGGTATTGAACGTGGTATCGGGGATGAAAGGTGCAAATGGCAGTTGGAAAAAGGAGTGGATGGTAACGCCTCCCGCATTGATGGCAGCTATTCCGGTGGGGGCGACTATGACTGTGCGTTTGGGAGATTCTTTCTTCAGATTGTGTAGGAAGGTTGTTTTTCCGGTTCCTGCTTTTCCGGTGAGGAAGAGATGGGTGCCAGTATTCTCTATTATTTGCCAGGCACGCTGTAGTTCTGGGTTGTTCATTATTTCCTAATGTTAGTATATTATTGGATAAAGTTACTGCTTTTATTTAAGGCGGGGAAACTTTGGAGGAATATTTTCTTTGTTTGGTGGATTACTATCGTTGTTGGAGGCATAAAATTTGAGGTAGCTTTCATTTGCTTTTAAAAGTAAAAGTGTATATTTGTACCATTATTCTCCTTTTATTTAATACGGTTTGATAGGCAATGAGCATTGATTTGAATGCATTTAATAAATTCTTTATAGACTACCAGCAACGTTTTGTCCACTTTGCCTGTACTTATGTGCATGATGAAGCTGTTGCCGAAGATTTTGTTGTGGAATCAATGATGTACTATTGGGAGAACAAAGATCGTTTGTCTGCTGATACTAATATTCCGGCTTATGTCTTGACCACGATAAAGCATAAGTGTATTGACTATTTGCGCCATCAACAAGTTTATCAGGATGCTTCTGACGAAATAGCCCGAATCTATGCATGGGAATTGTCGGGCAGAATCATGACTTTGGAAGATTTCGAGCCCTATGAGGTTTTTACAAAGGAAATACAGGAGATTGTTGATAGGACACTGGATGCTTTGCCCGAACAGACTCGGAAAATCTTTGTGATGAGTCGTAATGAAAATAAATCCCATAAAGAAATAGCAGAACTATTGGATATTACAACTAAGGGAGTGGAATTTCATATATCGAAAGCTACCAGGACGTTACGTCTTGCATTGAAGGATTATCTGCCGGTATCCTTACTTTTTTTCTATTTGCATTAAAAAAAACAGTTTTTCACTAGGGAATGTTCTTTCCCATCCGCTATTACTATAAATACGTAAAACAAAAGTATTTATGGATAAGGATTTGTTATACCGTTTTTTTGAAGGTCATGCTTCTTTAGAAGATATGAAAGTGGTTAAAGAATGGGCTGATGCTTCTGAGGAGAATGCCGGGCTGTTGCGTAGGGAACGCAAACTGTTTAATGCCATGATTCTTGCAGGTCATTCCCGACGGACTGATATACAGAGAATGAGGAACAGGAGGAACTATTTTATTAGGGAATTCCTGAAAATAGCTTCTGTAATAGTGATAACGGTGAGTGTGACGGCTGTATTATTTTCAATAGGTAAAGATAATGAAGATATGTATTTAGCGATGCAGACCATTACCGTGCCGGCCGGTCAGCGTGTGAACCTCGATTTGCCTGATGGTTCAAACGTTTGGCTGAATGCCGGAACTAAAATGCAATATCCTGTTTCTTTTATGACAGGCAAACGGGAGGTGATATTAGATGGAGAGGCTTACTTTGAGGTGGTTCATAATGAAAAGAGTCCGTTTGTGGTACATACAAGTACATTGGATGTAGAAGTATTGGGAACAAAATTTAATGTGGAAGCTTATTCAGCACGAAAAATATTCGAAACGTCTTTGATGGAGGGCAAAGTAAAGGTAAAATTACCTCACGATGACAAAAATTCCGTCGTCTTGGTACCCAATCAGAAAACGACTTTGATAGACGGCCGATTGGTGGTGAGTAAAATTGATGATTATAATGTATATCGTTGGAAAGAGGGGTTATATTGTTTTAGAAATAAACCTTTTGCTGATATTATAAAAGATTTGGAGAAATATTATGATCTGAGCATACAGATGGATAAAAAGGAAATAGCAAAGGTTGCATTAACTGGAAAATTCAGGATTTCTGATGGATTGGACTATGCGCTGCGTGTTCTGCAAAACGATGTAGCCTTTACTTATCAAAGAAATCGGGATAATGACGTCATTCATATAAAGTAAGAAATGTATTAACCTTCTAAAATGGAAAATCAGCCTATGAAGCAATCCTAATGAAAAACAACTAAAGAGCCGATGGGTGTTTGCACCACCCACCGACCCGACTAACACAATTATTTTTAATAAATCGTATTAATAACCATTTGCAAAGATATGAAAAACATTCCTTTGCCGGATCTTTATTATCTTGAAAATCCGGATTTAAAACAATTATTTAGAATTATGCGAATATCAATATTCTTATTGTTCTTCTGCCTGTTCAGCCTGATGGCCGAAAATAGTCACTCACAGAATGCGAGGGTAACTATCAATAGAAGCGATGCCCCGTTGGAATCTATATTGAATGAGATAGAGTCTCAAACGGACTATCTTTTTATATATAAGGAAGATGTGAACGTGAAGATGCGTAAAACCATACAGGTGAATGGTAAACCTGTGTCCGAGGTGCTGCCTATATTGCTGACCGGCTCTTCCATCGGTTATAAAATGGAGGGAAATCATATCATCCTTACTCGTGATGTTGCATTGGCAGCGCAGCAACAGGGGGTAACGGGAGTAGTGACCGATGTTTTGGGCGAACCGCTGATTGGTGTTACTGTGATGCTGAAAGGAGATATGCAAGGCACGGTGACAGATATAAACGGAAGATTCTCGCTGTCCGCTGAGCAAGGAGATGTAATAGTAGTAAGCTATATAGGCTATGCTTCACAGGAGATAAGATTGAAGGATACAAAGTTACTTCGTATTATGATGAAAGAAGATGTGGAGCTGTTGGATGAAGTGGTAGTAATAGGTTATGGTTCCATTTCAAAGAAGGAACTGACTAGTGCAGTTTCCCACATATCAGGTAAGGATATGTTGCAGATTGGGAGTGGTAATCCTGCCATGCAGATTCAGGGAAAGGTTTCAGGTCTTGCAGTAGAGAATTCTACTCCTTCTGATCCTAATTCTTCACCCAGTATTCAGGTACGTGGAGTATCCTCGCGTTCAGCCGGATTGGGTCCGCTGATTGTAATTGACGGTATACCAGGCGGTAGTCTTGATAATTTGAATGAAAATGATATTGGATCTATTGATGTCTTGAAAGATGGGGCAGCTTCGGCCATTTATGGAACCCGTGGATCGAATGGGGTGATTGTAGTTACTACCAAAAAAGGTACTATGGATGGAAAAATTCATACTTCGTATTCGGGATTTGTGAATATAACTACACCTGTCAGAGAGTTGAATGTATTGTCGGCTACAGATTTTAGAGAACAGAAACGGGGAGATGATTATGGCGCTGATACTGATTGGTTTGATGAACTGACTAAAGTGGCTGTATCTCATAGTCATACTTTGCAGGTTATGGGTGGTAATACTAAGACTAATTATAAAGCAACAGTGGATTATAAAAATACAGATGGTATAGACTTGCGTTCGGAAAGGCAGCAGGTAGGGGCCCGTTTGTCATTAAATCATACAGGAAAAAGTGACTTGTACAATGTCATTCTGAATGTGGCTCCGCGCACAGTGAAGTATCAGGATGCAGATTATGATACTTTTCGTTCTGCATTGTTGATAAATCCCACTATTCCAGTGATGGACCCGGAGCAACCGGGTAAATATACTCAGATAACTACTTATTCCACCAATAATCCGGTTGAAATCTTGAAGTTGGAGAAAAGTGGTGGTGAGCGTACTATCTTAAGTTGGGATGGTACGTTTAAGTTGAATTTGTTTCCGCTGTTGTGTAGAGATAAGAATCATTATTTAAGTACACAAATTACATTGGCTCAGCAGATTATAGAAACCGATTACAGTTGGTTTCGTCCTTCGATTTCTACCATAGAAGACAAAAGTGGATTTCAGGGAGAAGCTAGCCGTAAATATGACAAGAATAAACAAGAATCTTTGGAATGGTTGGTAAATTACGGTTATGACACTGGTAACCATCATGTAAAGTTTATGGGAGGATATTCTTATCAATACTTTGTAAATGACGGATTGAATGCTGAGAATAAGAACTTTGCTTCAGATTTGTTAGGACCTGACAACTTGGGTGCTGGAACTTACAATAGTGAAGTGGAGGGACGCCTAGGTATGGGGTCTTACAGGAATGATTCCAAATTAATTGCTTTCTTTGGTCGTCTGAGTTATAATTTTAGAGATAAATATTTTGCTACATTTTCTCTTCGTCATGAAGGCTCTTCCAAATTTGGTGTTAGTAACAAATGGGGATCGTTTCCAGCCGTTTCTGCTGGTTGGAGAATCAGTGAGGAGGATTTTATAAAAAATATCCAATGGATTAGTGATTTGAAATTGAGAGGTGATTTCGGAGTGACAGGTAATCAGGAATTTGATAGTTATAAGTCATTGGCCCTGATGCAGGCGTATGATTTGATTTATTATAATGGAACATATATTAAGGGTTGGGGATTCAGTTCCAATGCTAATCCTAATTTGAAATGGGAAAAAGGTAAAAATTGGAATGTAGGAATAGACTTCAGTCTGTTTAATTATCGTTTGAATGGTAGTGTAAATTATTATAGTCGGAAACAACAGGATCTATTGGGAGTTTATGATGTTGCATTGCCACCTAATGGTGCTTCGCAATCATTTGTTAATGTAGGTACAATGAAAAATACAGGTGTTGAAATCGAATTAGATTGGAATGCGGTAAAGAGCAAAAATTTTAATTATACAATTAGTTTTGTGGGCTCTACTTCAAATAATAAGTTTGTTTCATTCTCAAATCAGTTTTATGAAGGTCCTAAGTATTATTGGATGAGTAATTTTCCCTTGTACCCAGGAAATCCAGGGGTATTGCAACGTATTGAAGAAGGAGAACGCATTGGTAATTTTTACACATTCCAGTATGCGGGTTTGGATGATAACGGAGGTTGGTTGATTTACTCTAAAGATGGTGAAGTGATTCCTATAGATAAAGGTACGGATGAGGATAAACGGGTGGTAGGTAATGGATTGCCTAAGTTTACAATGTCTGTGACTCATACTTTCCGTTATAAAAATTTAGATTTGAATTTGTATTTCCGAGGTAATTTGGGTTATCAGATCTATGATGTCCATGATTTGTATTATGGCTTGCAGGATGCAGCTCCGAATACGAATGTGCTGGAGTCCGCTTACAAGGAAAATAGGAAAATTACTACAGGAAAAAATGTGCATAGCAGTTATTTTGTACATAATGGTGATTTTATGAAGTTGGATGTCGCTACATTGGGGTATACTTGGAATATAAATAATAAGTGGGTTGAAAAGGCACGTTTCTATATTACAGGACGTAATTTGTTCACTATTAGCGGATATCACAGAGGACTAGATAAGGATGCATATTGTGTAAATGGTATGGAACCCGGTCTACCTTACAGTAAGAATGGATATTATCCGTCTTCACGTCAATTCTTGTTTGGTATTCAACTTAACTTCTAAATTTATTACTTTATGAAAACGTTTAAATTAAAAAATATATTTCTGGGATTAGGAATGTTGGCATCAGTGGGATGTACGGATTTGTCGGAAACTACTTATGATATTGTACCTCAGGATGGATTCTATCAAACCAAGGAGAATGTTCTTCAGGCGTTTGTACGTCCTTTCGGACACGGATATTGGTTGTGTTGTAGGGCGATGTATTGGTTTGGCGAACTTTCTGCCGACCATTATATGACTGTGCAAAGAGAGGAACATTGGTATAATGGCGGTGAATATTTCCGTTATCATTATCATACTTGGACTGTTGATGATTGGTATGTTAATGCAATTTGGGAAGATACTTACAGAGGGATCATTCAGTGTAATGCCAGTATTTCTGATATAAGTAAGCTGAATCCTGCAAAGTTTGGCTTTTCACAGCAAGAGTTTGATGATTTTATTTCTCAAACACGTGTTTTACGTGCGTGGATGTATATGTCTATATTCGATTTAGTACATAATATACCAATTGTTACGGATTATCCAACTACAGAGTTGCCGGCACAATCAGAGCCAAAAGAAACTTTTGCTTTTATTGAACAAGAGCTGTTGGAATCATTGCCTGCGTTACAAAAAAAAGAAAGTAATAATGGAAATGGCTTAAAGCAGGGTCAATGGACCCAGGGAGCTTGTGCTGCCTTATTGGTCAGGTTGTATATGAACGCCAGTTGGTGGATTGATGAGGACAAGACGGTCGAAGCTGAAAAATACTGTGAAAAAATTATAGATGGTGAATACGGTTTCTATGATATAGATAATAGGTGGGATGCGCCGTTTGATTGGGATAACGATAAGTCTAATGAATTATTGTTTGGTTATCCATCCTCGTTTGGTGGTATGCATTGGCTTTATGATTATGAAATGTTTTGGCAGGTTGCTCCGTTCCTCTCTTCGAAATATTTCGGTTTTACAGATTGGGGGAATTGTAACCCCAAATATGCATTACAGCCAGGATTAGATTTAAATGGAAATGAATATTCCTTTGAAAATGGAAAACCGGTCCGTAAGTTTATGAAATATCCTGATGATGTGCGTCTGAAAAAGTATAAAAATTTAGGAAATAGCAAACGCGAAGGAATGTTTTTGTATGGCGACCTACCTTATGAAACGGCAAATGGAACGGAATATGTTACTTCGGACAATGGAGCTTACAAACTTTACATTCGTGATCAAGTAGGTATTTTCCGCGATACAGATCCTGCTAGTTTCTCTCCCAATCCTTCTAGTGGAACCCAAACTCCAAAATCGGCTATGGCTTACGGAGATCAGAATTCAGGTTGGTGTTTGATAAAATATCCTATTTATCGTTCGGATGATGCAGGTAAAATAGAATCGGATTATGCTTTGATCCGTTTAGCGGAAATTTATTATTATTTGGCAGAAATTCGTTTTTATCAGGGTAGAAAGGCAGAAGCGGAAAAATTACTGAATTATGTACGGAAGCGTTATTATCCAGCAGGTTCTTCTAGTTTGTATCCTGAGAATGGGAGTGCATTGACAGAACAGGAATTATTGGATGAATGGGGACGGGAATTTTTAGGAGAAGGTTTACGTAGACAGACTTTATGCAGGTTCGGGATTTTTAATTCGGGAACTTGGTGGGATAAAGAACCGGATCCAGATAATCATACGATGTGGATACCTCTTTCACGTACTACATTGAATACGAATCCAAACTTGAAGCAGAATCCAGGTTATCCATCTGTTAATTAAAAAATTGATAATCTCATTTTTATCCGATAACTTGTATGTATATCTACATCTTGTTGTCGGATTGTTGAATAATTTTTGTATTTAAATAATTAGAACATTAATAGTATGAAAAAAAATAAATTCTTATTTTGTATCGGTCTGTTACTGACTGTTGCGACGATTGTAAATGCACAGTCTGTGACTTGGATTAGTAGTACCGAAGGCAATGTATGGCAAAAATCAAAAGTGAAGTTGCAGTCAAAATCAGAACAAAATCCTGTTTTACAGGTAGATGGAACAGAGAACGGTGTTGCTTTCAAGAATTGGGGAACTACTTTCAATGAACTTTGTTGGGATGCTCTTGGGTTATTAACTCGTACTGAACAAGATGAAATATTGTATAATATATTTTCTCCGCAAGGTGATTTACGGATTACGCGTGGACGAATTTCGATGGGAGCCAATGATTACGCTCGTTCTTGGTATAGTTGTGACGAAGTGGAGGGTGACTTTGAATTGAGATATTTTAATATTAATCGTGATAAACAGACTATTATTCCTTTCATACGTGCTGCACAAAAATATAATCCGAATCTTACATTTTGGATATCACCTTGGTGTCCTCCAAGCTGGATGAAAATAAATGGAGATTATCCGGTTTTAAGTAGTCCGTTTAATAGTTTGTCAGAGAAACAGAATTATTTATTATATGGTGCTACAGGCGGTCAGGTTGATGAGAATGAAATGAAGTTGACCGGTGCCCGTGATGGAGTTTTTCCTCGCCAACTTGCGACAACTGACTTTATGATTCAAGATCCACGTTATTTGCAGACTTATGCAGATTATTTTTGTCGGTTTATAGATGCCTATAAAGAACAAGGAATTCCCATTGATATGGTAATGTATCAGAATGAAGCGTACAGTTACACTCCTTATCCTGGTTGTGCCTGGACTGCCACCGGTACGATTCGTTTCAATAAAGAATATTTAGCTCCTACTTTGAGGCAAATGCATCCTGAGGTGAAGCTTTATTTAGGTACTTTTAATACGAATCGCCAAGATCATGTAGAAACAATTCTTGCTGATACGGCTTTATGTAATTGTATTCGTGGTATGGGATTTCAATGGGAAGGACGTGAAATACTTCCTTCCATAAGAAAACAGCATCCCGAATGGGAATATATCTGTTCGGAAAGCGAATGCGGTTGGGGTAGTTTTGATTGGAAGGCAGCAGAACATACATTTGAGTTGATAAATCATTATTTAGGGAATGGATGTTGTGAATATAATTTTTGGAATTGTATTTTGACCGATAAAGGTGAAAGTCCGTGGGGATGGAAACAGAATGCGTTGATTCGTGTGGATTCGGAAAAGCGTACGTTTGTTTATACCCCGGAGTATTATGCAGTAAAGCATTATAGCAAAATGGTGGCTCCAGGATCAAAAATCTTACAATACAAGGCAAAGGGGGAGGATAACCAACCAGTCATTATATTCCTGACTCCTGAGAATCAGTATTTGGTAGTGGCGGGGAATTTTAATGGCAAACAACAGAATTTGAGTGTAAAACTGGCGGGAAAATATTTGGAGGTGACGTTGCAGCCCCATTCTCTAAATACATTTTATACAAAATGATCACAAGGAATAATCCTCGTTAAATTGATATCCATTGTAGGGATCGGTGGATTCTTACAATGGATAAAAAAGATGTAAAACTTCTATTTTCCCCCATTTGACCGAATAAAGTCCCTCTTTTGAAAGATTTATATACCCATCGTTAGGATTGTATTTTCTATCTTTGCATCAAACAATTTTTGAACTAATTATTATGAAACACAAAATCCTTACTTTCTTTTTGGCTTGTCTTGTGCCCTGGCTGGCAGGAGCACAGCAATCTGCCAATAGTCAAAACAATGTAGCCGAAAAAGATTACATAGCTTATCTCTTTACCTATTTTACAGGTAACCACATCAGCGAGGAAGCCGTATGCTATGCGGTAAGTACG
>MNQS01000215.1 GCA_001915545.1 Bacteroides sp. 43_108 | reverse complement strand
TACTTTGCTCAAAGAGTAGAGGAGGATATGGATAAGTTGTGGGATGAAGGTTTGTGGGATCAGGATAAGAATGAGGCTATATTAAAAGAACATTTGAGAGTGCCTTATAATGATTGATATAGTATTAGATGCTAATTGTCTGATTTCATCTTTTTTTAATCATAAAAGGGCTAATGATTGAAAAATGGGTCGAAAGATAGTCCTTCTACTATTACATGTGGGTAATATGAATATTCAAGAAAACATGAGAGATAAAGGCACTAAGAAAATGACACGCGAAGATGCTTTGCGTCGGCTGAAAGAAGCAAGAAGATTAAAGCGTGAATATGTTAAGGAGCTGGAAAAGAAGATGAAGGAGGACTTTAAGAAGCGTACAGGTCAGGACGCTATCTATTTTGAAGTGTGGTAATCTTGATTCGGAATGTATTAATTTTCATTCTCCTTATGTGTAATAGTCAAGACTTGTTCTGAAGGTTCAATATGCTTATGGTTCAAGTTTAAATTAATATTTAAACTTTAGATTTGTTTTAAGAGGAAATCGCCAAATAGTGGTAATCTATCTGATGCGTCAAAATTGAAAGCTTATTGGTGAATGATGACGTAAGAATTTGTATTTCATGTTTTAGCTTATAAACATATGGAACTTTCATTAATCTTAAAAAGGGTTTGGAGAGGAAGAAAGATACTTCGCTATATACTACATAGTGTTTTCTTTAATTTTCACTATCTTCCTTTTCGTGAAGCTGTAAAACTGCCCATATTGCTTTACAAGCCAAAATTGCTAAAATTAAAAGGAACTATTAAAATCAAACAGGAGGATAAAATAGGATTTGGAATGATACGGCTAGGATTTCCAGAAGTATCATTATATCCTAATACAGGGATTGTATTTGAAAATTATGGAGGGACTATTGTTTTTAAAGGACAATGTTGTATTGGAAATAATTCATATCTTTCTATTGGACCTAAAGCCATTGTGGAATTTGGTAATAGATTTTCAGCTACCACTACGTTTCGGTTGACTTCTTATGATGAAATAATCATTGCTGACTGTGTAACTTTTGGTTGGGATGCTTTGGTCATGGATACAGATTTCCACAAATTGACAAAACTATCAGGAGGCTATAATAAAGGACATGCTTCTATACATATTGGCTCAAACAACTGGTTTGGTAATGGATGTAGGATAATGAAAAGAACACGAACTCCAGATTATTGTGTGATTCAAAGTGGTACAATTATTTCGGTACCGGTTGTAGCACCAATGTATAGTGTGATTGGTAATGACTCTGATATTGTGGTAAAAGCTACAGGACTTTGGAGAAATATTGATGATGATAAGATTGTATATTGATAGATGGAATCTCAAGCTAACTCTAACAAAAACAATAGGCGCATAGCCCAAAATACAATTTTCTTATATATTCGTCAATTCTTGACAATGGCGGTAGCTTTATATACGTCAAGGGTTGTATTGCAGGCCTTGGGAACGGTTGATTATGGAATATATAATGTGGTTGGTGGAATGGTTACCATGTTTTCATTCTTAAATTCGTCATTAGCTCAAGCCACTCAAAGGTTTATTGCATTTGGAATAGAAAAAGACAGCATCAAAGAACAACAGAATATATTTTCTATGTTGCTTAACGTACATATATTGATTGCAATAATATTGTTTATCTTATGTGAAACGGTTGGTGTTTGGCTTTTTTATGATAAATTGGTAATACCTAGTGAAAGACTAAATGCCGCATTTTGGGTGATGCAATGTTCTATTTTCACATTGATGATAACGGTTACCCAAGTACCATATAACGCCTCGATATTTGGACATGAACGGATGAAAACTTATGCTTATGTCAGTATAATAGAAGTTTCTCTTAAATTAGGTATCGTCATTCTGTTGCAATGCTTTTTTAATGATAAATTATTAGCTTATGGAATCATGCTTATGTGTGTGCAAATATCCATTGCCATGATTTATCGTTTGTATTGCTTGCGTAAATTCAATAATTGTAATTATCACTTTTATTGGTCAAATGGTTTGTTCAAACGGATATTCGGTTTCTCAAGTTGGAGCATGATAGGTAATTTGGCATTCACACTAAATAACCAAGGCATGAATTTCTTAATAAATATCTTCTTTGGACCTGTGTATAATGCGGCTAAAGGTATAGCCACTGCTGTGGAAGCTGCTATAAATGCTTTTGTGACCAATTTCCTTAGTGCATCTATTCCCCGTATCATAAAATCCTATGCTGTAGGGGATTTGGAGTATTGCTATAGATTGAATTTCAAAAGTAGCAAGTTTGGATTCTTCTTATTCATGTTGGTTTCTTTACCACTAATCAGCGTTATTGATATAGTATTGTCAATATGGCTTGTAAATGTGCCATCTTACACAAGTATTTTTTGCGTTTTATCTTTGCTTTATATACAAACCCAAACAATGGGTGGTACACTTCAAAACGTTGTACAGGCTACGGGCAAAATACGAAATTTTCAATTATTCAATGGCATATTAAAATTATTACCTCTTCCTATCGTATATGTATTATATAAATTGGAATTTCAAGTGAATACTTATCTTTACGTACTGATAGTAACTTCTATAATTGGCTTATTCGTACAATTATTGGCTACGAAAAGCATTATTCGGGATTTTCCTGCTTTACGATTTCTGAAAGAAGTTATTGTGCCAGAGATAAAAACTTTTCTCATACCTTGCATTATTAGCCTATATTTCAGGAAAATATCGCACTCTGATTCCGAGTCCTTTATTATTTGTATAGTAACTTTTGTCATAAGTCTTGCTTCTGTTTGGTTTATTGGACTTACAAAGAGTGAAAAGGCATGGATATGTTTTTTCGTCTTTTCCAGAATGCGAAAGTATCATACATAAACATTTATTCTTATGTACTTTTATACACAAAATGAATATGAATGCAGCGGATGTACGGCTTGTGTTAACGTATGTGCACATGCTTCTGCTATCACTATGGAAAAAAATGACGAGGGTTTTCTCTATCCTATACGTCACGATGATTTGTGTGTTAAATGCGGATTATGCGAGAAAGTATGTCCGTTTGAACATCCAATATATAAAAATGATGCACCAACCGTTTATGCGGCTTACGATAAGATGGAGCGTTCTGGCAGTTCAAGCGGAGGTCTGTTTTATACGATTGCAAGTTATGTAATAAATTGTGGCGGAGTAGTTTTTGGTGCTGCTTGTAACAAAGATTTAAAAGTAAGGCATATTTGTGCAAGAACGTTGCAGGAACTTCAGCCTCTGCGTGGTTCTAAATATGTACAAAGCGAGTTGGGAGATTGTTACGAAAAGATAAAGGATGAATTGAAAAAGGGGACTTTAGTTTATTTTACTGGGGTAGGATGTCAGGTCGCTGGGTTGTACGCCTTTTTGCGGAAGGATTACAAGAATCTTGTGACAAGTGATATAGTGTGTCACGGCGTGCCGAGCCAGTATATGTTTGATGTTCACCTTAGCTTTTTAAAAGATAGATATAAGTCGAGGGTGAAAAGTTATTCTTTTCGTGAGAAAGAGTATTGGTTGACGAGAGAGGAAGTTGAATTTGAGAATGGAAGGATGAAACGTAAATATGATGGAAATATGTCTCCATTTCTTTATTCTTTTGGATTAGGTTATATTAGCAGGTATTCATGTTTTAACTGTAAATTTGCCAAAATACCACGGCAAGGCGATATGTCTTTGGCTGACTTTTGGGGAGTTGAAGAGGCTGTACCTGGGATTGACACATCTAAAGGAGTGTCGTTAGTCCTTCTCAACAATGGCAAAGGCCGCAAGATATGGAATGAAATTAAGGAAAATCTTGTGTGCTATGAGTCTACATTGGAGGCAGCCGTTAAATATAATCCCAATGTAGTACGTCCTACAAAAGAACCGGATTTTAGAAAGGATTTTTTTAAGATATTGAGAAAGATCAGTTACAGTCAAATGGCAACAACTATACTGTCTTGCCCACCTGAAATGCGTAATAGGAGAATTGAACTAAAAATGGTACTGAGTCGTTGGCATCTCTACTGGATGTATTATTATGCAAAACGATATTTAAAGATAGTGCTCAAGAATCTCAAACTTAAATAAAGGGATAATGGATATGGCAATATATAAGAAAAAGGCGGCGATCATATCTTCTTATGCATATATTAGAGGACATAATAATTATGGAAGCATTTTCCAATATTATGCCTTGCAGCAGTACCTTAAAAAGTTTGATGTAGATTCTTGTTGGATAAGGTATATGTTTCCTGTTTGGTCAATGTATAAGGATCTTATTAAAAAAACTGTCAATTCGTTATTATACGGATTTCGTTTGAAGAACATATGGAATCATATGAAAACGCAGATTGCTTTCAGAAAATTCATGTATGATAAATGCAATCTTTCCGAAAGGAAATATGACAGTATAGATAAATTAAAACAGAATCCACCGGAGGCCGATGTTTACATAACGGGGTCCGATCAGGTTTGGGGAGGATGGCTGGAAGCTAATTATCTTACTTTCGTACCGAATGGTAAAAAGAAAATAGCCTATGCGGCCAGTTTTGGAAAGCGGCAATTGACGGAAGAACATTTGTTTCATGTCCAAGCATGGGTACAAGGCTTTGATGCTGTTTCCGTGCGTGAAATGTCAGGAGTAGATATTTGCCATAGTATGGGGGTTAAAGCTCAATGTTTGTTAGATCCGACATTGCTGATAGATGAAGTAGATTATCTGCCTGTGGGTGTTGAAAGGTTAGAAAAAGGCAGATATGTTTTTTGCTATTTCATCAATGAAAGGAATTTTGATAATTTTCGATTAGAAGACATAATAGCTTATAGCAAAAGGCAAAATGCCATACTAAAGATAACAGGCATTGAAGGACCTGAAATGATAATACCCCTAAGATATTTATATCAATACTCGCCTGAAGCGTGGCTCAATCATTACAAATATGCGGAATGTATCTTTACAAATACGTTTCATGGTATTGTATTTTGCATTATTTTCCAAAAACAATTTTGTGTATTATTGCAAAAAGGCGTTGCGGCTAAGCAAAATGAGCGTATTTATTCGATATTAAAATTATTTGAACTTGAAGACCGTATTTTAGATTCGAATAAATCAATTGAAAATATTATCGCCAAGCCCATAAACTGGGATAATATCGAAAAAATAAAAGAAAAATGGAGATTAAAAACAGATGCATTCTTTCATGAATACTTAAATATTTAACTTTATGAGTGATATATTATCTTTGGGAATAAGATGTGCGAGGAAATTGTTAGGGAGTAAAGGCAAAATCATTTCGTTGAAATATGAAGGATATCTTGATTTGAAAGATCAAGATGCTAATGATTATATCGCTAAGTTTCTATGTGAGAAAACAACCAAAGGCAAGATGATTTCTAAATTTGGAACCATAGAACTAAACAATATAGTTGCATGTTATTTTAAACAACACAGATGGAATCTAACATTCTTACGTGATATATTCAATTATAATGCGGCTTTTGATGTAAGAAGAGAGATGGTCTATTTGTGTAAAAATGCAGGTTTTTTTCCAAATGATGTGTGGCTAGGTGAAAAGTATTATCAACGTATGCTAAGGGATATGTCTGAAATAGATGTGTTGGGCAGTTATATTTATCAAGAAAAATATGTGAATCAGTTTCTTACTGGGATAACGAAACGAGTTAACCTTGACGGTTATTACGCTCCTTTTCTATGGAAAAATCCTTGGACACGAGTTTTGGAAGGGAAAAGAGTATTGGTTGTTCATCCCTTTGTTGAAAGTATTAGATACCAGTATGAAAATAACAGGGAAAAAATATGGGCGGACCCGAATGTGCTTCCACAATTCAAGGAGTTGGTGACATTGAAAGCTGTACAAAGTATAGCTGATGCTAAAGAACAACCATTTAGAGATTGGTTTGAAGCATTAGAATACATGGAGAGTGAAATTTCGAAGATGGATTTTGACATAGCACTTATTGGATGTGGTGCATATGGAATGTGCCTTGCTGCACATGTAAAACGTATGGGCAAAACTGCAATCCACCTTGCTGGTTGGACGCAGATGCTGTTTGGCGTATATGGCAAGAGATGGGTTGAAGATCAACCTGAATATGCAAAATTCATTAATCAGTTTTGGATACGCCCTAATGAAAATGAACGTCCGAAAGGGGCTGAAAAAGTGGAAGGCGGATGCTATTGGTAAATTAAAGTATTATTATTTATATTGATGCTGTGGGTAATATATCGGTTAAATAATGATTTTCATATATAGATAGGGGAAAAATTAATGTGTTGGTTCTTTTTTCATTGTGGCCTTTTTTTCTGTCTAACTAAAAAATAGGCTTGTTGGTATTAAATGTAGAAGGAAGAAAGTCTTTACCCTTATTGGGCATTACCCATAGCCATTTGTTCGTAGCATATTCTTTGTTTTGCAAAAAAGATCGAAACATTCAAATGAACTAAGATATTTATAGATAATAAAAGATGTATAAGTTCAAAACACCTATATGTATAGCGTTTTTATTACTGTTTTTTACTGGAATATTTTCTATTAGGGGACATGAATCAGATTTATATCGTAACTCTACTAAGATTATACTTTGTATTTTAATTTTATATACATTTTTGCATTGGAATGAACTAAGGAATATTCAGATTCGATTAAAAAAAATTGTGAGAGGGCTGATTGTAATTCCCTTGTTAGGATTCATTCCGGCTTATATTTTACATGGACAAGGCTTATTCTCGTCCTTCTTAGGTTCTTATGTAAGTATTGGCTATTTCCTGTTCTTTTTTCTATTCTTGATAAAAGCTAAAGAACAGCAAATTATCAAAGTTCTATGTATTTTGGGCATTTGCTGGAGTATAATAGAATTGATTCAGCAATTCACGTATCCCACATATTGGTTTACAACTCGTGGTGATGAATTTAGTAGCGGAATTGACATTAGAAATGGCATATATCGTTATAATGTTATCGGACGTGAATTTGGTTTAGTGTTGCTATTTTACAGTTTTGAAAAGTTCATGAAGAATAAAAAAGGAAAGTATTTATTTGGTGTTCTTATTGGGCTAATAGGTATTTATTTATCGGTTACACGGCAAGTAATAGCTATGAGTGTCATCTGTTTATTTGCTGGATTATTCTTAATGAAAAAAATCAGTTTCAAAAGCCTTCTTTTAATAGGAGTAGTATCGTTGCTTGTTTATGTTAATGCTAACACGCTTTTTGGAGAATTTATAGAAATGACAGAAGAGGTAGATGAGGATTATGTACGTTTTTGGGCATATGAATTTTATGGTCTTACGTATAATAAAGGTAGCATATTGGCCTTTTTGTTAGGAAATGGAAGTCCATACCCCCCATCTAGATATTTTCGAGAGATAGATAATATTGAACAATCGTTCGGATTATGGAGGGCAGACATTGGTATAGTAGGCATGTATAGCCAATATGGAATCATATATGTTGGCATAATATTGTGGCTTTTCTATTATGTTTTCAAGCAGAGGAAATATATTGATACCTATCTGTTAATGTATGTTTTGTTTATGGCTGGAACATCTATAATGTTGCATCACTTTGCTTATAAACTTTCCATCGTTATTATCGGATGTTTCATTCTTTATTTAATAGAGCAAAATATCAACAAGAATAAAAAGCGTCTTTCAAATCAAAACATTCATGAAGTTCAGTGTAACGATACCGATCTATAAGGCAACATTTCTTAGAGAATGCATAGAAAGTGTTCTTTCCCAAACTTATAAGGATTTTGAGGTTGTCATTGTTAACGATGCTTCACCGGAAGACTTGACATCCATTGTAAAGTCATTCGATGATTCACGCATAAAATATTATGTGAATGAGAAAAATTGTGGTGCAATAAATGTTGTTGACAATTGGAACAAATGTCTTTCTTATGCCACAGGAGATTACATCATCTGCATGGGAGATGATGACAAATTGCTTCCTGGATGTTTAGAAGAGTATGTAAAGTTAATAGAAACTTATCCAGGATTGGGAGTATACCATGCATGGACGGAGTTAATAGATGAAAATTCTTGTGTTATTAACATGCAAGAAGCACGACCTTTGTATGAAAGGGTGTATTCCATGATGTGGGAGCGATGGAAAAGCAGGATTCAATATATCGGTGATTTTCTTTTTGACCGGAAGTTGCTTATCAATAATGGTGGATTTTACAAATTACCATTGGCTTGGGCCTCAGATGATTTGTCTGCTTATATTGCTGCTCAAAAAAATGGAATAGCCAACATGCAAGTTCCAGGTTTTCAATATAGGGTTAATTCAAAAACTATTACTAACACAAGTAATGCGGAAATAAAATTAGAAGCTATTAATATGGAAGAGCAATGGTATAGAGGATTTTTAGCCAAAGAACCTAAAGAAAATGATGTTATAGAAAAAATATTTTGGCTTATGTGTAAAAAAAACTTAATAAAAATGATGACCAAAAAACGTATTTATACAATATCTGAAGATTTGGCAAATAAAGGATTGGATCATATTTTCAAATACGTGTGGCAAAGAAAGCACAATCATCTGAACTTAAAAATGTTATCTTATGCTTTCATCGAAGCAGTAAAGCGCAGAATGACTAAGAAAATCTAACATGAATTTTTTAGTTTCATAAATTTATGTGAACATACTCTATTCAGCACAAATATTTGTTCTATGAAAATTTTAATAGTATCTGATATTCCAACTTCTCCTATCAATGCAGGAAATAGAAGAATTATAAAATCTTATACAGATTTGTTTAAATCATGGGGGAATGAAGTCCATTTCCTTTTTGTGAATAAATTTAGCTTACGCGAAAATTACCGTTCACAAATAAAAAATGCCATTTCTGAGACTCGTAAAGAATGGGGAGCTTTTTATCATCAGTATGATTGCTCTTTATGGGAAAATATTTATACTAATTCGAATATAATAATTACTAAACTATTTCGAAATAGTTATCGAAAATGTGATGACGTATATCCAAACGGTCTTAGTAATAAAATTAGGAATTTGTATGATATTTATCATTTTGATGCTTTGATGGTTAATTATTTCTACTTATCGAGGGCTTTGGATGCAATTCCTATCAAGAGAAAGGCGTTGTTTACACATGATGCCTTTTCAATGCAAAAAAAATCGCAGGAGTATAAAGCGGTTTACTATCTTACAAAAAAGGAAGAGAAAAAAGCCCTTTCACGAGCAACATACATATTTGCGATGCAAGATGTAGAAGCTGAATACTTCAAATTATTGTTCCCTAGCCGTATTGTTTTGACGAATTACAGCAATTATCGATATCATATTCAACCTATTGTGGGAAATCATAATATCTTATATTTAGCTGCAAATACAGCATTAAATCTTGATGGGATAAAATGGTTTATAAAAGATATTTTACCTCTAATAAAGAGAAATTATAATGATGTTAAACTACTGATAGCAGGCAGAATATGTGAAGCTTTAACAGAATATGTCAGGTGTCCGGAGATAGAACTAATAGGAGAGATTGACGATCCAGCTTCTTTCTATCAAAAAGGTGATGTAGCCATTAATCCATGCCGGTTAGGAACAGGCTTGAAAATTAAAACATTCGAAGCTGTATCTTATGACAAAGTTACGCTGTCTCATCCAAATGGACTTGTTGGTATTTTCAAAGAGAAAGAGTCTCCTGTTTTTTCTTCCTCAAAAGCATGGGATTGGTTGAATTTTCTAAAAATGGTATGGGAATCTCATGGTACTATAACTGAAATTAAGGTGAAAAATCGCTCCTACATTCAGCGAATGAATGATTATATAATTGAACAATATAAAATATGGCTAGAAGGATAGTAACGTATGAAACATAAAATATTTCACATTGTAACGCATTTCGACATTGGAGGATCTGAAACTGTGGCCATTAATATTTCAAAGGCGGACAATCCTGATTATGAATTTCATTTTGTAGAAGTGGTTCGTGGAGAAGGAGTTTACTCTAATGCATTTATAAAAGACTTGGAGAAACATAGTATTTTCTATCATAGGTCTCCGTTTTCTATGAATTGTATTTTGGGAGCCTTGTTGTTTCCTTTTTGGTTCTGGAAGGTACATAAAAAGTATAATCCCGATGTGTATCATTCTCATACTGAATCGCCAGATGTAGCCTTGTATCTGTTTTTCCATTTTTTCTTTTTTCTTATTAATCGCAATACAAAAATTGTGCGGACATTGCACAATACCAAATTATGGAAAAAGAAACATTTGATAGGTTATTTAGTGGAGCACTTCTTTTTGAAACATCAAGCCAATGTGGCAATTAGTGAACCTGTAAGAAAAGCCTATCTTGCAGATTTTAGTTTCTATAGTAAAGAAATACCTGTTATTTATAATGGCTTGGAAGAAAAACGGCAAATGCCATTTGAGGGCATTGAAAAACGGAATGTCAACATATTATTTGCAGGAAGAATTGTTCCTCAAAAGGGTATTAATACTTTGTTTAAAACAATACAAATATTAGATGAAAAGCAAAATGATTTTTTCTTTCATATCATAGGGGAAGGACCATTAAAAGATATATTGGTTAAAGAATTGGAAAATCTAGATAATGTGAGATTTTATGGAAATGTGTATAATCTGGCATCTTATCTGCACTCTTTTGATTATTTGTTCATGCCTTCTGAATACGAAGGACTATCTATGTTGTCGATAGAATCTTCTTTTGCAAAACTTCCTATCATTATCAATAGTGTAGAAGGACTTGTTGATACTGTTCCTAAATCATGGCCTTTAAAAGTAATAAATAATAATGTACAAGATTATTTGCGGATTTTTCACAATCTTGGAAAATATAATCATGACTCTCTTGCGGATGATGCATATCGGTTTGTAACTGAAAGATTTGGTATAAAGCAAATGCAAACAAAATATTTGGATTTATATAAGAATTAAATAGCTAAGTAGCATGGGAAAGTACAAACAAAAAGTCTGTCTCATTAGCTCATGCGGCGGTCATTTCATGGAGCTGATGCAATTGTTGCCTGCATTGAAAGAAACCGACTTCTACATTGTGACAGAGAAAAACATAGCTTCGGTAGAGACGGTCAAGAAATACCATCACCATTATCTCTTGCAACAAGAACGGAAAAACGTGAGTTTCTTTTTCAAGTTCATGATAAACATTTTGCTATCTACATATTACTTGATAAAGGAACGTCCTGACATTATTCTTACTACCGGAGCGGGCGCATCCTATCCTACATGTAGGATAGGCAAGCTGTTCGGCAAGAAAATCATTTATATAGAATCTTTTGCCAAACTGAACGATGCTTCGGTTACAGGCAGATTAGTATATCCGTTTGCTGATTATTTTTTTATACAATGGCCGGAGATGAAAAATGTTTATCCAAAGGGCATTTATAGTGGTACTGTGTATTGATACATAACTACTCATTGTAGAAATTTGCTCTTTGACTTAATTATAATCATGGATAAAATTAAATTGTTCGTTCCCCTCGGGACGCAGAAATTCCCGTTCAACCGTTTGGTCTGCGCTCTGAACACATTGGTGGAGCAAGGATTATATAAACCTGAAGAGATTGTGATGCAATCTGCTGTATATGATATAAATCCCGTATTCACTCATTACAGACTTATATCTTTTGAGCGATTCAATGAATTGATGGAGAAAGCGGAACTTGTAATAACACATAGTGGGGTAAATAGCATAATAAGCTGCATGAGGCTGCAAAAACCGTTGGTAATTGTTCCTAGGCTGAAGAAATACGGCGAGCACGTGGACGATCATCAGAAAGAAATAGCGGAGGTGATGAAACAAAAATACGATGTCACTGTATGTGAAGATTTGACTAGTATCAATACTTGCATAGAAGTTGCTCAAACATTTATGTACAAGCCTTGGATTTCTCATAATGCGGAATTGGTTAATTTTATTAAACAATTAGTGGGGGGGG
>MNQS01000214.1 GCA_001915545.1 Bacteroides sp. 43_108 | reverse complement strand
GATAAAAATGGTGATGTACATCATCGTTATACACATATTCGTGGACATGGTTACCGTTCTGTGAAGATTCTGGAACTCTGTGGATTGGAGTTGACAGACGATGAAAGACGTGCAATACGTTGGCACATGGGAGGACATCATGGCAAAGATGCTGATAAGTCTGAAATCGCTATAGCCAGACAAACTAAATTATGGTTGGTGGTACATGAAGCGGATAAACTTGATGCCAAAAAGGGAAAAAGTATTATGAATTTTTAAACAAATAAAGTATTATGGATGCATTGATAGGTACTGCAATAAGGATTCTTGTAGGTTGGATATTGATAGATAAAGTTCCAGTATGGTTGGGTTTGAGTGGAATTATATCCACTATAATAAAAATTATTGGAGTTCTGATAATAATAAGTGCTTTATGGGCATGGGTATAAATGATGAATTTTAAATTTATGGATTATATTTCGAAAAATAATCTTATTTATGCTGGTATAGGATTTTTATCTTTTTGTGTTGGTTTTATTTTGTGTTATGGCTTATATGAGCATAAATATAATAAACTCAAGAAGGAACTTGAACTCGCAAAAGAAAAATGTGATGTAGATTTTGTATCTAATTATAAGATGGAAAGTGGTTATACATATACTGGGTATTTATGTAATGGAAGGCGTTTCGGTTATGGGTATATGGTGACTCCTAAAGGGACTGTGTATGAAGGTTCCTGGGTTAACAATGATATTGTTAATGGTACAATGAAGAATGGAAGAAATCATTATACGGGGGATTTCAATGGACTTTCTCCTGACGGATATGGCATGATGTCTTACAGTGACAATTCATATTATAAAGGAGGATGGTGCAATGGTGCAAAATCAGGCATAGGTATCAGGGTAGATAGTCTTGGCAATAAATCTTTTGGGCGTTGGATTAACGGTATAATTGATAAGAGTACTGCGAATTCTGCAATAGAAGATAAAGTATGGGGCATAGATTTATCGCATCATAATTATATAGACGAATGGGATAATATTGCTTTGTATAGAACATTTGATGGGGAAGTTTACAGGTCAAGACCTAGTGCAAACTTTATTCTACAACCAATAAGTTTTGTCTTTGTAAAAGCTACAGAAGGAGCAACCCATAGAGATAAGAGATATGTCGGAAATATGTTAAGTGCAAAAAAACACGGTATAGTTAGAGGATCGTACCATTTTATGCATTTAACTTCAAGTTCTCCGGAACAGCAGGCTGATAATTTCTTGGATTTTATAATTTACGAAAAAGGTGATTTGCCACCAGTGCTGGACATTGAAGTGGCGGATCAGGCTAGGAGGATAGGGGTTGAGGAAACGCAAGAGAGAGTATTAAAATGGTTGGAAATAGTAGAACGCAAATTAGGCACGCGTCCTATAATTTATACATCTGCAAGTATGAAAAAGGACTTCTTCGATGCACGTAAATTTAGTAAATATAAATTCTGGATTGCACATTATAGGAATGAACCTCCTTCTGATTTTAATTATTTGATTTGGCAGTGTACAGATAAAGGCTATATATACGGATTGGAACATACGCATAAAATAGATATAAACATATTTAATGGTACTTATAGAGATTTTATTACGTTATTGGATAATTAGCCAACTTTTTAAAGTTTATATTCTATGCTGTCGTTTACTTCCGTATCATTGTTTGAGAATTTATTTCTTTATTGTCATATATAGTCACATAAGCATAATTAATTAAAAGAATATTTGTTAATTTTTAAATCTGTAGTATGTATTATTTTGTAAATCTAAAAGGGCAACAACAAGGTCCTGTTCTAGAAAATGAGTTGTTGAAATATGGTGTTAATGAAAATACACTAGTTTGGAAAGCTGGTATGACCCAATGGGTGAAAGCTGGTGAGGTTGAGGAGTTAAGACATTTGTTTATGCCTCCTCCTGTAAATCCTATAGGATATCAGACTGTTGGTAACGCGTCTGTAGGCAGAACTATGCATAATAACTCGCAGCAAAATCCTCCGCAACCGTTTGTAGACAACAATAACTCAAATACTGGTTATTCTAGCAATGGTCAAAAAGCACATACAGGGAATAATTATCAGAAACAAGGCAGTCGGTCATATCAAGGTTCTTCCAGTAGTACGGCATTCATGGATGTTGTTCAAACTTGTCTAAAACATAAATATGCAACATTTGAAGGGCGTGCGTCCAGAACTGAGTTTTGGTTCTTTTATCTTTTTACTTTTTTGACATGTATTGCTGTTTCTATAGTTTTCGCTATAATGGGGGCATTGTTGTCGGGAGGAGATGGAGATGTTGTGATAGGTGCTGTCGCTGTTGGATATGCGTTGATAGCATTGGGGTTAATAGCACCATCTATATCAGTTACGGTTCGTCGTTTGCATGACACAGGACGTAGCGGGTGGTGGTATTGGTTAGGTGCAATCCCTTATGTTGGAGGAATTGTTTTATTGATATTTATGTGTTTTCCAAGTGAGCCACATGATAATCAATACGGCCCGGTGCCACAAGTATAAATTTGTTCCTTCTGATATATAGCCTTTGTTTATGGAAGAGATGTATTTTTTATTCATCTCTTCCATGGTACGTTTAAATCGGGGATATTTTCATTTAAAAGATTTATATTGATGTTGAGACGTTTTTTGATGTATATAATTCTTGTGACTTTAATGTGTAGTTGCGTGAATAGAAAGGAATGTCCTGTTTGCATGGGGCGTGGAGAGGTGAACGTTTATGGCGAGGTTCAGACATGCTTGACTTGTAATGGAGAAAAAACTCTGTCTGATGAAGAATATGAGAAAGCTGTTGAAATGATATCTGGTTTTAGACAGATGATTGAAGACGGTGGAAATATGTCTGGTGCGCAGCCTGTACAAACTGAACAGATGGAACCGTGTCCTTTTTGTTTCGGAAGAGGAAGTAATGGAGGTTATACTTGTGGATTCTGTAACGGTGCAGGACAAGTTGATGCAGTGTCAGCTGCTCAAGGACGTCATGTGATGAGTGGAGGGTCAGTAGATGATTTTTATCCGTCTTTAGATGATAATTTTGATGCATCTCCGTCATCTGGTGGTGGACGTTCCAGAGTTTGTCCTACATGTAACGGTACAACCAGGTGCCCTGTTTGCAGGGGGCTTGGAGAAACTTCATACTATGGACATACTTCACCATGTAATTATTGTTATACAGATGGACGTTGTCCGAAATGCATGGGTGAAGGACTAATTCCTGATTATTAAAATGTAAAGTTTAATTTAGTGGAAACTTCTTTTATACGAATCGTATTTTTGATGTTTATGCTCTTTTCCTCTGTGTCTGTTACGGCACAGACGAAAAGAGCTCTTGTTATAGGTCTGGGAGAACAAGAAGATAAGGCCTGGGCTAAAATCAATGGTGATAATGATGTGCTTTTGGTTGTGGAGATGTTGCGTTCTGCTGGTTTCAAGAATATTGATACGCTGGTGAATAGTAAGGCTACGAAGGCGGGTATTGTTGCTTCTTTCAGAAAGCTTGCAAGTCGATGCAAGGATGGAGATGTTGTTTATATTCATTTTTCTGGACACGGGCAACAGATGACGGATTGTGAAGGCGATGAGAGCGATGGTCTGGACGAAGCCTGGATTCCTTATGATGCTTATAAAAAATATTGTGCGAAGGATCGTGGAGAAAAACATTTGTCAGATGACGAAGTTGGACGAATGCTTACGGTCATAAGACGGCAGGTTGGTCCTAATGGAAAGATTCTGGTTGTAGTGGATGCATGCCATAGCGGAAGTGCAACCAGGGACACGGGTGCGGATGAATGGGCTGTACGTGGCACTTGGGATAATTTCATAATTCCGGAGAGTCGGCGTAAAAGGGTGAAGACTGAAGCTGTAGTGCAGGATTGGTTGTCGATAAGTGCCTGCAAGGATTACCAAAACAACTATGAAATGAAAGATAAGAAAGTCGGGAAACTTACTTGTGCTTTGTTTGAAATGATGCAGGAGGGTAAGAATCTTTCTGACAGGCAGATTGTGGATTATTTGGTTTCCTTTATGAAAAAACATAGAGGTGCGTTGCCTCAGACGCCGGTCTTTTCTGGAACCGACGGCAATGCATCTATTTCAGATATATTACGATTGAAAAAATAAATAAATGTATGGGAAAGACGATTCCTTTTGATAAAGAAACTCGGGGTAATAGGGGAACGAAGTATACAGATGTTGAATATATTCAGGGATTACTGGATGATAGAAGAATTCAGTATGCTTTGTATCGACATTGGGAGAGCTATTTCGAGAGACATTGTAATTCTGAGTTTTTCCTTGTCGGTGATATGAAAAAACAGATTGTACACAATTCTTATAAGATATTGTGGAATAAGGTAAGGACAAAAGCTGTTTTTGTAGAAGACGGAGTGTTGAAAGGGAAAAATGGTGAACCTTTCACGAGCAGTTTGACAACATATTTGATGAGTATTGCTAAGAATAACAATAAAGAACTTGTTCGAGATATAAATAAGGATAAACTAATCGGTGATTTCACGCCGCACGCAACAAAGAATGATTGTGACGACGATGGGTTCACAATTATTGACACCGTAGCATCTGAATCTTTGTATGAAAGTCCGTTTCTTGATTCTTCTTATGAGATGGTCATGCGTGAAATTGTTGCGGACACAATAGCCAATATGTCTGAAAGGTGCAGTCAAATATTGAAACTGTTTTATTATGAAGAAATGAAGCTTGATCGTATTATGGATGAGCTTAAATCTTTTACCAGTAAGGATGCTTTGAAAACTGCAAAGAATAAGTGCATGGATAAGCTGAAGGTTGTTGCTCGAGAGAAATATAGAAATTATCTGAACTCTTAATTTTACATGATATGGATAATAAACTTCAGGACCGAATAGATGATTATGTTCTTGGACGCATGTCCGAAGACGATAAGATATTGTTTGAGAAAGAACTTGAAACAAATGTAGAACTGCGTGAACAGTATAACTATACAAAGCTTGTAAAAGAATCGGTATGCGAGCAGGCTATGTTGGATGAACTGATGGAGCAGTGGGATGAGGAGATTGAGCAGGAACGAACAGTAGAACGTGAATTAGCTTCTGCTTGCTCTGATATTAAATATGATGCAGTAGTACCTCATCTGGATGTTGCGTCTAAAGAAGAATCAAAGCCTAAACGAAAGATCTGGTACTGGGTATCTGGAATAGCTGCCGTCATTCTTGTCGGACTGTTCGTCATAAATCCGTTTAACCGAGAACCGGATATTGTATTTAGTGGTAATATCCTGTCAGAAAATACAGCTAGAGGTGCTGGTGATTTATATGAAATTCAGGAAGTCATTAAAAAGGGAAACTATAAAGAGGCTCTGGCGTTGATTGAAGAATATGAGAAAGAAATGAAGATGTCTGAATTATCAGATATTTGTTATAATGTAAATGATTCTGTTTATGACGAAATGCACGAACAATTGGAGTATGAACGAATGCAGAAGAAAATGCGTCTTGATGATTTGTCTTGGTTGAAAGTCTATGCTTATATCGGATTGGGCCGTAATGATGACGCAAAAACTTTGCTTGAACAGATAAGAAAGGCGCCGGGAGAATATAAGGAGAAGGCAGATTCGCTTTATAATGTTATGCTAAATGAATGATATATGGTAAATGCAATTGTAAAATCAGTTATATTGTTTTGTTTTATCGTCTCATGCAGTATTGCTAAGGCGCAAGTATTGACAAAGGCCGAGCTTGAAGGGGCCATGACCCGTGCTTTGATGCTTGGTCAAAACAAAAAATATGATGAAGCATTGGAACTTCTGAATGTTATAAGTCGTAGTACGGAGAAACAACAAACAGAAGAAGAAAAGAATATTTATCTATACAGCCAGATTGTTGCTTGTACATTTAGTTTTAAAGCTGAAGATTATAAAAACTCATATCTTTTGGCGCGTAATGTAATGCAAAGCAATATTGCAGATTCTGTAAAAGCAAATCTATATTTCAAATATGCTTATAGTGGTTGCATGTACGCATGTGATTTTATCGACCGTGATAATTCTGCTAACCTGCAAAAAGCAAGAACGATTCTGGAGGAAATATTGCCATTTGCAAATGAAATGCTTAAAAAGTATATTGAGCCTAAAATCCCTATGACTTGGTATTTCGAAGGCTGTGCATATATGATTGGACAAGAATATGACAGCGCTCTTGTCTGTATGGAACAAGCTCTTCAAGAATATAGAAAAATAGGTCAGGTCAAAGATGAGATAAATACATTATGCAATATTGCAGAAATATATTACTGCAAATATGACATGCAAAAGGCTTTGGCCGAGTATCAATCGGCACAAATTCTTGCGGAGGAAACAGATGACAAGGCTAAGCTGTTGTCAATATTGATAAAGCTAGAAACTTTGAATTCTATATTGGGTGATACAGAAGAAGAAGGACGCTTGGCGCTTTTGATGGATTCTTTAGTTTCTGTAACCGATGATGCAAAAGTAAAGTTTGAATACAATATTTACAGAGGTGACCAGGCTAAGTCACAGGGAAATTTGAAGCTTGCGGAACTCTGGTATAGAAAAAACGACGAATATGTGAGGCAAACGGGAAATATGATGACAAGCGACAGATTTGTACATTATTTGAGGTTGCGTGATTTATATATTGCAGTCGGTGATTATAAGCAAGCTTTAAACTTTGCAGATTTGTGTGTGGAAGAAGAGCATAAATTGATAAAGCCCAACGATGCCGATTATTACATGTCCTATCATGCAATAGCTGGAGTCTATAAGTTGATGGGGAACAAAGATAAATGCGTTGAGGCATTGGACTCAATGTCTTTAATACTTAAAATGCAACTTGACCCACTAAAAGCTTATTCTTATTATACAACAAGTGCCATGTGCTACAGCATGTTCAAAGAATATGATAAGGCTTTGGCCTATTATAAGGAAGTTGACAGCTTGCTGGCTGCAAAATACCCGGAAACAGATGGTAACCGTATAAGACTTCTTCCTTTGATTGGTGGCATGGAACACAAACTTGGACATTATGATGAGTCAGAACGTTTGTATACCTTATACGCAGAACGAATAAAGGGACTATATGGTGAAAACAATATTGAATATATAAATGCTCTTAACTATCAGGCCAATGCTGAGGCTTTTGCCGGCCACCTTGATGAAGCATGCCGTGATTATATTCAATCAGTTGCCATTTTGAAAGCAGAACTGAAAAACAAGTTGCCGTATTTAACAACTGCAGAACGTGACGGTTTTTGGTCAGAGATATCCGGTATGCTTATAAATATGGCGCCTTTTGCTATTAAGGCCGATAGAAACCAAACAGAGTTTACACAATCTTGTTATGATGCATTGATTTTGTCTAAAGCCTTTCTTTTGGAGTCGGACCGTTCAGCTTTTGATGTCATAAAGAATAGTGGCAACGAAAAGGCTTTGGAAACTTTTTCTCTAATTGCCGCTATGCGTTCGCGGGTAAAAGAACTAGAGAAAGACTTTGAGGCAAATTCTGATAGTATTACTGAGATGTCGGCTAAGATAGATATGTTAAGTAAAAAGCTTGTTTCAACGTGTCGCGACTACGGTGACATAACTGAGTTTATGGATATTGATTATGACGCCGTTAAAGATAAGTTGGGAACAAATGATATATTGATAGATTTTACAGACTTCGTCTCAGAATCGCAAGGACGTAAATACGCGGCTTTTGTTATAAATAAGAAACAAAAATATCCTCTGCTGAAACTTCTTTTTTCTGAAAGTAATATCGATTCTTTATATTTGAAAGAACCGGATTGCTTTTATGAAGAGCCTTATGCTTCTAAGATTCGTCAGATACTTTGGAAGCCTTTGTCTGAATATGTTGTTGAAGGTTCAACTGTCTATTATGTCCCTTCTCAGCTATTGTTTCAGATATCTTTGGAGTCTATTCCTCTGGAAGATGGAAGTCTATTGGGCGACCATTATAATTTCATACGTTTGTCATCAGCACGTGAGCTGATGCGTTATCAGGCATCTTTAAATATCTCTAAAACTAAGCCGACAGCAGTGTTGTATGGTGGACTTGATTATGATATGGATACAAAAGAAATGGTCGAAGATGCTAAGGAATATAAGTTGCCTATGACTTTTGCATTGCGTGGAAATTTAGTTAGAGGTGATTCTGTATTGATAAGTCTACCTGGGTCTTTGCAGGAAGTAGAAGCTGTTGCAGAAATATTGGAAAAGAATAATTTTGATGTAACTCCTTATACGAAGACTGACGGCACTGCAGAGTCTTTTGTTAGTATGAGCGGGTGTGCACCGGATTTATTGCTTTTGGCTACTCACGGTTTCTATTATACTCCAGAAGAAGCCTTGCACAATGAATATTTAAAAGGATACCGTGATGCAATGTTTCTTTCTGGTTTGGTCTTGTCTGGCGGTAATGTCGCATGGTTGGGTAGAGAATTGCCTAAAGGTTCTTTGGGAGGCATTTTGACTGCCAATGACATTTCAATGTTGGATTTGAATGGGCTGGAAATGGTCGTTTTGTCTGCATGTAAATCTGGACAAGGAAAAGCAACGTCAGAAGGTTTGTATGGGTTGCAGCGTGCATTTAAAAAAGCCGGTGCGCAAACCATAGTTATGACATTATGGAATGTTGATGACAATGTTGCGCGTGATTTTATGATTAAATTTTATGAAGAGTTAGTAGACAAGAAGAATAAATGGAATAAACGTACAGCATTTGAACGAGCTAAAAATTATATACGCAAACTTTATCCTGAAGCGTTTTATTGGGCGCCATTCGTAATGCTGGATTGATTGTACGTGTTTGCTTGGTATATATTTTTTAGCAGTATGTTTTGACTATTCTGATATTTATTGTGCTTCATACGAAATTGGCCGTGCCGGAAATGTTCGACGCGGCCTATTTTGTGTTTATATGGTGATAGGATTGGTTACAATTTTCGCTCTTTTATCATAAAAGGTAAATAATCTTTAGTATGTTATGGAGAATGAATTTGAAATAGTTGATGTAATCAAGAAAGTGTGCGGAAATGCGGAGTATATGTCTCCTCTTGGGTGGCATTTTATATTTAATGAAAAGCATTTCTTTTACACAAAGAGCAATGGTAAAGATTTGATACGTTTTAGCATACCGCATTTGTTTTATGCTTCAGATTATGATGAGGCAAGACTTACTGCTGCAATAAACGAAACAAACAGGAATGTCAAATATATCAAGGTTGTCGTGCTTGAGTGCGGGAGTGTCTCTTTGGGGTATGATCATAAGATTGTGGAAGGGGAGCGATACGAAACTATTGTTCCTCATATAATAAATGCGCTTGACTTTGCTTCACAGTATTTGATAGATAAATTGAATCGGATATGAAACATTTTTTGATTTGCTTATTGTTGCTTTGGGGAGGCCTACATGTTTCTGGGCAAGATAGTTATTATATGAGAATGGCGAATAAATATCAGAATGAGGCAGAATATTACACAAGGCAAGCTATGAAATATGAACGTGAGGTTGAGTATTATAATCGAAGAGCTCAGGGATATCTGCGCGAGGCTGAATACTATTCTAAACATCAAAATTATGATAAGGTGAAAACATATCAGCGATGGGCTGCCGATGCAACTGAGAAAGCTGAGACTAATTCCAGATACGCAGAAAATGCACGTGAACGTTCTCAATATTATATGCGGAAGGCAAAAATTATGTTTCAGAAGGCTGAATAGATGTAATTTTTTTGATTACGTACCCGCGTATAGCAACATTAATATTTCGGAATCAAAAGTATAACAGTATAAATTAACCGCATTCTATGAGAAATTTTTGTGTAGTAATGAGATTTGTAATGCTTATATTAGCATTGATGTTTAGTGGTGGCCAGCATGTATTTGCTTCAGCTAAAGCTGGCGAAGCAGAGGTTTATGAAGGAAAGACTGCTACAATATATTTGGCCGATGTCTATCAACGGACACTCAGATATTCCAGAGTTTTGAGTTATTCATGGACTTCGGATAACAGTTCATATGTGATTGTTACAAGTTCGACTCAGAATTACGCCAGAATAAAAGGAATAAAACCAACGTCTTCTTGCAAGGTATACTTCAAGTGCAGTTATGTTATTGATGGTTTCTACCGTACAATGGATTTTTATTATACGGTAGAGGTTAAATCCACATCTGTCAGTGTAACAAGAGTATCGCTGAATAGGTCAAGCGCACAGTTGACAGAAGGAAGTACTTTGCAGCTCACAGCAGATGTATACCCTACCAATGCCACAAACAGAAATGTAAACTGGTCAAGCAGCAACACGTCTGTTGCATATGTTGACAGTCGTGGGTTGGTAACAGCAAAGAACACCGGTTCGGCTACGATAACTTGTCGTGCGGCGGACGGAAGCGGATGTTCTGATGTTTGTCGTCTGACAGTTGAGCCGGCCGTTGTTTACGTGTCAAGCATATCTCTGGATAGAACAGATTTGTCTCTTAATGCAGGAGAAACTATACAATTGAATGCTGCAGTTTATCCTTCTACAGCAACAAATAAAAGTTTACATTGGTCATCAGATAATCCTTCTGTAGCAGCTGTTGCTTCTGACGGAACTGTTACGGCAAAATATTCCGGAACTGCAACTGTTTTCTGTAAGGCACAAGATGGAAGTGGAGAATATGCAACGTGCAGGGTAAGTGTCGATTCGTATATTGAACCGGAAGCTATTGTTCTCAATGCTGATGAATTGACGCTTTATGAGGGTGAAACATTTCAACTCAAAGTTGATATAAGCCCTGAAGAGGCAACAGATAAAACGCTGGTGTGGATGATTGATGATGAAAAAGTTGTAAATGTTTCTGCAGATGGAACAGTGACTGCATTGAGTGAAGGCTGCGCAAGAATTTTTGTAAAAACGGTAAACGAACTGGTCGCTTCGTGTGCTGTGACTGTTAAAAAACGGGCAGATGTTGTTTTTACGGATTGGAGTGGACACTATATTGTGGCATCAAATCATGTTATAGGTAATCCAACGCAGGAATATAGTGATGATTTTGAGATGACGATTGAGAACAAAAATGACAGCTATTTTGTAACTTCAATGTTCGGGGAGGATTTGACAGCGTACAATGACGGTGGATTTCTTTTGCTTGATAATGGAGATGGAACGGCAACGATAGATATTTCTTATTATAATATACTGAAAAGTGCCGGTAAAGATTTTCCTCTTTATGCCATATATGTTTTCGATGAAGATGATAACGATTGGAGCGATAAATGGCATTTCAGAATGAGGGATGATGGTAGTATAATGATTGAAGATTTCTATGTTGCATCTTTTGCATGGAATGAGAAATCTGAAAAATGGGAGAACGGAATGTTGGAGACATTGTATTATAATCTGTCGGCAAATAAGGTATCTGCAGGCATACATACTATAGGCGAAGAACCTTGTTGCGTTAGAGTAGAGGACATTTCAATCATTTTCGATGATGTTTTTAGCGTTTGCGTGTTTCGTGCTGATGGAGCGCTGGTGTATTCTGGTACGACCGACTGTATTGCTGGTCTGGATAAAGGAATTTATATTGTCAGGTATGATGATAAATACAAGAAAGTGATAATCCGATGATATTTTTGTCTGCGGAGTCATCTCTATTAAGGTACGTTATAATTGTATTTCTCGAAAGTTTGAAAAATGAAATTTAATTGTTTTAATATGAATAGACTTGTTTTTTATTTTAAGGCATATTGCCTCTTTCTGTTGGTGAATGTTTTTTTGTTGTCAGATGTTTCTGCTCATCCGTTTTTGAATGTTGGAAATTCGTTGAAATCAATAGCATCAGATTCTGTGAATTGGAAAGATAGTGTTGATGTTTATCGAGAACAGGCAAGACAAGGAGAATTTACTGCTTATGAAAAGCTGGCTAGGTTTTATGAGTCAGGTCTGGGAGTCGGGCAGGATTATGTAATGGCTATGTTTTTGTATAATCAGGCTGGTGAATTCGGAGGACGTAGATTTAAAGAATATATGAATGACAGTGGCTTATGTTTATTGTTTAGTGGTATTGAAAAAGCTTACAAAGAAAAAGACAGCATAGCTTTCAACAATCAACTGAGCGAAATTACTCAACGTTGTCCGTTTCTTGGATTGGTAACTGAAATTATCTTAATCAAAGATACAACAGAGCTTATTCCTTTTTTGGAATCGCAAGTCGCAGAAGGAAATCTTGATGCAAAAATATTGTTGACAATATTCCTATTGAAAGAAGGTAAAAATATTCCAGAGATGGAACATCTGGATGAGATGTTTGCAAGAATACCAGTTATGTATAATATACTTGGAGCTTTTTACATGAAGGGTTCGGATTATGTAGAAAAGGATATAGATAAGGCCATTTACTATTTTAGGGATATTCAGTAAATGTCCCTAAAAAGTAATATGGCATATAAAGTCGATAGAGTATAATCACTTTATGTGCCATTATTATTGCCCATTTTC
>MNQS01000101.1:1001-2077 GCA_001915545.1 Bacteroides sp. 43_108 | reverse complement strand
CGAACAGTACTTTGCAGGCGAACTTTTCAAAAGCCGGTAAAACGTTCTATTTCTCCATCCGGACAGGAAGAGGCAAACTGGATGTCTTTGATGAACGTGGTGAAACCACATTGCTGCCATCTGCTTCAGAAATAGTATTGAATCTTTCACCGGATGATGAAAACTTGGAACGAGGTGGTTACCTGATATCTCCAGAGCCGGAATCCGGTTGGAAATATGGAGAGGATGAATGGTATGTGAATGGCAACGGGATACCCTCCGGACAATATGGTCAATATTTATTTACGTACAATGATTACAGCCGTTATCCTGATGGAAGCAGATTCGTATACGATTTCAAAGCGGACAATCCTATAAAGGTGACTATACAGACTGGCATGTGGAGTAACAATTCTTTCTCCTTGTATACGCACGGTGATTTCAGAATTGGCTTTTCTGCTACCGGTCTGAGTTCCGGTCAGCAAACCCGTGAGTTCTCATATGGAGACCGGGTAACAATATATGCGGATGGTGCGGATTATGCCGTGCCGGGAGAAGGTGACCGCTGGAGATATAACTATCTGAGAGGTTTCTTTACTACCAGATGGCAGGCTTTGGACGATCTTGGGGAATACTCCCAGACATCAGCCGGTTCATATTCATTTACAGCGACAAAGGATATAACTATTAACATTGTATTCATGCCCACTATCAGATAAAATACAAGGGGCTGTCTTAAAAAAATGACTTGACAGCCTCTTGTTATAATAGCCTTTATCTTGTCATACAAAATAAAAAAGAACTTGTAACAGAAGTTAATGTGCAACAGATTTTGGTTTTACGCACAAAATAGGCAGAATTCCTGCCTATTTTTATAAGTGTGGAAACATTCTACATCAGACCACACTATATGAGGATTATTTCCATTTTTTACATAATAAAAAAATGACAATTAACTGATAATCAGAATAAATATTCTTTTGGCATGGGAATTGCCTTATCATTATCGTAAAACAATAACCATTAAAAATATAAGATTATGAAAAAATTTTTTGTTGCAGTAGCATTGGTAATGGGATTAGGAACAACAGTGGCAT
>MNQS01000101.1:0-988 GCA_001915545.1 Bacteroides sp. 43_108 | reverse complement strand
GGCAGTAAATGACTTCACCCCTATTGAAGTGAAAGACCTTCCGGCAGCGGTAACGGAAGCAATCGCCAAAAATTTTGCGGAATCAACCGTTAAGGAAGCGGCGGTGGAAGCGGCAGAGGATGGCAGCAAGACCTATCAGGTTGTTCTGACAGACAAGGAGGGAGCTGAAAGTACGGTGTTCTTCAATGAGAAAGGTGAAATACTGAAATAATATATTTTGCGTCTTTCTTGATAAAGAACTGAATTTGCCCTCATAAGAAGAGAACAGTTCTTATCAAAAGATACAGGGTCTTTATAAATAATTTCATTCATAAAGATTGTCGTTTTTTACTAATATTGAACCGTTTTTACAGGAGCAACTGTCCGAGATGAACAGTTGCTCTTTTTAATTTTTATGTTGCCGTTCATAACTGCCAGTACATTGTGAAAATCTATTTTAAGTATCCAATAGTTTGGCAGAGAAAGATGAGGTGTCAAAACACTGACATAACCTCATCTGTAATGCGAAATTAAATCAAAAAAAATACCTATAGTTTCCAATTACCTTATCAACTTTGCCAACATTTGAAATAGGTTCATTGGAGCAAACAGTGACACCATCCACAACCAAAGTGAATGATTTTTCTTTGCTGGTCATGCTCTCAGACACCTCACCGTTATATCTGTCATAACTATCCAATCGTGATGCTGGAGATCCCGATGTGACTGCAAAGGTATAATTTTCCTCCCAAGAGTCGTAATTTCCTCTATCATCTTCCCGTTCTGTGATTTCAACACCATAAACAGTGTAAGTCGCTGAATGACCTGAGGTAACAGAAACAGATCTGGTTAATTGTCCCATTAAAACTTCATCTTTGAAAGAGACATTTATAATCGTAACAGATTGTTTAAAGTTCGCCTGCAAAGTACTGTTCGGACTGTCAGAATGTAATATTAGATTTCTGAAATGTCATCATTGGATGATTTTACATTTCTAACAAATTCCATC
>MNQS01000213.1 GCA_001915545.1 Bacteroides sp. 43_108 | reverse complement strand
TTGAACCAAACACGCAATTAATTGACAAACTTTTCAAAGAACTCATTTTATTTACTGCCAGAGCCGCTTAGGCTGGGCTAATTTTTAACGAACTATTGACCATTATGGAAAGAAAAGTAGCACTAATCACAGGTATTACAGGACAGGACGGATCGTTCCTGGCCGAATTCTTATTGGAAAAAGGGTATGATGTACACGGTACCATTCGCCGCTCGTCAGTGGACTTCCGCGAACGTATCGCACATCTGGAAGGACAACCGAAATTTCATTTGCACTATGCGGATTTGGGGGATTCCATGAGTATTCTGCAAGTGGTAAGCAAGGTACGCCCCACGGAAATTTACAACCTGGCTGCACAAAGCCACGTGCAGGTGAGCTTCGACTCGCCGGAATTTACGGCCAACGTAGATGCTACAGGGGTACTCCGTGTATTGGAAGCCGTACGTCTGTGTGGACTGACAGAGACTTGCCGCATCTATCAGGCATCTACTTCGGAACTGTATGGAAAGGTGGAAGAAGTGCCGCAGAACGAGAACACGCCGTTCCATCCTTACAGCCCGTATGCAGTGGCCAAGCTCTATGGTTTCTGGATTGTGAAGGAATACCGCGAGGCTTACCACATGTTCTGCTGCTCGGGTATCCTGTTCAATCACGAATCAGAACGCCGCGGAGAAACGTTCGTCACACGTAAGATTACGCTGGCTGCGGCCCGTATCGCACAGGGCAAGCAGGAAAAGCTGTACCTGGGTAACCTCGACTCTCTGCGCGACTGGGGATATGCCAAGGATTACGTGGAATGTATGTGGCTCATCCTGCAGAACAGCGAACCGGAAGATTTCGTCATCGCTACCGGCGAACAGCACAGTGTGCGTGAATTCTGTTACCTGGCCTTCAAGCGTGCCGGCATCGAACTGGAATTCAAGGGCAAAGGAATCGACGAAAAGGGATACGACAAGGCTACCGGCAAGTGTCTGGTGGAAGTGAGCGAAGACTTCTATCGTCCGACTGACGTAGTGAACCTCTGGGGTGACCCGACCAAGGCGAAAGCCAGACTGGGATGGAACCCGACCAAGACTTCTTTCGAGGAACTGATCAACATCATGGTGGATTCAGATATGGCGAAGGTAGCTGTAGAAAAGGCGGGCGAAAAAATCCGTACGAACCTGGCAGAATACCTGGAGAAAGGAATCGTGAAATAATGAAGAATGAGGAATGAAGAATTAATAATGAAGATTATATGTTCTTTTGTTCTTCTGTCTCTGAAACTATGGACAAATCAGCGAAGATATATGTAGCGGGACACCACGGACTGGTGGGTTCCGCTATCTGGAATAACCTGAAGGAAAGAGGTTATAATAACCTGGTAGGACGTTCGCACAAGGAACTGGATTTGCTGGACCCGATAGCGGTAAAGAAGTTCTTTGACGAGGAACAGCCGGATGCGGTGATTCTGGCTGCGGCACATGTGGGAGGCATCATGGCCAACCTGCAATATCGTGCGGACTTTATCTACCAGAACTTACAGATTCAGCAGAACGTGATTGGCGAGAGTTTCCGTCACGGGGTGAAGAAGTTGCTGTTCCTGGGCAGTACGTGTATCTATCCGCGCGAGGCTCCGCAACCGATGAAGGAAGAGGTGCTTCTCACCTCCCCGCTGGAATATACGAACGAACCGTATGCCATCGCGAAGATTGCGGGACTGAAGATGTGTGAAAGCTTCAACCTGCAGTATGGCACGAATTACATCGCCGTAATGCCGACCAACCTGTACGGTCCGAATGATAATTTCCACCTGGAAAACAGCCACGTACTGCCGGCCATGATCCGCAAGATTCACCTGGCGAAATGCCTGAACGAGGGCGACTGGGATGCGGTACGTAAGGACATCAACCTGCGTCCGGTGGAAGGTGTAAACGGAAATAATACGGACAAAGAGATTCTGGAAAAGCTGGCGAAGTTCGGCATCACACCGGAAGCGGTTACGCTTTGGGGTACGGGAAAGCCGATGCGTGAGTTTTTGTGGAGTGAAGAAATGGCAGATGCCAGCGTACATGTACTGCTGAACGTGGACTTCAAGCAGACATACGACGCTTCGGTGAAGAACGCCGACGGCATCACGGAAATCCGCAACTGCCACATCAACGTGGGTACGGGCAAGGAACTGTCCATCCGTGAAGTAGCCGAAAAGATCATGAAGGAAATCGGCTTCAAGGGCGAACTGCGCTGGGATGCGTCAAAACCGGACGGCACGCTAGCTGCACAGCCTGGGATGGCACCATAAAGTAGAAATAGACGAAGGTATTCACCGCTTGTATGAATGGTACCTGAAAGGTATCTGCATCAATCATCAGACAGTATAAGAAAAGGAAAAGGAAAACAGTAATATCCCTATGGTATACACGACCTATAAGGGATATTGCTTTTCATAAAACTAAATATATCAGATAAGAAAACGAAGCTATGCAATCCACTAGCAACCAGAAACTCTATATAATAGGAAACGGATTTGACAAAGGACATGGACTTGCATGCGGTTATATGGATTTCTATAAATACCTTGAAAATAATAGAAAAGATATATTAACTACATTATCAGAATTCTATGACATAAGAGAAAAATCACAACTTTGGGCCGATTTTGAAAATAACCTAGAGAAAGAAATTAATTATGATTCACTGACAGAAATTATCAAAGAGAATACTCCCAACTTAGCCTCCGAAGACTTTAGAGACAGAGACTGGTATACTGCTCAATATGAAATAGAAAATAAATGTGATGAACTATTAAAGGAGTTACGCAAGGGGTTTGAAGAATGGATTAATTCATTGCAAATATCCAAACTCAATAAGACTTATAATCTAGATCCATCTGCTTATTATTTAACATTTAATTATACAGAGGTATTAGAAATAATTTATAAAATTCCCACCTCTAATATTACACATATCCACAATAAAGTTAGAGAAAAGCTAATATTTGGACATGGGAAAAACATTGAAGATTTCAATGTAAAAGAAGCATTATATGGTAGTAAAAATCCTTTTATAAGTTATGATATAAATGGAGATATAGAATCACATGAGATAGGTCATGAACAATTTGCGGAAAATGCAGTTTATACCTTTTACGATAAAATGAGAAAGCACACAGAAGAAATCATAGACAATCATTCTGCATTTTTTAATCAACTTTCAAATATAAAAGAAGTAATTGTTCTCGGCCATTCATATAATGAAATTGACAAACCTTACTTCAAACATATAGCAGCTTCTATATCTCCAAATGCCAAATGGATATTATGTTATTATAACGATGAAGACAAAAAACATGCAATTAAGCTAATGAAGGAATTAAATATTAAACAAAATCAACAAGAATACAAACAAAGCAATACATTAAAAATCAATTTATGATGAAAAATAGTAAATCCTTATTTAAAGCATCTACCATACTAATATGGCTTTCCTTTGCTTTCATAGCATTTAGTTTCATTGCGCCCTATATATTCACAGCAAGTAGCTGTTGTAACAGATTAGATTTTACAGGGACAGGAACAATTGGAGACACAATTGGGGGTATTATGAATCCATTCATCGCTATAGCAGGTGTAATTACAACTTTCTTAGCTTTTAGAATGCAAGTAGAAGCCAATAATATACAAAAGTTACAATTCCTGCAATCTTTACAAAAAGAAAAAAATAAAGAAAAGCTAGATAGCCTAAACAATCTTCAAATTCTAGAACTCGATTTAAAAAATACCATCAAAAACATAGATGAGAATGTGGGAAATATAAGGGAATTCATTAATGCATCTGAAGAGAATCCCTTTAAAACAAATATCCTATTTAGGACTTCGTTAAAACAATACGAAAGAATCAAACAAATCCCAAGACAAATGGTTTTCAGAGGATTTGATTTGTATGTAAGTCCCATAGAGCCTGAATGGACTATCAAATTCAATGATTTATACAATATAATTGATTATACCCCTGAAGCCTTAAACAACATATACACAATAGTACAAAGACATAATTCTGAAATATTTACGATAAAAAGTAGAGTCAGAGAAGATCTTATCAAGATTGAAAAGAGATGTATTAAAATACTTGATATAAAAAACAGAAAAGAAATACATACATATTTTCATTCTTCAATTGAAGAATACCTTACAAAGTATCAAAAAGAGAGAGACAATAGTATTCAAAAATATCAAGAAAGTGATTTTAAATATATAAAACAAATTCTCGAAAAACTGATTTATGATTACAATCTGGAGATAGAAGATTTTTTGATATCTGAAACAGAGGACTCATTTATATCTAGTATAAAAAATATAATCAAACAATTAAATGATATAGAACAAAAGACACTCTTACTATTACCAGAAGTAAAAAAAGGAATTCTTGATTTAAAAGATAAAGAAAATTCCGTTTACAATAGAATATCGAAAATTAAAAATATTATTAGCCAAGCTATAGAACAGCAAAAGACAAACCAAGAAAAGAAGGAGAAGTGAAAGTTTATCAAGTGATTTTTTAAGTTTAAGAAATGGATAGCATTGCTTATCTTTGTATGAGATAGCGAATAATCAAAAACTCTCTTTCGCTTTTATTTTACCTAAAAGACTTCCCAATAGTCAGTCAAATGTTTTTATAAAACATAAACCTCCTACTATTTAACCTTTAAACAATGAAATCAAAATGACAGAGAAACATTGTTATATCATTAGCTATGACTTATGTCAGCCAAATAAAAATTATCAAGATTTATACGCTGCTTTAAAATCGTTTCCTACATGGGGAAGACTAACTGAATCCACATGGGCTATCATAAGTGAAAAGAATCATATAGAAATTAGAGATTTTTTAATCAAATATATTGACAATAACGATCGATTAATAATCATCTTAAGTGGGAAATCTGCAGCATGGACAAAAGTGTTGGCACCTAATGAATGGGTAAAAAATAATCTAATCTTATAAACATGAAAAAGATTTTTCCTGGCTATTATCCAATGACCCAAGTTGAAACCAAGTCTTTCTTGGAGAATGCAGTTTTTGTCATTGACACATGTTTCCTACTAGACATATTTCGATTAGAAGAAAATGATGCAAACAGTTTATTGTCTATTCTAAAAGATGATGCTATCAAAAGACGCTTATGGTTACCTTATGATATAGCCTGGTTGTACCATCAAAGTATCAATAATGAAATCATACAACAAATAACTAATATACAGAGTACTCTTCATCATCTAACAAGTTGTAAAGAAAGTATATCAAGCAAGAGAAGATATCCTTATTTAAATACGGGAATGACACAACAGCTAAACACATTAATCGAACAAATTCATCAAACATTAGACACCCAAATAGACACTCTTAGCGGCACACTGCAAAGTGATAATAGAAAAGAGACCATAAATGAATTATTCGAAAATCGAATAGGAGAGCCATATAGTGACGCTCAATTAAATGAAATATATGTTCAAGCACAAGAACGATATTCAAACAGCATTCCACCAGGTTATTGCACAGAACAAAATCCAAATAAAAGAATCATGTTTCATGATATGATAATATGGGAGCAAATGCAAAAATTTGCTTCAGACTGTCATACGGATGTAATTTTTGCCACAGGAAAAACAAGAGACGATTGGTTCTATAGAGTTTATGGAAAAATTATATCTCCAAGACAAGAACTGATTAATGAATTTTATCAAAAAACAAACCAAAGATTTTATTGCTTAAATTCAGCTACATTTATAAAAGACTGCTGTCAGACATTCAGCATTATCCAGCCAGAATTATCTCATCTTCAAGAGCAATTATCCGAAGAAATCGGATACACTACATCAAATGCAAATACTATAACAGACCCACTTACCAATAGCACAAACTAATATGGAAAAAAACCCGTTCTCCATCTATGATTTTTTTGGATATTTATTTCCAGGTATGTTAACTTTATTAATTATCATACACATTACATTTCTCAAAGAAGGTGCATCAATCAGTGACTATTTCAGCATTGTAAGTTTTATGCATACATTCAAAAATGAACTTGCAATTGAATGGTGGAAATCAACATTAATACTTATCGTTCTATCCTATATATGTGGACATATAATCGCTTATTTATCATCCACAACAATTGAATATTTTGCCAATAAAATCTTTAAATATCCATCATATTACTTATTACACGAAGAAGATAGGACATATTCAAGTTATTGGAAATCCTTTTTTGCCCATGATTTTAATTTAGGAAATTTACTTTGGAGAGTATTAGTATTCATTACATTATGCCCTATCACATTCTTTATTTTACCATTAGGATATCCACTCAAAATAAATACATTCATAACCAGATCGTTAGATGAATACATTCGAAATAGTATACAAACCAAATTGTTTAATTTATCGCAAAAACTTGCACTTTCAAGACCTGAAATAAATTCCAATGCTGATTACCATAGAATAGTAATGCATTATGTTTATCTTAATATTCCAAACTGCCAAAAAAAAACAGATAACTATATCGCATTATATGGATTTTTAAGGGCAATATGTCTAATAGCATGCCTTTTTACTGATGTACTTATACTTAAAGGAATCAGTTCAATAAACCTAGATTTCCCAATAGATAAAACTGGAATATTATTAATACTTATAATGATTTTTATATGTAATATCCTATTTATGGGATTTGTAAAGTTCTACAGGCGCTTTACTTTGGAAAATTATATGGCATTATTAACTGAAAAGAATACACTATAAATAATAATTTTAAAAAGGAATTTGTTTTTTACAGATTATTCATTTCCTTTGTGTATCATTATTATTTTAAAACATGAACAACTTCAATATTGCTGTAGCCGGCACAGGCTACGTAGGTTTATCCATAGCCACACTACTGGCCCAGCATCATCAGGTAACAGCTGTTGACGTGATTCCTGAAAAGGTGGAGAAAATCAATCAACGTATCAGCCCGATTCAGGATGAGTACATCGAAAAGTATTTAGCAGAGAAGGAACTGAACCTGACCGCTACACTGGACGGGGCTTCAGCTTACCGGAATGCGGATTTCGTGGTGATTGCCGCTCCTACCAACTACGACCCGGTGAAGAATTATTTCGATACGTCGCATGTAGAAGAGGTGATTGATTTGGTGCTGGAAGTAAACCCGGATGCGGTGATGGTGATCAAGAGTACCATCCCGGTGGGCTACTGCCGCAGCCTGTACGTGAAGTATGCGGAGAAGTTCCGCTCCACTTCTGCCCTTGCGGGAAAGAAATTCAACCTGCTGTTTTCGCCGGAGTTCTTGCGCGAGAGCAAAGCGCTGTATGACAACCTCTACCCCAGCCGTATCATCGTAGGCTTCCCGAAACTGATTAACGGACGTGACGAGGAGAACGCGGCTATTCAGGCGATTGCCGGGGAGCATCTGGAGGAAAAGGCGCACGAATTTGCGGCGCTGTTGCAGGAGGGTGCCTTGAAACCGGACATCGACACGCTGTTCATGGGACTGAAAGAGGCAGAAGCAGTGAAGCTGTTTGCCAATACTTACCTGGCACTGCGTGTAAGCTACTTCAATGAGCTGGATACGTATGCAGAGGTGAAAGGACTGAACACACAGGCCATCATTCAGGGTATCTGCCTGGACCCGCGCATCGGTTCGCATTATAACAATCCTTCTTTTGGTTACGGGGGCTACTGTCTGCCGAAGGATACCAAGCAGCTGTTGGCCAACTACCAGGATGTGCCGGAGAACCTGATTCAGGCCATTGTGGAGAGTAACCGCACGCGTAAGGATTTCATTGCGGACCAGGTGCTGAAGAAAGCGGGATACTACGATTATTACAACCGCGGGGATTACAGTCCGGAAGCGGAGAAGGAATGTGTCATCGGGGTATACCGCCTGACCATGAAGTCGAACAGCGACAATTTCCGCCAGAGCAGCATCCAGGGGGTAATGAAGCGTATCAAGGCGAAGGGTGCCACGGTCATCATCTATGAACCGACTTTGGAAGACGGTACTACGTTCTTCGGCTCACGGGTGGTGAACAGCCTGGAGGATTTCAAGAAGCAGAGCAACGCCATCATTGCCAACCGCTACGATGCGTGTCTGGATGACGTAAAGGAAAAAGTTTATACACGCGATATTTTCAGAAGAGACTAGTTACAGTTAATAATTAACAATGAATAATTGAGGTACCAAGCATCCGCTGTTGAAGGATTTTGATTCTCCATTTGAATTTTAATCCTTTTAGCATGTCCATTAGGAAATAAAGAAAAAAATTTGTTCTTTTGCATTAGAACCAAATCCAAATGTATGAATGTGACAGTTTTTAATCCGGCTCAATTACAAGTGCTCGACATGATGTCGTTTGTAGATAGTCCTGAAGCTTTGGCAGAACTGAAAAAAGCTATTTCTGACTATTTCGCCAAACAAGCCCAAAAGGAGATTGACCGTTTGTGGGAAAATGGAGAATTGAATGAGGAAAAAGTCGAAAAATTCTACCAACTGCATGAACGTACTCCCTATAAATGAATATGAGAAACATTGTATTGGATACAAATTCACTGATTATTGCAATTTCAGCGAAGAATGACTGCCATAAAGTATGGCAATCATTCTTAAATGGGGATTATACACTATGTATAAGCAATGAAATCGTAGAAGAGTATCTGGAAGTCATGAGCCGCAACATAAACAAGTATGTGGCTGAAGCGATTATCTACACGATTCTTACTCGCGAAAACGTAAAGAGACTAACTCCTCATTACCGTTTTCATTTAATTACAGCAGACCAAGATGATAATAAGTTCGTAGATTGTGCGATAGCTGCCAATGCTGAATACATCGTGACAGAGGATCACCATTTCAATGAACTTAAAAATATATCTTTTCCATCTGTTGCCATAATTAATTTGAAGGACTTCGCAAAAACATTGTAAGTCTAATGGATTATTAACAACAAATATATCACCATTATATTAATTTTTTATCTTATGACTACATTCAAGCGTAACATACTGATTACCGGCGGTGCCGGATTTATTGGCAGCCACGTGGTGCGCCTGTTTGTAAACAAGTATCCTGAATACCGTATCATCAACCTGGACAAGCTGACGTATGCGGGTAACCTGGCGAACCTGAAGGACATTGAGAACCAGCCGAACTATGTGTTCATAAAGGCGGACATCTGCGACTACGAGAAGATGCAGGAGCTGATGGAGCTGTATCACGTAGATGGTATCATTCACCTGGCTGCAGAGAGCCACGTGGACCGAAGCATCAAGGATCCGTTTACCTTTGCACGCACCAACGTGATGGGTACGCTGTCGCTGCTGCAGGCGGCCAAGATGTACTGGGAAAGTCTGCCGGAGAAGTATGAGGGTAAGCGTTTCTATCATATCTCTACCGACGAGGTGTACGGGGCGCTGGAGATGACACATCCGGAAGGTATCGAGCCGCCGTTCACTACCACGGCTTCGTCGTCGGAACATCACCTGGCGTACGGAAAGGATTTTTTCTACGAGGATACGAAGTATAATCCGCACAGCCCCTACTCTGCCAGCAAGGCGAGCAGCGACCACTTTGTGCGGGCGTTCCACGACACGTACGGCATGCCGACCATCGTGACGAACTGTTCGAACAACTACGGGCCGTATCAGTTCCCGGAAAAGCTGATTCCGCTGTTCATCAATAACATCCGTCACCGCAAGCCGCTGCCGGTATACGGTAAGGGGGAAAACGTGCGCGACTGGCTGTATGTGGAAGACCATGCGCGGGCCATTGACGTGATTTTCCACAACGGTAAGACGGCGGAGACGTATAACATCGGCGGTTTCAATGAGTGGAAGAACATTGACATCATCAAGGTGGTGATTAACACGGTAGACCGTCTGCTGGGCCGCAAGGAGGGTGAAGACATGGACCTGATTACGTACGTAACCGACCGTCTGGGCCACGACATGCGTTATGCCATCGACTCTACAAAGCTGCAGAAGGAACTGGGCTGGGAACCGAGCCTGCAGTTTGAAGAGGGTATCGAGAAGACGGTACGCTGGTACCTGGACAACCAGGAATGGATGGACAACGTGACGAGCGGTGACTACCAGAAGTATTATGACTCGATGTATAAAGGCAGATAACGAAAGAGTAAATTATGAAAAGATATTGCCAGACACTGGAGCTCTATAACGACAAGGAGCTGATTGAAGCCTACGTGGCAGAACATGCGCATGTGTGGGAAGAGGTGAAAGCGGGTATCCGCGAGGTGGGTATCACGGACATGCAGATTTACATTGACGGAAACCGCCTGTTCATGATTATGGATACCACGGATGAGTTTGACATGGAACGGGATTATGCACGGCTGGCTACCCTGCCCCGTCAGGCGGAATGGGAAGCGCACATGGCGAAGTTCCAGAAAGCTGCTCCGGGAGCTACCTCGCAGGAGAAATGGAAGCTGATGACGCGGATATTTAAGCTGTAATGAGTGAATAATGAATAATTAAAAATTAAAAACGAGTAAGCGTCATCATTCTTCATTCTTAATTCTTAATTCTTCATTATTAATTCTTCATTCTTAATTCTTCATTATTAATTCTTCATTCTTCATTATTAATTGGACAACATGAAAAAGTTATTGTCATTGCCACCGAATCTGGTGGAGTGTTTTCACGATATTATGCACGCGGACCACAAGGAGTGGTTCTGCACATCGGACCCGGTGGGAAAGAAACTGGGTTCGGGAGGTGGTACGGCCTGGCTGCTGAATGCTTGCCGGGAGGAAGAGGATAAAGATGCCGCACTGGGCGACTGGCTGGCACGGGAGAAGCGTATCCTGCTGCATGCGGGGGGACAGAGCCGCCGTCTGCCGGGCTATGCGCCGTCGGGCAAGGTACTGACGCCGATACCGGTGTTCCGCTGGGCACGCGGACAGCGCATCACACAGGACTTGCTGTCGCTGCAGTTGCCGCTGTATGAGGAAATCATGGAACGGGCACCGGAGGGACTGCGTACGCTGATTGCGAGCGGCGATGTGTACATCCGTGCCACGGAACCGCTGCAGGAGATTCCGGATGTGGACGTGGTGTGCTACGGCTTGTGGGTGGACCCGGAACTGGCGAAGAACCACGGAGTGTTCGTGTCGTCGCGGAAGGAACCGGAGAAGCTGGACTTCATGCTGCAGAAGCCGAGCGTGGAGGAAATGGGCAAGCTGATGCAGGATTACCTGTTCCTGATGGACATCGGCATCTGGCTGCTGAGCGACCGCGCCATCGAGCTGATGGTGAAACACTCTACCGACAAGGACGGGGGCGTGAAGTTCTACGACATGTACTCGGAGTTTGGACTGGCATTGGGAGCGCATCCGCGCATCGTGGATGAGGAGCTGAACAGCCTGAAGGTGGCCATCCTGCCGCTGCCGGGTGGTGAGTTCCACCACTACGGTACGAGCCGGGAGATGATTTCGTCGACACTGGCGGTGCAGAACTGCGTGACGGACCAGCGGGCGATTATGCACCACAAGGTGAAACCGCATCCGGCGGTGTTCGTGCAGAATGCGGAGATGGAATTCTCACTGACGGCGGACAACGCGGAGGTGTGGGTGGAAAACAGCCACGTGGGCAAGAACTGGACGCTGCACAGCCGGAACATCATCACGGGGGTACCGCGCAACGACTGGGCGCTGAACGTGCCGGAAGGGGTGTGCATCGACGTAGTGCCGATGGGCGAACGGGAGTTTGCCGCACGTCCGTATGGTTTTAACGATAAATTCAAGGGGAGTCTGAAGGAGGCTTCTACAACATATCTGGGTCGTCCGGTAACGGAATGGCTGGCGGAAAGAGGTCTGACAGCGGACGAAATCCGGGGCTGTGAGGACTTACAGTCGGCTGCGATTTTCCCGGTGACAGACTCGATAGAGGATTTGGGCACGGTGCTGCAATGGATGACGGACGGCGGACAGGTTGAAGCCGGACGGGCTATCTGGCAGAAAGCACGGAAGGTATCGGCCGACGAGATTTCGGCGTATGCAAACCTGCGACGGCTGTTCGCCCAGCGGGAGGTGTTCCGCAAGGAGAACTGGAGCCTGCTGGCCAAGAACCAGGAACGGAGCGTGTTCTATCAGGTGGACTTGCAGGAGGCAGCGGAAGCGTTTGCCAAAGGGGGAATCGCCCTGCCGGAGGAACTGCCGGAGGGGACTTCCCTGCTGAAGCGTATCAGCGACGCGATGTTCCGTGCGAAGGTGCGCGAGCTGGAGGGGAATCCGGAAGCGAAGGAACTGGAGGCACGGGCGTTCGGCCTGATGCGTCAGGGACTGACCAGCACGATGGATTACCGTCAGCAGCCGAAGTTGTCGGTGTATGCGGACCAGATTGTGTGGGGACGCAGCCCGGTGCGTATCGACATTGCAGGGGGATGGACGGATACCCCACCCTACAGCCTGATGGAGGGCGGAAATGTGGTGAACCTGGCCATTGAGCTGAACGGACAGCCGCCGCTGCAGGTGTACGTGAAACCGTCGAAGGAGTACCGCATTACGCTGCGCTCGATTGACCTAGGTGCCATGGAGATGGTGTCTACCTACGAGGAGCTGCAGCATTTCAACAAGGTGGGTTCGCCTTTCTCTATTCCCAAGGCGGCACTGGTACTGGCAGGATTCCATCCGGATTTCTCCATGGAACGGTTTGCTTCGCTGGAAGCACAGCTGAAGGCGTTCGGCACGGGTATTGAAGTGACCTTGCTGTCGGCCATTCCGGCGGGTTCAGGACTGGGTACCAGCTCTATCCTGGCAGCTACGGTATTAGGGGCGCTGAATGATTTCTGTGGCCTGAACTGGGACAAGCAGAGCATCGGCAGCCGTACACTGGTATTGGAACAGTTGCTCACCACAGGGGGCGGCTGGCAAGATCAGTACGGAGGTGTGCTGCACGGGGTGAAGCTGTTGCAGACGCAACCGGGATGGCACCAGGAACCGAAGGTGCGCTGGCTGCCGGACTATTTGTTCACGAGCGACGAGTACCGCAAGTGCCATCTGCTGTATTACACGGGCATTACGCGTACGGCCAAGGGCATCCTGGCGGAGATTGTGAAGGGGATGTTCCTGAACTCGAACCGTCACCTGCACCTGCTGGAACAGATGAAGGGCCACGCCATGGATATGTACGACGCCATCCTGCGGAATGACTTCGAGGAAACGGGACGACTGATACGGAAGACGTGGAAGCAGAACCAGCTGCTGGATGAGGGTACGAATCCGGCGGCAGTACAGGCCTTGACGGAACGGATTGACGACCTCTGTCTGGGATACAAGTTGCCGGGTGCCGGGGGCGGCGGTTACCTGTATATGGTGGCCAAGGATCCGGATGCGGCGGTGCGTATCCGCCGGATTCTGACGGAGGAACGTCCGAACGAACGGGCGCGCTTCGTGGAGATGAGCTTATCGAACAAGGGACTGGAAATCAGTAGAAGCTGAGATGGAAAAGATTGGATTAGTAAGAACCAGGGACGGAAAGAGTTTCCTGGTTCCTTTTATTTTGATTACTTCCCTCTTTTTTCTGTGGGGAGTGGCACACAGTATTCTGGATGTGCTGAACAAACATTTTCAAGATACACTGGAGATTACCCGCACGCGCTCGGCCTTGATTCAGGCGGTGGTGTACGGAGGGTATTTTATCATGGCACTGCCGGCGGGACGGATTATCCGCCGCTTTGGCTACCGCACGGGGGTGCTGACAGGCCTGGTGCTGTATGGCATCGGGGCGTTGCTGTTCATCCCGGGAGGACGGATTCAGTCGTTTGAGTTTTTCCTGCTGGCACTGTTCGTCATCGGTTGCGGACTGACCTGCCTGGAAACGGCCTCGAACCCGTATGTCACGGTGCTGGGCGAACCGGAAGGCAGTGAGCGGCGTATCAACCTGGCGCAGTCGTTCAACGGGCTGGGCTGGATTTGCGGTCCGCTGGCGGGAGGCTTCTTCCTCTTTGCCGAAGGAGGTGACGTGACTACTCCTTACGCGGTGCTGGGTACGGTAGTGCTGTGCATCGCCATCCTCTTTTCGCGGGTGAAACTGCCGGAAATAGGCCGGGAAGCTGAAAACGGACAGGCTGAAGCGAGCGGGAAATCGCTGTGGAGAACGACCTCGTTCACGGTGGGACTGCTGTCGCTTTTCCTTTACGTGGCTGCACAGACGGGCATCAACAGTTTCTTCATCAACTATGCCACCGAAAATGCAGGTGTTTCGGCACAGGAGGCTTCGGTATGGCTGTCGTTCGGCGGCATGGGACTGTTCATGGCCGGACGCATGGGCGGAAGCTGGCTGATGCGCTTTGTGAAGGGAGAAAAAGTGCTGGCCGCTTGTGCGGCAGGTGCCTGTGTATGCATGGCGGCAGTCATTCTGATGCCGGGCGGAACGGGATGGTATTTCCTGTTACTGTGCTTTTTATGTGAATCGATTATGTTTCCTACTATTTTTTCCTTATCTTTGCGCCACGTTGGCACACAAACCAAACAGGCTTCTTCTTATCTGATTATGTCGATTGTAGGAGGAGCAGTGGCTCCCTTGTTAATGGGGCTTATAGCCGACCATATTTCCATGGCAGTGGGATTTATCGTACCGCTGGTCTGCTTTATGGAAATCTGGGGATTCGCAGCAAGATACAGAAAACTATCGTAATAGTTTTGTCACATTATCGTACACAGGCAACGGATTATCCATATAAACGCACACAAACGTATGCTGAAACTAAAAGATATAAAAATCGTTGAATCGAAGAAAGAGCTGGAGGCTCTTCCGGAAGGGAAATTGTTAATCAACACCATCAATG
>MNQS01000212.1 GCA_001915545.1 Bacteroides sp. 43_108 | reverse complement strand
AAAATGGGCAATAATAATGGCACATAAAGTGATTATACTCTATCGACTTTATATGCCATATTACTTTTTAGGGACATTTACTGAATATCCCTATTTATAGCGCAGATACATGCAAACCGCCTGCTTGTGTATAGATTAGTTGTGATGCTTTTATTTGTGTGTACTGTTTCAGAGCATGCCGACTTCATGAAACATTTTTCTGTACGCTTCAACTTTCTTTTCCAATGAAAGCGGATATGCTCTCGAAGATGACGGTAAACGGAATATTCTGACTTGTTTCCCTTCAATTGTTTTAAGATTTCCTGCGTTAATGGAAGTAGCTACTTTCGGTATTGCTGTCAGTCCCAAACTTGAGCAAAGTGTTTCCGTTGCCTTCTGTCCTGTTGTAACGATTGCTTCGCAGTGAGGAATCGTTTGCATTAGGCCTTTAATGTCTGTCGGATGTACTATTTCAAGAAATTTGTCTGATGCATTGTCCTGCAATCTTTTTACAGCTTCTGCTGTGTCGTATAGAGCAATACCTTTTTCGCGTAGAAACTTTGTAATTTCATCAAGTTTGAAGGTTTTGTTGGCCGTGTCGACGAAATGATTCTTGTCGTTGAAGAATATCTCTCCTTCAATTCTCCAATGGTCATTGATGAAATTAGGATAGAAGAAGTCCATGCACCAGCGTTTTCTCTGAGGCGGGAAACTTCCAAGAAAGAGTACGTGGGCATTCTCAGGGAGAAAAGGAATAAGAGGATGCCATTCGGCATCCTCTGTACTGCGTTTTATGTTTTCTATATTAAGAAAGCATTCACGATTTATATTGTCAGTTGTTTGTCTGTCTATCATTGCAATTGTTTATGAATATTGGTAAACAGTCTGTTTAAAGCATTTTTATTCTTCTGCTCCTGCGTTCTGGCTTTCGTCAAGAGAAATCTTTTTCAGATAGAATTTAACTTTAGTGTTGAGATCTTTAGCCTGTTGGATGAGCTGTCTTTGCTTTGTCATTGCAGTAGACAGTTCGTAACAGCTTTTTATTGCATTCTTGTCTGAAGGCGAAAGCTGGTATTTTACCTCTTTGCTTCCTTGAATGGTTACGGTGATGTTGCCCGGACTTTCTGTAATGAATTTGATGACACCTCCGTCTTCACCCAGTTTATAGCTGCTTTCTTCAACATATCCGGCTACGCTGTGATGGAGGAATGAGAAGCATTCAGGTGTTTGTGCAGATTCTCCTGAAGGCGTTTCAACCTTTATGCTCTTGTGATTGAGTTTTTGCCCTTTAAGAACTGATATCAAAACCATAAGTCCTTCTTCGTTGACTTCTGCTTTCAATGCAGTTCTGTGTTTAGCGTTGCTTATCTGATTCTTGACAACATAGTAACCGGTTGCCTGATATTTTTCATCTTTCTCGAGTACAAAACCTTTCTTGAGTCTTTCTACTTCTCTGTTTGTCTGTTCGAGCAGACTGTCTATTCTGGACAAACCGCTTTTGGCTGCTTCCAATTCTATGTGTGCTTCCAGACTTATGGCTTTTCTTCGAGCCTCAATGGCATTTGGATATGTAGTGCGCAAAGAATCAATTATATTTCTTGCATCATCGAAGCGTTTTTCACTCAAGGCTATGTTGCCTTCTTCCAAAAGACGTTCTGCATTTTTCTCGTCACTGTTACCGCATGATATAGCAAGGATGGCTAATGATGCTATAAAGATTTTTCTAAACATAGGTTTTCATGTTTTGAGTGTTACACTTGATTTGTCGCAGTCTTTTACTGACAACGTAAGCCATCGGTAAAGCATTGACATATACGCAAAAGTACAATTTTCCAGCGAGCATTTAAGTTATGATGCTGAAAAATCGTATTTTTGTACACATAAATGATATTCAGATGATAAATTTATCCGAAAAAGAACTTAAGGATTCGTTGAAGCATCCTATTTTCAGACTAATCTCAGAGACTGCCGATGAACTTGGACTTGAATGCTACGTCATAGGCGGGTATGTCCGTGACATTTTTCTTGAGCGCACATCGAACGATATAGATGTTGTGGTAGTCGGAAGTGGAATAGTAATGGCTGGTGCTTTGGCGAGTAAGCTCGGCAAGAGAGCACATCTTTCTGTTTTCCGTAATTTCGGAACAGCTCAAGTCAAATATAAGGGTCTGGAAGTGGAATTTGTTGGTGCAAGGCGTGAAAGCTACAGCCACGATTCGCGTAAGCCGGCAGTTGAGGATGGTACACTCGAAGATGATCAGAACCGCAGGGATTTCACTATAAATGCAATGGCTTTGTGTCTAAATTCTGCCCGTTTCGGTGAATTGGTCGATCCTTTCTACGGCCTTGAGGATTTGGAGGACAGAATTATTCGCACGCCTCTCGATCCTGATACAACGTTCAGTGACGATCCTCTGCGAATGTTGCGTTGCATCCGCTTTGCGACTCAGTTGAACTTTTTTATCGAAGATGAAACTTTCGAAGCCATAGAAAGGAACTGTGAACGCATTTCAATAATATCACGTGAGCGTATAGCGGATGAACTGAATAAAATCATACTTTCACCAGTCCCTTCAAAAGGTTTTGTCGACTTGGAAAGAAGCGGTTTGCTGAAACTTATTTTCCCAGAACTTTATGCTTTGGAAGGAGTCGAAACTGTCAACGGCAGAGCCCATAAGGACAATTTCTACCATACGCTGGAGGTTCTAGACAACGTGGCGAAGATAACAGCAGATTGGGATGGTGATAAAGCTGAAAGAAAATTGTGGCTTCGTTGGGCCTCAATACTTCATGATATAGGTAAACCTAAGAGTAAAAGATGGGATCCTGCTTTGGGATGGACTTTCCATAACCATAATTTCATTGGCGAGAAGATGGTGCCTGAGATATTCAGAAAAATGAAGTTGCCGATGAATGAAAAGATGAAGTATGTCCAGAAGCTTGTTGGTCTTCACATGCGTCCTATTGCTATTGCCGATGACGAGGTGACAGACTCTGCCGTAAGGCGTCTGCTGTTTGAGGCAGGCGATGACATCGACGATCTAATGACATTGTGCGAGGCAGATATCACTTCCAAGAATGAGCAGAAGAAAAAACGGTTTATCGATAATTTCAAGCTTGTACGTAAGAAACTTGTCGACATAGAAGAAAAAGACCGTATACGCAACTTCCAGCCACCGGTTTCAGGAGAAGACATAATGAAGATGTTCAATCTATCTCCATGCCGTGAAGTCGGTGTACTGAAAACATTGATTAAAGATGCAATTCTGGATGGCCGTATACCAAATGAGTATGAGCCGGCCAAGGCTTTTCTTATAGAACAGGCTTCGCAGATGGGGCTTAAAGTTGTAGACAATCTTTGATTGACTGTTAACAGCAAAAGAATTTAGATTTGATATTTTATTGAATATAAGCAGGCGTGCAAATTTATATCTGCACGACCTGCTTTTTTGTTTCATACATGTTGATATAAAGACCAAATAGCTCCGATAGTGTGCCATTTGCAATATATTTACAGCTAATGCCATTTCTGATTTCTTAAATTTTGCTATTTTTGCTTATCGTCGAACCTCAGTTAATACTTAATGATTATGAAACGAAATTTTACTTACTTCATCATGTCTCTGCTGTCATTCATTCTGTCAATCAATGTCAGTGCTCAAGAATACAAGAGACTAACAAATCTTCCTGCTTTGTATATTTTTACAGAGAATGGTGCACCAATTACCAGCAAGGAGAACTACATCAAGGGATCAATATACTTCGTTGATGAAAATGACGAGGTTACATTTTACGATGATCTCAATATACGCGGACGTGGAAATTCTACATGGAACCTGCGTAAGAAACCGTACAGACTGAAGTTCGAATCAAAAAAAGAATTTCTTGGTGAAGATTACGCTAAAGCTAAGAGCTGGACTCTCTTGGCAAATGCTGCAGACAAAACTTTGATGCGCAATGCTGTTACTTCTTTGGTTGGAGAATTCCTTGGACTTCCTTTCAATCCTGCCACAAAGTTTGTTGATGTCACTCTTAATGGAGAATATCTCGGAAACTATCAGATAAGCGACCAGGTAGAGGTTCGCGGAAAACGTGTGGATGTTACAGAACAGGATTATCCGCTTCCTGACGGAGCCGACATAACAGGTGGTTATCTTCTGGAGGTCGATGGCTGGGAAGACGGCAACTGTTTTGTTACCAGCCAGGTCGCAGTGCCTATACGCATCCATTATCCAGATGAAGATGAAATTGTGGATCGACAGAACAGATATATCATAGATTACATAAATAATTTCGAGCGCATCCTGATGGGTGAGAACTTTGACGACCCTGAAAACGGATATCGTGCCCTTGTCGATTCTGCCACTCTTGCCGCTTGGTATATTGCAACTGAGGTTTCTGCCAATATTGATGGATTCTACAGCACATATTTCTATAAGGAACAGGGCGACCCTTTGCTTTATTGGGGACCGCTTTGGGATTATGATATAGCTTATGCAAACGATGTTCGCAAAGGCGATACTACAAACGAACTTATGTCCGACATCGGTTATGGTCAGGCACGTATATGGATCAACCGTATGTGGGAAGACCCATGGTTCTCAAAACTTATCACACGCCGTTGGAATGAAATCTGCGACAATGGTTTCGAAGATTTTCTGATGGCCAGAATTGACAGCATCAATGATCTCATACAGGAGTCTCAGGAGTTGAACTACAAGAAATGGGGTATTGATGTAAGAATGTACAACGAACGTGTGCTTTATTCTTCTTACAGTCAGTACGTGACAGATCTCAAGAATTTCATTCATAACCACAATGCCTTTCTCGGAAATGCTTTTGCCAACAAGCAGCCTGCGGAAGAAACACCTGAATTTGTACCGGACAGTTTTTACTATCGTATCACTAATGCCAGTACAGCAAAGGCTGTAGACATTGTGAATTGTGACACGGTTGCGGGTGCCGAGGTATGTACGTGGACTAATAATCCCGAACACACAACTCAGAATTGGGAGATTCGTCAGGTCGGCAATTATTTCCAAATTATCAACCGTCATGGAAATGTTGCTCTTAACGATCCGACACAAGGTTACAGTACTGAAACTACTAATACCGGAACGCATCTTAATGTGGCAGCTGTCAATCCCGATGACGATAGACAGTTGTGGACCATCAAACCTCAGGGTACATCAGGATATTACAATATCATAAACAAGCGTTCAAAGCATACTGCAAACCTTGAGGGAGGAAACTCTGCCGACGGCACTGCACTTTTGAGCTGGACGACCGACGGAAAGAATTCTACAAGTACAAACCGTTTGTGGTATATCATACCAGACGAAGAACTTCCTGATGAACCGGGTGAGGATGTAGGTATCGGTGTTGTTGAACCAGATGAATATGCTTTGGCATACAATCCTCAGACGCAGATTTTCCATTTCGGCTCAGCTTCTCCTGAACAGCTGACGTTTACAGCCCGCATTTACACTTCAGATGGACGTATCGTCGGCCAGTTCCGTGCAGATGAAGAATTCAATGCCGGTAATCTTCCTGACGGAGTTTACATCGTTTCTTGGACATGCGGTGGTAAGAATCGCAGTGCAAAGTTTATGAAATAACAGATTGAACAAAGCGAATACAAGTTTTTGAATAGGTGCAGTGGATTATGTGTACAGCCTGTATGATACATGTAGAAGTATACACATAATCCTCTGCACCGTTCATGTGAAAAGAAACAGTTTTTTATGGATTTATATAATGAATTTGGTCCTTGGTTGAAGGAAAAGGTAGGTGAGAAGGTTCAGAAAATATCAATCAATGCCGGCTTCACCTGTCCCAATCGTGATGGACGTCTAGGCGTAGGCGGATGTACGTATTGCAATAACCAGACTTTCAATCCGGCATATTGCAGAACCGAGCGCACTGTTGCAGAACAGTTGGAAGAAGGAAAAAACTTTTTTGCACGAAAATATCCCGAAATGAAATATCTGGCATATTTTCAGGCTTACACCAATACATACGGCGAACTCGAAGAAATAAAGGCCAAATACGAAGAAGCACTTTCTGTTGATGGTGTCGTAGGACTAGTCATCGGCACGCGTCCCGACTGTATGCCCGATGAACTTCTTGACTATTTGGAAGTGCTCAACCGTCGTTGCTTTCTCATAGTCGAGTATGGCATCGAGAGCACGTACGACAAGACCTTGGTTCGCATAAACCGCGGACATGATTTCCAGTGTACCCGAGATGCCGTTGAGCGTACAGCCTCGCGTGGCATCATAACTGGCGGACACATGATTCTTGGCTTGCCGGGCGAGACGCCTGAAGAGATACGTGCACAGGCTGCAACCATTTCATCTTTGCCTTTGGACACATTGAAGCTTCACCAGCTGCAGCTGATTAAAGGGACACGTATGGCTGAAGAATATGAAACTTCACCACAGGATTTCCATCTTTATTCAGCTGATGAGTATGTCGATCTGGTCATCGATTTTGTAGAACTCCTTCGTCCAGACATCGTACTCGAACGTTTCGTCTCCCAGTCTCCATCATCGCTTTTGGCAGTTCCTGGCTGGGGACTTAAAAATTATGAATTTGTTGAAAAGGTGCGGCGTCGCATGAAAGAGCGCAAAACTTGGCAGGGACGCCTTTATAATATTTGAGCGTCCCTGCACCTTTCTTTTTTATTTTCCTATTTTACCTGCTTCGTCATTCTTGGTAATGCTTCCGGTGAATCGTGGTTCAACTCCGAGTTTTCTAAGCAGTACTGTTAATTTTATCTGGGCATTCTTCCTTGCCAATTCCCTTGTCGCAGGGGTGTCGTATTTCCTTTTTATCTGTCTTTCCACTCTGCTTTTCATTGCATTGGTGTTAGGCATGGCTGTTTTCCAATATTCCTCGTCGTCCGAAACGAAAGGTGAATCCTGCGTTGAAGCTACATATTCCACTTCTGGCAGTTCAACGAAAACAACGTTTGCGCTGTCCGGCGTATACTTCACCTTGTCGAGGTCAATCTTGTAGCTTATGCTCTGTTTCAGCATCTGCACACAAGTATGTTTCTGCGGTATGATGCCCAGGAACATGCTGGTGCGCTGTTCTGTCGTATAGTCTTCCACCACCATGTTGTATACATATAGTTCCCCTTTGGGTCTTATGTCTTCTATTAGTATTGGTGTCTCTTCAATAACCAGACCTTCATATGCCGGTTCTTTCTCCGACATGCACTTTCTTGTTATCAACACGGTTGCGACAACTATAGCCGCAATACCGATGAGGTACATTATTATTTTTGAAGGGACGAAAATGCTTCCTATCGCTTTGGACATTCTTGTCCAGAACCCCGATTGTTTTTTATTGCTTGTCATTTCTTTAGATTTTAGTGTAAAGTCAGAAAAGTACTGTTTGTTTAGCCTGTATATTCTGAATCGGTCAGAATCCGGCCTGTTTGTGTGTCACGACCGTAATATTCGTGAAGCCCATACCGCGAAGCATAGACTCAAGCAGTGTGGTTGTGTTTTTTTCAACCTCGTCGCCGACAATGCCGGTCAAGTCCTGCTTCATAACAGAATCATAAGCCTTTTTCCTGATTTCCTCAATTTCTGCATGTCCTATCGGAGAACGCATGCCGGTTGACATGCTGACAACCGATTTTTCGTCGATATATGTATTGTAGCTTGAATCAATTATTTTCGGCTTCGGGAGTTTTACCACAATGGCCGAACTGTCATTGTCGATAATGATGTCGTTGGCTGTGATGTCGTTTATGTCATAACCGTACTTGATGCTTATTTCCAGTGGAACAATGCATTTCCTGTCTCCGTATTTCCACGTCTTGATATCGGTTATAGAGAACTTTTCGCTTTTGCTCGTGTCGTACAATGCAATCTTGCGTATCTTCAGTTCTGTTGTAACCAGGTCTCCGCTGGTCTTTATTTCTCCAAGCACCTGTTCCTTGGTGGGAATAGTCTGCACCTCTGTCTTTTCTGTTTCTGCCTCCTGTTTTTCTTCATCGTTTCCGCAAGCACATATAAGCGATGTCAGTAAGAATATCATAGGAAGTGATTTGCAAATTCTTGTCCAGTCCATAAAAAATGAATTTTTTATATGAAGAGTTCTGTTATCTCATCTATCAAATATAATTCTATTTTGTGTTATTATGTTCACTCATAGGTCGCAAATCTTCGTTTTGGAAACAAAGTTTGTACAATTCTCGGCTAAAACAGCTATTTTTGTGTAGCTTATCAAGACAGTGCTCACCATTAATGAGTCTCTTGATGGTTTATAGCAATCAAGACAAATACAAACATATTATGAAAAAACTTTATTTGATGGCAATCTGTTTGCTGACAGCTTTGGGCATCACAGCCCAGACCATACAGCTGGAAGACATTGTGAACGGCAAGTACCGTGAAAAGCAGATAAGGGGCATACGTCCTATGTCTGATGGAGAAACTTATTTGCAGATAAGTCAGGACGGAAAGAAAATCATGCGCTGCTCCTTCAAGAACGGCGGTACTGTGCAGACTCTTTTCGATATCGATAAGGCCAGAGGTCCTAAGCTCGGCTCTTTCAGCGGTTACATCATGTCGCCTGACGAAGCCAACATACTTATCGAGACCAACCGTAAGCCTATCTACAGACGTTCCTATACTGCAGATTATTACATATACAACATCCGCAACAACACTCTTGTGGAACTTTCCAAGAACGGTCCGCAGGAATGTCCTAAGTTCTCGCCTGACGGAACAATGATTGCTTTCGTACGCGACAACAACATTTTCCTTGTGAAACTGCTTTTCAACAACAGCGAGAGTCAGATAACAAAAGACGGAGAGCGCAACAAGATAATCAATGGTAAGCCGGACTGGGTGTACGAAGAAGAATTCCAGTTCAACTGTGCATACGATTTCAGCAGCGACAGCAAGATGCTTGCATGGATTCGTTTTGACGAAACTGACGTGAAGACATTCTCATTCCCTTGCTATCAGGGCGACATGCCTAAGCTCACAGAGAATGCACTCTATCCAGGTGCTTATACATACAAGTATCCTAAGGCCGGCGAGCAGAATTCCAAAGTATCAGTACTCAGCTACGACATCAAGAGCCGTGTGACACGCACCATGCAGCTTCCGCTCGACAAGGACGGATACATCACACGCATACAGTTTACCGGCGATGCCGACAAGCTTGCTGTCATAACACAGAACAGACATCAGAATCGTCTTGACATCTACATGGCGAATGTCCGTTCTACCATCTGCCAGCTTGCCGTACGTGATCAGGCAGAGAAATATATTGAAACAAACGTTTACGACAATCTGGATTTTTCAGGCGACAGATTTGTACTCATGAGTGAACGCGACGGCTATAATCACCTTTACCTCTATACGCTTAACGGTACATTGGTTCGTCAGCTCACCAAAGGCAAGTTTGTAGTTTCAGACTATTACGGCACTGACGGAAAATATTTCTACTATGCTGCAAACGACGGCAATCCTCTTGAAAAGTATATATATAAGGTTGACATGAACGGAAAGAGCGTTCGTATCACAGAAAACAAAGGATGGAATTCGGCAACATTCAGCAAGGGATGCCGCTATTTTGTCAACGTATTCTCTGATATCAACACACCTTCTGTGACTTCTTTGTACACTTCTGGTGGCAAGCAGCTTAAGGTTCTTGAGGATAATGCAGAACTCAAGTCTATGTACTCTTCTCTCGGACGAGGTAGTCAGGAGTTCTTCACATTTACCACAAGCGAGGGCATTTCGCTCAACGGATGGATGGTCAAGCCAGCCGATTTCAGTACGTCTAAGAAGTATCCGGTCATCATGTATCAGTACAGCGGACCTGGCGACCAACAGGTACGCAATGCTTTCAGCAACGGTTTCTACGGCGGACTCATTTGGGAACAGCGACTTGCACAGAAAGGTTATATAGTTGTTTGTGTTGACGGACGCGGAACCGGCGGACGTGGCGCCGATTTCCAGAAGTGCACATATATGGCCATGGGCGATAAGGAATCAAAGGACCAGGTTGAAACAGCGCTTTATCTTGCATCTCAGCCGTATGTCGACAAGGACCGCATTGCCATCTGGGGATGGAGTTTCGGTGGTTTCAACACCATCATGTCTATGAGCGAAGGCAGAAAGGTCTTCAATTGCGGAGTTGCCGTTGCACCTGTCACCGACTGGCGTTTCTACGACAGCGCTTACACAGAAAGATACATGCGTACTCCGCAGGAGAATCCTGACGGATATGACATCTCGCCTCTGCACCGCAGCCGCAACCTCAGCGGCAAACTTCTTCTCTGCCACGGAACAGCAGATGATAATGTGCATTTCCAGAACACCGCAGAGTATTCTGAAGTGCTCGTACAGCAGGGCACACAGTTCGACATGCAGGTATATACCAACCGCAACCACGGAATCTCAGGAGGCAACACACGCTTGCATCTCTTCAACCGCATAGAGAACTTCTTTGATTCTAATCTTATGAAGTGATATCGCTGTATAGGTATTATCAGATATTTAATCGTAAAGTAGAACGGCAAACATCATATTGACTGGTGTTTGCCGTTTTACTTTTATGTGTATGCAATATAATCCGTTCGTTGAGGGTTATCCTTTAGGATTCTTTTGCTCGAATTTCTCCCAAAGGCCGTCAACCGTTTCTATCGGAATATCCAGGAGTTTCATCTGACGGAACAGTTCTGGAAGTTTTTCTTCCATGAATGCCTTTCGTCTGTTCTCCAATATGCACGTGCGTGCATATTCTGAGACGAAGTATCCCATTCCTCGTTTGGTGTATATTATTCCCAATCTCGTGAGGTTGTCGTATGCCCTTACGACAGTATTTGTGTTTACCTGCAGAGTTTCCGACTGCTCCCTGACACTGGGTATTCGTTCTCCGGCGCCGTACCGTCCGGAAAGAATGTCATCGCAGATTCTGTCGGCCATCTGCAGATATATGGCTTTGTCATTCCTGAAGTCAGTCATTTTCTTTAGTGTCCATTTCAAAGTTTTTCAGAAGTCTGTATCCCCACACAAAGCAGAAGACCGCCATTGCCGCTGCAACAACGATGGCTATGATTCTTGCGGCGGTTTCTTCTATGTAGTCTGCTATTGCCAACGGGAGTATAAACATTATGCACATGCCGATGATTATACTCCAGAAAGCTAGTTTTGAATATCGTTTCCTTGAAATCACGAACATTTGGAACCATGTCAGTATGAATAGACTGTAGGTTATGCCATATGCTGAGCCAATGTCTATTCGGAAAAATACTGTAATCAGACCGTCGCCTTGGCCCATGATTGCCGATACTGCGGTGAGAAATGCCGATGCTATAGGTATGGACAGCATCGTAAAGGCAATGATGATCAACAGTGTTTCTACATATAGTGCCACGTATTTCTCTAGTGTCGAAGCTGGTATAGTTTGCCTCTTTGTCACCATATCTGTATGGAGAGCTATGAATTGTACAGCTGATATCGTAACGAGCATTCTTTCTGTAGCCTCTACACTTTCGCTTGCGTCCCATGAATTCGTGATTAAAGCAAGCAGTGAAATTGCAATGATGAGGCATATTGCCAGTGTAAGAGTCTTGATTTTGTTGGTTCCGTATATCTCATTTATCTGAAGACGGCAAAGCTGCATCATCCTTTTCAAGCTGAAAGTTTTCATTTTATACCTCCTTTGATTACGGCGTTGAACAATATTTCCAATGGTATGTCGCTCTCTTCCTCCATACCTTTCTTCCTCAATACCTTATATCCTTCAGGGCATACTTCATGGTACACTGCATTTTCTGTACTGCTGCTGATGCCGAATGAGTATTCGTTTGAAAGCTCATTTATCGATTTACAGAAAAATGAACCGTCGTTTCTGATAATCATCACGTCCAACAGTATGTTTTCAATGTCTTTCATGACATGTGTAGATATTACGGCAGTCCGGCTGTCATCAAGGTGTCTCATCAGCAACCTTCTGAATGCATTCCGCGACGGCAGGTCCATGCCGTTCAGCGGTTCGTCGAGAAGCAGTACTTTTGTACCGAGAGACAGCAGAAACGAAAACATGAATTTGTGCTTCTGTCCCAAAGACAACTGTTCGAGGTTGGGCGTATCATAATCGATGTCGAACTCGTTCAGACAATCCATAAGTACTGATTTGCTGAAAGTAGGGTAGAACACAGAGTTCAATGATGTGAATTTGTCTACGCTCTGTTTGGGAAGTTGTACAGTTGCCGGCATAAACGCAATGTTCTGCAGATATGCTATTTCTCTGTTCCTTGAATTGTTTCCGGCAATGACAATTTCGCCTTTCTTGGGAAACAGCATTCCTGAAATGAGCTTCAGTAGTGTAGTCTTTCCTGAGCCGTTAAGCCCGAGCAGACCGTATATCCTGCCTTCGGCTATATGTGCCGATGCTTCCGAAATTACCGGTTTGTCAGCAGTATACCAATAGGTTACATTGTTCAGCTCTATCATAATAGGTGCTTTTTATGTATTAAATGTTTAACTTTTGTACTGTACCACAATTGTGGTACAGTACAAAAGTATATAAAAGCGAAATCAAACTGCAGAAATATATGTTAAATTATGTTGTATGGCTTGCTTGACGTATATAAGCTTTTATTCAACGGCTTATTTACATTTATGATATGCTTGTTGATATTCCCGTTTTTCATATTTAAGGTTGCGTCGCATGTCGCTTAATATTGCGCCCAGTACTTCTTAGCAAGTACTGGAATACTGCCTAAAAGGTATTGCAATACTTGCGCAGAGGTAGTCTAATACTTTTTAAGAAGTACTAAAGGTTTTGTAATGACTATGCCTGAATTTACTTTACACGAAAAACTGTTTTTTACTGATTCACTTCACGTCTTTTGTATAGTTTTACTGAAAGACTTTACACTTCTTTGAC
>MNQS01000100.1 GCA_001915545.1 Bacteroides sp. 43_108 | reverse complement strand
TATGGAATGGTTCGATAAGATAAGCGAGTTTATGGAGGGTCTGCCGGAGTGGTTGCAGGCGCATCCGAGGTACGGCTACCTGATCGTGGCGGGAATCCTGCTGCTGTGGCTTGTGGGGATTGTCTGCGGATGGCGGTGGACGTACTCCCGTCCGGGAAGTTGGGAAGGGAATTTCTGGCTGGGTACGCTGGGTGAAAGGAGTTACCGTTTCTGGCTGTATTACTTCTGGAGCAAGAACAAACGTGCAAGGAAAGACAAGGCGGTTATCTCCAATGCCACGTGGACGATGGCAATCCTGTGGTTTCTTAACCTGATGGCTCTCCATCTTTTGTTCGAGGCATGGGGATGGGATATGCTGACGGGCTGGTTCTCTTCCCTGACGGACAAGGTGGAATGGAGCAGGTTCAACCCGGTTGCCTACCTGTTCGCCGCAGCGACGCTCGCCCCTTTTATCTGGATTGCCGGAAAGCTGTATTACCGTCCTGCGAAGCTGAAAGCGATGCAGGCGAAGTACGAGACAATGGGCGAATACCGGAAATTGCTCGGTCAATGCCTGTTCTGGCTGTATGTTATCGGCAGTTTTGCATCGTTCTTCATTATAGCCGAACAAAAGAACCATTCCAAGGAGCAACCGCTGATCGAAAGGTTGCAGGAGATACGGGACGGTAAATATCCCGTGGAAAAGACGCACTCACCAACCGGCGAATGACTTTCTTCCGGCTCCCCCTGCTTACTGTCATGCCGTTCTGCGGGTGGAACCGGCACAGCCTTTCTGTTTTTCACGACTGAATATCCGAACCTATGGAGCAAAATCCGAATCTGTAATTCAAGGAAATATCGTGACCGATACGGGGTGTCGGCAGGACATCTATTGCAAACAATTTGTAATTTCGTGTAAGATTTGTATTATTTAATATCGTGTTGAAACAAAATGAAACAGAATCTTACACTAATTCTAATGAATGAAGCCGTCCGGGAGGGATGGCGGGAATGGATGGAAAAGGTACGCAAGGTATTGCCGCAAACGGATGCGGAGCGTCCGGTGACATGGATTGCGGCGGAACGGCTCGCACAGGAGAATGGACGGATGGTGCGGCTGGTGGAGCTGCTGCGGGAACACCGCCCCGTACTTTCGTACCGGGTGAAGGAGGAAGCCGGGCTGCTGATACTGGTCGCCTATCACCGCCACGGAAGCTCGTCAGACTTCCTGCTGGAAACGGCGGAGGCGTATTTCCGGGAAAGGGACTGCGGAGGATTCCTGTTCCTCTGCGGATGCAGGCAAGCATCAACGCCTACGACGAATACCCGCACCTGAACGTGCTCTGCAACCGTCTGGCGGGACTGCTGTTCCGCTTCCGCCGTGAACGGGCGTCCGAGTACCGCAAGGGCATACCGCCGATGTTCAGCGGGGCGGACTTGCAGGAGGTGGAAAAGTACCTGCCGCACCTGCGGGGCTGCTCGTTCCGGGAAGAAATCGCACTGGCTCTGCCCAAGGTGAAGAACGTGGAGGAACTGGCACGGGAATGCGCCATGTCGGTCAATACGCTGGGACGGCGTTTCAAGGAGGAGCTGAACACCACTCCGCACCGCTGGCTGACGGAACAGCGGAAAGCGCACGTGACCTCCCTGCTGGCGGACACGGACATGCCCCTTCAAGAGATCGCCGACGTGTGCGGCTTCGCCACTCCGAGCTACCTGTGGGACTTCTGCAAGAAGCACCTGAAGGCTACTCCTGCCGAAATCCGTGAAATCGCCCGTTTAGCCTCCCTTTTCCAGCCCTGCCGTGAAAAACCGACCGTCCGGAGCCGATTGGCGGACAATCCGAATCCGGCGGTGAGGATTCAGAACGTCCGTTTCCCTGCCGTCCGCTAACTTTGCGCCCTTATAAACAACATGAAACAAGATTTATATGGAAGAATATTTTAACGGGCTGCTGAAGGAGGTGGATCAGCGCATGGCGACCACAGCCCCCGGCATGGACGGCAAGGAGGTGATAGGCGTCTGCCGTGAGATGGTCTCGTACCTGAAAGGCAAGAACCGGGAACTGAAGGAGTACGCCCTCGCCCATCCGTTCGCCGGGGACGCGAAGGAGATCCTCTACTTCAAGTATTACAAGCCCGCCCTGACGGGCAGGCTGCTGTACTATTACCGGGTGTACCAGATAGAGAGCGGCTGCCCCGCCTGCCTGCGTGTCGCCGAACCGTACTACCGCAAGGCGATGGAGCGTGCCGAGCGGATGATGGAACGCTACCTGCCCTTTTACCAGTATTACCACAGCGGGGCGACGTACCGGGACAGCTACTATTTCCTGCGGGCGAAGGGCGAGCTAAGCCCCGAGAGCGGCAGCTTCGTGCTGGACGAGGAGGCGGAGTTCTCCACGGGCTACGACATACTGGCGGCACGGCTGATCTCGGTGGAGATGCTGCTGGTACACCTGAGCCGCCGGATGGAGCGTGCGGCGCAGGGGACGGAGACGGAAGCCGTGCCGGAGAAGGAACACCGCTGGACGAACACGAAGGTTGCCGCCATACTGCTCGTCTATGGCATACACGTGACGGGAAGCGTGGACGAGGGCAACGCCGAGATCGGCGAGCTGGCTGCGCTGTTCGAGAAGCATTTCCACGTGGATCTGGGCAACGTGTACCACGAACAGAACCCGACGGCGTTCTTGGACGAGATGAAGGAGAGGCTGCTGAAAAAGATGCGGGACATGGATAGCCGGTAGCAAGTTGGCAACGGGGCGGCAGAGACGGCAGGACACGGGAAGGGAGCGTCCGAAGGGCTGGAAAGAGCCTTCCGGACGCTCTTTTTTACCCCGTCTCGGTCCTTTTTACCGCCCGGAACGGTGGCAAGGGCGAAAATGCGCCCCGAAAAAAAAATCTTTGCCAAGGTGCTAATATAGTGGCAGGAAAAACCGGCGAATCGGGCGACATTTGCGGCAGAAACCTAAAAATGAGTACGACAATGGAAATAATGACCATCGAGAGCAACGCCT
>MNQS01000131.1 GCA_001915545.1 Bacteroides sp. 43_108 | reverse complement strand
CGGGGGAATGCCTAAAGATACAAAAAAGCCAGCTAATTCGCAACACTTTGTGTATGAATTAGTTGGCTAATTTTATTCTATTTACTGAATATCCCTATATATAAGAACTGGTCGCACATGTTTACTACCTTTGCGCCTGCGTTTATAGCTGTTTCCAAATCCATCCACCAGTAATTCCATGCACTGACAACTGTGCCGTTAAGATCCACATTTGTTTTTCCCTTCATCGAATTAAGACTGCCCCATAAGCGGGGAGTTTTACCGTACTTCTTTATTAGCTCGATATAATGGTTTGTGAAATGTCTGAACTGTTCAGCTTCTTTGGTGTTGTATTCATCTGTGCCGATATGGACTTCTGGACCAACAAACACCGGATCGTCGCCGGAGAGGTACTCGTCAAATAGTGAATCCAGAAATTCATAAACTTCTTTTTTGTATAAGTCTAGATGATCAAATCCATATTCGGCACTGTTTGATGCTGCCAGGTTAGGATTGCAGTGGGTGAAGGCTAGTGAATGTGCCGGAACATCGATTTCTGGTATAATTTTGATTCCATAGGTAATAGCCGTCTTTTGCAGTTGCTTGAAATCCTCTTTAGTGTAGTATCCGTCTTTTGATGTTAGTCCTGGAACTCTGCTTTCCAATCTGAATGCCGAATAAGTGTTGTTCCAGTTTCCTCCGGCAAGTTCTACGAATCCATTATCATTTAGATGTATGTGGAATTCGTTCATCTTGTAGAATGCCATAATCATTATGTAGTCCTTAAGAAAATCCATTGAAAAGAATTTTCTTCCAGCATCAAGCATGAATCCTCTAGCTTTATAACGTGGAAAATCTATGGCACACCCTTTTTGCAGTCCATTAGGCTGGTTGTATATCATTTGAAGTAATGTACGCGTGCCCCAGAATACTCCTTTGGTGTGTGGAGCCGTAATTTCCACTCTTTTATTAATGTCTATCTTATAGCTCTCTTCTCCATGTGAGGAAATGTCTTCGTTGAGTGACAATAAAATGCTTTTTGCTTCTCTTTTGTTTTCTGAAACTGTAACCTTGTAGTCATATCCGAACATGCACTTCAAATCTTCAGAAAGTGTTTTGGCTGTGTTGTAGAGTAAGCACGAGTCTTTTTTTGTTTACGTATATGAATCCTTTTTCAGGAACAGTATAAATCCCTTTTGTGCTTTTCCACGATTGCAATGCAGGGATAACCTTTGGTACTAGGTTTTGAGCATGAGGGGTGAAATAAACGTTTATGAGAAACAAAAAAATAAATATTCTTTTCATAGCATTCTGACTTTATCTAAATAACGCTTTCGGCGTCGAGATTGTTTCAGACATAGCAGAAATGTATGATATATAAATCTATTTTATATACCCCTCAAGTAAAATTGTAAATATGGGAAAGTGCGTATAACAAAAAAGAGAACCTTCAATGTGAAGATTCTCTTCTGGAGGGTGGAGGGTGGGGCTCGAACCCACGACATTCAGAACCACAATCTGACGCTCTAACCAACTGAACTACATCCACCGTGTTTGCTTCATTCCCGAAAGCGAGTGCAAATATAGAGGCTTTTTTTGAATCTGCAAAATTTGCAGGCTGAAAATTTAAGTTTTGCTGTGATTTTTTCCTTTTTGAGCATTTCTTGCACTGAAACTAGTGTTGCCAAGCCTCAATATGCCTTACTTTTGTTCTTATTTGTAATACTCCTTTTTGCCTGCCGCCAATGTATTTTTCATCAGTGAACAGATGGTCATAGGACCTACACCGCCCGGTACAGGAGTAATATATGAACATTTAGGTGCAACTTCATCGAACTTCACGTCTCCGTTGAGTCTGAATCCGCTTTTCCTGCTTGCGTCAGGCACTCTTGTAGTGCCCACATCGATAACAACGGCACCTTCCTTCACCATGTCTCCTTTAAGAAAGTCGGGCTGTCCGATAGCTGCAATGATTATGTCGGCTTCGAGACATTCTTTCTTTATGTCCTTTGTATGGCTGTGACATACAGTCACAGTTGCATCTCCCGGATAAGCCTTCTGCATCATAAGCTGAGCCATTGGTTTGCCGACAATGTTGCTGCGTCCCAGAACAACGCATTTTTTGCCTTTTGTCTCTATGTCGTACCTTTTGAGCAGTTCCATTATGCCGTTGGGCGTTGCAGAAATGTAGCACGGCAGTCCGATCGACATTCTTCCTACGTTTATAGGGTGGAAGCCGTCGACATCTTTTCTGTAGTCAATCGCTTCTATGATTTTCTGCTCGGAAATGTGCTTCGGCAAAGGAAGTTGTACGATGAACCCGTCAACATCGTCATCGTCGTTGAGTTCTTTTACCTTGGCCAGCAGTTCCTCTTCTGTTATATTGTCTTCAAATCTGATGAGAGTCGATTTGAATCCGCATTCCTCGCAGGCGATTACCTTGTTTTTTACATAGGTTTCGCTTCCGCCGTCATGGCCTACCAGAATGGCAGCAAGGTGCGGGCGTTTTCCGCCGTTGTTTATTATTTCATTTACTTCTGCTGCAATTTCCTTTTTTATGGTTGCTGCAGTGGCTTTTCCGTCGATCAGTGTCATGTTGAAGTCCTCCGTCAGAATTTCGGCATTCCCGGCATTTTGCCCATCTTGCCCATGAGTGATGCCATTTTGTTGCCTGTCATCATTTTCATCATCTTTCTCATCTGCTCAAACTGTTTGGTTATTCTGTTAACCTCGTCGATTGAGTTTCCGCTTCCCTTTGCGATTCTTCTCTTACGGCTCAGATTGAGGCATTCTGGATGCTCACGCTCGTATGGAGTCATTGAACCGATCATTGCTTCAACGCTCTTGAACACATTGTCGTCGATATCGAGATCCTTTGTCAATTTTCCTACACCTGGTATCATTTGCGCAAGATCCTTGATGTTTCCCATTCTCTTTATCTGCTGTATTTGTCCGAGGAAATCGTTGTAGTCAAATTTGTTCTTTGCTATTTTTTTCTGGAGTTTCTTTGCTTCAGCCTCGTCAAACTGTTCCTGTGCTCTTTCTACGAGTGAAACGATATCACCCATTCCGAGGATACGGTCTGCCATTCTTGATGGGTGGAACACGTCTATGGCCTCCATCTTTTCGCCTGTACCGATGAACTTTATAGGTTTTTGCACCACAGTTCTGATGGAAAGCGCCGCACCGCCTCGAGTGTCGCCGTCGAGCTTGGTAAGTACCACTCCGTCGAAGTCGAGTCTTTCGTTGAATTCCTTTGCCGTATTTACAGCATCCTGTCCGGTCATCGAGTCGACTACGAAGAGCGTTTCATCCGGTTTGATGGCTTCTTTGATGTTCTGTATTTCCTGCATCATCTGCTCGTCGACGGCAAGACGTCCCGCCGTATCGACGATAACCAGGTCGTATCCTTTTGTCTTGGCTTCTTTTATGGCATTCTGTGCGATTGCTACAGGGTTCTTTTCATTTTCTTCTGTATATACCGGCACGCCTATCTGCTCTCCGACAACCTTGAGCTGTTCGATTGCCGCAGGTCTGTATACGTCACAGGCGACAAGAAGAGGTTTCTTGTTCTTTTTCGTCTTCTGCATCAATGCAAGTTTTCCAGAGAACGTGGTCTTACCTGAACCCTGGAGGCCTGACATTAGAACGACTGCAGGGTGTCCCTTGAGCTCTAGCTCTACAGCCTCCTTGCCCATCAGCTCTGTCAGCTCGTCGTGCACAATCTTCACCATCAGCTGGCTCGGCTTGACGGCTGTCAGCACGTTTTGTCCGATGGCTTTCTGCTTTACCGTATCAGTGAATGTTTTGGCTATCTTATAATTGACATCTGCTTCGAGAAGGGCTTTCCTGACGTCTTTGAGAGTTTCTGCAACGTTTATTTCTGTAATTTTTCCTTCGCCCTTCAGTATTTTGAATGATCTTTCAAGGCGTTCGCTTAAATTGTCAAACATGTATGTTGTAGTTTATTTTTATAAGTTCTATTATTGGTTCTTGCTGTTCTTCTTGAATCCATGGTATACCATAAATATTGCAATCAAAGCCAGAAGGACGATAATTCCGATTCCTATTATATGACTGTAGCGTGAAATTGTACTTATCAGCTCCTCCTTGCTTACCTGTGTATGGAAGGCCAGACCTATTCCCACCAGTATGCAGTTCCAAAGGCATGCGCCTATGCATGTGTACAGGATGAAGCTGAACATGTTCATGCGTGCAAGTCCTGCAGGAATGGAGATGAGCTGTCTTATGGCCGGCAGCATGCGTCCGATGAGAGTCGATACTGCACCGTGCTTGTCGAAGAATGCTTCTGCCTGTTCAACCTTTCTCTGGTTTATGAGACACATGTGCCCGAAACGGCTGTTGGCAAAGGCATATACAATCGGACGCCCAAGAAAATAAGCCAGTCCGTAGTTTATCAATGCACCGAGAAGAGCACCTATTGTTCCGCAGAGTATAATCATCGGTACGGTCATCTCTCCTTCAGCCGCAGCCATGTATGCTGCAGGAATCATCACCACTTCTGAAGGAAAGGGGATGAACGAGCTTTCAATTGTCATGAATACTATTATCCAAAAGTAGTTGAGATTGTCCAATGCATCTCCTGTAAGTTCTACAATAAAATCTTCCATACTTATTTTAAATTAAATTAATCTGCGGACAAAAATACTAAATTTCTGCTTATCTATGGTGGTTTTGCATGATATTTTATCTGATGCACTGGATGGTGGTCTTTTCTTGGAAGCAATTGTCCCGGTTTTCCTGATTTTTCATTTGCTGTTTTTTTCATGCAGGGCCTTTCCCGATATGCGCGGTTCGGGGTGGCAGTTTATAGAGCTTTTAGTAGACCTTATAGATTCGGCTGTGGTGAAGTGACTTACGGTTTCCGTATCATAGGTATGAAACAGAAATTCCGAGGGCTCGGAAATACAATTGTGCGCGCCTGCAGATGCCGGCGCGCGCCCTCGCAACGCAGCATCCGTACGCCACAGCTTATTTGCACGTCATCGTATATTGGAGCAGGCTGCGTGAGGCGGACACAGTGTATGATAAAGTTGGCGAATGCTTTTTGTGCTTATTTTGCTTGTTCGATGGCTTTCAGGTGTATAAAAAACGCTTATTCTTTTGTCAATTCAAATAAAAGCTCTATATTTGCACCCGTCAAAACAAAATGGGTAAGTCCTATACGACCAGCTCCTTGTGAATCCTCCAGGGCTTGATCGCAGCAAAGGCAACAGGTTGTAGCGGTGCGATGTAGCCAGCTTACCCACCCGCCTCTTTAGCTCAGTTGGCCAGAGCACGTGATTTGTAATCTCGGGGTCGTTGGTTCGAATCCGACAAGAGGCTCAGAAAGCACTAAGGAAAGATTTCTCGGAATCTTTCCTTTTTTTTGTTTTTTGCTGGTACATGGCATTGAATGCCTGCATCGTTTTCATGTCTGACCGTGTTCTGTTTATGGCAGAGCGCTGACGTATTTTTACATTATTTCTCTTTCAGCTTATGGAAAATAAGGATATAGATCAGTTGTGGTGCGATATAGAAGAGATTCAGAAATCAGATCTTTCTATATCCGATAAGTATTCTCGTTACTATCATCTGCTCCTTCGTGTCTGTGTGATACTTACAAGCAGTCTTTCAGCTGAATATAATGACCTTTTTTCCAGACTTCGTGCCGTGTGTCGTCTTACCGGTTATCCGCTTTATGACATCGACCGTTTCAGATGGCGAGCCCACAGAGTTATGTTGGGTGACGATGTTCCGGATGAACAAACATTCATGGCTGATGCCAAAGTTTTCTGTGAAGCAATTGCACATTTCACGGCTTCTCACGTACCAGCTTCGCTTTCAGCACTGTTTCCCGTTGAATTGACTGCTAGGCCATTAGAGCACACATGGGAGAAGAAGGGAAGGAGTTTGCGTCTTGTTGTAGAGCAGTGCGACGACCACTGCATATACTGCCGGAGCCGTGAGCTTCCTGATACCGACATGCTGAAGATTCCCGTTGATTTCAGCGATATGGTCAGATCCGTCTTGCCTTATCTGTGTGAAGGTCTGCAGATTAATGCTGTATACTATACTTTAGGTCAGCAAGGTGAGGTATATCCTGACATTGTTGTTGTGGATCCTGACAACTTGGTGGATATCAGTACACTTTCAGCCTGCATCCGTAATTATGGTTCAAGTCCTTTCAACTATCTGTTTTCTCTGTTTGAAAAGCGCAGCAAGACATCTGCTATACTGTTGGGTAATGCCGCCAACAGGTTTCTTGATGACTGCATCAACGACCCTGAGGCTAGTTTCGATAAGTCCATTCAGACTGTTTTCCATGAAGACATGCTTGCTTTCACGGTATGTGCCGATATAGACCGCGATTTTTTTGTAAAGGCACGGGCGCAGTTCAACAACATACACCACGTAGTTACCGACGTTTTCGAACGTGAGTTTGCCGGCTACAGCCACGGCAATGTTTTCCTCGAACCGTCTTTTTTCTGTGAAACCTTGGGGCTTCAGGGACGTATGGACTTTCTTCAGGCCGACATGCGCAACCTTGTCGAACTGAAAAGCGGCAAGGCCGACGATTACCGCAATGCGCCGCGGATGGAGCACCTCATACAGATGATTTTGTATAAAGAAGTACTGTTCTGCAACCTCGGCATCAACCGTCAGCATGTCGGCGGTTATCTCTTGTATTCTGCATATCCCAAGCTTTATGAGCAGCGTACAGTCCGCGATTGGGTGGTTAAGGCCATTGAGACGCGCAATGCCATAGTTATGCTCGAAAAGAGCCTGCGTGAAGGTCGCTGCAATGAACTTATTCAGTGTCTTGATGTTGAGGACCTCAATGAAAACTGTGTTTCCGGAAAGTTATGGAACGACTATCAGAAGCCGGTGCTTGACAAGATTCTATCTGTTCTTCATTCCATGGACAGTCTGACTTCCGCATATTTCTATGCGTTCTTACAGTTCATCGAGCGTGAGCAGTACCACAGCAAAGTAGGTGACAACCGTCTTGATTCCACACGCGGTATGGCCAGTCTCTGGAACGCTGATCGCGAATCAAAGCTTCTCAATGGCGACATGCTTGCCGACCTGCATATTATTGATGTTTCCGGCAGTTCTGCCATCGAACAGCTTATTGTGGCTGTGCCTGAGCTTGGCGGATGTATGCAACCGAATTTCAGGGTGGGGGATGCCGCAGTTTTATACGAGTGTACAGGACCGGCAGATACCGTGGCTAATCATCAGATTATAAGATGTTCTGTCGAGCGTTTCTCGGGCGACATACTTCATCTTCGTTTGCGCAACCCTCAGCATAATGCATCTCTATTCAGGAAAGATGCTGTATATGCTCTTGAACACGATTATATTGAGTCGTCCTTCAGACTACTTTATTCCAATCTTTTCTCTTTCCTGACATCCGACATCTGTAGGCGCGAACTGATTCTCGATCGTCGCCAGCCGGAGACTAATCCTGCTGTCAATCTTAACAGACGTTATCTGAATCCTCAGATTGACAGCATTGTTCTTCGTGCCAAACAGGCTCAGGACCTTTTCTTGCTTGTTGGTCCTCCTGGAACTGGCAAAACGTCTGTTGCCCTGAAATCTATGGTAGAAGAGTTTATGAGCGACGGATGCCGATTGCTGCTGGTGGCATATACGAATCGTGCTGTAGATGAAATCTGTTCTATGCTTTCTTCCGTTGAAGGGTGTCCGGACTATGTCCGTTTGGGAAGCGAATTGTCTTGCGGTCCCGAATTTCGTGAGCACCTTATCGAGAACAAGGTGCCTCGTGGTGCTGGTCGAAAAGGTGTTGCAGAACTCATGGACAGGGTGAAGATTGTTGTCGGTACTCTTACTTCTATAAACGGTCATATCGAGCTGTTCAGTCTCTGCCATTTTGACGTTGCAATAATTGATGAGGCTTCTCAAATACTTGAACCCCAAATGCTTGGTCTTGTTTGTGCAAGTGATGATAAAGGCCGTTGTGCAATAGATCGTTTCATCATGGTGGGCGATCACAAACAGCTTCCTGCGGTTGTAGTACAGCCGGAAGAGTATTCTTCCGTAATAGATGAACAGCTTCGCGGTATAGGACTGAAGAATTGCCGTAACTCAATGTTTGAACGTCTTATGTCACTTCATTGGGACAACCCGTCTGTGGTGGCTACGTTGGACCATCAGGGACGCATGCACCCGGACATTGCATCCTTTGCCAGTCGTCTGTTCTATGGAGGGAACCTCATGCCGGTGCCTGTTGCGCATCAGAAACGCACCACTTTGCCATTTACCGAGTACACTGTGGATGATGCTTATTTTGCTACCACGCGCCTTGGTTTCATTGATGTTCCTGCCCCTTCTGCCGTTGAAGATTCGCCTCACAGCAATCAGGCTGAAGCAAGGATGGTGGCACATATCGTAGATGCGTTCAGAAAACTCTATGCAATAAACTCCATGCCTTTCCGTGCTGAATCTGAAATCGGAATTATCGTACCGTTCAGACGTCAGATAGCAATGGTCTTGTCCGAAATGCATCGCTTAGGCATAGAAGGTTGCGACGATATGACCATCGATACTGTTGAGCGTTATCAAGGAAGTCAGCGCAACATCATAATCTATGCAACCACAGTCACCCGTTCTTACGAAATGGAATTGCTCTCAAACACCGTCGAAATAGAGGGTGCAGAAGTAGATAGAAAACTCAATGTAGCAATGACACGCGCCAAAGAGCAAATGTTTGTAGTAGGATGCAGAACCCTTCTTGAAAAGAACGCGCTTTATCGAGAACTTATCGCTTCTTCGGCTTGTACTAGTATGGAGGAGCTTATACAAGGATGAGAGCGTGTGCTTTATCTTGCAAAATCTTCTCAGAGTCTTTTTTAGTTTTTGATTTACAATAAAAAACTTGCGCACCTGCAATGATGATGTTTGCAGTGTGCGCAAGTAAAAGTCAGTCTTTAGTGACCTAAATGTTTCTTATAGAAACGAAGATATAGTCTTATTTGTTTTTCTTCGTATCGTTGGCATTCGTCAACAATTTGCCTTGATATTCTCCGGTCAATGTCTTCAAGAATGCTACAATCTTTTTCACTTCTTCTTGTGACAAATCTACGCCTACCTCATACTTCGCCATGGACAGCACGGCATCTTCCAGTGTGGCCTGTGTTGCGTCATGGTAATATGGTGCTGTCAGAGCTATATTGCGCAAGCCTGGAACTTTGAAGCGGTGACGGTCTCTTTCGTTCTTTGTCTCCTTGAAACGACCATTATCCTCTATAGTAAGTTCGGTTCCACGATCTGCAAAATAATCAGCCTTGATGCCCATCAGTTCGTATGACTGTCCGCCAAGGTTTTCGCCGACATGACAAGTTGCACAGTTGTATTTCTTGAACAAGTCATATCCTGCAACTTCCTCGTCGTTCATTGCTGTTTTATCTCCCTTCAAGTATTTGTCGAAACGAGAATTAGGAGTCAGCAATGTCTTTTCAAATTCCTGAATGGCATTTGTAATATTTGCCTGATTGATGCCGTCTGGATACACTTCTGTAAATGCTTTTTTGAATGCTGCATCAGCATTAAGTTTCTCGCAGATTTCATCGAATGACTTGCAAGCCATTTCAACTGGATTCAATGGAGGTCCTGCTGCCTGGTCTGCCAGTGTAGCCGCACGTCCATCCCAGAACTGAACGAAATTATACACGGCATTGTAGACTGTAGGTGCGTTTACACCTCCAAACTGTCCGCCAACACCTTCTGAGAAAGCCTTGTTGTCTACACCACCAGTATTCAATCCGTGGCAAGTAGAACATGACACTGTGTTGTCGGCTGACAGACGTACGTCGTGGAACAACATGTTGCCTAATATTACCTTACGAATATCAACAGGAATAGAATCCTGAACAGGACGGACACTCTCATTAGTCCACTGCTTGTCTGCCAATGGATTAGGGTAAAAAGCTTCGCGTTGTGACTTGACCCAAGCAAGCGCTATCTGCTTTTCGGTATCGGTAATTGAAGATCCCCAGTGAACCAGGTAATACTTAGCAAGAGGCATTGTGCCATCAGCAATCACTTTTTCTACTTTCGTCAAATCCACTTCGTTGATTTTTTCGCCCTTCTTCAATGCCTCTACCATAGGAGTCATGTCGAATGAACGATACCCCAAGCGGATGTCTTCTTTCACCTGTTTGCCTGCTACCGGAAGTTCTGCATAGAAAGGCAACTCCGGATTTGCTGAATGGCAGGCAATACAGCCGCTGCTTTCGATAATCTCTTCCATTTGTGCATTGCTTTCCAGGTTGGCGGAAGGTGCTTTATTCACCAACCGATAGACCACGCAAAGCACGATGGCCACCACCAGTACGGAAAGAATAATTTTCGAACTTTTTTTCATAAGAAAATGAATTAAAAAATTAAATAACCAGTATATATTAAAAATAAGACTATGATCGAGAATACAAGTGTATGCTTTGTTGGGCTGCCGGAAGATAGTTTACTCCGTACCAGCACATCTGCAGCGACAGGAAAGACGCGACAAGTATCCAGTAGAGTGCCTTTGGAGAGGCTTTTCGGAACAGTCTCAAGTGGATATACAGCAGATAGCCGGTCCAAGTTACTGCTGCCCAAGTCTCTTTTGGGTCCCAGCTCCAGTAATGCCCCCAAGCGGCTTTCGCCCAGATAGCTCCTGTAAGCATTCCGACAGTAAGAAAGGCCACTCCTGTATAGACCTGCTTGTCAATCGCTTCCAGATAATTGGAATTATGCTTGAAAAGTCCCATACATGACATGATAAAGGCGCATCCCAACACTGAATAAGAAAACATGTATATTGTGACGTGGGGGATGAACCACGGGCTTTGCAGTGCCGGCATGAGTGACTGATCATGGATTTCAGGTTTCAGAATATTGATAATTGCAAATACCGCTCCAACGACAGTAGAGAAGCATAAAATCCATGGATATTTCCAGCGTATGTAGGTCAACAGTCCCGATATACCCATAAAGAATGAGTACCACAATCGGGTTTCGCCCATTGTACGTAGTGGTGGACGATGCAAGTTTAGCCAAAATCCTGCAATAAAGACTGCGAAGACCGTAATGCCAAGTAATGTGAGCAGGATGGCACAGCGACTTCGTTCTTTGGAGAATAGAGCAAATAGTGCACCGCTCAGCCACAAAACAATGGCCGAAATGGCAAACCATTCAAAATTGTTCCACGTTATTATCATAGCAACTAAACATTAGTTTTTATATGTCAAGTCAGCAAGCAGTCTCAGAGTGAAGATTTTCCCGTCTGTCTGGACCTGCCAAGAACAGCAGACAACTTCCGCACAGCATCATCACTATGCCCAGCAACATGAGGTATTTCAACGGCTCACGCACAATCTGGACTATGCAGTATTGTGGTTGCGGCGACTGCATATCATAAGACGCCAGATAATAATCTTCAGCCCAGTTTGCCGCATAAGGATGGTTGACTTCCAGATGAGCAGGCTCGCCGTCTATTGAAATTTCTGCTGAAAAATGGCGCGGGGCTCCATTGGGATAATGCTCAACAACAAAATCGGTCAACTGCAATGCCTTCGGCAGATAAATTGGATTTCCTTGTTCTGTAAATGCTTCATTATTTGGCGACCTGCGGAACACAGGTATGCGCAATGTCTGTTCTTCGGCACTGCCTATGAATCCTGCAAAAAGAGCCAACCACAGACCTGCATGATTAAGCACGAAGCGCCACCTGTTGCGTCCTGGAAGGAAGCCTCTTTTCAGTGTGATCATGCCCAAATGGGTAAGCAACAAGAATAATCCTGTCACAAATATCCATGAGGATGTAAAATTATAGCATCCCAAGCGGGAGAAGATGTCCGACTTTTCTGCTATTTCCTGTGCTGAAAGCTGTGGAAACAAACCGACAACCAAACAGCCTGCCAGAAACCATCCCAGAGTCCAGTATGTGGATTGTCGGGAAATACATATTCGAACGAATCGGGAATGCCGATGTTCTTTATATGCGTACACCATTCCTACAGTCCAAAGCAATGCTATAAGGGCATCCAGCGGAAAGGCTAGAAAGGCAAATGGGAAATTTCCAAAAATACATTGTATTACCACTGAAAGCAACAACAATAAAATGAATGGCAAATTAGTCTTTGAGTTCATTCATCGATGATTTATGAAATAAATTGCAAATATAACTAATTTGTTTATTAAAATATGAGACTTTATTTTATTAACAATAATAGTGCATGTAATCAGATTTGTTTTGTCTGAATGTTTTTAATAATAGACTTTTCTGGCAGATTTTTATTGAATGGTTTTTAGACAAAAACTGGCGCACCTGCTGTGATGTATGCAGTGTGCGCCAGTAAAATCATGTACATATTTTTGTTGATAGAGTTTTCAGTCCGGTTTCGGAGCTATGCCGAAGTTGTCGTAGAGGTGCTGCCATTCTGCAATGTCCCTCTTGATTTCAAGAACATTGTCGTATCTCTTTGCCGGATCTTCCTGAGTGCACTTGATGGCTATCCTCTTTAGGTGGTTGCTTGCTCTTGTCGGGTCGTGGCGTCTGGTTTCGATGATGAGTTTTAGAACTGTTCCGAATTGCCAGATGTCTGATTTTGGTGTAACATTGGCAACCTCTTTCTTTAGTTCTGGTGGGCAGAAGTCGCCGTATCCGTTGCCGATAGGAATCTTGTTGTAGTATGCAGGAGCAATACCCAAATTGAGAAGCTGCATGTCGTATGTGCCGTCAGCCTTTATGAGGATGTTGTCTGGGCAGATGTCGAGATGGCAAAGTCCTTTTTTGTGAAGGAAATCGAGTGTGTCGAGCAACTGGTTGCAGAACTTTATTGTTGTGCTTCTCTTGAAGAAGTATGGTTGCTTAACCACAACGAACTCGTCAAGTGTCCATCCTGGTGTATACTTATAAATTCCGCATTTTTCGGACTCTATATAATCTTCTATTTTGGTGAGATATCTGCATTCTTCCAGATTAAGCTCTTTGAACAGATTGTATTCCTGTTCAAGAAGGTTGGCGAACTGAGGGTAGGAGCTGACAAAGTTGTCTGTAAGTTTCTTAAGTACCAGTCGTTCCTTATTCCTGTTTTTGTCGTCAGACAGAATCAGTTCATAACATTCTGATGTGTGTCCGCCTCCGAGCATTTTGCTTCGGGCACTGTAGTGTCTGCCCTCGAATTCGATGTCGGCACGCTTAAGCTGTCCCAGCGTATATGAATTGTTTCCTGAGAACATATCCGATATGCTGTTGATTATTCCTGACAGTGATGTAAGGAAGCTTTCGTTCTTGGTTATTTTAGTCTTGTTCATATAGCTTATGTTTTTCAAGTACATTACAAATATAATTTTTTTTTCATATTTAATATAATGATTTCAATATTTTTTTGAATGTCGTATTGATTTTTTTGCTATGGGAACGGCGTGTTTCTCAATTTGTAAAAAGTAGTTTTGTTTTTGGACATTTTCTTGATTCCGGCATATTCGGATGCGTATATATATGTTGTGGTTCTGCACTTCATTATATTGTGATACGAGCGCGAGGGCTGAATATTGCGGGCGCGTGGGATAAAAATTGCGGGGGCTCGGAATGTTTGTTCCGAGCCCCCGCAATTTTCTGTTTGGTGGTGTTATCCGCATTTTTTTCTTCTGTATGCCATTGGCGACACATTCTTCTGCTTTTTGAAAAATTTGCAGAAAGCCGCCTGGTCGGAGAAATTTAGGTCGGATGCAATCTGGCCTATTGTAAGATTTTCGTCTTCAAGCATCACCATGGCCTGTATGGTAATTTCTTCACAGATTATGGCATGAGGCGTTTTTCCGGTTATCTCCTTGATTATGCGATTGAGGTGTTTCGGCGATATGCACAGTGTGTCTGCATAGAAATCTATGTAGTGCTGTTCGGCATAGTGCTTGGTGACGAGTTTGAAGAAACTCAGCGTTATGAAGTCGCGCTTACATATATAGGATGTAATGTCGCTGGCGTTGCTTTCCTGTTTGAACATGATGTTGCCCAGTTCGAGGCTGAAGCATTTGTAATAGAGTTCTGAAAGTTCCTTGCGGTAGTAGTGGTTGGTATCGGACAGAATGTTTTTCAACATTGTTAGTGGCTGTTCCAGTCGTTTGTAGTCGTCTTCCGGCATGTGGTGTAAAGGTATGTTCATGCGTTCGAACATGTGTTCGGTCGGTCCTGGACGCATGTTTTTGAGCGAGGCTGTGGCAAATTTGAATGTTACAACCAGGCACCATGCCTGAAGGTCGTCGCTCATATTGTTGATTTTCACTTCGGCCATGTCCATTACATCGAGAAAGGAATGTTCTTTCATTTCGTAGTCTTTGCCGCAGATGTTTATCCCCAAATTGCCTTTGCTTATAAGTATGGACATACGGCCTCCGCCGATTGTGCATCCATTCAGTTCATGGAATACATCGGGTGAAATAAGCAGTACATAACCGTCGATATAGCATGAAGGTTGAAAGAGCTGTTGAAGTTCTTTTATTGTCATATTGTATGTCAGAAAGTTTGGTGTTTTGTGCAAATTTATAGAAAAATGTCTGTATTCATCAAATACTTGTGCCAAATAGACAAATCATTTGCTAACAAATACTAATCGTGCCGACTTGAACAAATTTTTGAGCATTTTGAACAAGATTTTTATTGGAATGTGTCTCTTACTTTACACCATCAAATGACAAATTCAAGTAAAATGAACGTAAAAAGTATTATTGTGTTAGGATTTGCCTGCTTTTCTTTTCTGTTTAGTTGTACATCGGAAAAGAAGCAAGACAATGGTGGCGGAGACTATCCGCTGATGACATTGAAAAAGGAAGACCGTCAGCTTTCGGTCAGTTATCCTGCCGTTATTGAAGGTAAGCAGGATGTGGATGTCAGACCGCAGGTATCTGGTACTATTACACAGGTATGTGTGGAAGAAGGTGCGCGTGTGCACAAGGGACAGGTGCTTTTCGTGATCGATCAGGTGCCTTATAAGGCCGCGTTGCAGAAAGCGAAGGCAGCTGTGGCTGTTGCTGAGGCTAACGAGGCTACTGCCAAGCAGACTCTTGAGGGCAAGAAACTGCTTTACAGCGACAAGGTCATTTCAGACTTCGAACTGCGCACGGCTCAGAACGATTACAAAAGCGCAGAGGCTAATCTGATGCAGGCCCGCGCTGAATTGACGGATGCTCAGAACAATCTTTCCTATACGGAAGTGAAGAGTCCTGTTGACGGGTACGCAGGTATGACAGAGTACCGCATAGGTGCGCTTGTCAGTTCGTCTATGACGGATGCATTGATAACCGTTTCTGACAATTCGAGCATGTACGCCTATTTTTCTCTGACCGAAAAACAGATTCTGGCATTGACTTCGCAGTACGGTTCACTCGACGAGGCGCTGAAATCGTTTCCTCAGGTATCGCTGAAGCTTAACGACGGATCAATCTATCAGCAGAAAGGACGCATAGACGTTGTAAGCGGCATCATCGACAAGACTACGGGCACGGTCAGCATGCGTGCTGTTTTCAGCAATGACGACAAGAGGCTTATGAGCGGTGGACAGGCAAACATTGTGATTCCTTACGAGCGCAAGCAGTGTATAATAATTCCGCAGGGTGCAACTTACGAGATACAAGACCGCATTTTTGCCTATAAGGTTGTCGACGGCAAGGCGGTCTCTACACCTATTGAGGTGTTTGAAATCAATGACGGCAAGGAATACATTGTCGAATCGGGATTGAAGGCGGGCGATGTTGTAGTATCGGAAGGCGCAGGCCTGCTGCGCGACGGTGCAACCGTTGTTTCGTCTGGTACCGGCAAAAAAGAAAAAGGAGGGGAGGCGTAAGATATGAAGCTGAAAACTTTCATTGACCGGCCTATATTGTCGATTGTAATCTCTGTCGTTATATTGATGGCAGGATTGATTGGACTTTATTCGCTTTCGGTCGAGCAGTATCCTGACATTGCGCCTCCAACCATACGTGTGTCGACCACGTACAGCGGTGCGAATGCCGAGGCTGTGCAGAAGAGTGTCATCGTACCTCTGGAAGAGGCTATAAACGGTGTGGAGAACATGACGTATATGACCTCGACTGCCAGCAACACCGGTAGTGCCGAAATTACGGTATATTTCAAGCAGGGAAGCGATCCGGACATGGCGGCCGTCAACGTGCAGAATAAGGTTTCTACGGCTACGTCGCTTCTTCCTGCTGAGGTGACCAAGGTGGGTGTAACGACAATGAAGCGACAGAGCAGTACGCTCATGATGTTCGGGTTGTATAGTCCTAACGGTACTTACGACGAGACGTTCCTTACCAACTATCTCACCATAAACGTGAAGCCTCAGATACAGCGTATATCAGGAGTGGGCGAGGTGAATGTGATGGGTGGCGACTACGCCATGCGTATATGGCTCAAGCCGGACGTGATGGCGCAGTACGAACTCGAACCTTCAGATGTGGAGGCTGCGCTTGCGAGCCAGAACATTGAGGCGTCTACGGGTACTATAGGTGAGGACTCAAAGAATGTGTACCAGTATACGTTGAAGTATCGCGGACGTCTGGAAAATGAAACTGAGTTTGAGGAGATCATCATAAAGGCATTCAGCGACGGCAGGGTGCTTAAGCTGAAGGATATTGCAACTGTGGAACTGGGTTCTCAAAGTTATACTTATACAGGTTCTGTCAATGGTGCACCTGGAACAATGTGTATGATTAACCAGACAGCCAGAACAAATGCAAACGAGATTATTACAGAAATAAATGCATATCTCGACGAGCTGCGCGAGAATCTTCCTGAAGACATGGAGATTGTGGAGCTTATGAGTACGAAGAACTTCCTCGATGCTTCGATTGATGAGGTTGTCAAGACGCTTTTGGAGGCGATTGTGCTCGTTGTGCTGGTGGTTTACGTGTTTTTGCAGAATCCGCGTTCTACATTGATTCCTACGATAAGCATATTCGTTTCGCTGATAGGTACGTTTGCCACTTTGTATCTGATGGGCTTCAGTATAAACCTGCTTACGCTGTTTGCCTTGGTACTTGCCATCGGTACGATTGTCGATGATGCCATAATTGTGGTGGAGGCGGTGCAGACGCGTTTCGACGAAGGATACAGGTCGCCTTACAAGGCGTCGGTTGACGCGATGAACGGCATTGCTTCGGCTATTGTGACTTCCACGCTTGTATTCATGGCTGTGTTTGTGCCGGTATCTTTTATGGGAGGTACTTCTGGAGTGTTCTATACGCAGTTCGGTCTGACGATGGCTGTGGCAGTAGGTATTTCTGCAATCAATGCACTTACGTTGTCGCCGGCGATGTGTGCCCTCATTTTGCGTCCTAACGAAATAGTGGTCGACGGTAAGAAACCTGAATTCTCAACCCGCTTCAGAATGGCTTTAGATACGGCTTTCAGACGTATGGTCATGAAGTACAAGGAAGGAGTGAAGTTTTTCCTTAGACGTAAGTGGCTGGCCGGGGCCATGCTGTGCGGTGCGGCAGGATTGCTGTTCTATCTGATGAGCACGACAAAGACGGGATTGGTTCCTTCGGAAGATACGGGTTCTATATTTGTGAGCCTGGATGCTCCAGCCGGAAGTACATTGTCGGAAACTGTATCGATCATGGGTGAAGTGGAGAAGGAACTGAAGGAGATTCCGCAGATAGAGAACTTCAATAAGGTGGCCGGTTTCGGTATGGGGTCTGGAAGTGGTGCTTCGCATGGTATGTTCATTGTCAAGCTGAAACATTGGGATGAGCGTCCTGGTAAGGAAAACAGTGTGGATGCCATATCTGAGGAAATCTACAAACGTACGGCGCATATCAAGAATGCAAAGATATTCGTGTTTTCTCCTCCTATGATTTCCGGTTACGGGACGGGCAACAGCTTCGAACTGTACCTGCAGGACAAGAACGGTAAGGGTATTGATGCATTGAGCAGTGTGGCAAACGATTTCATTGCCGCTCTCAATCAGAGGCCTGAAATCCAGATGGCTTATACTTCGTTCAGTGCGAACTTTCCTCAGTACAGAGTGGATGTTGATGAGGCGCAGTGCCAGAGAGCTGGAATTACTACCGAGAATGTTCTCGATGTGCTTTCCGGATATTACGGCAGTGTATATGCTTCGAACTTCAACCGCTTCACAAAACTTTACCGAGTGATCATACAGGCGCCTTCGGACAGCAGAAAGAGCATGCAGTCGTTGGACAACATATATGTAAAGACTTCTGGAGGTATGGCTCCTGTGAGCCGCTTCGTCACATTGACAAAGACTTATGGATCTGAATCGCTGACAAGATTCAACATGTTCTCTTCCATAAATGTACAGGGTATGCCTGCCGACGGATATAGTTCTGGAGATGTGATCAACGCTGTGAGCGAGGTAGCAGCGCAGACCCTTCCGACGGGCTACGGATACGAGTTTTCAGGAATGACACGCGAGGAGGAACAGATGGCGAATTCGCACGACACTGTCATAATTTATGCAGTGTGCATACTGTTCATATATCTGATATTGTGTGCCTTGTATGAAAGCCTCTTTGTGCCGCTTGCTGTCATACTTTCTGTGCCGTTCGGTCTTATGGGAAGTTTCTTTTTCGCACGTATGTGGGGCATAGAGAACAATATTTATCTGCAAACGGGCCTGATCATGCTTATAGGTCTGCTTTCTAAAACGGCCATATTGCTTACGGAGTATGCAACAGAAAGACGTAAGGCGGGCATGACGCTTGCGCAGGCTGCAATGAGTGCGTCATCGGTGCGTCTCAGACCTATCCTGATGACAGCACTGACAATGGTATTCGGACTTTTGCCTCTGATGGTGGCATCTGGCGTCGGTGCTAACGGAAACCGTTCGCTGGGAGTGGGTGCAGTAGGAGGTATGATTATCGGTACGGTGGCACTGCTCTTTGTAACTCCTGTATTCTTCATTGTTTTCCAGTACATTGAAGAACGTGTTATGGGTAAACGTAAACAAGACAGAAATCTATGAAGAAGATAATATTAATGATGGTGGGTGCAGCCTTGTTGTCTGGGTGCCGCATCTACAGCAGTTACGAACGTCCTGAGGAACTGCCGCTGGACAGTCTGTACAGAGAGCCTCTGGCAACGGCAACCGATACGACTTCGTTGGGTGACATTTCCTGGCGAGAGATGTTTTCTGATGGTCACCTGCAAGAACTTATAGAATATGGTTTGGGCAACAACCGTGATATGCTCGTGGCTATGTTGAGGGTTGATCAGGCCAAGGCACAGCTTAAAGCTGCAAAACTGGCATTTCTGCCTTCCTTGACATTTTCTCCAAATGGTGCTCTGAACAGTACCGATGGAGGAAAGGCTGTGAAGACGTATGAACTTCCTGTTGAGGCAAGTTGGGAAGTTGATCTCTTCGGCAATCTGCGTAATGCTAAAAAGGAAACTCAGGCTGAACTCCTGCAGCAAGCTTATGTGCAGGTGGTGCGTTCGGAACTGATAGCTTCCATTGCCAACGGATATTATACGTTGCTTATGCTTGACGAGCAGATTGATGTGAGCTCTGCCACTTTGAATTTGTGGGAGGAACAGGTGAGGACTATCGCTTCAAAACTTAAGGTTGGCGAAGAAACAGAGAATGCTCTCACTCAGGCGAAAGCCAGCCTGTATGAACTGCAGGCAAGCCACAATGATCTGCTGAGGCAGGAGAGAGAAGCAGAAAACTCTTTGTGTACTCTTCTCGGAATGACTTCCAGAGACATCGAGCGCGTAAAGCTGGATGAACAGGTTTTCACGCAAAAAATAAATGCTGGTGTGCCGCTGAGGCTTCTTTCAAAGAGACCTGACGTAGTGCAGGCTGAGATGGAGCTGGCCGGAGCTTATTATAGCACTAATCAGGCACACTCTGCATTTTATCCGAGTCTGACATTGTCGGGAAGTGCCGGCTGGACAAATTCTCTTGGGCAGGCAGTAAGCAATCCTGGCGGATGGATTCTTTCAGCATTGGCTTCGCTTTCGCAACCTATATTCAATAGGGGTAAGCTGGTGTCGAATCTGAGGGTTTCACAAGACGAAGAGAAGATTGCACTGCTAAATTACAAGCAGGCAATACTTGATGCTGGACAAGAAGTTAATGATGCGTTGTATGCGGTGGAGTCCGTTGAGAAAACTCTCGAGAATCACGCAAAACAGTGTGGTGAATTGCAGAGAACAGTCGACACTGCAGAGGCTTTGTATAAAACAGGCAATGCAACATATCTCGAGGTGTTGAGTGCTCAGCAGTCGTTGCTGAATGCTAAGCTCAACGTAATTACTGACACATTTACAAAGTGTCAGTCAATGGTGAACCTCTATACGGCATTGGGCGGCGGTTGTGAATAATGCTTTTATGTTTTACATATTTGGATGATGCCTGTGAAAGGCATGTTTGTTGAGTCTCTTTGTTGAGGTACTGCTTCATGGTTTAACGCTTGTTGGGGCGTTCACCATGGAGCAGTTTTGTTTTTATACGTTCGGATGATGGAGCTTGTTTTGTGCAATTTGTTAATGTATGTGAGCTGGATTGTTGCAATTTTTGATTCTTTTTAAATGATAATAATGTCGCCGATTATGAAATAATGGATTCTGCGTAATATATTTGCACCCGAAGAATTTGTAATCTGACGTGTTTACAATTGTTTGAGGTTGTATTGAATAGTGTTTCAGATTCAGTATAGTCTTTTGATAATGTATTAGTTATATTGTAAATTTTGAAAGTTATGGAAAATTTCACGTTCTGCAGTCCAACCAATTTTGTTTTTGGAAAGGGAACAGAAGAAAAGGTTGGTGAGCTGTGTTGCAAATATGGTGCAAAAAAAATACTTATTGTATATGGTGGCGGTTCAGTTGTGAGAAGCGGACTTCTGGACAGAGTTAAGGATTCGTTGACTAAGGCTGGACTTGTGTATACGGAATTGGGCGGTGTGAAACCTAATCCCGAGGATGACAAGGTGAGAGAGGGTATAAAGATGGTTCGTGAAGAAGGAATAGATTTTCTTCTGCCTGTTGGCGGCGGATCAACAATTGATACTGCAAAGGGTATAGCTTGCGGAGCTTTATATGACGGCGATTTTTGGGATTTCTATGTCGGCAAATCTGTAATACAGAAAGCTATGCCTCTTGGTGTTGTGTTGACTATTCCTGCTGCTGGAAGTGAAGGTTCAGGCAACTCTGTAATTACCAACATATCTACAATGCAGAAGTTGAGTTTAAGATGTCCGGACCATTTGAGACCTGTATTTTCAATTATGAATCCAGAACTCACATTTACCTTGTCGCCTTATCAGACTGCGTGCGGTATATGTGACATGATGGTGCATATATTTGAACGCTATTTCACTAATTCTGAAGCTGTCGGTATCAGTGATCGTCTTTGTGAAGGAATACTTGAATCGATAATGGAAGAGGCACCGAAGGTTATGGCTGATCCGGAGAATTACGATGCAAGGGCTAATCTCATGTGGGCAGGAAACATTGCGCATAATGGTACTTGTGGAATAGGCAGAATAGAGGATTGGAGTTCTCATTTCATCGAACATGAGATAAGTTCAATGTACGGAGTGACTCATGGTGCAGGTTTATCAGTAATTTTCCCTGCATGGATGGAATTTACTTCAAAGATCAATCCTTCGAAGGCCAAACAGCTTTCAATAAGAGTTTTGGGAGTTTCGCCGAATTATCTTAATGATGATGTTATAGCGTTGGGTATCAACAAGCTTCGTGAATTCTGGAAATCGTTGGGCTTGCCTGTGACTATGCATGAGCTCGGTGTGGACAATCCTGATATAGATGCATTGGTCAGAAACCTTCATGCGAACAAAGGTGAAATCATTGGAAATTACGTTCCTTTGACAAAGGATATGACAAGGCAGATTCTTGAGCTTGCCAATAGATGATTCTGAGCAATAGCTTAAGGATTTGTAGTCACGAAGCATTTGTATTTCGCTTTCAGTGACTGCCGTATGAATAAAACTATCCCCTTGATTTTGTTTTGGTCATTAATTCTTTAATCTTGTACTTCGTCAAAGACCCAAACAAAGTTAAGGGGATAATTTTTTGTGTGCGTATTCAACAACTGTTTCGCGGGCTTGTATTTATGGTCTCTGCTTATCCGAAAATTATTTTGTCCATAAGTATGTCATGCGGTTCTGCAGGTATGCTGTCTACGAACTGAAACTTAAAGCATATTCCGATTTTCGGACAATGGAGCTTTGGGAGAAGTCTGTCGTAGTATCCCTTGCCACGTCCTAATCTGTTGCAGGAAGAGTCGAATGCTACACCCGGAATAACTGCGAGATCTATCATGGAGTAGTCAGTAATGGTGTTGTTGTCCGGTTCTAAAATTCCGAAATCACCGGTGTGCATGTCTTCTGTCTTTGTATATCTTCGGAGTTCAAGATTGTCGTCGCAAACGACTGGAAGAATGATTGTCTTTTGTTTGCTCCATATTTCAATTGCTTCATGCGTGCAAACTTCATCAGGAAGTGAGTGGTACAAAAGAATACACTTTGCTTTTTGAAATTCAAATGTCTGTTCCAGTTTTGATATTACTGGAACAGACATTTCTATAAGTTGCTCTTTGCTGTAAAGTGCTTTCTCACGCTTTATGCTTGTTCGAATTTCCTTTTTTGTCATTTTTTGTTGAGATGTTTATTGCAACTGATTTGATGTTGCCTGATTCTATGTGGAAATAGGAACCTGCATATATTGGAGAAGTGTAGGCCTTCTTTTTGTTCTTACTGCTTTCCTCTGCTACAGGTGCTGTTGGTTTTGTTTTTCCTTCCTTGTACAGCTCTGTTGCTTTCTCTACTGTTTTATCGTTTCTGTTGAGATATTGGATGTAAGGTTCCATGTCCATCATATTGTAAATGATAGAACCGAAAATTGCATCCTGCAGAAGATGGTAAGACTTTCTTATCATAAGATTTCTGCGTTTCAGATTCTTCTTATCCGCAAATCTTATGAACTTGTCTATCACTCTCTGTGATTTTAGATATGTTATGACATCGTCAATGCTGTCCAAATCCTTCATGTTGCTTCTGTTCGTTTCTGTGAAATCGAAACAGAACTGCGAAATAAGTCCTTTTGTTACAGCTTCTGTGTAGTAAGATGTTAGTCCGCTTGTATCTTCAGCAACAAAATAGTCAGGCATAATACCTCCTCCGCCATATACTGTGCGTCCGAGATTGGTTGTATATTTCTGTCCGGTTTGCCTTATGCTGTCTTCATTGAAGAATTCGCCATGCTGGTATCTGGTGACAATATCAAGAGCATAGTCCTTGCCTCCGCCGTTGACGTATGGTTTCTGTATGCATCTTCCAGAAGGTGTATAGTATCTTGCAATGGTAAGATGAATCAGTGAACCGTCGTGGAATTCTATCGGTTGCTGAACAAGTCCCTTGCCGAATGTTCTACGTCCTACAATGATTCCGCGGTCGTTGTCCTGTATTGCACCTGAGAAAATTTCTGCAGCACTGGCTGTAGTTTCGTCTGTAAGAACTATCAGTGGTATATTCTGGTATGAACCTCTGCCGTCGCTTCTGTAGTCTTCTCGTTTTGACTTGCGTCCTTCTGTGTATACAATAAGTCTGTCTTTCGGCAAGAATTCGTTTACCATTTGTATTGCAGATATGAGATAACCTCCTCCGTTGCCTCTGAGGTCGACGACAAGTCCCTTGAAGCCTTCTTGTTCAAGTTGTGCAAGAGACATTAGGAATTCTGGATATGTGGTTTCACCGAATTTGTTCACCTTAATATATCCCAATTCATCATTGAGCATGTATGTTGCATCTATACTCTTTACAGGAATATCGCCTCTCTCGATTGTGAAGTACAACGGTTTGGCTTCTCCGTTTCTCTTGACACCAATCTTGACATTTGTGCCTTTTTCTCCTTTTAGTCTGGATGTGGCTTCATCGTTAGTACATACTTTGCCTACGAAGCTCTTGTCATCGATAGATATGATCTTGTCTCCGGCAAGAAGTCCCACTTTTTCAGACGGACCGCCCTTAATGATGTTTGTTATATTTATAGTATCCTTTCTTATTACAAACTGTATACCGATGCCGCTGAAGCTTCCTTTGAGATCTTCATTTGCCTCTTTTGCGTCTTTCGCAGATATATATGTAGAATGGGGATCCAATTCCGAAAGGATCTCAGGCATGGCCTTTTCCACAAGGTCGGCAATGTTTACCGTGTCAACATATTGGTCATCGATGATATGCAACAGATCGTTCAGTTTGTTGGATGACGTATTTATAATGTTCAGTCTGTTTCCTGAAAATCTGTTTGCATAAAATGTACCGATTAAAATTCCTATAATTACGCTTATGGCGATGATCAGTGGCGCAAAGCGTGAAGAACGGTTTATGTTCATAATATGTATATTTTAATGTAGCTATTCATTAAGATCAATGTATACAACTTCAATTCCTGCCTTTTTCATCAATGAAATTCCGTCTTCAATTCTGTACTTCTCTGAGTAGATGACTCTTTTTATTCCGGCCTGTATAATCAGTTTTGCACATTCTATGCATGGTGAAGCTGTTATATACATTGTTGCTCCCTCGCTGGAATTTCCTGAGCGTGCAATTTTAGTTATTGCATTAGCCTCTGCATGAAGTACATAAGGTTTTGTGACATTGTTTTCATCTTCACACACATTTTCAAATCCGGATGGCGTTCCGTTGTATCCATCGGATATAATCATCTGATCCTTAACTACAAGAGCACCGACTTTTCTTCTCTGGCAGTATGAGTTTTCTGCCCATATTTTTGCCATTCTCAGGTATCTTTTATCCAGAATATGCTGTTTGTTTTCTGTTGTCATATCAATCCCTATGGTCTTTGTTTTTATTTATAACCCTTTCTTGCTTCTTGCGAAACTCACATAGCTGTCTTTATCCATATATATACGCAAAACGTTCGAGTCGCCTTTGTAATAGCTGGCGTTTTTGATTATGGTATATATTGTACGGCTTGTGGTATTTGCATTCATGTTGACTTCTGATGTTATGTGGAAAGATATATCTCCATTTTTTGCATCTACGCTCCATGTTCCGCTATAACTGCTTGGAGCATCCATTTTACCCGAAAATGTTGTCTGATCGAAATATATCCAGTAGCTGTCATCAGAATCATACAAGCTGTTCATTTCCTTTTGGCTGAGTGATGTTCCATTAAGCATTGCAGATCTGACATACCATGTATTGCCAATGAATATTTCATCTATGTCATCTTCCTTACTGCAACCTGCAGTAAGAATTACGGCAAACGCCATAATCAGAGCTGTTTGGAGTAATCTTTTCATATTGTTCTATTTGAATAATTGCTCAATGCTTTGTTTCTATACCGTTTCTTTCTAGTAAAGCTTCGATAGAAGGAGCTTTGCCTCTGAATCTCTTGTACAATGTCATAGGATGTTCGGTGCCACCTTTTGACAGAATATTCTTTCTGAAGCTTTCTGCTGTCTTCTTGTCGAAGATTCCATTTTTCTTAAAGAGTGAGAATGCATCAGCATCAAGGACTTCTGCCCATTTGTAACTGTAGTATCCGGCAGAGTAACCGCCTGACATAATGTGGGAGAATTGAGTTGACATGCAAGTCTCAGGAATATCAGGAAGAACCTGAGTACGTTTCCATGCATTCTTTTCAAAGCTTCTTACATCATCTGCAAAAGGCTGTTTCATTGTATAGTATGCCATATCCAATATGCCGAAGCTTATCTGGCGCAGGCATGCGTATCCTGTATTGAAGTTTTTGCTTTCTCTAATTTTTTCTGTAAGTTCAGACGGAATCAACTCACCGCTTTCGTAGTGTGAAGCGAATGTGTCCAGAAATTCCTGTTCTGTGCAGAAGTTCTCCATTATCTGCGATGGCAGTTCCACAAAATCCCAATAAACATTCGTTCCGCTTAGACTTCTGTATGTTGTATTGGCAAACATTCCATGCAACGCATGTCCGAATTCATGCAAGAATGTTTCAACCTCACTTAAGGTAAGCAGTGCAGGTTTTGATGCAGAAGGTTTTGTGAAGTTCATTGTTACGGAAACGTGTGGACGACTGTTAAAACCGTCTTTCTCTATCCACTGTTCCTTGAAGCTTGTCATCCAAGCTCCGGATTTTTTTGTCTTTCTTGGATGGAAGTCACAGTAGAGTACTGCAAGGAATGTTCCGTCATTGTCGTAGACCTCGTATGCCTTCACATCCTTGTGGTAAACTTGGATGTCATTGTTTTCGCAGAATGTGATGCCGTACAATCTGTTTGCCAAACCGAAAACACCTTCCTGCACTTTGTCAAGTCTGAAGTATGGACGTAAAGTCTCTGAATTGATGTTGTACTTCAATTCCTTAAGCTTGTTTGAATAGTAAGAGAAATCCCACGGCATAATCTTGAAATCTGCACCTTCTGATTCTTGTGCCAATTTCTCAATTTCTTCAACTTCGCTGTGGGCTTTATCCTCGTATGCGTCAATAAGCTGGTTCAGGAGGTCGTACACATTTTCCTTATTCTGTGCCATACGCTTTACGAGTTTATAGTCTGCGTATGTGCCGTAACCAAGGAGTTGTGCGATTTCGCGTCTGATATTCACTATTCGTCCTACAACATTGAAATTGTTGTATTCGTTGTCGTGTGTACACAGCGTATTATATGCCATGTACATCTTTTTCCTAAGCTCTCTGTCTGCACAGTAAGTCATAAAAGGAACATAGCTTGGTGCATGCAGTGTGAATACCCAACCATCAACATTCCTTTCCTTAGCTTCCTCTCTTGCACCTTCCAATGCGCTCTCAGGCAATCCTTCAAGTTCATCTTTTTCTGTAATGTGCAGTGAAAAGTTGTTTGTGTCCTTCAGAACGTTCTGTGAGAACTTAAGTGTAAGTGTACTCAGTTCATTGGTGAGCTTTCTGAATCTGTCCTTATCTTCGCAATCCAATTCCGCGCCGTTCCTTACGAATCCGTCGTATGTATTTTGCAACAGCATCGACTGTTCGCTGTTGAGTTCAGGTTTTGAGTCATAGACATGCTTGACGCGTTTGAACAGATCTTCATTGAGGTTGATATTGCTTGAGTGTTCTGATAGGATAGGAGCAAGTTTTTGTGCCAGCGTATCCATTTCGTCTGAAGTTTCCGCACTGAGCATGTTGAAGAATACAGTTGTTGCTCTTTCCAAAATAGGACCGCTGTTCTCAAGAGCCTCTATCGTGTTTTCGAATGTCGGCTCCTCGTTGTTTTCTATTATGGCCTTTATGTTCCTGTCTTCTTCTTCAATGCCTTCCATTATGGCTGTTTCGTAATCTTCCAGCGTAATGTCGGCAAAAGGTACAGTGTTGTGCAATGTACCGTATGATTCTTTCAGAAATGGATTGGTGTGCATCAGTCTATATTAATTATTTTCTTTTTTTTCAATTGTCAGATACCTTCTGTGGCCTTTTCAATATCAAAGATTATGATTTCCTTCCTCTTGAGTTCTGCAATACCGCGGTCTTGCATAGCGTTTAGTGCTCTCGATACGTTTATCCTCGATTCTCCCATCAGTCTTGCAAGGTCTTCCATCTTGATTTTCAATCTCTTCTCCCCATTAGGCTGTAAGGAGTGTATTTTCAGAAATTTCAGAATCTTCGATTCTATATCGCCGTTGTTCGACAGCCACAATCTCTTAGAAATATTCTGACATCTTGTGCATATAATGTTTAGCATGTTTGCCTTTACGATGTCGTAATTCATCAGGAAGTTTTTGAATGCCAATTTATCAATTACAAAAGTACTTCCGTCTGTTACGAACTTGTAGGTCCTCGAGTATTCCTGATTCAGTCCATATATGTTGTATGGTTCAATCAGAGAAGGACCGTCCATAACCTCTGTCATCGAATATTTGTCTTCTGCATGCAGATATTCAGCTGTGAATTTCCCTCTGAGGACATATATCAGTCTGTCGCATCTCTCGCCTTGTTCTGCAAAAATTTCTCCAGCTTTGTTCTGGCAAAAGTTCAGTTTCACTCTTTCTATTATTTCGGACATTTCAAATCTTGTCATGCCCTGAAAGAGAGGCAGCTGCTGCATTTTTTCAAACATAGTCAGGTCCATCGGTACAGTATCCTTTTGAGTTTAACAACAGTTACAAAGATAACATTTTGTGTGTTAAATTGTACTCTAATTTTAGCATTTGTTTTGTGTTGGAGCCACGGTTCGGCAATGTTTTAAATTTGTTTTGTTTTACTGGTCGATCGTGGCATGTCGTCAGTTCCTCTTTTGAGAATATTTCATCAGGTTGTCTTCAAGATCCTTTGTGCACCATGTCGCCATTTTGCCTTTGCTGTCCGTATAGATGAAGTATGCCTGCAGTTCTTTATGTCTGGCAAGAATTTTCTTTGCCTCATCTAGTCCTACCACCATGAACGACGTTGCATAGGCATCAGCAAGAGCGCAAGTTGGTGCTACAACAGTCGATGACAGTATGCTGTGCTGTACCGGATATCCTGTACGCGGATCAATTGTGTGAGCGTATTTCTTGTTGTCTTTTATATAGAAATTTCTGTAATTGCCAGATGTTGCTATTGCGATGTCGCTGACCATCAGAACTTCCTGAATTTCACCGTTGACGTTCAGTGAGTCGTCGATAGGTTTGCTTATTCCGACTTTCCATAGCCTTCCTTCTGGATTGCATCCTTTGACCCTTATCTCGCCTCCGATTTCGACCATATAGTTTCTGATCTTTTTCTTTTCGAGATAGCGTCCAACTGCATCGACTCCATATCCTTTTGCAATGGCACTGCAGTCCAGCATAATATTTTTGTCTTCTTTTATGACTTTCCCATTTTCCATGTGGACTTTTTCAAATCCCACGTATTTTCTTATGCTGTCAATTTTTTCTTTGCTGACGTCAATTTTGTTTTTGAATCCGAATCCCCATGCGTTTACCAGAGGAGCCACAGTAATGTCGAATGCACCTTGTGTTTCTTCTGCTACATTTTTCGCCATGTCGAAAACTTCGGTGAACATAGAGTCTGCTTCAACATTGTTCCCGTTGTTTATAGCTGTAATAACAGATTCCTTATTGAATGGTGAAAGCGAGTTGTCCACATCGGCCATCACTTCTTTGAGTTCATTGTGGATGTCCCCTCCGTTTTGGTATGTGATATGGTATTCTGTTCCGAACACGCTTCCCGAGCACTTTTGTATATCCGCATCGTTCCATGCTTCACCGATAGCTGCACTTTCGTGCATTCCGGATGTACTGTTCCCAGTAGTGTTGTTTGTGCGTATTACATATATGGTGCCGGCGCACAATAAAAGCAGAAACGGTATGTGCCACCATTTCTTGTTTACCTTTCTGCCGTTGTTCTCTTGTTCGTTGCTGATATCTTGTTTAGCCATATTCTATTTGTTTTTGTGTTGTCTGTTTTTTACCATCCAAGATGTTCTGATAGTATTTTTACTCCTATGATTATCAGGATAATTCCTCCTATCATCTCAACCGGAAGTTTAATCTTTCTGCCTATATATACACCTATCATATTTCCGGCTACTGACAGTATAGCTGATGTTATTCCAATGATGAACAATGGTTGTATCAGTTGGTGCCAAGTCTTGAGTCCTGCGCACATAAATGATATTCCTACTGCCAGTGCATCAATGCTTGTTGCTACAGCCATTGTCAGGATGATACATATAGAGCAGGGGTTGAATGTCTTTTCGTCTTCTGCCTTGAAGTTGTCTATGATCATTTTTATTCCTATAATAGCCAGCAGTCCGAATGCTATCCAGTGGTCGAAATTCTCAATATACCTGTTGAACAGTTTTGTGACAGACCATCCTATTGCCGGCATGGCGGCCTGAAAGATTCCGAACATGAGAGCTGTAATGACAGTCGTCTTAATGTATATTTTCTTCAGTATCAGGCCTGATGCAATGCTGACGGTAAAGCAGTCCATTGCCAGTGCCAAAGCTATGAGTATCTGATCAAGGAGCGTAAGGTTGCCTTCCATATATGGTATATAAATATTACAGTTTAGTCGTTGTTGTTTGTTTCGTTGTTGTCTTTTTCTTTATTTGTGTCTGTGGTTTTGTCTACGTCCTTTTCTTGTGTTTCTTCTGCATTTTCATCCTTTTCTGCTTTTTCTGCGTCTTCAGTGATGATTACAGTTGGAGGAGCTGTAGCCTTGTTTTTTTTCTTTTTTCCCCAGTTGAGGTCAAAAATAAGGTTGTATGTACCTCCCCATGCCGTTGAGCTGGTTGTGGTTCCAAATCCTGGGATGTAATACGGCTGTGAACTTTTGCTGTTGCTTATGCTGAAGTATTTTTTCAGTCTTATGCTCCATCCCATGTGGAAGTTGCCCCATACTTTTACCTGAAAACCGAATACAAGTTCACCCCAGTGTGCAGTAGAGCTTATGTTCTTGTAGCTGAACGGGCTGCTGCCTCCCCAGACCGGGTCTGTCATGTCTGGTCCTTCCAAATCGTATTCGAAAGGAGAGATACCATATCTTACTCCCGCATACAATCTGTTGTCCTGCAGCTTGTCTTTTAGGAAATTTATGTCTACTCCAATTCTTAGAAATGGTGCACTCGTCTTGTAGCGTATATTTGTGTTGTAGTTTGTAGCATCACAGATGCCGTATCCGAGCTCTGCAATAGGAAAATATGTGTTTTTGAGATTCAGTCTCAGTGCTGCTTCTGTGCTTCCGTAATCGGACAGAAAATATTGACCGATACCCAGAATATCAGCCGACAGGGTGAATCCTTGAAAGAAAGCTATTTTTGTTTTAGCATCTTCTTCCGGCACATATTTGGTGGGTTTCGGCTTTTCCTCATCGACAGCTGTTTCCTGTGCATAAGCGTTGGAAACAAATGTAAGCATCAGACTACTGAGCAGTGCCGTAGAAATATATCTTGATGTTTTCTTTGCCTTCATAATCGACTTTTGGATTTGCTATTTCCACATGGTCTATGCCCGAATTGTTGGCGTTCCTCACGTTTGTGATTGTGTGGAACATGTACGAACCGCACTCAGGAAGTCCGACATAAGGATAGTTGTCGTGGCTTATGTATAGGGTGTCAGTTCCTGAAATTCCAGCGTAGCTGAACATGATAGTATCGCATTGGGTGAAGTAACTCATCGGTAGATTCAGATATGATTTGCCGGCGGCCTTGTTCACAAGTACAGTATCTTTTCTTGAGGTGCCGATAGTTTCTACATATCCCTGTTCCAGAAGAGAGTCGACCCTCGTGTTTGTTACCACGGTAGGTTGTCCTGGTTTTCTGTAAGTGTATGTAGTCTGCGTACCAGGCAATAAGGCTTTTACTGTAATCTCGTCGCTATAGCTGATGGCTGTGCCTTCAGAATCATAGAAGTAGCAGTTGCAGGTCACAACGTTGTTGAGCGGACAGTTATTGCTTGAGCAGGCTGCAGACGCCACCAGCACCACCAGCGGAGCAATGCGGAATATGTTCTTTTTACTTATTTTCATGCTGTTAATCTGAGTTTTCTGAACTTCAGAATGTTTCTTCAATCTGATATTTGTTTCTTTCAGCCGAATTTCTGCTTATGAGCTCACCGAGGAAGCCTGCTACGAAAAGCTGGGTTCCAAGTATCATCATTGTCAGCGACAAATAGAAGTATGGTGAGTTGGTCACAAGCGTGTAAGGATTGCCAGCATACATGTCGATGATCTTGATTGCTCCGACACATGCGGCTGCTATGAATCCGATGATGAACATGACTGTGCCCAGCAGTCCGAACACGTGCATCGGTTCGATGCCGTATTTGGAGAGGAACCACAGCGACAGGAGGTCCAGATATCCGTTCACAAAGCGGCTCAATCCGAATTTAGTCTTTCCGTATTTGCGTGCCTGATGATGGACTACCTTTTCGCCTATTTTGTTGAAGCCTGCATTTTTTGCAAGATACGGAATATATCTGTGCATTTCACCGTAAACTTCTATATGCTTGATAACGTCCTTTCTATAGGCTTTCAGACCGCAGTTGAAGTCGTGCAGGTTATGTATTCCCGAAACTTTTCTGGCTGTGGCATTGAAGAGTTTAGTAGGAATTGTCTTTGACAGCGGGTCATATCGTTTCTGTTTGTAGCCGCTGACAAGATCATATCCGTCCTCTTTAATCATTCTGTAGAGTTCTGGTATTTCGTCTGGACTGTCCTGAAGATCGGCGTCCATTGTTATTACAACGTCGCCTTCAGCTTTTTCGAAACCGCAGAACAGGGCTGGTGATTTTCCGTAGTTGCGTCTGAACTTGATTCCCTTGACTGTTGGATCCTGCGAACTCAATTTCTTTATTACATCCCACGAACCATCTGTAGAACCATCGTTTACGAATATTATTTCATGGCTGAAATTGTGTTCTTTCATTACGCGCTTTATCCAAGCATGGAGTTCGGGGAGCGATTCTGCTTCGTTGTAAAGAGGTATAACAACTGAAATATCCATATCTTATAATGTGTAATATATATACTTGTTTGTTTTGATCTGCAGTTAATTGTTATTTCGTATATTTTTTGTTAGCAGCAACGAATCCTGTCAATATCGACAAGATTATGCTTACCATTATATTCTGGTTGAACAGCGCAAATGCTATTTCCAGAGGCGAGAGCTGCGAGAGTGCGTCGAGGTTGCTTCTGCCCATTTCCAGTACGTCTTCCATTCCGGCCTGTTTGTAAACGCTTACAGCGTATGGAGAGTTTATGACGTTGTACATGCTGTTTATTACGGCACCGTTGTCCATTATCTGAAAATACAGCAATGCCGCAACGCTGGTGAGCAATGAAGCGTAAAGGTGCATCATCAGAGAAAAAAATATGGCACGTCTCAGTGATATGCCTTCTTCGCAGGCGTCCTGTTTCTTGAATCTCAATGCCAGATATATGGAAGCTGCGGGAAGTGAAACCAGTGTCAGCATTCCCAGAACAAGGGGAAGGCCATTGAGTGTGCGGAGACCGCAGATGTAGAGTGCAAACACAATTATCCAGCCTATTCCAAGAAATGTGCCGTATTCCATTGCGTATGCTTTGGTAGATGTATACTTGTTGTATTCTGCCATAATCAAAAGTTTTTCTTCTGCAAAGTTACTTATTAATATGATTTGTTGTGTGTTGCGGACGTCAAAAAGCTGTTTTACAACCTGTCGTTTCGGTCGTATATCAGCCTTATTCTCCTTTTTCTGCAGCTCTGACGTGTATTCTGTTCTTATTTTTAGACAGGAAATCCTTCCACGACGAGAAACTGTGTTCGGTCGTAGGTTTACCCATCTGTATGAAGTGGCAATATGCCGCACCGAGTGCATCTGTTGCATCCATGAACGGCACCATGTCCGATTCAGGAATTTTGAGCATTCTTTGCAGCATTCCTGCAACCTGTTCCTTTGAGGCCGCTCCGTTGCCGGTTATGGCTACTTTTATTTTTCTCGGCTCGTATTCCGTTATGGGTATGTCTCGTTCTATGGCTGCGGCAATGGCCACACCCTGTGCCCGTCCTAATTTTAGCATCGATTGGACGTTTTTTCCGAAGAACGGAGCTTCTATGGCCAGTTCGTCAGGCTTGTATGAGTCTATGATGCTTGTTATCCTTTCGAATATCCTTCCGAGCCTTATATACTGGCTGGGATATTTGCTGAGCTCAATGACGCCCATCGTCATCATCTCAGCCTTATTGCCGTCTATTTTCAGCAGTCCGTACCCCATAACGTTGGTTCCGGGGTCGACTCCCATAATTATTTTTTCAGTGTGTGCTTTTGGCATCATGCCTCTTCAGACTGTAAAACTGTTGTTTGTTTCCTTGTTTTATTTATAGCGTATTCTTTCTTTAGATTATTACTTCCATCAGAGTCGGGAAGCCGGTCACTTTATCCTTGAAAGTCTTAAGCATGTCATCATTGAGCTTGCTTCCAGATTCTGAATACCATTTGTGAAGTTTGGCCGTATCTTCAATTTCAAACTGTAGTGAGAAACATTCAGAGTCGTCTTCCTTGTGGCTGAGTATTCTTGTAAGTCTAGGATTGCTCAATATTCCAGATTTTTCTGCTGACGGTATATATACTTCATGCAGATATATTACGAAATTCTTTGCATCTGTGGCTTCCACGTGGAAGGTTGTGTTGTAGATTATCATATTTCTGTTTTTAATTTTTGTGCACAGTTGAACGTTTGTATGAAAGGATTTTCAAGTGAAACGTTTTTAGATTATCTGTATGCGTTAATTCTGACAAATATACGATAAAGATATGAGATGTAGGCTTTAAGTGTAAAGAATGTTGATTTATGGCAGCGTAAATAGATAATGTAAGATGATTTGTACCTTGTTTTGCTTTTTCGAGCGCTCGCGCTTCTTGTTCCGCGCGCTCGAAAATTTAATCGCGAGCCCTCGCAATATTTTCCTTTAGCCCTTTGGATAGAATGTTTGCTAAGATTTAAAAAAGATTTATTGGAACATTTTTTCTGCAAAATGAGTATCTTTGCACAGAAGAAACAATTGTATTTATCAAAAATCTAATATCATTTTATTTTGTTTATGATGAAATCTGGATTATACATTTCTGCACTGATGTCCTTGGCTATTGGCAGTGAAATAAGTGCAGAGGAGGTTGCCCGTGTTTACAGTCCTGACAGTATGGTTGCTGTGACTGTCGGACTTGCAGAGGGCGGAGTGCCGACATACGAAGTGAAATATGGCGAAGATGAATTTATTGCAGAATCGTCGCTCGGACTGAAGACTACAATCGGAGATTTCACCAAAGGTCTTAAGAGTGCAGGTAAACCTTCTTTAAAGAAGATTACCGACAGTTATTCGCTTAGGAACATAAAGAAGAGCCACGTGGAATACGAGGCCAACGAGATGACATGCACATTCAGCAATGCTGACGGTGCAAAAGTTATGGATGTGGTGTTCCGTGTTTCGGACAATGATATCGCATTCAGATATAAGATATATTCCAATTGGGGAAGACTGTCATGCCTGGTAGAGTCGGAGACGACTGCCTATTCATTCCCCGAAGGTACAACAACGTTCCTCTGTCCTCAGATGAAGGCGCAGAGCGGTTTTGCTCGAACTGCTCCAAGCTACGAGACTGACTACACGCTCGATGATGCCGTAGGAAAAAACGGTTACGGTGAGGGATATACATTCCCTGCATTGTTCAGGATTGCAGACAAGGGTTGGGTTATGCTGTGCGAGACAGGTGTCAGCAGTGCGTATTGTGCTTCGCGCCTGTTGGGAAACAGTGACGGTACTTACAGTATTGGTTACCCTATGGAAGCTGAGTTCGGAGGTGTCGGTACCGTAAGTCCTGGACTTTCGCTCCCAGGTTATACTCCTTGGAGAACCATAACTCTTGCATCTGACTTGGCTCCAATTGTCGAGACTACTGTAATGTGGGATAATGTTGAACCATTGTACGAAACTGCTAATGATTACGTTCTCGGCAAAGGTTCGTGGAGCTGGATCATCGGAATGGACCCGAGCTGCAATTATGACGAACAGAAAAGATACATAGACTTTTCAGCATCGATGGGCTACAATTATGTTCTTATAGATGCTCTTTGGGATACGCAGATAGGTCGTGACCGTATGGCTGAATTGTCTAAATATGCTCAGTCTAAGGGTGTGGCACTATTTTTGTGGTACAATTCAAACGGATATTGGAACGATGCTCCGCAGGGGCCGCGAAATATAATGAACAACCTTATTGCTAGACGTAAGGAAATGAAGTGGCTCAAGAGCATCGGTGTGAAAGGACTTAAGGTTGACTTCGTTGGCGGTGACAAACAGCAGGCAATGCAGTTGTATGAAGACATTCTTGCTGATGCTGACGAATATGGTTTGATGATTATTTTCCATGGTTGCACAGTTCCGAGAGGATGGGAGAGAATGTATCCTAACTTTGTCTCTGCTGAGGCTGTAAGAGCTAGCGAGAACCTTTCATTCAATCAGGCTGATTGCGATAATGAGGCATGGAAGGGATGCGTACATCCGTTCCTCAGAAATTCGGTAGGCAGTATGGATTTCGGTGGAAGTGCACTCAACAAACATTATAGTGCTGACAATAAGAGAGGAAGGGAACGCAAGACTTCAGATGTATATGCATTAGCAACAGCTGTATTGTTCCAGAGCGGTGTACAGCATTTTGCTTTGGCTCCTAATAATTTGAACGATGCACCTGCATGGGCCATGGATTTCATGAAAAATGTACCTACTACTTGGGATGACATAAAGTTCATCGATGGATATCCAGGCAAATATGTCGTTCTTGCAAGACGAAGCGGAGACAAGTGGTATGTTGCCGCAATTAACGGAACAGGTAAGACACTGAAGCTCGAAACTTCGTTGCCTATGCTTAAGGGAGGTTCTGAAATTACTGTCTACAGTGATGACGAGAAACTCAACGGCTCGGTTGCAACAAAGAAATTGTCGCGCAAGGGATTGTTCAAGTGGACAATACCTGCAAACGGAGGTCAGTTGATAGTTGGCCAGTAATGTGATGCCATCTGCCGCTTGCTGCTTGATTTGCTGTAGCATTGTATTTTTGTTTAATGAATAATCAAATAGAAGGTCTTTATATGAAAAGAATGATGTTTTTAATGTTGCTGGCATTTACGTTTACAGTCGTGTCGGCAAAAAAGTATCCGGTCATAAAATTTGAGAAGACGGTTATTGATTTCGGAACTTTCTCTCAGGATGAACCTGTACAGAAGGCTATTTTCAAATTTACAAATGTTGGCGACAGCAAGTTGGTCATCAATTATGTGCACACTTCATGCGGATGTACCGTGGCCGAATATACCAAGGATTTCATTTCACCTGGAGGTACAGGACAGATTGTCGTTACTTATAACGGTTCCGGTAAGATGCCGGGAGAATTCAAAAGATATGTGCAGGTTTTTACAAACTGCAAAGACGAATTGAGCCGTATATTCATTAAAGGATATATGTCGGCGGCTAAGAAAGAATAACAAGCCGGCATTGATTGATTTGCGGGAATGCAGAATGTTCAGAATTCTGCATTCCCGCTTGTTTTTTTGCAAATGCGAGTGCGTGGAATGTGTGTCGGAGAGAGTTCCGTTATATATAAAGCATGATGATTGCTGAACGTATAATGCAGTATAATGTAAAAAGTAGAGCAGACAATTACTGTGAAATACAAACATTTGATTAAATTTGCATGAATTTTCAGAAAACAGTAAAAATATATATAGAAAATGGAATTAGCGAGCATGTATGCACCGTCTGAAGTAGAAACCAGATGGTACAAATATTGGATGGACCATAAGCTTTTCAGTTCTAAACCTGATGGCAGAGAACCGTATACCATTGTTATACCTCCACCAAACGTTACCGGTGTGCTGCACATGGGACATGTCTTGAATGAAACAATTCAGGATATTCTTGTAAGACGTGCACGTATGGACGGCAAAAACGCTTGCTGGGTTCCTGGAACAGACCATGCAAGTATTGCAACTGAAGCAAAGGTGGTCAACAGACTTGCTCAGAAAGGTATAAAGAAGGCTGACCTTACGCGTGACGAGTTCCTCAAGCATGCTTGGGAGTGGACTGACGAACATGGCGGCATAATACTCAAGCAACTTCGCAAGCTTGGTGCCAGCTGTGATTGGGACCGTACAAGCTTCACTATGGATGAGACCAGAAGCAAGAGTGTTATAAAGGTGTTCTGCGACCTTTATAACAAGGGACTTATATATAGAGGTGTGCGTATGGTCAACTGGGACCCTAAGGCACTTACTGCAATCAGCGACGAGGAAGTTATATATAAGGAGGAACACTCTAAACTTTATTATCTGAGATATTACGTCAGCGAAGATGACGGAACAGGCGAAACAGGTGCAGAAGGTGAGGTTGTGCACAGAGATGCTGAAGGACGCAGATATGCTGTAGTTGCAACAACACGTCCAGAGACAATAATGGGTGATACAGCAATGTGTATCAATCCGAAAGATCCTAAGAACAGATGGCTCAGCGGAAAGAAGGTGATTGTTCCGCTTGTTGGTCGTGTAATTCCTGTTATTGAGGATGATTATGTCGATGTTGAGTTTGGTACCGGATGTCTTAAGGTTACTCCGGCTCACGATGTTAACGACTACATGCTCGGTGACAAGTACCATCTCGAAACTATAGATATATTCAACGACAATGGAACTATCAGCGAGAATGCCGGTATGTATGTCGGTATGGACCGCTTTGATGTACGTGAGAAGATTACTGAAGATCTCAAGAACGCAGGACTTCTCGAAAAGGTTGAAGACTATACAAACAAAGTGGGATGTTCGGAGAGAACAGGTGTGGCTATCGAGCCAAAGCTTTCTATGCAGTGGTTCTTGAAGATGAAGCATTTTGCTGACATTGCTTTGCCGCCTGTAATGAACGATGAAATCAAGTTCTATCCTGCAAAGTATAAGGTTACATATAAGAATTGGCTTGAGAATATCAAGGACTGGTGTATAAGCCGACAGCTCTGGTGGGGTCATCGTATACCGGCATATTATTTGCCTGAAGGCGGATTCGTGGTAGCTGAGACTCCAGAAGAAGCTTTGGAAATGGCAAAGAAGAAGTGTGGACGTGAGGATCTTGCTCTGTCTGATCTTAAGCAGGATGAAGATGCACTGGACACATGGTTCTCTTCATGGTTGTGGCCTATAAGCCTTTTTGATGGTATCAACAATCCAGGAAACGAGGAAATAAACTATTATTATCCGACAAGCGACCTTGTAACTGGTCCGGATATCATTTTCTTCTGGGTTGCCAGAATGATTATGGCTGGATATGAGTTTACGGGCAAGATGCCTTTTAAGAACGTTTATTTCACCGGTATCGTAAGAGACCAGCTTGGACGCAAGATGTCGAAGAGTCTCGGCAATTCGCCTGACCCGCTCGAACTTATTGAGGAGTTTGGAGCTGACGGTGTACGTATGGGTATGCTTCTTTCTGCACCTGCCGGCAATGACATATTGTTCGACAAGTCTCTCTGCAAGCAGGGATTGGGCTTCTGCAACAAGATATGGAATGCGTTCAGACTTGTGAACGGATGGAATGTCGAGGATATTGAACAGCCTGAAAGTTCTGTTGTTGCTGTCAAGTGGTTTGAGGCTGAGATCAAGCGTACTTATGCAGAGATTACCGATTTGTTCTCAAAGTATCGTTTGAGCGAAGCTCTTATGACTGCTTATAAGCTGTTTACAGATGAATTCTCCGGATGGTATCTGGAAATGATCAAGCCTGCTTATCAGAAACCTATAGATAAGAAGACTTATGACGAGACTCTCAAGTTCTTTGATGTGCTGATGAGGATAATTCATCCGTTCATGCCGTTCATCACAGAAGAAATTTGGCAGCATATATATGAGCGCAAGGACGGCGACAGCATTATGACGCAGTGTCTGAAAACTGAACCGGTAAGCGATGCTGATATGGCTTTGCTTACAGATATAGACACTGTTAAGGAAATTGTAGCGGGAGTACGTGCTGTAAGAAACCAGAAAGGTATAGCTCCAAAAGAACCGCTTGTGCTTGAGATGAGCAAGAACAACCGTATTGCAGAACTCGGATGTGTAATCAGCAAGATGGCAAATCTTTCTGAAATCTGTGGCGTCGATGTTAAGAGCGAAGGAACTGCTTCGTTCATGGTCGGAACAGAAGAGTATGCTGTGCAGATTGGAAATCTCATTGACAAGGATGCTGAAATAAAGAAAATGGAAGCTGAGTTGAAACACCTGGAAGGATTCCTTATAGGGGTTGAAAAGAAACTCTCCAATGAGAAATTTGTGGCTCATGCACCTGAACAGGTTGTTGAACTCGAAAAGAAAAAGAAAAAGGATGCGGAGACCAAAATTGCTTCGCTGAAAGAGAGTATAGAAAAGCTTAAGGGATAAGCGAAAATATTACAAAGCTTTGAATGTGGTTGCCGAAAGGCCGAACATTCAAGGCTTTTTTCAGTTATTAGCATCAATTTGTCAATAAAATAATACTTTTTTACAATATTTAAATTTAAGATAAAAAATAGGCTTTTTATTCTCTTGTTATAGAAAAAATATATATATTTGCATTTGGAAACACATAAAAAACATGAATATGCCTAGTAATAAAAGGACTCCTGATTACATCTTCGAATCTAGTTGGGAAGTATGTAATAAAGTAGGAGGTATATACACTGTTTTGTCTACAAGGGCAAAAACACTGCAAGACGCTTTTGCTGACAGATTGTTCTTTATCGGACCCGATTTTTGGAAAGGTAAAGAAAATGTTTTATTTGTAGAAGATAAAAAATTATATAAGGATTGGATAGAGCACGCAAGGTCTGCAGAACAACTTGGAATACGTGCCGGAAGATGGAACATACCAGGAAAACCAATTGTCTTTCTTGTTGATTTCAATAGTTTTTTTGAATTCAAGAATGATATATATAAGTGGGCTTGGGAAAATTTTGAAGTCGATTCGCTTCATGCATACGGAGATTATGATGAGGCGTCGATGTTCTCTTATGCCGCAGGTAAAGTTGTAGAAAGTTTTTATCGATATAACTTGAATGCAGATTCAAAGGTAGTTTATCAGGCTCATGAATGGATGACAGGTCTTGGCGCTCTCTACGTACAGAAATATGTACCTGAGATTGCTACAATATTTACGACGCATGCAACCAGCATTGGACGTTCTATCGCCGGAAACAACAAGCCTTTGTATGATTATCTGGAAGCGTATGACGGGGATCAGATGGCATCAGAGCTGAATATGGAATCAAAGCATTCTATAGAAAAGCAGACAGCATGGCATGCGGACTGTTTTACAACCGTAAGCGATATAACAAATAAGGAATGCCGGCAGTTGCTCGACAAACCGGCGGATGTAATCCTGAAGAACGGATTTGAAGATGATTTTGTTCCTGTAGGCAGTCGCTTTACGTCTATGAGAAAGAAGTCAAGGGCAAAAATGCTTGAAGTGGCAAATGCTTTGATGGGTACAGAACTGGACGATTCAACACTTATAGTCAGCACGGGCGGCAGATATGAATTTAAGAACAAGGGTATAGACTTGATGGTCGAAGCGCTCAACAGACTGAGATTCAATGAGAAACTTGATAAGAATATTCTTGCTTTCATCATGGTGCCGGCTTATATGAAAGAAGCCCGTTTTGATTTGCGTATGAGGCTTGAAGGCAAGCGTTCTATGAACGGACCGTGCGGCAATCCGAGAGTAACCCACGAACTTTATGAGCCGGATAATGACAGAATCCTTAGTCAGATGAATTGGCTGGGTATGCAGAACAGACCGGAAGATAAAGTTAAGGTTGTATTTGTTCCTTGTTATCTTGATGGAAATGACGGCATTTTTAATATGTCATATTATGATTTGCTTATCGGCAACGACTTGTGCATATATCCGTCATATTATGAGCCGTGGGGATATACTCCATTGGAAAGTGCGGCTTTTCATGTACCGTGCATAACAACCGATTTGGCTGGTTTCGGACTTTGGGTCAACGGACTTAAAGGCAAAGGATACAGTGAGATTGCTGACGGAGTTAAAGTTATGCACAGAACTGATTATAATTTCAACGAGGTGGCAGATATGGCTGCGGATACAATCTTCGAATATTCGAAAATGTCAGATGCGGAGGTCAAGGCTGCCAGACGTAAGGCGGGAGCTATTGCTGAGAAGGCATTGTGGAAGCACTTCATAGAGAATTATTATGACGCTTACGATTTTGCCATCAGGAAGGCTGAAGCTAGATTGAGTGAGAATAAAAAATGAATTTTAATATTATAATACTAAAAAGACGAAGAAATGAGAATTAAGGTAAGTAACGCGAATGTTCCTAATTGGAAAGAAGTTAACGTTAAATTGAACATCCCTGAAACTCTTATGCCTCTGGAAGAAATCGCACACAATATGTGGTGGTCATGGAATCAGGAGGCTACAAAATTGTTTAAAGATCTTGATCCAGATTTGTGGAAAGAAGTAGAGCAGAATCCGGTACAGCTTTTGGAAAGACTCAGCTATGAGAAACTGGAATTCCTCTCTAAGGATAAAGCTACTCTTGCACGTATAGACAAGGTATATTCTGACTTCCGCAATTACATGGACGTAAAGCCGGATTCAAAGAGACCTTCAGTGGCTTATTTCTGTATGGAATATGGTTTGAGCCACGTACTTAAGATATATTCTGGAGGTTTGGGAATCCTTGCCGGTGACTATCTTAAGGAAGCTTCTGACAGCAATGTCGACATGTGTGCTGTAGGTTTCCTTTACAGATATGGTTATTTCAGACAGTCTTTGTCTATGGACGGTCATCAGATCGCCAACTATGAGGCACAGGATTTCGGTAATCTTCCAGTAGAACACGAGTTGGACGAAAATGGTTGTCCTCTTGTTGTTGACGTTCCTTATAATAATTATACTGTTCATGCATACGTATGGAGGGTAAATGTTGGACGTATCAAGTTGTATCTCCTTGACACTGACAATGAGATGAACAGCGACTTCGACAAGTCGATAACTCATGCTCTTTATGGCGGTGACTGGGAAAATAGATTGAAGCAGGAAATCTTGCTCGGTATCGGTGGTATGCTTACACTCAAGAAGCTCGGTATAAAGAAAGATATCTATCACTGCAATGAGGGACATGCTGCACTGTGCAATGTTCAGCGTCTCGTTGACTATGTAAGCCAGGGATTCACTTTCAACCAGGCTTTGGAAATCGTGCGTTCATCATCACTTTATACAGTACACACTCCTGTTCCTGCAGGACATGACTACTTTGATGAAGGTCTTTTCGGCAAGTACATGGGGGCTTATCCTGGTATGCTCGGAATAAGCTGGGACGAATTCATCGGTATGGGACGTATTAATCCTAGCGACAAGGGTGAACGTTTCTGTATGTCTACTTTCGCTTGCAATACTTGCTCGTGGGTTAATGGTGTAAGCTGGCTTCACGGAAAGGTTTCAAAGGACATGTTCTCTGGAATCTGGAAGGGATATTTCCCTGAGGAACTTGACAATGTAGGTTATGTTACAAATGGTGTTCATTTCCCTACTTGGTGTGCTTCAGAGTGGAAACAGCTTTATCAGAAGCATTTTGACAAGTCTTTCCTTAAGGATCAGAGCAATGCAAAGATCTGGGAGAAGATTTACGATGTTCCAGATGAGGAAGTATGGCACAATAGAGTTGTTCTCAAAAACAAGCTCATTGATTATATACGCAGAGCTTTCCGTGAGGATTGGCTTAAGAATCAGGGTGATCCTTCAAGAATCGTTTCTTTGCTTGAGAAGATCAATCCTAATGCGTTGCTGATAGGTTTTGCACGTCGTTTTGCTACATACAAGCGTGCTCATCTGTTGTTCAACGATTTGGACAGACTTGCTAAGATTGTAAACAATCCTAAGTATCCTGTTCAGTTCTTGTTCGCAGGAAAAGCTCATCCACATGATGGAGCAGGTCAGGGACTGATCCAGAAGATATATGAAATCAGCCGTAGACCAGAATTCCTCGGAAAGATTATTTTCTTGGAGAATTACGACATGAAGCTTGCGCGCAGACTTGTATCTGGTGTTGATATTTGGATGAATACCCCTACACGTCCTCTGGAGGCATCTGGTACTTCTGGCGAAAAGGCGCTTATGAATGGTGTTGTAAACCTCTCAGTTCTTGATGGATGGTGGCTTGAAGGATATCGTGAAGGAGCAGGCTGGGCTTTGACTGACAAGCGTACTTATGCAAATCAGGATCATCAGGATCAGCTGGATGCTGCTACTATTTACGGTTTGCTTGAGAATGAAATCCTTCCTTTGTACTACGATCAGAACGAGAAGGGCTACAGCGAAGGATGGGTTCGCACAATAAAGAACTCTATTGCACAGGTTGCTCCGCATTACACAATGAAGAGACAGCTTGATGATTACTATACTAAGTTCTACAACAGATTGGCAGAAAGAGCTAAGATGCTGACAGCAAACAACTTTGAAAAGGCTAAAGAAATTGCTGCTTGGAAGGAAGCTGTTGCTGAAAGATGGGATAGAATTAATGTTGTTTCTGTTGAGATGGAATACGATATGAAGGGTACTCTGCAGAGCGGACGTAAGTACAAGACTACTTATGTGATTGACGAGCAGGGACTTGACGATGCAATCGGACTTGAACTTGTTGTTCTCAGAACAGATAATGAAGGAAAGGATCACATCTATGCTGTAGAGCCTCTTAAGGTTGTCAAGAGAGATGGTAATCTTTTCACATTCGAGGGTTACAACTCTATCATGAATGCCGGATGCTTCAAGGTTGCATACAGAATGTATCCTAAGAATGAACTTCTGCCACACAGACAGGATTTCTGTTTTGTAAAGTGGATTGAATAAGTTATATAAGTCTTTTATACTGCAGTTGGAAATATTGTGGTGTAATAAGATAAAAGTGTAACATAAATTTTATGGAGCTGTGTCGTATATACGATGCAGCTCCTTTTTTGTGTCTGATATTTTGCCATTTAATTTTTGACTTGTAGATTGTGTCTCTTCAAATCTCTATAGTGTTTTGTAATACTGAAAATGCAGTATCCAATCCGTTTTTATTGTGGTAATAATATTTTGCATTTTTCGGCGCAACATTATGCAACATGGTTCGAAGTGCATTAACTGTTTGTTAATACGGATTACAATCTTTTAGCGGAGAGATATCTTATAGTTGAGCTTATATTCCAATTACTTTACTTTAATGAAAAAATAATCTAGTATTGGAGGGTAGCAAAAAGTTTCTGCTTAAGGAATATAAGTTTGCTGTTTTAAAAAAACAAACATCTATATCAACTTGAGTGGTTGTATGAAATATTGTTGTTTATCCAGCAATTACAACCTCACAGATTTGATATAGATGTTTGTTTGTCTTGAAGATATTGTTGCTTATTTTAGAATTTCGCCGATTTTTTCAATCAGTTCTTCACCACGCAGATCTTTTGCGATGATTTTTCCTGTTTCGTCTATCAGCATAGTACTAGGAATGGAGTTTATCTGATATATGCGTCCTGCTGCGCAGTCCCAACCTTTGAGGTCTGAAATTTGTGGCCATGTCATGTTGAGCTTGGATATTGCTTCTTTCCACTTTGTCATATCATTATCAAATGATACGCCTACTATCTGCAAACCTTTATCTTTGTATTGCTCGTATGCTTTAACGACATTTGGCATTTCCATTCTACAAGGTCCGCACCAGCTGGCCCAGAAGTCAACAAGAATAAGCTTGTGTCCCTTCACGAGTTCAGAAAGAGATTTTTCTGCACCCTCCGGAGTAGAAAGCTTAAAGTCTGTGTACATGTCGCCTACGTTTGTTCCTGTTACAGGTTCATCATTTGATGTTTTAACTTCTGTAGTGGCTTCTGCATTATTTTGAACATTTGCATCGTTTGAATTAGACTTGCAGTTGCAGGCTGTGAAGCTTAGCATCAGTGATGCGCAGATTAAAAATGTTTTCTTCATAACTTATTTATATTATTGTTTCGAATACAAAAATAGGAAAAGGATTCATAAAATGAAACCTTTTCCTATTCATTTATCATTACTCTAATGTATTCGTATATGTGTTAGGGATTATACGTACTGTGAGCTTATTGATTCATTGTTCTCTACACAAAGAATTGCCTGTGCAAACATCTGTGCTACTGACAGCTGCTTTACTTTTGCGCATTTCTGTGCGTAAGGAATACTGTCTGTAAATACTATTTCTTCAAGGGCTGAGTTCTGAACTCTGTCTGATGCAGGGTCACTCATCACGCAGTGAGATGCAATTGCTCTTACAGACTTTGCTCCAGCTTTCTTCATTACGTCTGCAGCCATTGTGATTGTGCCACCAGTGTCGACCATATCGTCAATGATTACGACATTCTTTCCTTTGACGTCTCCGATAACCTGCATGCTGCCAACAACATTTGCTTTTTCGCGTGTCTTGTTGCAGAGAACCAAAGGTACTTCAAGCTTCTTTGAGAAGAGGCTGGCTCTTTTAGAACCTCCTACGTCTGGAGTTGCAATGACAAGATCTTCAAGATTCAAAGACTGTACATATGGCAACATTACCATTGATGCATAGAGATGGTCTACCGGTACGTTGAAGAATCCCTGGATCTGGTCTGCATGGAGGTCCATTGTGATGAGTCTGTCAATTCCGGCAACACTGAGCAGATCTGCAACCAACTTTGCTCCGATTGAAACTCTAGGCTTGTCTTTTCTGTCCTGTCTTGCCCAACCGAAATATGGACATACTGCAATGATGCTGTGTGCAGATGCACGTTTTGCAGCGTCAATCATCAAGAGAAGCTCCATGAGGTTGTCGCTGTTCGGGAATGTTGATTGAACAAGGAAAACATCCTTTCCGCGTATTGATTCTTCAAATGACACAGAAAATTCTCCATCTGCAAAATGGGTGATAACTAGATTGCCAAGAGAACAGTTCAAATGCTGGCAAATCTTTTCAGCCAAGTATCTGGATTTTGTACCAGAGAATACTTTGTATTTGATATCTTCGCTCATTACAAGATTTTGTTTTATGTTTTTTAATGGTGCAAATTTACATATTATTGGGATAAAACGGCATTTTTGCCGGTTTTTAATCAGCAGCTTTTCTAAGTTTACTGAAATATTTCACTAAATCCATGTAATTGGCAGATGAATGACTGTCAAATCTCTTCCAAAGGTCGCCCATGACAACTGCGCCTCCGAATCCCAAGTCTTTAATTTTAGGTATATTTTCTAGAGTTACTCCTCCAAGAGCCATTACATGCTTGTTTATGGTTCCGTTTTTTGATGCCTGCTTAAGAGTGTCGTCATCAAATCCCGACAAATATCCTTTTTTGGATATGCTGTCGAAAATCGGACTTAGAAATACGTAATTGCATTTTGGGGACCATTCTTTTACTTCATCTAGAGAATGGCATGATCGGCTTACATGTCCTTTGTATCCTTCTGGGATTTCAGGATGCCTGCTGTTGAGATGAATTCCCATGAGGCCATATTCCGACTTGAGGTAGAAATGGTCATGCACTACAATTTTTTTTCTCCATTGTTCAGAAATGAGTTTCAATAGTCTTTCACAGTATATTGGTTCTGAATTTGGTTTTCGCAGATGCAGAATCTCTAAGCCTTCCTCGAAAAGTAGATTTATAATGTTGTCTTCTTCGAGGAAGAATGATGGTGATGTTATGAGTATAAGCTTCATCTCACTATAGGATTGTTTTTTGATTTAAGGAAGGTTTTGCAAAATTCGAAACTCATGCGAATCTGCATTGCCTCTTTATGCAAATATAATGTTTTTAGGTATTGATGAATAAAAATGCGTATAAAAGTTTGTACGTTTGGTCGTTATTCTGCCATTATATATTGTTTCATATCGAATCTTATGGCGGTATGTTAGATAAAGCTTGTCTTTTACTTAAAAAAGTTAATACAGCAGTCTCGGTTTGACCGTATGAGCAAATTGGCTTAATTTTGTATTTGTTGTTGAACAAAGGCAAAGATAACTCTTCATATCATGAATATTTCTAAATTTACAATATATCTTATACTTGTCGTTTTGTCTTTTTTCTCGATGCAGGCATCTGCCGGAGATCGTAATGGAAAAGACAAAAAGGATAAATCATTATTGCGAAGCTTGTATGCACCGGCTGAGCCTGATACTATTCTTTCGAAGCCGATGCCGGACCGTATACTTAACGGAGCTGTGCAGCCAGTAATTGTTTTGTTGGGTTCGCGCCCATGTGTAGAAGGTATTGATGTAAGTCATTATCAAGGAAGGATAGATTGGAGTAGGGTTGCGCAGACAGATAAGGCAAATTATGTCTATCTTAAGGCAACTGAAGGTGCCAATCTTGTAGATGATACGTATAAATTTAATTTAAGTGAGGCCAAGCGGGCAAAGCTTAAAGTGGGCAGTTATCATTTCTTCCGCGCAAATGTTTCAGTTTCAGAGCAGTTCGATAATTTTATTCGGACAGTAGATCCAAAGGAACAAGATTTAATTCCTATAATCGATGTGGAAGTGATGCCTCGTGGCATGTCACTGTCAAAGTTCCACAGCAGATTGGATGAGTTTCTACGCCTGGTGACAGAAGTTTTCGGTAAGCGTCCGATGATATATACGGGAAAGAATTTTTATAACAGATATTTTGCTGACACAAACTTTAGAAAGTACCTTTTCATGATTGCTTGCTATACAGTTGATGAGCCAGAACTTGATAATAATGATGACTACATTATTTGGCAATATACTTGTAAAGGAAGAGTTGACGGAGTACGAGGTAACGTGGATATTAGCAAGATTATGGGACACCATTCATTAAAGGAAATAATGTATTGATGCAGTTTGATAAAATTCCAGTTTTGTTTTAACCTTTTTTATTTATAACGGTGAAGTATTTCTTTTTTATTGCATTCTTATGGCTGTATGGGCTGTCGGCCTTTTCACAGAAGGTGGAATACACTAAATCAGACAGTGTTTCTGTTGAACGAATTTTGTCGGAGGCAAAAACGGAAAGAAAGGAACAGAACCGAATGCTTTATTTCGGAAAGAAGTTTATAGGTGTTCCTTATGTTGCACATACTTTGGAAAATGGCAACAGTGAGCATCTTATCGTCAATCTGAGGGAACTCGACTGTACTACTTTTGTTGAAAATGTGCTTGCTTTGGCTTTGTGCGATATTGAAAACAAAAGAACATTTTCTGATTTTTGCAATAATCTTCGTAAGGTACGTTATTTCGGAGGACGTATAGATGATTATTCTTCTCGTCTGCATTATTTCACATGGTGGGCTGAAGACAATATACAGAAAGGCATAATTCGTGAAATATCAGCCGATGATTTTCCTTTCACAGCAGTTCAGAAGGTTTCAATAAATTATATGTCTGCACATCCGGAACTCTACAAGCATCTTAAAAGTAAGCCTGATATGATACAAAAAATCAGACAGAAAGAACTGCGAACTTCTGGTAAAACATATAGATATATTCCGAAGTCGCTTTTGAATGAAAGCGCAGACCGTATAGGCGTTGTACATACCGGTGATATTGTTGCAATTATTACTTCAAAGTCTGGACTTGATACATCGCATATTGGAATTGCTGTGTGGCAAGATGGAAAGTTGCATCTCTTGAATGCATCTAGTATATATAAAAAAGTTGTACTTGACAAGTCTACTTTCTATCAGTATAGCCAACGTCAGAAAAGTCAGTTGGGAATACGTGTATTCCGCCTAAAGTGATTTGGACTGTGCTTGCTTTTATAACTAAGCCGGTTCTAATTGAATAACTCTTATTTCTGAACATTTGTCGAATTATTCCAATTGGAGTGTGAACTTGTTTAGAGATTCTTTTGTCCAGCCTTATAAATGTATTCATTCATAAAAAACAGAACCGTATCACTGAGGAGCATGTCTCATGTGATACGGTTCTGTCTTTTTATTTGGTTATGTAATGTTCTGAATATGTCTGTTACTTTATCAAATCTATAGACCTCTTTACGAAGTTGTTGAGAGCTTCACCTTTGAGCATTCCATTCTGAAGCAATGCGAGATCTATGAGCTGGCCGATAACCTTATTGTCCTGTGCATATTTGGCCATGACTGCCTCTTTCTTCTTTCTGGCTTCTTCAATGTCCTTTTCGCATTTGCTCAGTTCGTCCTTGCTTTCCTGGCTTATTTCATCATATTTCTTGTCCTTGTTGCTCTCGTTGATAGCATCTCTGCGAGCAGTAAGTCCACCGATCTCTTCGTCTATAGGTTTAACCTCTTCAGCAGTAGATTTCTCTCCAGCTTCGAGAACTTCCTTCACAAGGCGATGATCTGTGTTGAGCACGATGTTGTACATGTCTGGCATTTCGCCGTAGAATGACATGCCCTGCTGAATTCTTGACATATCCTTCATACGTCTCATGTATTCGCTCTGAGTGATAATTACCGGTGAAGCAGTTTCTCCAAGAGCGTTTGCATCAACGTTGAATTCTATTTTGTCAAGTTTAGGCATCTGTGCGCGGAACATCATTGTCAGGTTTTCCTTGCTCTTGCTGTCGAGGCTCTCCGACTTGCTGTCTTCTTTTACAATGAGTCTGTCTATTGTATCAGAGTCAACACGTGTGAATCTGCTCTTCTCGAATTTCTGCTCAAACATGCTGACCATTGCTACGTCAAGCTGTCCGTCCATCAAAAGTACGTTATAGCCTTTGCTGTTTGCAGCTTCAATGTAGCTGTACTGGTCTTCCTTGTTTCCGGCATACAGATAGATAAGATTTCCGTCTTTGTCTGTCTGATTGTCTTTTATGAGTGTCTTGTACTCCTCGTAAGTGTAGAACTTGCCGTCTGTATCCTTTAAGAGTGCAAACTTGTCTGCCTTATCATAGAAGTCGTTTTCTGAGAGCATGCCATAGTGTATGAAGATCTTGATATCATCCCATTTTTCTTCAAATTCCTTACGGTCATTCTTGAATATGGAGCTGAGTCTGTCACTTACCTTCTTGCTGATGTATGTAGAAATCTTCTTTACGTTCTGATCGCTCTGCAGGTAAGAACGGCTTACATTAAGAGGAATGTCCGGAGAATCTATTACACCATGAAGCAAAGTCAAAAAGTCAGGAACTATACCTTCTACTGAGTCTGTGACGAATACCTGGTTGCAATAGAGCTGTATTTTGTTCTTCTGAATGTCGAAGTTGTTTCTTACCTTAGGGAAGTACAGTATTCCTGTCAGATTGAATGGGTAATCAACATTGAGGTGTATCCAGAACAAAGGATCGTCGGCCATAGGGTAGAGCTCGTGGTAGAACTTCTTGTAGTCTTCATCCTTGAGTTCACTAGGCTTTCTTGTCCACAGCGGAGTTGTATCGTTGATAACATTGTCCTCCTCTGTTTCTACCATTTTTCCATCTTTCCATTCCTTTTTCTTGCCGAATGCAACTGCAACCGGAAGGAAATGGCAATATTTCTTCAAAAGTTCTTCAATCTTGTGCTCCTCGAGGAATTCCTTGCAGTCATCGTCAAGGTACATAACAATGTCAGTACCGCGATCTTCCTTTTCTGCATCTTCAATAGAGAATTCCGGACTTCCGTCACAACTCCATTTTACAGCTTTTGAATCAGGTGTCCAGCTTTTGGTAATAACTTCAACTTTCTTGCTGACCATGAAAGCAGAATAGAATCCCAAACCGAAGTGTCCGATTATGGCATTTGCATCTTCTTTATACTTATCGAGGAAATCATTTGCACCAGAGAATGCAATCTGGTTGATATATTTATCTATTTCCTCTTCAGTCATACCAATACCTCTATCGCTTACTGTCAGTGTTCCTTTCTCTTTGTCCACCGAAACATGAACAGTCAGATCACCAGCTTCACCCTGAAAATCACCTTTAGAAATGAGTGTGCGCAGTTTCTGTGTTGCATCAACGGCATTTGAAACTATTTCTCTGAGGAATATTTCATGATCAGAATACAAGAACTTTTTTATTACGGGGAATATGTTCTCTGTAGTAACCCCGATATTACCTTTCTGCATAATCTTATATATGAGTTTTGTTTATGTTTTTATTCTTTTTGTATTATTATCGGCTTTTCATGCTTTTTGCAAGATGAAGATGTCCGATTTTCCTGAGTAGGTTTATACAAAAAAAATGCCAGCAGAAATTTCTGCTGACATTTTGTCCTTTTTATTAATGTATTATGACGTTTATGACTTAATGTTGCATCTCTCTACATACTGCAATTTATTCAATTGTGTTGTCGCCATTCGTCTGCTCACTGCTTTTTACGGCTTTTATGCTGATGTCGTTTTTGTCATCGTTCAGCACAGCTTTCATCGTGTCGCCCTCGTTGAGTTCGCCTTCAACAATCAGTTCTGAAATCTTGTCTTCCAGGAACGTTTGTATAGCACGCTTGAGCGGACGGGCACCATACATTTTGTCATAACCTTTCAATGCTATGAAATCTTTTGCCTCTTCGCTGATTTCAAGTTTGTATCCCAGTCCTTCTATTCGCTTTCTGAAGACGTCGAGTTCCAAACCGATGATTTTCAATATCGCATTCTTGTCGAGCTGGTCGAATGTTATGATTTCATCTATTCTGTTTAAGAATTCAGGCGAGAACTGTTTGTCCAGTGCCTTCTGAATCATGCTTCGCGAATTTACGTTTTCGCTCTTTTCGTCCCTTCCGCTGAATCCTATGGCACGTCCGAAGTCTTTCACCTGACGCGAACCGACGTTCGAAGTCATTATGATTACAGTATTTCTGAAGTCGACAGTGCGTCCGTAGCTGTCCGTCAGCCTACCTTCGTCCATAACCTGAAGCAGCAGGTTGTAGACATCGTTGTGAGCCTTTTCAATCTCGTCAAGCAGTACGATTGAGTATGGCTTTCTTCTTACTTTTTCGGTCAGCATGCCGCCTTCTTCATATCCGACGTATCCTGGAGGCGCACCTACGAGTCTCGACACAGTGAATTTTTCCATATACTCACTCATGTCTATACGTATCATTGAATCGGCTGAGCCAAACATGTATTCTGCCAGCAACTTGGCAAGGTAAGTCTTGCCGACACCTGTCGGACCGAGGAATAGGAATGTTCCTATAGGTCTGTTTGGATCCTTAAGACCTACACGACTTCTCTGTATTGCATGTACAATTTTTTCTACAGCCTTGTCCTGTCCGATAATCTTGCCTTCCAGTTCATCCTTCATGCCTTTCAGCCTTATTCCTTCGGCCTGTGCCATTTTCTGTACTGGTATGCCGGTCATAAGAGATACGACATCTGCCACTTTGTCAGCATCAACGGTCTCTTTGTTTTCAGTCATCGAACTTTCCCAATTGGCTTTCATCTGTTCGAGTTCTGTGTTGAGCTTCTTTACTTTATCTCTAAAGCTTGCTGCAAGTTCATAGTTTTGGTTGCGTACAGCCTCTTCTTTGTCTGCAGTAGCTTTATCAATCAGTTTTTCCTGTTCTTCAATTTCTTTCGGCACATTGATGTTGGCTATATGTACTCTTGAACCTGCTTCGTCAAGTGCATCGATGGCTTTGTCTGGAAAACTTCTGTCAGTGACATAGCGTTCAGTGAGAGTTACACAAGCCTTCAGTGCTTCTTCTGTATAAGCTACATTGTGGTGCTCCTCATAACGGTCCTTGATGTTGTGCAGTATCTCCAAGGTTTCTTCAGGAGTAGTTTGTTCAACAACAACCTTTTGGAATCTTCTTTCAAGTGCACCGTCCTTCTCAATACTTTTTCTGTACTCGTCTAGAGTTGTTGCGCCAATACATTGTATGTCCCCGCGCGACAGTGCCGGCTTGAGCATGTTTGCTGCATCCATGCTTCCAGGGGCACTTCCCGCACCGACTATAGTGTGTATTTCATCTATGAAGATGATTATATCCGGATTGGCCTTTAGCTCGTTGAGAATAGATCGTATTCTTTCTTCGAACTGCCCGCGGTATTTTGTTCCTGCGACAACGGATGTCATATCAAGAGCAACAACTCGTTTGCCGAACAGAATTCTAGAAACCTTCTTTTCTGCAATTCTCATTGCCAGACCTTCAACAATGGCGCTTTTTCCAACACCTGGCTCACCGATAAGCACCGGATTGTTTTTCTTGCGTCTGCTGAGTATCTGTGCCAGTCTTTCTATCTCTTTTTCGCGTCCTACCACAGGGTCCAACTTTCCTTCCATGGCTGCTCGGGTCATGTCAAATCCAAAATTGTCTATGACTGGTGTGTCGCTTCCTTGCGATGTTTTCTGTTTTACTCCTTGTGCCTGCCTGCTGTTTCCTGTTCCCGAACTGTTTGCCGGCATGCTGTCTTCCTCTTCATCTTCTTCCTCTTCTTGAAATCCGAATCCGTTTTTTGTGCTCGTCTTGTGCGAGAAAGCATTGAAGAGTTCATCGTAGGTAAGGTCGTTGTCCTGAAGAATCTTTGCTGCGAGATTGTCCTTTTGTTTCATTATAGCTAAAAGTAAGTGTTCAGCTTCCACAACGCTGCTCTTCAGAAGTCTTGCTTCAAGAATGCAGAGTTTCAGGATGCTTGATGATTTCTCATTGAGTGAAATATCGCTTGTCGAATATATATAGTTCTCATCATTTCTGATGCGCTTTTCAATTTGCTGTTTCACAGCGTCGAGATCTATGCGGAATTTATGAATCAGCACTTCCACTGCACGGCTCTCACCATCTCTGATGAGTCCCAGCAGGAGATGCTCAGGGCCTATATAATCATTTCCTAGGCGAATGGCTTCCTCTTTGCTGTATACTAGAATATCCGACACTTTCTGCGAAAACTGATTTATCATGTTCTTATTTGTTATTTTGTAGAATTTAGTGTCTTTTTACGGTAAAAATCTGAGTTTGGTTTCAGACATACCATGACATTTCATATATAAGCAAATATAATGCCATAGATGGCTTATTGCTATAAAGAATATCTCTTTTTAACCTTTTTTGTTTTATATATGTGCGACAAGTGAGCATTTCAAGCTATATAATAAATAATAAAGCCGGAGAGAATGAGCTTTTTGAACTCTTGCATCCTCTCCGGCTTGTAGTGTTTCTTATATGAATATGTTGTTATTCAACTATGCGCACATCCATAGTTATGTCTTCTTTTGGTCTGTCGGCAGTTCCAGTACTGCAGTTTTGTATCTTTTCAACAATGTCAAGACCGCGTGTAACTTCACCGAATACAGTATATTGACCGTCCAGGTGTGGAGTTCCTCCGAATTCAGCGTACACGTTTTTCTGATTTTCTGACAACCCTCCAATGCCTTTTTCAGCAGCTATTTTGCGAGTTTCGTTTATTAGTCTTTCCTGAAGTGCTTCAAGTCCAGCGCGGTCGCGTTTTCTTCTGAGGTCCAGAATTTCTTCTCTATGTTCAACGGCAAGATTATTCAGAATTTCTTGCTGATGATGTATTTCCATTTGCTTGTCAAGTTGTGCAAGTTGTCCGCTGTTGTACTTCTTTCCCCAGACAATATAGAACTGCGAGCCTGACGATTCGCGTTTAGGATTCATTTCATCACCGAGACGTGCGGCGCAAAGTGCACCACGTTTATGTATAAGTTCATCCTTTATTTCTGCAGGAATTGTATATCCTGGTCCTCCTGTTCCAAGGCGTTTTGAAGATGATGCACCTTTGCTGTCTGGGTCACCTCCTTGGATCATGAAATCTTTTATTACTCTGTGGAACAATGTGCCGTTATAGAAGCCTTCTTTTGCCAACTTTATGAAGTTGTCGCGATGTAATGGTGTTTCGTTGTAAAGCTTCACTTCGATTTCGCCTAGAGATGTCGAAATGACAGCTCTTGTTTCCTTATTATTTTCTTCCATAAGATTTGTTGTTATTTGTTGTTTTGTTTGCGAACGAAGCATGTATATATGCGTACGTTCCTACCGATATGCAAAGATATGACTTTGCTTTCATTTTATAGCCTAGTTATGCATGCTCATTGAATGGCGGATGCATAAAATTCAGGCTTAATGATATTTTATAATTTTGTTTTGGGCCAATCCATCTGTCTTTTCAGACCTTTGCCTTTTTTAACTCCATAGAAATTCTTTTCAGATATAATTGTCTGTATCTGCTTATTGCAGGTACGTTCAGTTGCATCTGAATTGCTGAGACATACAGTTTGTCCTTTCTTCAGATATATTTCATAAATGCCGTTTCCTAAGGAATTCATTTTGGCTTTGTTTCCATCGACAATTCTTACATCATTCCACTCAGGAAGGCTTATTCGGCAAGTACCTTTCTTTGTGCTGCTTATTTCAATCCATTCCAGCTTTCCTTCTTTCATAGATGCTGATACATCAAATCCGCCTTCAGCCCTTAATTTATGGAATGAACAAGTTTTCCATTCTTCAGGTATTGCAGGGAATGGTCTTATTGTTTCTCCCCAGCTTTGCAAGAGCATTTCCGTAATAGCTGTAGCGGCGCTGAGTGGAGTTTCTATTACAGGATTTTTTCCTTCGCATTCCACATACATGGTGTTTGGCAACAGAATGCTTATTCCTATAGGCTTGTTCAGGAAGTGATAGAGTTTTGCGTATGCTTTATTTCCGTTTCCTAGAAATGCGTATAGTGATGCGGCGCCGGTGTATGAATATCCTGCCAAACCGCTTCCTTTACCTATATTCATCCAGTGATCTATAGATTTTTCAAGGACAGATGCTGTAGCAGGATCTGTAGGATCTTGCAGTTTGAGAGGGTAGAATGACAACAAATGCGAATAATGGCGATGCGATTTAGCCATTGGCTTATTCGATGCAATCATGTATCCGTTTTCGTCTACAGGTGCAGGATGAAGTCTGCGCTGCAAATTTTTCCATCCGTCAACTTTGTCGCTGTACATACCAGTCTTCTCGTTTATTTCAGTCAGAACACTCAGTATCCATCTCAGAGCCGCCAGATTGTAGTTGCTGTTGTTATACACCTTGAAACCCTCATATTCTGGAGATTCTGTATCAATCAGATCTATTGTTTCTCCATTATCTTTAAGGTGAGGCTTGTATATCTCAAGAATGCCTTCTGCTTTAGGTCCAACTTTTCGGCCTATTTCCTCCCATGAACATCCAGCGTAGCGCATGTATGACCAGTATGTATGGAGCGCCCATGCAAAGTCGCCAACTTTAGCCGTACCTTTTGACTCAAGTATGTCGAATAGGCTTTCGTCCATAAGTTTTATGAAATTTTCGGCCTGGGTCAGACGATTCGTCGGCAAAGTTGACATATAAGTCAGCTGTACATTCAGATTCCACCATATTCCAGGCCATTGACTGGTTTTATAGAATGTTCCGAATACGTCCATTGCGGGGCCTTCAGGCCTTGAGCATGTAGCAAGTTTATATAGCTGTATATGGTAGAAATTTTCCATTTTTTTGTCAGGAATACAGATTGTTCCTGTTTGATAATAGCCATGCCACCATTTGTACATGTCTTTTTTGACTTTTTTCAGACCTTCATGCATAACCTTTTCTACGGCCTTTTTTGCTTTCGGCAGTGAGAGTCCTTCGTTCGGCACCTCGTTTTGTGTAGAAATACACATGGCCTTACCACCTTCTGAAAGTGCGAAAGTTTTCCAATATGTTGCATAGTCGCCTCCAGCCAGAAGTTTGTGCTCACTCCAACCTTCGTTTTCTCCTTCGTGGCATATTGGTTCTGGGTTTCCTTCGTATTGAAGCTCTTTTTTCAGGTGCGGAAATACCTGGATACGTGGCGAGAGAGGACTGCCGGGCTCCAACTTCCATTCACAAGGAACATCTGTTGCAGTTTCTACGATGTTTACATCATGATTGTAAGGTGTATAAGCAGTGAATTCTATTTTGCCCGCATCAGTTTGCAGAACGCCTTTTAATTCAGCATTATATATGTCCAATACCATGCGTCCGGATAATATTTTACCTTTTGGGAACATTTTCATTTTTCCGATATCCATGCGGCAATAGTCAACCATTACTGAAGCATCTTTCACACCCATAGATGTTTTCCTGTTAGGTGCTTTGCGGTGGTCTGTTACATCGGGACGGCTCAACCAAAGTGTGAGGCTGTTGTCGGCTGTATCTACATATACAACCATGCCTATACTTCCGTTGCCCAGGAATGCTCCTTCATTCCATTGCAAAGGCATTTGTTCCCAAACAAGTGACTGGCTGTCCATATATTTCCTCATGCATTCATCCGAGGATGAAGGTTGTGAACACATGCATGATGTGACATATAGGCACAACATGCTGAAAAAAACTGCGATTCTGTTCATAGTTAAATTTATCTTTAAAACAGGTTTAGTAATAGGTCTGCTGCAAAACGCAGATGTATAAATCTCATTTATGCAAAATTATGCTATCTGAACAGAAGCGCAAGAGGCAAAGTATACTTTTTTGCGTTTAAATGACTTTTTTCAAAGAAACAGTGAACAAATTTATAGAGACTTTTGTTAATAGGGGTAAAAAGAGATAATCAGGACAAGCCGAAAACCTGTAAAAGAGTAGGGTATAACAAAAAACAAATTGTATTATGAAAAAAATTTTACTAGCGGCATGTTTTGCACTTGCCTCAACTGCCATGCAGGCACAGGTATGGTTGGGAGGATCTTTAGGACTGAATTTCCAATCTGCAGATGAAGTTGATATGACAACTTTCACAATTGCACCAGAAATTGGTTACAAACTTAATGACAAGTGGGATATCGCCATCGGTATATCAGAAGCTTATACCAACGTTAATCCAGACAAGGGTAAATCAACATCAACTAATTTCTTCAGCGTCAATCCGTATGCACGCTACACATTTGCATCTACAGGAAAAGTAAGTTTCTTCCTTGATGGAGGATTTATTGTAGGTACAGGCGATTATTACTATGATGGTGACAGTTACGATGATGAGACATCTTGGGGTATCGGTATACGTCCAGGTATCAAAGTTGATCTGACTGAGCATGTCGCACTTGTTGCACGTCTTGGCTATTTCGGCTACAAGCATGAGGGCGGACCAGATGTAAGCTCATTTGGACTCGGTATAGACAACAACAACATTTCATTTGGTGCATATTATGCTTTCTAAAGCATATTACCCATTTATTCAGATTTAATAGCATATAGCACATAAATGCATAACCTCTGTACTAACACAAGTATTCGATAATAAGAATTCATGTGTTGCGTACAGAGGATTTTTTATGTTATATCCTTTTGTCCAATAATAACATTTTGCCGTATATAGCCCATTGATGTGTTGGGATATATTGTTTCTATAGAATGGGACGGTCAAATAGCTGTTTTTTATAACCTCAATGTCTCATGCTTGCATCGGCACGTGTATTGTATTGGTATTGTAGAGGGATTTTACTGCTTTGGTTTTGTGGAATTTTTCTTTCGTGCCCCTGTGTCTGTAGGGTTTACTCCAAATTGTTCCTTATAGCACTTTGTAAAATATGAAGGTGAACTGAATCCTACTTCGTAAGTTATTTCTGCTATAGTCATAACTGTGGTTTTGAGGAGCTGTGAAGCTTTCTCTAGACGGGCATTTCTAATCAGTTCGTTAGGCGAGCATCCGGTAAGAGCCTTGGTCTTTCTGTAGAGCTGCACGCGCCCCAAACCCATGCGTGAACCGATGTCTTCAACGCTTAGATTGGTATCAGTAAGCATTTCGTCTATAATTTTGCGCAGTTTCACCGCAAATGTTCTATCAACGGTATTTACGTTGATATCTGTTTCCTCTTTTTCTTCCGTAATGTTGCTTCTGTAGCTGAAGAAATCAGCAAGCCTTTTCCTGTTTTCAAGCAGACTTTTCAGTCGTGCAATGAGAAGCGGTGCTTGGAACGGTTTGGTAAGATATGCATCAGCACCGCTTGTGTATCCTTCTATACGTTGGATATCTTCAGCGCATGCTGTAAGCATCAGTACAGGTATGTGCGATGTTCTTATATCGCTTTTGAGTCTTTTGCAGAATTCCATTCCGTTCATTGTTGGCATCATGACATCGCAAATTACGGCATCCGGCACAGATTCTGATGCTTTTGTAAGGCCTTCAAGGCCGTCGGCTGCAAGTGTGATGCTGAATTCATCGGATAGCAGGTCTGCAATGTATGAACGCAATTGGAGATTGTCGTCTATTATCAATATTGACGGCTTTTCCACTGTGTTCTCATCTTCTGGATGAGATGTCGTATTGTTTGTCTCCGTGTTTACAGGTGCTGTCTGCATGCGGCTGCTGGCTATTGCCTGTTTTGCAAGTTTGCTGTCAGCCTTGATGTCGTCAGTTGAATCTTCCGATATTTCTGCCTGATGCAGTGGTATACGTATGGTGAATGTTGAACCTTTTCCAGGCAAACTGTAGACATCAACAGTGCCATAGTGCAGCTTTGTGAACGCCTTTACGATTGCAAGGCCTATGCCTGAACCGGCTCCGCTGATGCCGGTTTGGCTGAAACTGTCGAATATTTTGTCTAAACGCTCGGCTTCAATTCCTTGTCCGCTGTCTTTAAACTGCAGGCAGAGATATGCATCCGACGGTGTTCCTTCCATTGACAGTATGATGCTTATGTTTCCTCCATCAGGTGTATATTTGAAAGCGTTTGAAAGAAGATTGTATACAATGCGTTCCAGCATCTCTTTATCTGCATCGACGCGTGTATCAGTGGATATGGAATCCCAGTCGATTGTAAATATGATTTTGCGTTCATCTGCAAGAGAAGCAAACGACTTTGTCCATTCGCATATTGCAGAAACTATGTTGATTGATGTGAATTTTGGCTTGAGCATTCCAGTCTCGTATTTTCTGAAATCGAGTATCTGTCCTACAAGTCTCAAGAGTATTGCTGTACTTTGTCTGATATTTTCAAGAAGTGTACGCTGACGTGGTGTAATTTCCGGGTCGGCTATAAGTCTTTCCACCGGATCTGCTATGAGTGTAAGCGGTGTTCGTATGTCATGCGACACATTTGTGAAAAATGCCAATTTGGCCTGTGTTGCCTGTTCCAGTTTTGCTGTCAGGTCCACAAGGCGTGCACGTTGTTCTTCAAGTTGTGCTTTCTGACGTGTCAGCTTGCAATTCATCCTTGATTTAGTTCTGAATGCGCTTACTGCAATGGCTAGAAGTGTGCATATCAGAATTATGATTACAGCTCCGGCTGCAAGTATGGTACGTTGAAGTGATATGCGTTGAAGTATTGTTGCAAGTTTGCTGTCAAGCACGTTTATTTTTTTGTCAAGGTTTGCAATGTGTTCTGTCTGCATCTGCATTATGCGCGCATTGTCTTTGGTCACCAAGTCTGTAGAGAGTATGTTTTCGCGCTCGTATGGGCGTTTGTGGAGTATTGCAGAGGCCACTTCAATAGCTTTGTCACCTCCTGTAGGATATATGAACGTAGCATCTAGTTTGCCTTCCATGACGCTTTCTACACCCAATCATTTTCCTGGGAGTGCATCAAAACCTACAAAAAGAATTGATGAACCAATGCCTATCCGGTCAGCGGCGCGACGTGCTCCGAGTGCCATGTGGTCATTGTGTGCAAACACCAGGTCTATGTGTCTGCCCAAGTTGTTGATGGAATCGAATGCCGTTTCAGCCTCTTTGCCGAACCAGCCGGCATCTGCAGAAGCTACGATTCTTATGTTCGGGTAGTCGCGTAGGGCATCTGTCAGTCCGCGATGGCGCTCTACTGCTGGTGTTGATGCTTTCAGACCGCTGATTTCTGCTATTGTGCCGTGCCCGTTCAGTCGTGCGCCTATGTATTGTCCGGCTCTGTAGCCCATGCGGTAGTTGTCAGCTCCGATGTAAGCAGTATATTTGTTTGAATTGATTCTTCTATCAACAAGAACAACCGGTATTCCTTTGTCGAAAGCCTTTTCTATGGCCGGTGTAAGTTCATCGGCCTCGTTGGGAGAAATTATAAGCAAGTCTGCGCCGTCTGCAATCAGCTCTTCTATGTCTTTTGCCTGCTTTTTGCTGTTGTCGTGTGCACACCTTATGTTTACTGCTATGTCTGGATGAAATAAAGCTTCGCGTTTCATCTCGCTGTTCATTTGGGCACGCCATTCGTCGTCGCTGCATTGCGATACGCCTATGGTGTAGCGGGCGCCTTGCCTGCTGTTGCATGAAGCAAGTATGGTTATGAAGAAGAGGATTGTCAGAAATGATAATATGTTTCTCATTATTGGAGATAAATGTGTTGTAGTATGTTTGACTTTCCGGCATTGACGGATTTTATATCGCAAAGTTAATGATTTGAGTGGTTTAGACAAGTATTTTTTATTTGCTTATTCGTGCTGTTGTCTTGTGTGCGGGCGCACAGATTTTGGCGTAGGGGTTATTATTTAGGTTGAGCATCAAGTAAACTGCACGTTGATTTGATGTTTTTTGTTTTATCATGGTTCTAGCAAAGACGTCTGATATATATAAAGAAGCCCCATATCATCCTCTATGAAAGAGTAATGATATGGGGCTTCATCACTTATGTTTGTAGTATTTGGCCTGATTTCTTATCCTAGGCTTCAGACTGTAAAGCCTGAGCGCTCGCGAAGAAAATTTCGAGCGCTTCAAAATCTTGTTGTGAGCGCTCGCGGAAGTTCTGGCATGGCTCCGTTTTGTGTGCAAACGTATGCTGAAACTTCTACAGCCAGCTTATGTGCTTCTCTGACTGGAACGTTCTTTATAATGGCTGATACGAATGCTGCAGTGAATGAGTCGCCTGCTCCAACTGTGTCAACCACTTCTACAACCGGTGTTTCTACGAATGACACTTCGCCTGGACAGAACACGTAACTGCCGTTCACACCACACGTAAGTATCAGCATCTTCAGATTGTATTTTGCCAGAAGTATCCAGCATTTGTCCTGAAGGTCTATGCCTGGATAACCGAACATGCGGCTTATGGCAACAAGTTCTTCGTCATTGATTTTGAGTATGTTGCATTTGCGCAGCGAGTTGCAAAGTATTTCTTTTGTGTAGAAGTCCTGACGGAGATTGATGTCAAAGATTTTCAGAGTATTCGGATCATCCGGCATAGTGTCGATGAAGCGATTGATGGTTTCGCGAGATACTGGGCTGCGCTGTGCAAGCGAGCCGAAACAGAGTGCACGTGTTGAATGTGCCAATGTGTCCAGTTCTGCTGTGTAAGGAATGTTGTCCCATGCAACACCTTCCTTAATATTGTACTTCGGCACTCCGTTTGCATCCAGTTCCACAATCACGGTGCCAGTAGGATAAGGTACCGTTGCTATATGTGTACATAATTTCTTTTCTTTGAAATTATCGGTAAGTTCATTACCTAATTTGTCGTTGCCTACGGCACTTACAACACAGCTTTCGAGTCCGAACTGTGATACGTGGTATGCAAAATTTGCCGGTGCTCCACCTATCTTTTTGCCTTCAGGAAGCATGTCCCAAAGGGCTTCGCCCATTCCTACAATTATCTCTTTATTCATGGTAATTATTCTTTTTGTTTTTTGTTATGTTTCAAAATTTCAATTTCTGACCTTTGAGGTGTAGAACAGCAGATATGCTGTACCGGCTGTCATTACAGCAACTGCTCCGTTCTGACCGACAGCATCAGCTGCGAATCCCATGAGCAGAGGGAATATCGTACCTCCGAAAAGACCCATTATCATGAGACCGGAGATTTCATTCTTCTTGTCAGGTGTGGAAAGAATGGCCTGAGAGAAGATTATAGAGAATATATTCGAGTTGCCGAAACCTATAAGTGCGATGGCTATGTATGTGACGGCCTTAAGATCGGAAATAAAAAGAGCTATCATGGCAACCAGCATGCAAGCAACGCTGATTGAAAAGAACTTGCGTGAAGATATTTTTTGCAGTATTACGGCGCCGCTGAGACATCCGAGTGTACGGAATATGAAGTAAAGACTAGTTGCAAACGATGCATCGTCGAGTGTCATCGAGTGGCGTTCCATAAGTATTTTCGGTGCAGTTGTGTTTGTACCTACGTCTATTCCAACATGGCACATGATGCCGATGAAGCATAGAAGGATGAAAGGTTTTGACAATAGGCTTACGCAGTCGCCGAAACCTGATGCTTTGTCCGGACGCTGTTCCTCAATCGGAGTTGCTCCAAGCCATATAACTGCTATTACAGCAATTATCATATATATAGGGAAGAGCACGCGCCAGCCAAGTCCGAATGCTGGTATTGAAGCTGTTGCTCCCCACATAGCGATGTATGGTGCGAGGAATGATGCAATAGCTTTTACGAACTGTCCGAATGTAAGTGAACTAGCCAACTTGCTTCCTGATATTATGTTGCTAAGCAATGGATTGAGCGATGTCTGCATCAGTGCATTGCCTATGCCAAGAAGCGAGAACGAACAGAGCATTAGTGTATAGTTGTCACCGAATATTGGAAGAAGCAGAGATATGAATGTGACAATAAGGCTTATAAGAACTGTACGTTTCTGGCCGATACGGTTCATCAGAAGACCTGTTGGTACTGAGAATATCAGAAACCAGAAGAATACAAGCGATGGGAATATGTTTGCCTGGGAATCGCTCAGGTCAAGGTCTGCCTTGACGTAGTTGGATGCTATGCCGACCAAATCTACAAAGCCCATAGCAAAGAAGCAGAGCATTATAGGGACGAGCTTGGCATATTTTGAATTGTCGTTGTTTGCCATTTTGTTCAGTATTGATTGTTTTCAGGTATTTGGTATGGAATATTTTTTGAGATTGTGCGCCTTACGGTAAAATCTGCGCAAGGCGCACAATATTTTTAGAGTCCGAGTTTGTATGCTTTGACAGAGCTGAATTTGCTTTCGCCTTCATTTGAGAAGAATCGTACAGCATTGTACGGTTCGGTAGGGAACACGAGATTTGTCATGGCGATTCTTCCACCGTCTACGAAAATTTCTACAGAACATTTGTCAACAAAAATGTCCAGATGGTAAGTCTTGCCGTTGCAGAGCGAGAGCGGTGCCCATGTGCCGAGAGCGAAGTCGTTTACATAATTGATTGACAAACGCTTTCTGAAATCGTCTGTTTCCTTCTCGTGCACGTTGTATTCCTCAAGCTTGCCAAGCTCGGTAATGCCGCTTTGAGTGCGGTCCATCACCAGCTTTCCGGACTTCATGTCGAGATAAATTTTTGCCTTTTCGTTTTTGCTGTTTGTCAGCTCAATGCCAGCGATGCCTGTTTTGCACGGTGTTACATCCATTTCAATTTCGAATGCTCCATCGTTGTTGGCAAAAAGGTTCTCTACAGTCTTTTCGCTTGAAGTTGCGAATGTGCCCAGATCCTTGGTTGATTTGCGCAGAGCTTTCGTTTCAGCTACTGCATTGGCGGCCATGTATATTTCTCCGTCTTTGGTGTAGAGCGAGAGCTCTCGAGGTAGTGCGTTTGCACCTCTGTGCTGGCGTATTGGAGTTATGTTGGCATACTGCCAGTTGCTCATCCAAGGTACTGCGATGGTTCGGTCGCCGGTGTTGGAGAAGCATACCGTAGCATAGTGGTCTTTTCCGTAATCAAGCCATTTTACAACTTCAGGCTTGTTGTCGCATTTGAACTGTTTTCCGTCGAATTCTCCAACGAAGTACTCGGTTGCACTTCCACCGAATAGGCATCCTGGATTGACATTTACAATCATGACCCACTTCATCTTGTCTTTGTTTCCATTAACAGGAAGCTGTACGAAATCCGGGCACTCAAACTGGTTTGGCTGTATTCCGTAGCCTTTGCCGAAGCCGCTCTGGTATTCCCAGTCTTTCATATTGTCTGAAGAGTAGAAGCGCATTTCCTTGTCGGCAGATACAATCATGTACCATTTGTTGGCCGGTTCGTACCAGAATACTTTCGGATCGCGGAAATCTTTCAGACCATCGAAAGGAGTCAGTATTGGATTTTTTTCATATTTTGTATATGTACGTCCGTTGTCGGTGCTGTATGCCATACATTGTATTTGTCCATACTTGTCGCTTGCCGATGTGTAGAATGCAATGATGGCATCCTTTCCGTATCCAGCGCTGTTGTGCTTGTCTACGACTGTACTGCCTGAGAAAATGTGTCCCAGAGTGTCGCGTGCTATTGCTGGTTTAAGGTGATCCCAATGTACGAGGTCTTTACTTACGGAATGTCCCCAATGCATGTTTCCCCATTTTGAACCATAAGGATTGTATTGGTAATAGAGGTGGTATTCGCCGTCTTTGAAGACGAGACCGTTTGCATCGTTCATCCAACCATAGAGCGGTGTGTGATGGTAAATCGGACGATAATAATCGGTATTCTTGACCTCAAATGTGTCGGCCAATGAGATGTTTTTCCAGCATGATGCGTCAGATGGAACTTTGGCAATTTCAATAACTGCTTCCTTTGCACCGGCCGGAAGTTCAAACGGAACAAAGTAGTCTGTGCTGTCGATGGCCAGACGGATGTCCATCTGTGTGTCTGCCGCATCGCCTGTATCCAGCTTGACTTTGCCTTCATCGCACGATTCCTGTATCGGCAGAATGAGATACTTGGACGGATTCTTTATAGTAAGAACTGTGAGTGAATCTCCCTTGTGTTCAATTGTTATATTGCCTTCCTGCTGTTTGCATGAGTTCATTGAAACTGTCAATGCTGCAGTCAGAGCCATTATTGATATATTGTTTCTTTTCATAATATGATTGTCTTTAAGTCTGGATTTGAAGTATTGATTTATATATGTTCTGCAATGAACAGAATATTAGAATTTTATCTGTGCAGAGAGTTCTACTGTGAATGGACGTATATAGCTTCCTGCAAGTACGCTGCCTGAGTATTTCTTGGCTTCGTCCTTAGTTATGAGTTCTGCGCCGGCTATACTGCCTTTGGCACCTGTCTGGTTGAGGAAGTTTACAACTGTACATCCTACAGAGAAGTTTTTGTTGATCTGCCAGTTGACGCCACCGAATGTTTCCCAACGTCCATTGAAATAGTAGGCATCATTGATGTTTGCGTAGGTTTTGCTGAAATAGCGGAAGCTTGTCCAGATCTTGAGGTCCTTGGTAATCATGTAGCTTGGGTCTATCTCAATAATGAACTGAGGAATTTCAGCTACGATATTGCCTGTCGCATCAATTTCTCCAACATAGCCATCTTCAAATGTAACCGATGTTTCGTATTTCTTGTAGGTCGGTTTCTGGTATGTGAAAAGGAAGTGAAGATCGAATCCTTTGAACGGATGAGCTACAACGTCAGTTGTCCAACCGAGTGTCATGATGTCGTAGTTGAGCGGTGCCGCCATAATCTGGTTGTAGCTAGGTTTTGTGTCTGTTCCTGCTACAGTGTGCTGAAGATTGAGCGTAGAGTTGTTGTTTGTCTTGGATATGTAAGAGAAGAGCGATGTCAAACTGATCCAATCGTTGTTATAATATATACCGATACGTCCGAGAGGCACAGAAATCTTGTCTGTGTTTGGCAGTGTCGCAGGTGCAAAGTTTTCGAACTTAGGATGCTGGGTTATGTAAGTGAAGTCTCCTGTAAAACCGAACTCCTTTGTAAGTTTATAGGTTGCAGCAGCTGTGAGAACGTAGTTCAGCCAATCATAATCTACATCTGTCGGTGAAATGACCGTTCCGTCTGAGCTTGTTGCACCGAGGTGATAATTTGCAAATCTGCCTACATATTCGCCTTTTGAATTCTTAACAGCCGCATTTTCTCCATGCAAAGCTTGGTATTCGAGACGACCTCCATAGTAAATATTGAGTTTGTCGGTGATGTCCCAGTCGTGACTTGCATAGATTGCAACTTTGTTTTCATATCCCTTATAGTATTCAGATGCATTCTTGTTGAAATCATAATAGTAGCCGTTTCCTCCATAAGTGCGGTTGTCGGAAGTTGCATAATTGTTGTTGAATAGTCTGACTGGATAACTTCCGTCGCTTGGTACCGACTGGTCATACATGGTTGTGCTGGATGAGTAGTCGATGTCGTAGAACCATTCGTTTATACCTACTCGCCATGTGCTTCTGTCTGACTTCTTTGAAAGTTCTGTAGTGAGGAAGAATGAATTGATGTAACCTCTGTTGAGGCATGACATTCTGCTTTGTACGTATTCTCCGTCGTATGGTTTCATTGAACCGTCTTCTGATACATAGCTGTAGCTTATGCCTGCTTCGTTTTTATCGAGCGACATTGGTGTCTGCCATACGCATGAACCCATAGAGTGGTCGTACTTGGCAATGGCGTTCCACTTGAGTCCGTTGTCCCATTCATACTTGTTCATGAGCGTAATCTGGTGACCCCAGTTTTCAACGGCATCGTAAAGTGTTGTCTTCTTGATTTTGCCGTTCTTCATGTCCATGTATACCATTTCGTTGTCTACAGGGAGGTATGAAGTTGTACCAAGTTTAAAGTCACCGAATTCGCTTACGCTTCCATCGCCATTGTAAACAAATGGAGCAGACTGCGTTGCGTACATATATACAGGATGGCTGTTGCTGTAGTTGTACATGGCAGTAAATTCGCCTTTCTTGTTGTTGTATCGTTTTGTGAGGGCGAATTTATATATCTGGGTCCTGTCTTGAAGAGGAGTAGACTTGATGTCGAATGTACCTGGATCGAAGTCTTGATAGATGCTTCCGCTGTAGTACCAGTCATTGGCTATTTCACCGTTGACATTGAGTGAGAATTCTTGTAATCCAAAATGATTGGATTTGTAGTCAAGAGTACCGTGAAATCCTTTTTCACCGAGTTGTGTGAAGGAATTTACCGCATAACCTATGTTGCCCGTTGTTATTGCCGTTTCAGAAATCTTGAGCAATCCTACATGGCTGAGGCTGGCATCTGCCCGCCAAAGAGAGTTTACGGTGTGCGGATTGGTGGCATAAGTCACCGGCACTCCGTTTTCCAGTACATTTACATCGGCCGATGGAAGTCCGATTTGGATTTCTCTAGGTCCGTTAGCACTGGCAGCATTGAGCATGACATTGCGATTGCCTTCCTCTTTTGCTGAATTACCTTCTGCATTTGACTCGTCTTGTGCATAGACATTAGTTGTTGCAATAGAAAATGATAGTATTGCCACTAAAGTCTGGTTTACTTTTTGTTGCCTTGATTTGCTGTTCATGGTAATTATGGTTTTAACATTAACAACTGTTTTTGGTTTTGAATCACACTACAAACATAGTCAGCATCCTGTTCTGTATATGAAAATATTGTTGCATTCATCTTGTAATTTTGTTTCATGAAACAAAAATTATAGAGAATGAAGCAAAAGTTGTATTCTTCTAGATCATATCTTATTTAGTCAGGCCTTTTGTCTTTAAATTTTTTCTTGTCTTTTTAAATAATAAAAGAAAAAATATGTGTTTTGTTCGCTGTTTAATGTTAAAAATTATGGCTTGACAGTAATTATTATTCAAAGATTTGCACTGATTGAATATATAGATTTAAGGATTGATTCTTTGTTTGGATAGGGGGAAAGTTATAGTTATTGTAAATTACAGGTTGATCTTTTCTGCAGGTAATAGCAGATATTGTCTCCCTAAGGCTATATAGTTACTTTTGTTTGTATTGCGATTTCTTGAAGATGTTCAGACCTACAATAAGCTTGAATGTTCCGAATGAATTTGTTAATCCGAAATGCTTTTCACGATAGGCATAGGTGTGCATCTCGAATACGAGACCTGTGAAGTATTTAGTATTGTTCCAGAACAGACTGGCTCTTGCGATGAGGTCTGTACTTATATTCTCCATGTTGAATTTGGAACTTTTGTCTTCTGAAACGTTCGAACTTCTATATCCTATTGAAGGAAGGAGTGATACGGCAAGCAGGCAGTTGCGCTTGAAAACCCAATTGTATCCATAGCCAAAACTTATGGCATAGTCTTTATATTCAATCTTGTCAAACAATAGGGATGGGTCGATTTTTCCTACAAGGTCGCTTGGGATTTCGTCCTTGTTGAATGTAATATCCGTACTGCTCATGGAGAATCCTAATTTCCATGAGCCGCAACTTCGTCTTTGGACGGCATTTTCACCAAATGCCGCCGGCCATGAATAACGTCTGTTATTGAATATGTATTCCAGATTAAGACCTTTGCAGTTTGCATCTAGTCCATGAAACTTATTGTCAAGGCCTTTCATGTCTACTCCTGTTACGCTGGTAATACGCGCTGTTTTTCCAGAATTGAACTTGTATACTTCTGCAACAAATCTTCCTGTGTTAAGTGCCAAAGACCATCTCTGTCCTGTACCGTTTGTTTCTCCTTTTTTTCTGCCGATATCGTCAAGATTGATGGAGTGTCCTAAGCCGATTATGCCGAAATAGACATATCCGCCAAGTACCATGGAAGGATTTGATTGCAAATTCATGGATTTGCGTTTCCCTGATGCAGAAGAACTGATATAATAGAAATCGTGCCATCTGCTGAGTTCCAGCTGTGTTGTTACGTTGTACAGCTGTGGTGTGATGTAAGATGTATCGCATCCCATGAAAAAGTCATACACTCGGTCAAATGTGCGGCTTATCTTTTTTGCGAATGTTTTGTTTCCTTTATTACTGCTTGTGTCCGCTGATATGCTGTCTGGATCGTTTACATACGTCTTTGCATCAGAATTCTGCGATGCAAAAATTGTGATGATTGTACAGATGATCCGGAGAATACAATTATTGATGTCAAACGATTTGATGCAGTTCATATAAAGGAATATCTGAAAATGTTGCTCGTAATTGTATGATCGATAGGATTATAAATATAATACTTTTGTGCTGACTGTAGTTACAGCTTTCCAAGAATTTTATCCATAACCCAGTTGGTCAGTGTTGCACTTACGGAATTGCATTCACAAATAGATCTGTTCTGAAGATGTCTTGTGACAGCTTCAATCAGAGGCATTTGTGTATGCTCTGGATTTGTGAATTTGAATTCTTCTCGTCCTTCTTTAGTATGAAGTGCAATAGGGGTATAATCAAATACGGAGAAGCATATCATGCCTTTGTCACCGACAATTTCAATCCTGTCCGTTCTGGCAGATTCGTGTGCAACGAAGCACCAAGAAGCAGAACCAGGTATGCCACTGTCGAATTTGAAGCATGCACTGATACTATCTTCAACTTTATAAAGATTTGCTACGTTGCAGCAGATTCCATTTGCTTCAGTTATAACACCGAACATGTTTTGAAGCAGGTCAAGCTGATGTGGAGCAAGGTCGTAGAAATAACCTCCGCCACCAGCAATATCAGGCTGAAGACGCCATGGAAGATTTTTTTTGTTATAGTCCAGTTCACGTGGAGGTACGGCAAAACGTACTTGAACATTAAGCACTTTTCCAATTCTGCCGCTGAATGCAAGTTCCTTAACTTTTTTGAAATATGGCAGATAGCGTCTATAATATGCCACGAAGCATGGCACTCCTGTAAGTTCTGAAATTCTGTTTATTCTGAGACAGTCTTCATAGCTTGAAGCTAAAGGCTTTTCTACATATACAGGTTTGCCGGCACGCATGGCCATTATTGCAAAAGTTGCATGTGAAGAGGGTGGGGTGGCAATGTAGACGGCGTTGACTTCCGGGTCGTTTATCAGCTCTATAGGGTCTGAATAGAAATGCGGGATATTGTTGCGTTTGGCATAATCGCGTGCTTTGTCGATATCACGGCTCATTACAGCCGTTACCATAGAGTTTTCAATTTTGCTGAAAGCAGGACCGCTTTTCTTTTCAGTGACTTCACCGCATCCGATAAAGCCCCATTTGATAATCTTATCGTACTCCATCTATTGTTTAATAAAACGTAATTTTAAGCTTGCCTTTTGCAAAAATAGCGATTTTCTCCTACTTTTGTTCTAATTATCAGTATAAAAACTGAAGAAAAAAAGAGTACAATGGACAATATAGAAGGAAAAAAGGAGTTTTGGATCTACAGAAGCGTATCAAAATGCTTCTCAGATGGCGTTAGTTTTCTGACAGATGATTTCTTGAAATTATTGAGACTTACATTGCCGATATTGTTGCCTCTTGCTGCGTGTATGGCTTATGTGCTTTATTCTGCTAGCAGCGTACAGACAATAATGGATATATCTTCAGTAGGATTCCTCATACTATTGGCAATCTTTTTGTTATTTGTTTTTTATACAGCAATGGAATCTTTCATATATTCTTCTGTAAAGTTTAAGGCTGCAGGATTGGATATTGCTTCTATAAAGTTTCGAGACATTTATAAAGGCGTTTTTGGATTATTTCCAAAGATGTTGCTCTTTAATGTCATTTCTTTATTGCTCACTGCAATTCCAGTAGGACTTGTAATGTTGCCTTTTCTTATTGTTCGTGACAGTGTGGAGTCAGATATTGCCTTTTATGTTGCAACAGTGTTGGCTGTATTGGCAGTAATAGTTTTGACAGTGCCATATAATATGGTTTTGCCGAATATTATGTTGGGCAAAGGCGGATTCTTCAAATCTTTATTTAAGGGGTATGCTTTGGGTATGAAGAAATGGGGAAAAGTTTTTGCGCTTTCACTTGTTGTTACAATAATAGTGAATGTTGTTTCGTCTTTGTTGCTTTCACCTGCTTTAATTTTTTCAATGATACAGTATTCTGCCTCATATAGTGTTCTTAACGGCGATGCAGTAAATTTGCCTGACAATTTTGGAATATGGGCATCTGTAATTTTGTTTCTTTCGTCGTTCATGTCATTGATTCTCTTATGGTTGGAAAAAATGCCTTTTGTTTATCTATATACGTCATTTGTAGTAGACGAAAAGAACGAAAAGGAAAGTGATGCCATGATAGGCAGATGATAGCTGTATTAAGTTGTATATTTTTTGAATAAATTCTATAGGCTGTGTCGTAAAGTCGATACAGCCTTTTTATTTTGAACTCGAAGTCTTTTCTGTTGCATTACCTTTTGTAAAATGTATTGTGCAGAGTTACATATTTAGTTGAGGATTTTTTGTTTTTCTGAATTTTATATATACTTTTGTTTAGGACATATAATTACATTAGATAGATTAATAATTGACATTTTAAATCTGATAACTATTATGAAAAGAATTCTTTTATCGTTATGTCTTGTGTTGACATGTGTAGATGGCGCTATGGCGCAATCTGCAACACCACAAGAAATCTTGGACAGAATTTATAACCAACTTAATGAACGGCAAGAGATTACATTGGATTCTGTCAAATATACTGGAGATGACTTCAGGAAAACTGGAGGTTTCGCATGGCAACGAGGAAAGGGTAAAGGATGGACTACAGGGTGCAGGTTGACGCTTACTTCTGTATCTCAAAAAGATGTTGATAAAATCCATAAAGATTTTGAAACAATAAGCAATTTACAGTATGTAAATTTGAGAAGTCATAGTGGTGCTACTTATATAGAAGATACGCATACGGCCTACCTTTATAGTTATGATGTCAAATCGGGAAATCTTTATTTTTTAAAAGCTCGGACTGAAGGTGAAATCTGTATACCTGCAAATTGGACGCATGTAGATTTTGTGGATGCTACAACGCATGATCCTTTTGAAATGGCGAGCGAAACAGATCTACGTCTGTTCGGTCTGTCGCGACTTTGGAGTGGAGTTAAAAGGAATTTTGTATTTATGGATCGTGTACATATTAATTGGGATAGCTTGTACGTGGCTTCTATTCCAGCAATTATGCAGGCTAAAGACCGTGACGAGTGTTTCTTGATTATGCAAAGAATGGCTGCTCAACTTAATGATGGTCACACGTATATTTATGGCGCAGATCCTCGTTCCTTTTCAGCCCCTTTTTCAACTGTGTTGATCGGTAAACGTATCTATGTAGACAATGTTGAAAGTAGTGTGTTAAGCAAACAAGGTTTGCGTAGGGGAATGGAGCTTGTCAGCATAAATGGAGAAAGTGCTTGGGACTATGGTGAATTAAATGTACGTCCGTATGTATCGTCGTCTACACCTCAGTGGACATTACACCAGATTTACGAAAGTTATGGCTTGCTTAGCGGTAAGGCGCAGGACAAATTTGAACTGACGTTTGCATCCGGCAATGACACGCTGTTTATTACATATATTTTGGGAAGTGCAAAACGTGATCTGTCGACTAAACAGCCAACGCTAAGCTTCAAGAAACTTGATAAAGGAATTGGATACCTGAGAATTAGTAGTTTCATGGACTCTAATTTTAAACAGAAATTCGATCAACTTTATCCTCAGATATTGAAATCTTCTGCTCTTATAATAGATGTTCGAAACAATAACGGTGGAAATTCTGGATATGCAGATTATATTTTGCGTCATCTTTCGAAAGATTCAATTCGGACAGACAAATGGCGCAGCCCTATGTATATTCCTGCTTATGCATCATGGTCAAGGAGACAGCCGTGGTATGAATCTCCATCTGGATATATGTCGCCGATAAATGGTGCAGAAGCTTATTTGCGACCTGTTGTTGTCTTGGTTAATCGAGGAACATTCTCTTCAGCCGAAGATTTCTGTTCCGTATTCATCGGCATGAAGCGTGGAAAACTGATAGGGTCTCCTACAGGAGGCAGTACTGGCAATGGAGTTCGTGTGGAGCTTATACCTGGTCATAGTTATGCAAATATCTGTTCCAAACATGATGCAATGCCAGATGGTACAGAATTTGTCGGTATTGGTATCAAGCCTGATATTGAAGTCTCTGAAAGCTATGAATCCTATTTTGAAGATAAGAAAGACGCTTGTATGAAAATCGCAATAGATTATTTGCAATCTCTTTGATCAATATATTTATTGTTTATTCTGCGTCCGCTTATGTTTTCATTGTTTGATATGGATATGTAATATAAGCAAAAGGAGTTATGTTTTAGGTTTTAACATAACTCCTTTTACTTTTTGTCTCTGTTCTTGTATTTGTAGGTCTCTTTTTATGGCTATTATCTTACCTTCAGAAGCATACCTGCGCGTAAAGGCTGTGACGGCTCCATGTCGTTTAGGCGATATAATTTTTTAAGTCGAATTCCATAAAGTTGAGATATTGAATACATTGATTCCCCAGCTCTTACGTTGTGCAGCTTATCTTTGTAGATTTTAGCTGCAGAACTTTTCTTTTTTTCAAGGTAAATGAATGTTCCTGGTGTTATAGGCATTGATACTGAAGGAGCTTCATTTCTACTGAGCAGTTTCTTAAGTGAAATGTCCAAATCGCGGCTTAATGACTGCCATGTGTCACCTTTTTGTGCTATTACGCAGAGTATACCGTTGTTTTCAATCAACTGATGTATTATGACTGCCGGAGTAGAATCTTCAATTTGTCTATACTGTTCTGGGCGATCATATTTGTATAGCTGATACCTTTCAATGAGAGATATCAGGCGATCGGCATAAGCAGGATTTGTTGCATAGCCGCACGCTTTAAGCCCTCGTGCCCATGCTTTGTAATCATAACGGTCAAGTGAAAAAAGTCTGCTGTAGCGCTGACGCAGAAGAAAGCGTGAATGATCTTCATATGAATCGGCAACGCTGGAGTATACTCTGAAGCATTCGCGCGGTGAATCATCGTTGTGGCGTGTTGTACGTCCGTTCCAGGATGAACCGCATTTTATACCGAAATGGTTATTTGATTTTCGTGCAAGTTCTCCTGTTCCTGCTCCACTTTCCAAAATGGCCTGTGCAAGTGTTATACTTGCAGGTATGCCGTAAGTTTTCATTTGCTGTACGGCAAGATCTTTGTATTGGTCTATATATTGACTGTAAAGCGAATTAGTTTGGGCTGATGCACCTATTGTAGTCATGGCAGCAATAGCAATTGTTGCCATAGAGCGCCTTACAACACTCAATAATTGTTTCTTTTTTAATATGCACATGTTCTTTTGACTAAAAGTTCGTAAGTTACGTTTCATTATACATGCAAGCATTGCCTCATATATCTTATATACAACAATACTTATGTGCAAATTTAATGAAAAACTGTGTGGTATATGCAGAAAATTTTATCTTTGGATTGTTAATGCAATAAATATATTATTGTTGCATCTTGAAAAATGCGTTTTACAAGTGTTTTGTTTGAAAAGCAACGCTTGTATTATAGATATAATATTCATAAAGGAGTTTTGTTTATGGACAATTTAAAAATTGAAGTGAAAGTGCTGTCTGCACATCCTGATGAGTTGTCTGATGAGGACAGAAATTTGGGCAGTATTGCTTTGTCGGCATCCGAAAGAGCATATTCACCATATTCCGGTTTTAGTGTTGGAGCTGTTGCTATGCTTGATGATGGAACCATTATTGAAGGAAGCAACATAGAGAATTGTGCATATCCTTCCGGTTTATGTGCAGAACGTGTTGCAATGTTCCATGCTTTGTCCCGTTGGCCAGACAAGAAAGTTTTGAAATTGTGTATAGCGGCAAGAGGTACTGATGGCAAGGTTGTTTCTATGCCGGTCACGCCATGTGGAGCATGTCGACAAGTTTTGTTGGAATCAGAGCGTCGCCAAGGAACACCGATTGAAATTATTATGTGGGGAAGTGAATGTACATATATTTGTTCCAGTGCTTTAGATCTTATGCCTTTGGCATTTGTCCTGAACAATGATTAGCAGATATATGTTCCGTTTGTACTTTATATGTTTAATAACTTACAGCATAAAACAGTTTAATGTTGTTTTTGCTTGAAATAAAAAAGAGGGAAAGACATATAGATGTTTAAATAAGCACGTGTAGACATCTTTAGTCTTTCCCTCATGTTAGTTTTGTTGTTCATTTTATTTCCATCTCTTCGGTCATATTTATTTCGTTTCCTCTATTGTCGATAATTCGGTATTGGAGGAATCCGAGCTGTTGGCTCGGTATGACCTTTATGCCTAGGCCATACTTGAGTTGCCATCTGCGATAGATGGACAGTATGCCCTGATTGAGGTATGCGGCAACGTATGGATGGACGTAGAGCTTGAATTTCTTCGTACCAAGATTGTTTGTGAGATAGTCGATTTTGCTTTCGAGCACATCTGTGAACAGGTAAGATGATTTGATTGTTCCTTTGCCGAAGCATGTAGGGCATGTTTCTTCAACATGTACGTCGATGGCCGGTCTTACTCTTTGTCTTGTAATTTGCATCAAGCCGAACTTGCTGAGTGGCAGAATATTGTGTTTTGCCCTGTCGTTTCTCATAAGTTCGTTCATGTATTCGTAGAGCTTTTGGCGGTGTTCGGCGGTTTCCATGTCTATGAAATCCACGACTATTATGCCTCCCATGTCTCTGAGTCTGAGCTGGCGTGCAAGTTCCTCTGCTGCGCCCATGTTGACTTCAAACGCATTGGCTTCCTGACCGTCAACCCCGCGGTAGCGGTTGCCGCTGTTCACGTCGACAACATGCAGGGCTTCCGTGTGTTCTATTATTAGATATGCGCCTTTTTTGTATGATACTGTCTTGCCGAATCCAGACTTGATCTGTTTAGTTACAGAGAAATTGTCGAATATCGGCAGTGTTCCTTTGTACAGTTTTACTATCTGTGCTCTTTCAGGTGCAATAAGTGACACGTAGTTCTTGACCTCTTTGAATACCTTTTCATCGTTCACATATATATTTTCGTATGAAGGGTTGAAAAGGTCTCTGAGCATGGACACGGTGCGTCCTGTCTCCTCATGAGCCAGTATAGGCAGTGTTGTGGATTTCTGTACACGTGCAATGCAGTCATCCCAATTGCTGAGGAGTATGCGCAGTTCGTTGTCAAGTTCTGCTACGCGTTTTCCTTCGGCTACAGTTCTGACAATCACTCCGAAGTTTTGCGGTTTTATGCTTTGTATGAGCTGTTTCAACCTTGCGCGCTCTTCGGCAGATTTGATTTTGGAAGAAACCGACACCTTGTCGTTGAATGGAACAAGAACCAGATATCTTCCTGCAAGAGACAGTTCACAGGTCAGCCTTGGACCTTTTGTAGAAATTGGTTCTTTTGTTATCTGAACCAGTATTTCTTGTCCTACTTCAAGAAGGTTTTGTATGCTTCCTTCTTTGGGCAGATCCGGTTGTCTGTTGAGTTTAGACATCTGTGCCAGCTTTTTCCTGTCGCTTACAACTTGCTTGATATATTTTTCAAGTGACAGGAACTGTGTGCCTAAGTCTTGGTAGTGAAGAAATGCTTCGCGTTCGTGTCCGACGTCGACAAAGCATGCATTCAGTCCGGGCATGATTTTCTTTACCTTTCCTGCATACATGTTTCCCACGGAAAATTTAGAGTCTTGCCCTTCTTTCTGGAATTCCACTAGTTTCTGGTCTTCCAGCAGTGCAATGGTAACCTCTTTCGGTTGTGCGTCAATGATTAGTTCGCTTGTCATTTTTCCACGTTATAAAATCCCATAATTTTAAAAAAAAAGAACAAACCATAAAGCTTACTGAAGGTAGGCTCTAAAAGTTTGTTCTTCATTTCTTCGTCGAGAAAGACGAGAGAATGAGAGCAAGCGCTTCTTGTTTACTTGCTCTTATGACGATTCTTTCTCAATCTTTTCTTACGCTTGTGTGTGGAGATCTTGTGTCTCTTCTTTTTCTTACCGTTTGGCATAGTTCAATGTTTTTAAAGTTGTTTATAAATTTATGATTCGGAAATTACCTTTTATCATTATTTCTTCAGAGCGTTGCCGAAAGTCTTGGCTGGCTTGAAAGAAGGAATGTTGTGCTCAGGTATGATGAGTGTAGTATTCTTTGAAATGTTGCGTGCAGTCTTCTGTGCTCTTTTCTTGACGATGAAGCTGCCGAAACCTCTCAGATACACATTCTCGTCGTTTGCCAGGGAAGTTTTTACGATTTCCATAAAGGCTTCAACTGTCGCGAGGACATTTGCTTTGTCAATGCCTGTCTTATCAGCTATTTCCCTTACGATATCTGCTTTTGTCATTGTTTTTTAGTTTGTTTTGTTGTTTATTTTTTGATTTGCAATTCGAGTTGCAAATATAGCTTTTTATTGTCATTTCAGAAAATATTTCACACGTAAATTGTATAAAATCAGCATAAAGGAGCATTTGCAGGCAAGCTAATTTTCATTTTTGGCATATATGGTGTATTTTTGCCGAAAAAGATTTTCAAATGAGAAGAATATTTTGTTTTGTACTTCTTTCTTTGGCTTTCCTTATGTCTACGTATGCGCAGATACAAGGTGTGCGTGCAAGACGTGGTGGTACATATAGCGCTGTGGTCAAGAATTATACAGATTCTCTTCGATTTATAGCAGAGAAGTTGAAAAATGATTCCTCAGATCTGAATCCTTATTATTATAGGATTCTGGGTCCTTCTACATATTTCAGCAACGCAACTGCACATGTGCTTTCTATTGATTGGCGTCCTGCGAATGCACCAAAGGAAAATTCAGACAGTCTTATGTCGGGCGGAATGCTTTATCGTGACGAGCTCAATCGTACGATTGATCGTGCGCTTGTCAATGTGTATACTTATAATCCTAAGCTGGTGAAACATTGCGACAGCCAGTATAAGGATGAATCTATTATTGAAATGGCTCCGGTAGATGATCAGAGAAAGAAAAAGGATGACCTTAAGACGATAATTGATAAAGTTCCAGAGCTTAAAGATGTATCAGAACTGACAGGCGATATAGATGTAGATATACATGTCATGAGACCTAATTTCTGGAAGACTTCAGGAAATTCGTCTTTGCAGTTTACTCAGAACTATTTTACAAAGAACTGGTATAAGGGAGGAAACAATAACGGGACAATGGTGTTTTCTCTTAATCTGCAGGCAAATTACAATGACCAGCGTTATATACAGTGGGACAACCGTTTGGAAATGAAACTCGGATTCGTAACAACCACCAGTGATACATGCCATACTTTCCTTACTAACAACGACATGTTGAAGCTGGCTTCAAAACTTGGAGTTAAAGCGCGCACCTCATGGTACTATACATTGTCTACTGAAGCTGTCACACAGTTCATGCCTGGATATAAGAGCAACGACAAAAAACGTTATTCGCAGTTCCTTGCACCTTTGGATGTGTATGTTTCTCTCGGTATGGACTATAAACCGTCGCTTAAGAATGGAGCGTCGCTTTCTGTTGCACTTCTTCCGCTTTCATACAAGCTCAGATATATAGGTGTTGACAATGAGAATGTCCATAACAACTACGGTATGGCGGATAAGGATGCACAGAATGATTTCGGTTCGCGTGTGGAGGTCAATTACAACATGACAATTGTCAAAAATGTGTCATGGAGAAGCAAGTTGTACTATTACAGCACATATAAATATGTTGAAGCAGAATTTGAAAATACAATAGATTTCAAGTTTAGCCAGTATATTTCTTCACAATTTTATATGAGATGGCGTTTTGACGACAGCCGTTCGCGCGACTATTATGACAAGAAGCTTGGATTCTTCCAGATGATGGAGTATCTGACACTTGGTCTTAATTATTCATTCTGATATTTTGAATAATATCTGAAAAATTATTTCTTTTTCTAGATTTACTTCTTATATAAAATATTTCTCTCCAGCTCCTCTCTCATGCAGAGAGGGGCAAGTTATATGAAACATATAAAGCGTTTTTCTCCGTTATTTATTATTCCTGCTTTGGCTGTATTGCTTGCAGTTGCATCTTTGGTATATGCTTATCGTCCATACAGCAGGGACAGCATGAGCAGATGTACAGCATTTGTGAAAAGTAGTGATGTTTTGTGTGTCAGCGCTGACGGATGCAGAACTGTATATTTTTCAAATACAGACGGCGCTTCTATGCAAGGTTTGTCTTTTTCCAGATCTGAAGCTGAAACGTCCTCTGTGTTCACAGCAGTCTGGGTCAATGATAATCCGTTTTATCCCAGTTCACGCGGAAAACTCATAGCCCCCGATTTTCATAGTTCCTTATTCATATCTGCTGACAGCATAAATTCTAATCTGCATGCTGTAGTAGACAGTACTCTTGCTGATATTGACGATACATTTGTTTTTTTAGAAAAGAAGCAGAAAGAGTTTGCCTATTATCTGGAGCGACATGATGTCAAGGACGAAGGTTTCAATAATATTGCTTCGCTCAATGCCGATAATGACCGGTATATGGAAGCATTGTCTGAAATAAGGACCGAGTTGGTAAAGATAAAGAACTCTTCTAACGCGTCTGCTAAAGCTGTGCAGACATTCAGAGTCTACACAGCTATGAATGAGAAAGATTCGTTGGCCTCGCAATTGTGTACGTATGAGAGTTCGGATGGAGTCTCAATGAGTTTGCGTACGCTTGTCGATGCACCCATGTCTGGAGCCGTATCAATATCTTTACCTCCTTTTGATATTGTTTCTCCTGACAGCGGTGATGTCGTTTTTCTCAGCGGTTACTACTCTGTGCCACGCGCTGATGAGCCGTTTTCTTCCGTCTTGGCATCTGCTCGTGTTACTTCGCAAGGATGTGTTGATTTCCCGCAATTCGGTATGACGGATTTTTCGCCGGTGTTTACATCAACGGGCTTCTTTGCCGGATTCCTGATTTCCGATAGTATAGTAGGATGTCGCGGATGCAAATAAAATGTCGTTCAGAAAAAAATCTTGAAACTTACATAGTTGTCTTATAATATATATAATGAGGAAAGGGTATTTTTCAGTTTGTACAAAGATCGTGCCTGTATTCTTCGCGTTGTTGTTTCTATGCGGTTGCGAGAGGCGCATAGAGTGGAATGACGGATTCTATGCAGGAGAGACTGAGGATGGACGTCCTTCAGGTTTCGGCCGTTGGGTAGGCGATTCTGATTCTTGTGCTTACGAAGGTTTCTGGAAGTCAGGTCTCATGTCCGGTTATGGTACGTTTACCTGTGCCGACACCTGTCGTCGCGGCATATTTTCGGAAGGAAAGCTAAATGGCCTCGGTCAGCTCATAACAAAAGGCGACACTGTTTATACCGGCATGTGGAGAGACGGTAAGCGTGACGGACGCGGTGTTTTCACTGATTCTCTAGGCCGACGGATAGAAGGATGGTGGAAAAACGAAACTCTCGTATACGGCCGTATTTATGATGAGCTTGGCGTGTACGAAGGTGAAGTTGATTCCTGCGGAGATCCCTCTGGTCACGGTAAGTTTATAAATCCTTCAGGAGCATTCTACGAAGGACATTGGGAGAACGGAATGCGCGAAGATTTCGGTTTTGCTGTCAATGCAGACGGACGTCTTCAGGTTGGTGTGTGGCATCGAGGACGTTTTCAAGGAGAGCAGATGATACATAATTCCGACCGTATCTATGGTATAGATATTTCCCGTTATCAGCATATTCATAAAGGACGCACATACCCGATACGCTGGTCGGACCTGCGTATCACCAGCCTCGGACGCCTGAAGAGCAGGCTTGTCAGTGGCGAAGTGGACTATCCCGTATCGTTCGTATATATAAAGTCTACACAGGGTACAACAGTGCTCAACCGTCATTATCTTACTGATTACCGTTCTGCAAGAAAAGCTTCAATACCTTGTGGAGCATATCATTTCTTTTCTACAGTTTCTGATGCTGCCGATCAGGCTGCGTATTTCATCAAGAACACACGGTTCTCGCGTGGCGATCTTCCTCCTGTGCTCGATCTGGAACCTTCCGACCGTGAAATTGAACGTGCCGGCGGTGCCGTAAAGATGTTTAGGGAAGTGTTGATATGGATGAAGATAGTAGAGAAAAGGGTAGGAGTCCGTCCGATTCTGTATGTAAATCAGATGTTTGTAAACAAGTATCTTCCTCTTTCTCCTGAACTGCGCGACAATTACAACGTATGGATTGCGCGATATGGAAGCTATAAACCAGACATCAAGCTGGTTCATTGGCAGTTGAGTGCTGACGGTAAAGTAAACGGCATTGTGCCGGAAGTTGACATAAACGTTTTCAACGGCTACAAAGATGAATTCATGAAGTATTTGCACGATAGCACAATCAAAAGTAATGTGAAGCCGTGAAGAAACTGGAAATATTTGTATAATAAAGGCGCCATATGAAGTACATTCTCACTCATGGGCGCCTTTGTTTTTCTCTTTATATTCCTCTACGATACGTCTCAGGCCGATTATATCTTTTCTGAAACCATTTCTGTGAGTTTCTCCAGATACTTCCGGTCTGTTTCGTCGAATGTTGCAAGCTCCTTGCTGTCAATGTCCAGCACAGCGTATACTTTGTTGTCCTTGAATACGGGTACGACAATTTCTGAGCGCGACAGGCTGCTGCATGCAATATGTCCTGGGAATTTTTCTACGTCCTCCACAACAATTGTTTTTTCTTCCTTCCAGGCTGTGCCGCACACACCGCGTCCGTAGCCTATGCGTGTACATGCCAGTGTACCCTGAAATGGTCCCAACACGAGTTCCTCACCGTCAACTCTATAGAATCCTGTCCACCAGAATCCGAACATTTCGGCAATGGCTGCCGTAATGTTTGCCATGTTTGCGATCTTGTCGTTTTCGTCTTCTATTATAGATTTTATTTGTGGTAAAAGGCTCTCGTACATCTCAACTTTGTTGCCGCCTGATATTTTATGTAATTCTTCTGCCATAAATATGTTCTTTTTTGAAATTGCTGTATTTATAATTTATTGTTTTTTGACTTCATCCCTCTTGCGTGCTTCATACAGCTGGTATGAGTTTATAACATTGTGCCAAACCGAATAGAAACCTCCGGCCATGGCTGTGAGAGGGTTGAGGAATGTATATCCCATCCAGATTGCAAACACCGTGTTTTTTTGTCCCAGACCCTGTGCACTGCTTATCATCTCATTGTTGTGCCTTCCGAAGTATCGTCCAAGAGCAAATTGTCCGACACAACAGATGAGCGATATTATTCCGATTCCGATGATGTCGGCTACAGATTCTGTGTGATGCATCATTGCCTTCATTGTGACGGCTATGGCCAATGTCAGTGCTACTGCCCACAGATAGAATGCAAGTCCAGAACATGAAACAATTTTCTTGTGCAATTTCGGCAAGAGATAGCGGAATACCCATGCGGAGAAAAGTGGCAATATGAGTATCGGGAATACCTTTCCAATGATGAGAGTGAAGGATTTGCCGAAATCGAGATTCGGATCGGCGCTTTCGTGCATCATCGGTACAATTGCCGGAATAACAACAGCGGCCGCCAGATTGATCAGACAGGTGTAGCTCACTACAGAGTTTGCGTTTCCGCCGAGTTTGCCTGTTACTACAGCTGCAGCAGTCGCTGTAGGGCATATAAGACATATCATAGCACTTTCGGCGAGAATCTTCCATTTGAAGTCTGGAGTAAGTGCCAGAAACAGGCCGATGGCGGAGAAGCTTACCACTTGCACTGCCAGCAGTTTCAGATGCCATTTGTGAGGGCGAAGCTGACGCGGGCTTATCTTGCAGAACGATACGAAGAGCATGAGGAATATCAACGTCGGTTGAATGATTTCTATGGCATGTGACACGGCTGTATGAGTTCCGTCGAGCGCATGAATGTTGACGTACACAAAGTAGCCTATTATGCCTGTCAGCATGGCTATAGGCAACGTCCAGTTTCTGATGAATCTGATGATGCTCATGATGATATAGTTTATTCAGGCATGCATTCTGTTATAATGCAACTGTCTTTTTTGATTTAGGCTGCAAAATTACTATTATGATCTGAATATTGGAAATAAAATGTTATTCAATATCAGATGTTGTGTTTGTATTTATGATTTAAAGCTCAACTGAAATACGTGACATGCTTGATTAGCTGAAAATATTTCTGTATCGTATGACATACAGGCTGTTAACGTTCAATTTAATTTTATGCTTCGTTGTTTCTGGGGTTCTTTTCAGTAATCAATCAAGCTGTTGCGCAATGAAAGCAGGAATATGTCGAAGTATGATTAATATTGATTGCGTTTGTAATTTGTGTTTACGTAAAATGGTATATATTTGCTGATAGCTGACGTATATAATTGTCAGAAAAGCTTTTTATAAAAAATGTATTTATCAAAAACAACAGCTTTGATTCAAGTGAACAGGGTTTATTTTCAAATGATTCTGTAAAAAACTCAGAACAAGAAATAGCACACGTTTCTCCTGAAAATATTGATTGCTCGTATCGTAAGGTAAAACTGCTTCTGAAATGTGATAATTCAATCTTTGCAGATGAAATTGAAGATCTTCTGAACGCGTCCGGTATAGTTTCTCGCAGACATGACGAGCGAGATGATCCTTATCCTGGTGCATACGGTGCTGTTTTGGGCATTGCCGTATTTGTATATGCTGACGATTATGAGAAGGCCTGCAGAATAATTGAGCCGGTATTGAGTGAGCGAAGAAAGTGTATGCCTTTTTGTCCAAAATGCGGTAGTGAGGATGTTGTTCCGATTGTTCACCGTCGTGATTATGGAACAATTATCAGTGTGCTGAGCATTTTTCTAATTCTTTTTCCTATATTGTATATGGAACTTCCTTCAGAATTCGGTACAAGTACTCTTGTTGCAAACATTATGGCTTGGGTCATGTTTTTTGCAGGAATAGTATTGTTGTTTATTGCTAAACTTTTTATAGTTAATTACAAGTGCAGAAAGTGCGGTAAGAAATTCAATCGTGTATAGCTGGCTGTTTTTGGACAATTATGCATAACTAGATTTTTCCTTCTTATGCATCGTGTTTACACTGTGAACTAGCAAATGATCTTATAGCAATACATTTGCTGGTGTGCTTAATGTGAACATACATAATAAGGGATATTCAGTAAATAGAATAAAATTAGCCAACTAATTCATACACAAAGTGTTGCGAATTAGCTGGCTTTTTTGTATCTTTAGGTATTCCCCCGAA
>MNQS01000211.1 GCA_001915545.1 Bacteroides sp. 43_108 | reverse complement strand
GCGTCTGCATCGGAATACCAAGCTGGTGTTTGCTTTTGGTAATATGACGGTGGCTATTAGTTATCTTCAGGCTTTTCCGTTTGAGAAGGTGGAGTGATAGTAGTGGTTTAAAGATACTCTTTCACTAAATTTGTGTAGTTTTTGCATTGGGAAATTGGAATGTTTAAATGAATATTAATAGAATATGGCTCAGACTATTAAGAGGAACTTCTTTTATAATCTCTTACTACAGGTATCCAAGGTATTGTTTCCATTAGTTACGGCACCTTATATTGCAAGGGTTCTAGATCCTGAGGGTGTAGGTATTGCAAATTTTGTGAATACCTATTCATCTTATTTCGCTTTATTTGCTGTTTTGGGTATTCCTTTGTATGGAATTCGGGAAATAGCAAAGAAACAGAATGATTTGAAGGCATCGGAGGAGTTTGTATCTCAGATGATCTCAATAGAATTGTTTTCAACTTTGTTTGTTAGTTTTTTTTATCTTTTGTCAGTTTACTTGATAGACCAATTGAATGAAAATGCAACGTTGTTTCTATTTGCTGGCATAGCTTTGTATATTACTCCTTTCAAAGTTGAATGGTTCTTTAGCGGTAGAGAGGAGTTTGGATACATTACATTTCGTTCTTTGTTAATTAAGATAATCAGTGTATTATTACTTTTTGTGTTTGTAAGGACGAAAGATGATATTTTGAATTATATTTTTCTTGGTGTTTTTGCCATGATAGCTAATGAAATGTGGAACTATATAAAGTTGTACAAAATGGGTATTCACCCCTATATACAGTTTAAGGGATGTGCACAACATATTAGAGCCGTTCTACTATTGTTCGCATCTTCAGTGGCTATTAGTATATATGCTATGCTAGATACTTTGATGCTTGGTTTTCAGTCATCCTATCAAGAAGTAGGTTATTATAACTCGGCTATGCATGTCATCAAAGCGTTATTACCTGTAGCTACTTCATTATCAGTTGTGGCTGTTCCTCGTGTTTCAACCTATATTCATAAAGGTGATACGGATAAAGTAAATGAACTGATGAACAAATCATTGGGAATTGTTTCATTTTTGGCATTTCCTTTGACGATTGGGATAATAATGGTTTCGCCAAGTTTTGTTCCACTTTTCTTTGGAAATCAATTCTATGGTGCCATATTACCGATGCAGATAGCTTCTGTTCTCTTACTTTCTATTGGCTTAAATAATTTGAATGGTATACAAGTACTTATCAGTATAGGGAAGGACCGACAGTTTTTATATAGTGTTTTAGGAGGGGCGATAGCTAACTTTCTGCTTAATCTGTATCTGATTCCGAAATATGGGGCAGTAGGAGCTGCATTTTCATCTGTTTATGCTGAAACACAGATTTTAATAGTGAATGAATTTTGTGTACGGAAATACACATCGGTGAGGGTTACTAATTTTAGTGATATGGGTAAAGCCATGGGGGGTGCTTTATGTTTTATTCCTATTTGTGTTTTCATAGGTACTATTGTGAAAGATTGGTTTTTTATATGTACATGTATCATTGTTTGTACATTGTTTTATTTGGTGTTGCAATATGTTCTGAAAAATAGTATTATCAATATGGTATTTTCTTTGATTTTAAGTAAATTTTTAAAAAAATGAACAATAAAATAAAGTGGTTGCTTAAAAAAAATATTAGTTTTATAAAGCCTATAGCTAAAAAATTGGTTTCAAAGAATCAAAAAAAATATATATATACTTGGCGTATTATGTTAGGAAAAGTATCATTCAAAGAACTGTTTTTAAATTTAGAATTTTTTAGGGATGAATATCCTGGTACTTTTTTGTCTGCCAAGCTTTATCGGAAGATGTTTTTAAAATCAGATGTTACATTTGCTTATAATTATATTTATCCGTTTGATCCGTTAAAAATTCGTTTCTTGCCTGAGGGGATTACTGCTCTTGTTAGTATAACACCTGATTATAGTTGTGTATTGAAATCAGATCTTCGTCGTATTAAGCAAGAGATTACTTTTCACAATGAAGAGGATAAATTTGTTGATACAGTATATGGTATTATTGATGCGGTAGAGGCGAAAGCTGATAAAATAAAGAAACGTCAAAGCTGCAATGAAAGAGAGCATTTTCTTTCTGCTTTTTTCCCAGAGATTTTATATCGTGATTGTATATCTTTGGATGAGGCTATTCAGAAAATATTGTTTTATAATGCTTTGTTTTGGCAGGCACGTCATTGGCATAATGGTCTAGGACGTTTAGATTTAATATTGAATCAGTATTATATAAGAGATGTGGAGTTAGGTATAGAAACCTATGAAAGTGCGAAAAGAAGATTGAAAGATTTTTGTCTCCTTCTAGGTTATCATACAAAATTTAAAAGTCCAGGACTTATTGGTGATACTGGTCAGTATATTCTTCTGGGTGGTATAGATAAGGAAGGGAATAATGTTGAAAATGACATAACGTATATGTTTCTTGAAATCTTTACGGAAATAAAAGTACCTGACCCTAAACTTATATTTAGAGTTAATGACAAAACTTCTACTGAAATATGGAATCTTTGTATCAAATGTTTGTCTAATGGTTGTGGTTCTCCTTTATTTATGAATGAAACTTTGATAATGAACAATATGGTGGAGTTTGGTTATGAGCGTGAGGATGTCTGGAATCTAGGAACTTCAGCTTGTTGGGAGCCATTAGTAATTGGCAAATCGTCTTGTCAGAATAATCCTTTTAAAAGTATTGTGCTCTGTGATTCCCTTTATCGTGTATTAAAAAAAGGGCGAGATTTTTATTCTTTTCAATCTTTGTTATTAGCTGTAAAGAACGACTTAGCTATAGAGGTTCCATTAGTTATAGAAGATTTGAATTATGATTACTCGCCGTTGATGTCGCTTTTTGATTCAGATTGTTTGAATAAAGGAAAAGATTTTTCACATAAAGGAACTAAATATATGTACCAAGGTGTGCAACTTTTAGGATTGCCTAATCTAGTTAATTCGTTGCTAAATATTAAGAAGTATGTGTTTGATAGGCACTTGATAACTTTAGATGATTGTCTTAATGCTATTGCCAATAATTATGAAGGGTATGAGGATTTGAGACTATTATTTTTGGGAACAAGTGATGAGAAATTTGGTTCTACGTCTGCTGAAGTTCTTGATGTTTGTAATCAGTTAATAGAATGTGTTAGTCATGCTATAGAACCTTTAAGAGCTAATGGTAATGCTGTGAAGTTTGGTCTTAGTTCTCCTGCTTATTTATTCCAGTCTGTTGGAAGTCCTGCAACTCTTGATGGAAGAAAATCCGGTGAACCCTATGCTGTACATATTTCACCAATTTCTTCTTCTATAGATATCAATGAGATACTCCGGTTTGCAGGTAGATTGAATTATCCTTATAATTGTTTAAATGGTAATGTAGTTGATTTTATTATTCCTTTATCTTATCAAAAGCAACCTGAAAAGTTGGTATCAATAATCCGTGATGCTTTTTCTCATGGTCTTTTTCAATTACAATTGAATATGTTAGATCGGCAGGTTTTGGTTGATGCTAAATCTCATCCAGAGAAATATCCTGATCTTGTGGTAAGGGTATGGGGATTTAGTGCTTACTTTAATGATTTACCAGAAGAATACAAGGATAATTTAATAGCTCGTGCGGGGATATATGAAACAGCTTGAGGTTACGGCTATTCAACGTGGTTGTGTATATGACGGTCGGTATGGGTGTCAGAACCACAGTCTTTTTGAAAGGATGCCCTTTTTCTTGTCCGTGGTGTTGTAATCCTGAAACTTTATATAGTTCTCCATTATTTTTTATAGATAATCAGAAATGTATCAAAGAGAAAGGTTTGTCGTCTTCACTTTGTAGGAAATGTATTCGTAATGGTGGTTTTGATACCTTGGAGTGTTGTCCTTTTGGAGTTTCAGAAGCTACTAGTCGGTTATTGTCTGTTGAGGAATTAGCTAATTATTTATTGAGGGATAAAGATTTATTCTATTTGAGCGGCGGCGGAGTTACTTTTTCCGGTGGTGAACCGATTATTCATATTCCAAATTTACTTCCTCTTTTAGAGATACTTAATAGCGAACAGATTAATTGCACAATGGAAACTACTTTGTATTGTAAAAATGATAGAGGGATATTAGGAATTATACCTTATGTAGATGAATGGATTGTTGATTTAAAATTGCAACAGGAAAATTATAGAGAAGATTATGATGATGTTATAATGCATAATTTACAAATTTTAAGAGATTCGAATGCAAATATTTTATATCGACTTGTTTTTATAGATTCGATGGATGCAAATGAAATTGTGAAAAGATTGAAGAAAATAGATGTCTTAAGCATTGAGGTTTTAAAATGTCATGCTCTTGCAGAATCTAAATACCATAAATTAGGGTTATCGTTTAAAGGTTATGTACCTTCTGAAAAGTATTATTCTGATTTTGTTAATGCTTTATTAATGGTGGGAATTGAAACTAAAAAGGTTGCATTATAATATTTTAAAGTATAGGTTTCAAAGGGGGGTATAATAAGTTATTGATGTTATGCGAAAGAATTATGAAATAGCTTAGAAATTAAAGTATCTAATTATCGAATTGTAGTATCTGAGTTAATATAGTATGGATAAAAGAATAGCTTGTATTGTTGTTACCTATAATAGGAAAGAACTACTTTTTAATTGTATTCAACATATATGTAATCAGTCCTATAGACCTGAAACTATTTATGTTATTGACAATGCTTCTACAGATGGGACATTGGAAATGGCTGATAAAATGAAAAAAATAGCACAAGGATTGAATTTTAAATATGTACGATTAGAAAAGAATTTAGGAGGTGCTGGTGGTTTTTATACAGGTTTAAAAATGGCACATGAAAGTGGAAAATTTGATGCTTATTGGGTCATGGACGATGATGGAATACCCGAAAAGAATTGTCTTAAACAATTGTTGCAGTATTATCCTCAGTATGATTTTTTGTCTCCAATGGTTCTTTCTGTTGATGATCACAGTAAGTTGGCTTTTAATTATCATGGGAGATTTGAATCAGATGAATTGATTGCTACATTTGGGAATGTAGTACCAGAATATTCTTGTCCTTTTAATGGTATTTTATTATCAAGAAAACTTGTAGATAAGATAGGCTATCCTATACCTCAATTATTCATTTGGGGGGATGAAAGAAATTATACATTAAGAGCAAAAGATTCTGGAGCTGTTATAGTTACAATAACTTCTGCTATTCATTACCATCCTAGTGATAAAATGACTTTTTCACGAACCTTATTTAATAAGTCAATAGTTACGGTTCCCAATAAGTGGAAAGGTTATTGTTATTGGCGAAATACGGTATTTAACGGTAAAGGACGGATGAGTTTGAAGAACTATTTTTCTTTTTATGTTTATAATGCTTATTATTATTTATTTATAGCTAAGGATTGGGGATGGTTTCGATGTTTTAATGAAGCCTTTTTTTCGGGATTTAAGAAATGTCCAGATGAAGGATTTAGAAAATATATGCCTTAAATCTATTGTAAAATACTGTTTTTTTGTAATAATTTATAACTAGAGGGCGAATCATGACATTTTATGATATTGAATATATAATTATTATTGTAGTTTTAATCTCTGTGTTTTTTATAGGTCTGAAGTCTAGAAGTATAGAATATGATAAATTGTATTTACCATTTGTAATAGATAAACAAATGGCAGTTGCATTAAAAGGACTTGCATGTGTTCTTATTTTGCTAGGGCATTGGGGACAGAGAAAATTTGATGTTGATATGCCCTGGGGAGTTAGTAAAGTGGTTTGGAATACTACAGCTAACATAGGTTTAGTTTGGTTTATGTTTTTTTCTGGATATGGAATGTCTTTGAAAAAAGGTACAGAAGAGGTCGGGTTAGATAGGTGGTGGCATAGGATGAAAAAAATATATGTTCCTCTTTTTTTTGTTTCTGTTATTTCTGTAGTATTGTATGTCATTCTGCCCGATTGTTTTTCAATTGGAGAAATAAAGCAGCTATGGATACCCGAAACGATTCATCAATTGCATAATTTTTCGATGTCTGATATGTTGTCAATAATAAAAAACATGTTAGGCTGGGGGGATTGGTATGTAGCTTGTATATTAATGTTTTATACAATTTTTTATTTTGCAGTTTATATATCGTGTAAATATAAATTAAATACTACCATTCTTTTAGCGATATTTTTTTGTATTTATTATATATGGGCATATTTTTATTATGGTCCGTTAGAAGGTCACTATTATAGGTATGTATGGGCTTTTTTATTTGGGCATGCAGTGGCAAAGAGAACAAAAGTATCATGGATAGTGGTAGTCGTTTCTTTGTTTACATGGTATTGTGAGGGTAAAATACTTTGGGCGTGTTTTATAATAGGTATTGCAATTTTATTTTTATGTTCATATTTGAATTTAAAATATGAAATGCAAAGCAAATGTTTGCTGTTTTTAGGTGGCATTTCATACTTCTATTACTTGTCCCATATAAGGGTAGGATATGTTTTTATAACGTATATGCAGATAGATAGTATCATTGTATGGTGTATACTTACAACTTTAATAGCATACTTGTTTAATAAAGCCTATTTTTATGTAGTGAAATAATATTATCTTTTTTCCTTTATATGGAATTAAATGAACAGACGAATTCTTGGATTGATGAACAGTCATACAAAGATGAGTTTGAACGTGTGGAACAATTTAAGAAAAGAAATGAGTTTATAAATATGAAGATACTTTGGTTGAGTGGTAATCCTGCATTGTATAAGCGTAAATCTATGATAGACGGTGGGTGGATAGGAACTTTGCAAAAAGAAATTGTAAAAGAGAATATAGACTTAGCTATTGCTTTTCCTTACTTGAAAGATGATAGTTCATCTGAAGAAGATGGCGTAAAATATTATCCTATGTATTTGCCTAAGTGGAAAAAGAGAATTTGGTACTTTAATCAAAAGAAAGTGAATGGCTTTTTTCTACATAAAATAAAGCAGATTATTGGTGATTTCAGACCGGATATTATACATTGTTGGGGAAGTGAACTTTGTTATGGTCTGATAGCTCAGTATATAAGTATACCTGTGGTAATGCATATTCAGGGAATCATCAATCCCATTTATCAAGCATTTCGTCCGGCTGGTATGGACGGATTTTCAATATTGAAAGCTTCTGATTATAATTTGTTGAAATATTATAAACTTTATTGCCGTGCGAATGTGGTTATGAAACATCAAGCTACAAGAGAAAGGGATATGCTGAAACATATCAAGTATTTCATTGGAAGAACTGAATGGGATAGACAAGTGACTCGACTCATGTCTCCGGAATCTACTTATTATTATTGCTCGGAAGCCTTACGCACCCATATAACAAATTCTCCTAAATGGACATGTAATTCAAAACGTAAGTTGATAATTTCTTCAACTATTTTACCTCCCTTATATAAAGGAGCTGATGTAATATTAAGAACTGCTAGTATTTTAAAGACCTCGTATAAAGGTGATTTTGAATGGAATATTTATGGAATGAATAGTATACATCTACAAGAGAAATTTACGGGTATAAAGAGCGGACAGGTAAATGTGTTTTGTAGAGGAAAGGTGGGGCCGGATATCCTATCAGAAAAGTTATTAAAGTCAGATGTTTTCGTTCATCCGAGCTATATAGATAATAGTCCTAATAGCGTTTGTGAAGCACAATATTTAGGTGTGCCAGTGATTGCAACGTATGTTGGTGGAATTCCCTCATTAATAGCAGATGGTGCTGGTTTGCTAGTACCTGCTAACGATGTATATCAGACCGCATGGAACATTATTCGTTTGAAAAAGGATATTGATTTAGCAGAATCTATAAGTGAGAAAGAAATTACACTAGCAGAAAAAAGGCATAACCTGAAAACTATAGTAAATGATTTATTGGGGGTTTATGAACAGATAAAAAGAAAAAATACAGATGAAATATGATGTTGTAATTCCTGTAGCAGGAAAAGATATAGGGTTTATATCTAAAGTTGTTAAATATATAAGGCAATGTTTTAATGATGCAGATGTTGTGTATATCATAACTAGTGTTAGATATATTGACAAACTTGTAAATTTGTTAAAACGATATGAGCGATGTATTGTACTTGATGAAAATACACTTATTCCTGGCTTGACTTTTGATAAGCTAACAAAATTATTGCGTTTGCATAAAGAGGGCTTATCAACAGGGTGGTTTTTCCAGCAGTTTTTAAAATTAGGTTTTGCAAAGACAAAATATGCAGGTGAATATTACTTGACTTGGGATGCTGATACTTTACCTCTTTCTCATATTGAATTTTTTGATGGGAACCATCCATATTTTACTCGAAAATATGAGTATAATGAGAATTATTTTTTTACAATAGAAAGAATACTGGGAATGCAAAAAAAAACAAACTTTTCTTTTATAGCAGAGCATATGATGTTCAATTCAAGAATAGTGAAGCAAATGCTTGGCGAGATAGAAGGAGCTCCTGTTGATGGTGATAGTTGGTATGAGAAAATAATAAATGCGGGAAACTATGAATCTGTGCTACCTACGTTTTCGGAATTTGAGACCTATGGAACCTATGTAATGTATAACTATCCGGATTTTTATCATATACGTCAGTTGAATACTTTCCGATGCGGTGGTTATATACAAGGTTATAATATTACAGATGCTAAGCTTCAAGAGATTTCATTTGATACAGATACAATATCTTTTGAAATACGTCACGAGCCTCTTTTCCCGTATAATTTATTTAATAAAATAGTATTATTGAAAATGAAGATAGCAAAGGCTAAAAATCGTTCTTTAATGGGGAATCTTGAGAAAGTTGTGAAACTGATAAAAAATAAGTGTTGGGGTAATAAATCTCAAGAAGAATATTTGGAAAAAATTACTCGGATAAAAAAATAAGCGTATTTTTATTATTAAAAGAGGATCTTCATATTAAGATGTCGCTCTTTATGTTTGGTTTTGAGCAATATAACTATTAGATAAAAATTATATATGTTAGAAACTAAGATTTCGTATCAATATGAAAAATGGGATTATTTTGTAGTACTGACTTTTGTATTAACAACAGGAACTATTATTTGGTTTCATTACTTGTCTCCAGGACTTTCTTTATCTTTTTATTTCTTAATTGCAACTATTAATTTGTTAGTTAGAGATAGAAAAATTAGGCTAGTTAGGAATCTTTCTTTCTATTATTGTATTTATATATTTATAATAGCTTTGTTGGGAGGAGTTCTTTTTTATAGTCATTACGTGGAAAATGCAACAATCGGATATTTAATTTCTGCAATATCTTCATATTTGATAATTTCCACTTACAGCTTTGTGTACTTTAAGAAAATATTAACCAATGTGGTGTTTTATATTACATTGATTGGAGAATTAGTCTTTATTTTGTCTGAATTTGATTTATTGCCTTTGCAAAGTATTGTTATAGCAGGTGATGTTAAAATTATTTTTTATGGGTATTCATTAGGTTGGCCTAATTTATTTCATAGATTTGCAGGGCTTTGGCATGAACCTGGAGCGTGCCAAATAATTTTGAATACTGTTATTTGTTTGCATTATCATGAGTTTGTAACATGGACATGGCAGAAAAATCAATTGTTGAAAATGATAATTATAATAATAGGAGTATTGTTAACTCAGTCTACGGGTGGCTATTTCGTTTTTATGTTATTTATGCTAAATGTAATGTTTGGTGTGAAATTTAAATATAAGCATGCCATGTTTCTTAAATTATTGTTATTCATTTTAGGAGGGGTTATTATTTGGCATTTGTATCATTCACCTATAATACAAGAAAAAATATTTAGTGATGAAAATGGTAATGAAAGCATGTCAAAAATTCAAAGGACTACTGAAAATTTAGCAATGTTTCAAATGTTTTTAGAAAGACCTATATGGGGGTGGGGATTGGGAACACATGAGCAAATTGAAATGTTTGACAAGTTAGATAATGGGGGATGTAGTAATGGTGTATTGTATATGTTATGTTCTTGGGGAGTAGTATGGTTTTTTCCATTTTTATGGATGGTGTATAGAAATATGAAACAAATGTATGGACATTTCTTTATGATAATGCTTCTTGCGTTTTTTTTGATGCAAAGTAATGAAAGATATTTAGAGTTTCCTATGTCATTCATTTTTGTATTTCAATTTAAAAGAGAGGGTATATATGGATAAGAGTTCTTTGAAAATATCAATTATTACTGTATGCTTTAATGCGTCTAATACGATTGAAGAAACTATAATATCTGTTGTAAAGCAAACTTACAAGAATATTGAATATATTATAATTGATGGAGGAAGTTCTGATCAGACAAATAATATAATAGATAAATATAGTGAATTTATTTCTTACTATTGTTCCGAACCTGATGATGGAATTTATGATGCAATGAATAAAGGACTAGAATATGTCACAGGTGATTATGTCCTTTTTTTAGGTGCGGATGATCATCTGATTTCTTATTCGGTAATTGAACAAGTATGTAACAAAATATTGTTATATAATGAAGAAAAAGTTTTTTATGGAGATGTCTTTAGGCCTATTTTAAATGATATTTACTGCAATAGATTCACCAAAATTAAATTAGCTGTAAAAAATATTCCTCATCAAGGAGTGTTCTATCCTAGGTGTGTTTATAAAAGATACAAGTATGATTTAAAATATAACTTGTTTGCGGATTATTATTATAATATTTCATTATTTTCAAGAATAGGATTTGAATATTTGGGATTGACGATTTCATATTTTAATGATTTAGGTAGTTCGGCAAGATTAAACGATTTGAATTTTGAAAAAGATGAAAAGAAAATAAAAATCTCAAAGTTAGGATATTTACCTTTTTTATATTCTGAGCTATACCATTTTTTGCGTAATCTAATAAAAAAATGAAAATAAGTGTTTGTTTAGCGACTTTTAATGGTGAGAAGTATCTGCAACAACAAATTGAATCAATACTGATTCAATTGGGAGATAATGATGAGTTGATAATTTCAGATGATGGAAGTTCAGATCAAACCTTAAATATCATAGAATCGTTTTCCGATAAGCGTATTCATATTTTTCACAATAAGATGAACCATGGGTTTATTGGAAATTTTGAGAATGCTTTGCGCATAGCAACGGGAGACTATATATTCTTATCTGATCAAGATGATGTTTGGTCTTCTGATAAATTGCGGATCTCTTTACAAGCACTGGAAAAAGCGGATTTAATAGTTCATGATGCTGAGATGATAGATGGAATGGGAAATAGTTTAGGAAAAAATTATTATTCTATGATGCACTCTGGTACAGGATTTTTGCGTAATTGGTTGTATACAAGATTTCTAGGGTGTTGTATGGCGTTTAATAGAAAAGTTCTTAATGCCTGCTTGCCATTTCCTAAATATATAACAGGTCATGATTATTGGATTGGTATGTATGCGTTACTGAAATTTAGAGTTCGTTTTATTCCTGAAAGATTGGTGTATTATCGGAGGCATGGTAATAATGTTTCATCTTCTAGTGAAAAATCGAAAAATACATGGGCATATAAAATTATAATAAAACGTTTGGGAATAATATGGGCGTTGATAAATAAATAGGAATGCATTGTACTTTTAATCTTGTTGAGATACACTGTTTGTGTCACTATAATTAAAATCTTATAGAAAATATACATTAGGAGTGATTTGGGAGATTTTTTATTTGTTATAGGAGTAACTTATGTTTGTCAGGCTTGAAATATGTGAAAAAATTCTTTCGTGAAATCGTAAACGATTGTAGAGGGTATAAAAGGCTGTTGTTGATGACAATCGAAATCAAGATTAACAATATTAAAAAATTAAGTTCCAATTTTTGATTTATTTATAAGAAAAAATCCCGAAGAGAGACTTTCGCTATGTGATACGTCAAATTGGACATTTGCTTTATACTTATATAATATCAAAAAGATTAATTTATGCGTATCTTGCATATTTCAAAATATTACTTTCCTTATTTAGGAGGCGTAGAGGGTATTTGTAAATATCTTGTGGAAAGGATGCCAAAACACATTACAAGCGTGGTCTGTTTTAATAATCAACGGGAGAATGCTGTAGATGAAATAAATGGTCATCGTATATATCGTATTGCAACTTTTGTAAACATTGCTCGTCAGGCATTGTCATTGTCGTATAAAAATGGATTGCGATGGGGGCTATTTTAACAGAAAAACCAGATGTAATACAATTTCATTGGGCGAATCCTTTCCCAGCTATATTGTTGCGATTAGTAATGCCGAAGGATGTTAAGTTGGTGTTGCATTGGCATATGGATATTATACGTCAGTGGTATCTATACTGGGCGGTACGCCCTTGGGAAAAATGGATTATTAAACGAGCGGATTGTATTGTAGTGACGAGTCCGCAGTATAGGGATGGTTCTAAGCCTTTACAAAAAGTGAAAGAAAAAATACGTATAGTACCGAATGCAATTGATGAAAAGTTATTTGAACTTCGAATAGGAGATAAGGAACGTATTCAGGAAATAAGGGCCCTATATAATGGTAAACCTATTGTTTTCTTTATGGGCAGGCATACTAAATATAAAGGTTTGCCGCATTTGATAGAGGCGGAACGATATATGAAATCCGATTGTGTCATTGTTATCGGTGGTAAAGGTCCTTTGACAAAGGGATTGAAAGCATTAGCTAAGAAACGTAACTCGGCACGTATTCATTTTGTTGGTAGGTTGTCTGAGGATGATTTGCGTTGTTATCTGTATGCGGCCAGTGTGTTTGCTTTTCCTTCTGTCACAAAGAATGAAGCATTTGGTGTAGCATTGGCCGAGGCTATGTATTGTTATACTCCAGCTGTTACTTTTACAATTGAGGGGAGTGGCGTAAATTGGGTTAATCTTAATGGAATTACTGGTATAGAAGTTTCGCAAAAGGGGAACTTGAATCAAGTTTATGCGGAAGCTCTAGATAAATTGGTAAGAGATACAAGTTTGCAAAAAGAATATTCTAGGGCTGCACATAAGCGTGTTGCAGAAAATTTTTTAATAGGACATATGGTGGATGCTATGGAAAAAGTGTATCAAGAATTATGATGATAAAAACAATGATTAAAAGTGGATTCTTATTAAGCCTGTTTATATTCATCGGGACAGTATATGCAGATGCGCAAATCAACTACGGCACCACAGGTCTGATGAATATGCCCACTGCCGACATGCAGCGTGACAAAACCTTTATGGCAGGTGGTAACTGGCTGAATCATCACGCTACCGTTCCCCGTTGGTGGTATGATACATGGAATTACTACATAAACATAACTATTTTCCCTTGGTTGGAAGCCGGGTACTTATGTATGGGGCATAAGGCAGTACCCACGGACTATGGTAATCGTTCGGGCTATTGGGTTCCTTCTACGTATGGTAAATTTATTAATCAGGACCGTTCCTTTCATTTTCGGCTTAGAGTGTGGAAAGAAGGCTGGTGGAAAGAATGGACCCCCCAGATAGTTCTCGGGGCGAATGATGTGATAGGTGATTCATGGAATGGAGGATCGCTGTCCAAACCTTCAGAATTAAATTATGGTAATGGTTTTCTTAACCGCTATTATCTGGCCATAACCAAACATTTTTATTTTGAGAATGTGGGTACATTAGGTGCACACCTGTCATGGATATACAGCAACCGTTTTGATAACAAGTTGAATAATCCGGCTATGGGTGCGAACTTCCGGTTTCATTTGAAGGACAGTGATTCTTGGGTGCATAAAGCCATTAATGGTGTTAATTTAATGGCAGAAATGGTTCCCGGTTATACGGATGTGAAGGAGGATTTGACTTTTGACCCTGACGGGGCGAAGTATCAGGTAAATCTTGGTATGGAGTACAGCTTCTGGAAAGACTACATCAACGCCGTAGTAGAACTGAATCGTTGCAAGTACTTTTCCGGTGGCTTAGTCTTCAAAATCCATTTAAAATAATAAAAAGCGCTCATTCATAGGAATTTCCAGATAGAATTCGTTTCTTTG
>MNQS01000210.1 GCA_001915545.1 Bacteroides sp. 43_108 | reverse complement strand
AAGGTGATTCGCTATCCTATTAGTGGATATTGGCTGGATATTGGTCAGCATGATGAATTGGCGAGAGCAAGAGAGATGGTGAAACATTTGAAATAAATTTAAAATACAACATACAATGAAAGTAATAGCAGTAATTCCTGCGCGCTATAAGTCTACGCGTTTTGAAGGTAAACCGTTAGTAAACCTTTGTGGTAAACCTATGATTTGGTGGGTTCATCATCAGCTTTGTCAAGTAAAAGGATTGAGTGAAATTTATGTGGCAACGGATGATGAACGTATTAGAAAGGTTTGTTCGGATTATGGAATTAAATATGTGATGACTTCAGATAGTCATCCCACGCATCTTGATCGCTTGGCTGAATTCGCCGAAAATATAGAGTCTGATTTTTATATTAATATTAATGGTGATGAACCTTTGATGATGCCCGAATATGTAGAACGACTTTTACCTACTTCCGACTTGAATCCTGTTGATTTTTATTTTGCTAATGCTATGACTAAAATAAAAAAGACAGTGGAGGTGGCGGACATTTCTCGTATAAAGGTGGTAACGGATAATTTAGGATATGCAATGTATATGGCTAGGACTCCTATTCCATATCCAAAGGCCAGCTCGGATTTTGACTATATGAAATTTGTTGGAATACAATGTTTCTCACGTTCTGCCTTGCTTTTCTGCAAGGATAATAAACGTGGAAAAATTGAAAGTATAGAGGATATTGACGAATATCGTTTTTTGGAAAACGGAAAAAAAATAAAGTTTGTAGAGATTCCAGCTGAAACTTTATCTGTAGATACGCAGGCTGATGTGAAAATTGTGACAGAAGTCTTAGAGCGCAGGATTAAAAATAAGGAGATCGTATTATGAGCAAAATCCAACTATTAGATTGTACTTTGCGTGATGGAGGGTACATCAATAATTTCCGATTCGGTAAATATGCCATACGGAAAATTCTTCAACAACTGACCCATGCAGGTTTGGATATAGTGGAATGTGGATTTTTGGAGGATGGTGAATACGACGAGGATACCTCCATTTTTAATGCCGCAGAGCAGATAGCCTCCCTGTTACCTAATGAACATGGACGTACCATGTTTGTAGCGATGGTCTGTTATGGTGAATACGATCTGAGTCAGCTGAGTCCTTGTACTAGAAATTCCATAGATGGAATACGGGTCACTTTTCATTATGATGAAGTGGAGGGTGCTTTGGAATACTGTCGGGAAATAAAAGAAAAAGGCTATAAGGTTTTTGTGCAACCGGTAGGCACGTCCAGTTATACTGATATCCAGCTTCTCCATCTGATAGAGAAGGTGAATGAGTTGCAACCCTATTCCTTTTATCTGGTAGACACTTTGGGACTGATGCACAAGAATGATATAGCCAGATTTTTTTATCTGATCAATACTAATCTGGACAAGTCAATAAATATGGGTTTTCATTCCCACAATAACTTACAGCTTTCCTTTTCCAACTCTCAGGAGTTTTTTGAATATGTAGGCGACCGTGTCATTTCGTTGGATGCTTCTATCTATGGAATGGGACGAGGGGCCGGAAACCTGAATACGGAACTGATTGCCAATTATGTTAATGACCGTGAAGGGCATATGTATGCTATAGAGCCATTGTTGGAGGTTGTTGATGAATTCATCATTCATATTAGGCAGAAACATGAGTGGGGGTATACTGTTCCTTATTATTTGGCGGCTATTAATGGTTGTCATCCTAATTATGCCTCTTATCTGGCTCAGAAACAGACGCTTGCTGTGAAGGAAATTTCTGCCATATTGCATATGATTCCTGTCGAAAAGCGTTCTTTATACAATAAGGAATTGGTAAATAGGATTTATTTGGAGTATCAATCTCATGAGGTGGATGATACTTATGTCTTAAAGAACTTGAAAGAAAAAATAGGTGGAAGAAATATTATACTGATGGCTCCAGGAGGTTCAATTACAGACTGTTATGACGAAATTGTCCAGAAACAGAATTCGGAGAACTGTCTGCTTATTTCTGTGACCTTTGTTCCTGATTTTATGGATTGTGACTTTACTTTCTTGGCTAATGCCAAGCGGTATGCTACGACTTTTAATCCGATGAAAAAGGAGGTGAGTTTGATTTATACGTCCAATATTCGTGCAAATCAAGAACAATCTGGCTATTGTGTCAATTATGTTTCTTTGCTGAACGAAGTGGACATTATTCGTGATAATTCGGCTCTGATGGCTTTGAACCTTTTACAGAAACTGTCTCCTCGAAAAGTTTATCTGGCAGGTATGGACGGTTACTCTATGAAAAAGGGAAACTACTATCAGGAGCGTTTGAATCTGATTCAGGATAGGGATTATGTCTTGGAAATGAATAAAGCGATAAAGCATCGCATCAGTGAAATAGGAAAGGTTATGGATATTGAATTTTTAACTCCGTCTCTATATGAATGAACCGGATATTTGTAGAAGCATACATGAACTGATTATGCTTCATTTGCCTGAAATTCTCTCCTTACGGAATACTTCAGAGTTGAAATCCGATCATACCTTTGTTTCCAAAGGGGACAAATTGTGTGAAAAACTCATTTTTGATTTCTTGGACTCCAATCTGAAGGATTATTTGGTTATTTCAGAGGAAACAGAAACGAATTTGTCACGTTTGGAAGAAGTTGAGTATGTGATAACGGTAGACCCGATAGACGGTACGGAGAATTTTGTTTCAGGTCTGAAGGAATGGGGAGTCGGCATTTCTGTTTATAAAGGAATGAGGCATTATCAAAGTATGATTATGTTACCCGAATTGGGAATTCGTTTATGTACAGGTGATCAGTTTTCTAAAATTATTGGTTCAAGAATTTGTGGGCTGTCATCTTATATGCAACCTGAAGATTTTAAGAGGTTGGAACAGGGCTCTGAATATCGTATTATGGGGTGTTGCATGTATAATATGTATAATGTTATACGAGGCTGTTACAGACAGTTTTTACATCTGAAAGGATGTTATTCTTGGGATATTCTTCCGGGTATGAATCTGGCACTGGAACAAGGATTGGATGTGGAACTGGAAGGGGAAAAATATGGTGGGGAGTTTTTATACCCCGGTGTTAAATACCGCTTTAACATAAAGGCTGGATAAGGATTATGGGGAAGTATACTTGACTGGTGAAAATGAGTTTAAAGAATTCTCTATATTTTGAGTTTGAAGGGTAGCAACTATGGATATTTATGGGTATAATATAAAGCCAATGATTGTGAAAGAGAATTTTGATATTTAGGACAAATATGGTATTTTTTGAAACAGAAAAAGTGGTTAATACTTTAAATATTAGAGATAATTATAATAAAAAATAAGGATGTCAAATCAAAATCTGCCAAAACTGTTTTTTTTTAATATTGAACCTTGGAAAGAAGTCTATAATGATAGGTTTCTGTTAAAACAATTGCAAGAAAAGGGATTCCCAATTGAGTATGTTTGGATTGGACCGTTAGTTGGTTTATTAAGTAATGTACCTTCTAAAGGTTGTGAAACTATACCCAAATCTTGGAAAGAAATTCAGCGGATTATAAATCTAGATCGCAATAAAGATGCTATTCTCATTTCATTAATGCCTGTATTTGCTCCTTGTTTGAAGTTGTTTAGAATTTTAAGCAAAGCAAAACAAAAAAATGTTGGCTATTTCAATATTGGAAGTATGCATTTGCCTCTCCCCAAAAATAGAATGGAGCATAGACTTAAACTTTTGTTTAACCCGATTAGAGTGAGGTATTATTTCATTCATAGGTCTATTCCTCTATTGAGAAAAATTGGTTATTTAAAAGATTTTGATTATGCTGTGACTCAAGGTGTACACAGTATTAACTCTGCATCTCAACTTATTTCCGACAAGACGCAGAAAATAACAATTGTAGACTATGATATAGAGCATTTTAATAAGGTGGATAAAATGGAAAGGTATAATGATAGGAAATATATTGTGTTTATTGATGCTTATATGCCTTTCCATCCTGATTTTGAACTAACTGCCAGTGGACATATTGATCCTGAACAATATTTTAAATCAGTAAATAATTACCTGAAACGTGTGGAGGATAAGTATGGGTTACCTGTAGTTATAGCTGCACATCCTAGTGCTCAAAAATATCATGAACATAACTATTTTGACGGCAGACCCGTATTATTTGGAAAGACTGCGGAGTTGTGTAAGGGTTGTGCATGGGCTATTAATCATTTGAGTACAGCTATTACTTTTCTTATAATACAGCACAAACCAATCAAGTTTATCACGACTGATGAAGTCGTTAACAAGTATGGCATTGCAGCTGAGTTGAGTTACTCTAGTTTTTTCCAAAGTCCATTGGTAAATATTGATGCAGAAGATGCTGATATATCCGTCCCTGTGGTGTTTGATAGCGTGTACGATGAATTTATTGATAAATATCTTTATACAAAAGATGAGATTGGAAAAGCAAGTGCAGATTTATTGAGTGAAGCTTTATTAAAGATAAAATAGATGATATTAAATCTAAATGAACTAACTCTGGAACAGAGTAAATTAAAGGCAAAGCTGAAAAAAAATGTGATTGCCGACTATAATGCATTGACCGAACAGTTAATTGATTATAATCGTGATAGTTTGGAATGGCTGGTTTGTAACGTAAATTCTCGTAGTACCGTTTTTTCTTCAATGCTGGCAGAACTTGAGTCCTTGCGATTGATATCAGAGCTTATAAGTAGCGGAGAAATAATAGAAGAAATCATAGTGGATAATGATGAGTTGCGAAAAACCATTTCAAATCTGTATCCTAAGATAAATGTGCATGGTAAGACAAGTTCTTTGAAAAATAATATTCGTTTATGGAAAAATAATATTCGATATGGAATATGGTCACTCTGTTCATGGCTTAGCGGTTCGAAAGAGAGGCGTAATAAGGTGTGCCGAGGGGGAAGATTAACTATCATTGATACCTTTATTGCAAAAAAGGTTGATGCCTATTGGGATCGTTTTTATGGAAATTCTGTAGATAAATTGATTGATGCCCAAAAAGAACAAATATATTTCATGCCTTTGTATTTGCCCTTTGCCTCAAAAAAGCAATTGGATATTATTGTTGCCAATTCTAAGGAAAACTTGTTCTTTATGAGTGATTTTTTACTTTTTAAAGATTACCTCTACGCATGGCGCTATATGGGGCGTTTTGAAAAGCCAGATTTTGCAAGTTATACTTATCAGGGATTCAGTCTTCAATGGCTTTTGGGAAAGGCATACAAAGAGAGTAATCAGAGTTATTTCTACTATGCCATTTTGATGGAAAGAGCTATTATGAGAATGAAAGAATTGGATGTTGACATTTGCTTATTTGTGGATTGGTTTGAGAACCAAAGCTACGACAAATCAGTATATTACGCAATGCATCAATACTATCCAGAGGCAAAAGTTCATGGATATATGGGATTTATTGCTGATTCAACAATTTTTCCACATATTATAGCATCGAATAAAGAATTATTTTGTCATATTGCTCCAAAAGATATTTATTTATGTAGCAGTTATCTGCTAAAGTTCTATCAAAATTATAACGGGTATAAGCATATAGCTCCTGCACTGAGAAATCAAGAGATATATAGCAGTCATAGAAGCACCAAACCTCATGATAAGTTCACGCTCTTGGTGCCATTTGCACTCGATAATTATGATATGGAGTATAAATACGAATTGCTCACTGATTTTATTAAATCTTCTAATGCTAATATTAATATACTTTTGAAGCCCCATCCTGATGCAAATTCATCATGGATGGTTTCCTGTACAAACAAGGCAGGGGGAAAGCTAGAAGTAGTAAAAGGTAATGTAAACTCTTTCTTGCTGAAAGCAGACGCAATTCTTGCAGCTAACACATCTGTGATGTTTGAAGCCTTAAGTTTGGGAATCCCTGTTATTAATCTGAAAGATCCGCTTTCCATCATTCTTTTTGATAAAATAGAAGAGGTGAATGAAGTATTGTGGTATACTGCCAATAATTTGGCTGAACTTTCGGATGCTATTGTTAGGATATTGAATCTAAATATTGAGGATGCAATGACCGAGGGCTATCGGTTGAGAAACTATTTCTTTACCAAACTAGAGCCTCAGTTAATTTTCCAACTTTTCACTTGATACCTATGAGCATATCATATCGCGGAAAATATTTTAGGATTTACATTTGGCAAGGATTATCCATAATTTTAGGTTTTCTTTCGCTTTTTATTGTGATGCCTTCACTTTCTGGAAATAAAACACTCTTTGGTATTTACAGTGTTTGTACGTCTCTGACTATATTCTTTTCGTATGCTGATTTAGGTTTTATTTCATCGGGATTGAAATATGCAGCGGAATATTATATTCGTGGTGACCGAAAGAATGAAATTCGTACGATAGGTTTTACTGCATTTATTATGCTTAGCATGTTTATGCTGATAGCTTTGCTATTTGGAATAATCAGCATATTCCCTCAAATTCTCATGCCTGAATTGGAACCAGATAGTGAAAATTTTTATACGGCACGTTATTTGCTGATTCTGTTGTCTGTTTCCTGTCCGGTAATCATTGGCCAACGAATTCTTAATATGATTTATTCCATACGTGTAGAAGATTATAAATTACAGCGTATCTCTGCGGTAGGCAGTATTCTGAAGATTTTATCAGTTTTCTTTTTTTTTGGAAGTGAAAATTATTTGTTGGTACCTTATTTTGCATTCGTGCAGTTTATCAACCTATCCGTAGTATTGATGGCAGCTTTTCAGGTCCGAAAGTATCAATATTCATTTGTGGAATTTCTTAAAGCTATCCGTTTTGACCGTATTATCTTTGATAAAGAAAAGGGCTTGACGGGAGCTTCATTTATATCTATACTTTCTTGGGTGTTGTTCTATGAATTTGATCAAATCGCGATTTCAAATTTTGTTGGTCTGGAGGCAGTAGCAGTTTATGGCATAGCTTTTTCTGCATTGACCTTTGTACGAACCTTTGTGTCATTACTTTATTCACCTTATTCATCGCGATATAATCATTTGATTGGTGAAAATGACAGGGTAGGACTGATGAAATTTGTGAATCGGATGTTATTAATGCTCTCGCCAATGGTAGTTCTGCCCATTGTTGGATTGTCTATGCTGAGTGAACCATTTATTATAAGTTGGGTTGGATTCAATTATGAGGAATCCAGTTCTATTTTATCACTTTTGGTGTTTTGTTTCTTTCCTTGCTTTCTCTCAAACCCTAGTTCTTCTTATTTTATTGCAATTGAAAAAACTACTTTACTTAATAGGTTTAATATATTTCAACCTATACTATACTGGTTATTAATTTTTTTTACTGTTGGTAAATGGGGCGTATTTTCGTTCGCTATATCTAAAGGATTGATTCCTATATTTTTGGGTATTCTTTATTGGTATTCATTATACAGAGATTTTGCAAAGAATGCTGGTCAGATAGTTTCACTATTCCTAATTTTGAAAACTTTGTTTTTACCTTTAATTGTACTATTAGTATTAAGTACTCTTGTAAAGCCTTATATGGCTTATGAATATAATAAGATTTCCCTTTGTTATAATTTATTGGTTATGGGATTGATTGTTTTAATATCAATTCTAGTATCAGTGTGTTGTAATAGAGAAATGTATTCATTGGTGAAGTCAATTATTAGACGTTGAATAGAAAGGAATTATGGAAAACGAAACCATTTAGAGATTATGATAATATCAAAAATGAAAAAAATGTTTAGACTATTGTTTACGTCTGAAATCAGTAGCTTTATTTCTCCAAGTATTGATATATCAGAAAAACAGTCAGACTATGAAGCACTGATAGAGGCTCCTAATCTTGATTATGTTAATCGCTATGAAAAAGAACTAAGCCAATTTCTTGGAGGAGGGCATGTCGTGACTTTCGCATCAGGACGTATGTCATTCTATTCTTTATTAAAAAGCTGGGGAATAAGAGAAGGCGATGAAGTTGCTCTTACAGGATTTACTTGTGCTGTTATGGCTAATGCTGTTTTGCGAACTGGAGCAACTCCAATTTATGTGGATATCGACAAGGATACCTTAGGAATGTCTGCAGAATCTTTAGTGTCCAAAATTACGAATCGGACAAAAGTAGTTGTGGCTCAGCATTCTTTTGGAATTCCATGTAAGATTGATAAAATAAAGGAGATTGCTAAATCTCATAGTTGCTATTTAGTGGAAGATTGTGCGTTGACCTTTGGTTCAAAATATAAAAGTATTATAGTTGGCAATTATGGTGATGCTGCAATATTTTCAACAGATCATACCAAACCTCTTAATACACTTATAGGAGGCTTTGTTTATACTAATGATATAGACATAGCTACATCTATTCGGGCAATGCGTGATGATTGTGGGGATTTAAGTAACGAACATCAGCGAATGATCTTAAAGACTTATATTGATGAACACCGCATAGAAACTGTAAATCATAAAATATACATAATGCGGAACTATAAAAAGGCTTTGATGAATAAGCTACATATTCATAATGAAATATCTCCTTATTTGGAGTTGGAAACATCTGCCAAAATCGCAATAAACCCTTATTACAGTTATCCTGCTAAACTACCTTCTGTTTTGGCAAAGATTGGATTACATGTTCTTGAACAATATAAAGCTAATATTCATCAAAGGCAGAGTTGGCTTAAAGAAATTTTACAGGTTGTAGAAAAAAAAGAAGATATGCCTGCAGCTTATTATGATACTGGTTGTGACATTATTCCTTTGCGTATTGCTTATTCAACTCATTTCGCTCTTACTGTATTCTCATACATTGATGATTGGATTTGGTTTAAAACTCCGATTGTTGCAACAAAAGAAAATATATGTGACTTTGGATATCATTGGGGAGGATGCCCAGTTGCGGAAAAAATAGGAAAATCGATTATGAATCTACCGGTTATTATAGATTCAAAACAACAAAATATCTTTTTGCGGAATATAAAAAAAACATATAGTTATGGCATTTAGTAATATTTATAAGAATAAGAAGGTTATTATTACTGGTAATACTGGGTTTAAAGGGACTTGGCTGTCTACATGGCTTAAAATGATGGGAGCTGAGGTTTATGGATATTCGATTGGTGTGCCGACAACTCCATCGATGTTTGATACACTTCATCTTGAAGATAAGATATGTCAACACTATGGTGATATTAGAAACAAAAGGGAATTTAATGATTTTGTGCAGGAAGTGAAACCTGATTTTTTGATTCATCTTGCCGCACAAGCTTTGGTCTTGACAAGTTATCGCGAACCATTTGAAACAATGACTACTAACATTGTGGGTACAGCTGTTGTATGTGAAGCTGTCATGAACATTGATTGGAATTGTACTTGTGTTCTAATTACTTCTGATAAAGCGTATGATAATGTAGAGTGGATTTGGGGGTATCGTGAAACAGATGGTATTGGAGGTAAGGATATATATTCTGGATCTAAAGGTGCTGCCGAACTTGTCATTAAGAGTTATTGGCATTCATTTATCAAGAAAATGCCAAACATTAAGTTTGGTGTGGCTAGAGCTGGTAACGTTATCGGTGGCGGTGATTGGGCAAAAGATAGAATTATTGTAGATTGTGTGAAAGCTTTTTCAGAAGGAAAGACTGTAGAAATCAGAAGTCCAAAGGCGACTCGTCCTTGGCAACATGTTCTTGAGCCATTAAGTGGATATCTGACGTTGGCGCAATATTTATGTGAAGGCAAATGCGAAAATGGGGAATCTTACAACTTTGGTCCACGTGCAGAACAGACAAAAACCGTATTTGAACTGTTTCAAGATCTTGCTACTTTATGGGGATTGGATAAGAACAAAGCTGCAAAACTCACAGGCAATGTACCTTTTGAGGAAGCTACATTGCTTAAGCTGAACTGTGATAAGGCCTTGGCTTATTTACATTGGCATTCAACCTTGCATTATGACGAATGTGTGAATTTTATTGCTGAATGGTATCGTGCATTCTATGTAGAGCAGGCTAAGGATATGTTTGCTTTGACAGAAAAACAAATCAATGCATATATGGAAGCTGCAAAAAAACAGAATCTTGATTGGGCAAAATAATTGGAAATAATGGACAATATCACAATTGACGGAGTTTTGCTGACTCCCTTAAAACAGATAACTCATCCCAAAGGGGATGTATTTCATGCAATGAAATGTGTTGACCCTGGATTTGAAGGATTTGGTGAAGTTTATTTCTCAAGTGTTTTACAAGGTTTGGTAAAGGCATGGAAACGTCATTCTAGAATGACATTAAACCTAGTATGTATTGTAGGAAAGATACATTTCGTTTTATATGATGGGCGTGAGAACTCTTCTACATTTGGAAAGTACATGGAGGTGATATTGTCACCTGAATTACCTGAATTGTATCGAAGGATCACAATACCGGCTGGAGTATGGATGGGCTTCGTTGGAATAGGTGAAGGTAAAAGCATTCTTCTAAATGTAGCCAATATTCCTCATGATCCTCTAGAGCAGGTAAACATTCCAATAGAAGAGAGTGATATAAAGTTTGATTTCAACAAAATTAGCAGATCTATATGAAGGTAGTTCTTTTAGCAGGCGGTTTTGGCTCGCGTATTAGTGAAGAGAGCCAATTTAAGCCAAAGCCCATGATTGAAATTTGCGGTATGCCCATTCTTTGGCATATAATGAAGGAATATGCATATTATGGATATAATGAATTCATAATTTGTGCTGGATACAAACAGGAATATATTAAGGAATGGTTTGCAAACTATTTTCTTTACAATTCCGATGTTAGCTTCAACTTCCGTAACGGTAAGAATGAAATAACTGTACATCATTCAAATCTTGAACCTTGGAAAGTAACGATAGTTGATACAGGATATAACACATTGACCGGAGGCCGTATCAAACGTATAAAGGAATATGTTAACAATGAAACCTTTATGATGACATATGGTGATGGTGTGTGTGATGTTGACATCAATAAGCTTGTGGCATTTCATAAAAAGCATGGTAAAATAGCAACTCTTACTGCTGTTATTCAAGCACAAGACAAGGGGGTTTTAAATATTGATGAAAATAATTCCATTCGTTCATTTCGTGAGAAGAATATCAATGATGGTGTACCTATTAATGCCGGATATATGGTGTTGGAACCTAGAGTGTTCGATTATATAGAAGGAGATCAAACCATATTTGAAAAAGAACCATTGAATAAGTTGGCTACCGAAGGTGAACTAATGTCTTATACACATAAGGGGTTCTGGCAATGTATGGATAATATACGTGAAAAAAATCTATTGGAACAGTTGCTTATTGATGGAGTTGCTCCATGGAAAAAATGGGAAAGAGAAATACCGATAATAAAATGATGATGTTTATGAGAAATATTAGATTGTCCAAATCTTGCATTGGTAAGGAAGAAATAGATGCCGTAACAGACGTTCTTCATAGAGAGTATTTGGGTATGGGACAGGATGTACATAAATTTGAAGATGATTTAAAAGATTTCTTTGGGCGTGACGTGACACTTGTAAATACTGGTACGGCAGCTTTGCATCTTGCAGTACAAGGTGTAGGAATAAAAGATGGAGATGAAGTACTTGTACAGTCTCTTACATATGTGGCTTGTTTTCAAGCTATAAGAGCTACAGGTGGGATACCTGTGGCGTGCGATGTGGATGATGATACGCTTACTATCGATTTGGATGATGCCGAACGTAAACTGACTCCAAAAACGAAGGCTATAATGCCTGTACATTATGCTGGACAATGTGGTAATCTTGATGCTATATATGAATTTGCAAAAAAGCATAATCTACGAGTAATAGAAGATGCATCACATGCATTTGGCACTTATTATAAAGGTCGGTTAATAGGATCTTTTGGTGATGTGGTGTGTATAAGTATGGATGGTATCAAGAATATAACATCTGGTGAAGGAGGGATGATAATTACTGAGGACCTTGATGTACAGAAAATAATTAAGGATGCTCGCCTTTTGAGTGTACAGAATGATACCGATAGTAGATTCAAGGGTACAAGAACATGGGTGTTTGATGTCAATCAACCGGGGTGGCGTTATCATATGAGTAATATCATGGCCGCAATAGGTTATACTCAGCTGAAGAAATTTCCTAAGTTTAAAGAAATACGTCAAAGGCTGGCAAAAATTTATCAGCAAGAACTTGATAATGTAAAGGGAATAAAAATTATACCCTGTAATTATAATGAAGTGGTTCCTCATATCTTTGTTATTAGAATAACTTGTGGCAAGAGGGATATTGTGAAACAATGTTTGAATGACAATGGGGTGGCAACAGGCATACATTATCGCCCCAACCATTTGCTTACATTGTTTACAGGTAATCAAAATAATACGACTCTTAAGCATACGGACGAGATTTACGAACAACTCATCACTCTTCCATTACATGCCGATATGGTAGAGGATGACGTATATTATATTTGTGGACTAATTAAAAAGAGTATATGATGGAGGATAAACCTCTAGTAAGTATAATTGTTAATTGCTATAATGGTGAAAAGTATCTTAGGGAAACAATAGATAGTATATTGAACCAAACATATCATAATTATGAAGTGATATTTTGGGATAACCAGTCTACTGATTCGACAGCATCAATAATTAAGTCGTATAAAAATGAACGGTTTAATTTCTATTATGCTCCAAAACATACAACTTTAGGAGAAGCTAGAAATTTAGCTTTAGATAAGATAAAAGGGCAGTTTCTTACATTTCTTGATAGTGATGATGTTTGGGAGCGTGATTTTTTGGAAAGAGCTGTAGGTGTCTTATCTATTTATAAAAATAAATTTTCATTTTATTATAGTAATTATTATTCTTGGATTGATGGTGAAGAACTTGTTGAATATAACACGGAAAAGAACTCAGGAAACCGTACTTTTAAAGACTTATTGTCAAAGTACATGGTTGGTATGTCTGCTGCTGTCATTAATGTGAACAGCATGAAAATTGATGATATAAAGTTTGATTTTAAATATCAGTTGGTAGAGGATTATGATTTTTTTTTGAGATTGATATATAAGAACGATGCATATTATGATGCTCGTCCGTTGATGAAATATCGGATGCATTCAGACTCTTTGACGGTGACACAGAAGGCAGGATGGGGAAAAGAATTTATGTGTTTATATACAGATTTAATATATAATTTGTTGAGTGTGGACGAAATCCAACAATATTCTGAAGAATTGAAATGGCTTAAAGTTAGGAGTGTTAATGCAGATGTCGAATATTTAATTTTACATGGGAAGAAATTAGCTGTTTTACGTATGATTATTCAAAATTTGCGATTATCGTTCAAATTATTAATTCACTTTGCATATGTTGTTTTACCGTTTTCTTTATATCGAAGATTTATATATATATTTAGAAAAAAAAGATATCATTATTAGTCTATTTAGCTTTGACTTTTTTCTTTCTACCTTTATATAACGCTTGTTAAGTAATCAAGATTGTAAGCCGTTAAAAAATGGATATTGATTGAAACCTCTATCTTCGCTGCGAACAAAAAAATTAGGATTTATGTATAGCAGTGAAGATCTTGAAAGGTTTTACTTTCAATACCAGACCGAGGCTTTGCCTCATGGAGAATCCCTCCAATCATTTTGTGTTAAGCACAAAGTTCCTTATAACATCTTTCAGAAATGGTTAAAGGATATCCGGAAAAAAATAGTTGAAGTCCAGATTAATGGTGTTCCTGAAATAGGTCATGAGGAAAAATCCAAGACTAGTGATCAATCTCACCCTATATTACAGAGTAAAAATGATACCCCTGTTCGTATTTGGGTTGACATTCGTATAAGCAATGGCTTATATTTGTCCCAAAAGAATTTAAGCTATCCGGATTGGGTTCGGATGGTAGAGAAGCTGGAGGGGTTATGTTGAGTGTTACCGGTTTCAATCATTTTTATTGTATCCGTGATTTTACCGATATGCGTTGTAAACACAGCCGTGTGTTGTCTGTCATTCGTGAACGGCTTCACCGTGAGCCCAATGATGGAGACGTCTTTATAG
>MNQS01000209.1 GCA_001915545.1 Bacteroides sp. 43_108 | reverse complement strand
CCTTATTTTCGGGGGAATACCTAAAGATACAAAAAAGCCAGCTAATTCGCAATACTTTGTGTATGAATTAGTTGGCTAATTTTATTCTATTTACTGAATATCCCTAATGAAGCCGTGCTTCATGTTTACCTAGCAACTCCATTGCGTTTACCTAGCGAGCTCAGCTCGCATCCACCTAGCGCATCGCGCGTTTTACCTAGTGAAGCCACGCTTCACGTTTTACCTCGCGAGTATTCGCGATTTACCTAGCAGGCCCTGCCTGCGTTTACCTAACAAAGCCCTGCTTTGTAGCCCAATCCCCCTAAAACAAAGAATGCAGGCGAAAATCGCCTGCATCCTCCTTTCTTGATAATTTTAAACAATATCCATATTTATGAATAAAGCTCTGCTACCTGATCAGCAATCCTGTCCCAATCATATTTGGACATGTCATAGTCCACATGGACACAATCGCCGTTGATATTCTCCTGAAGCTTCGTCGCCAGCTGCCCGATATTCCCAAGCCTGAAATACCGGTCCTTGGCCAGTCCAACCTCCAGATTCGCAGGAATGTCACTGACAATCACAGGTACCCCGTAGCTCATTGCCTCAAGCAGAGCTATCGGCAGACCCTCATGCGACGACGGCAGGACGAAGCACCTCGTGTTCGTCAACAGAGAATGCAGTTTGCGTCCCTTCACGAAACCAGTCAGCACCACCCCATTCTCCCGCGCCATCTTTTTCAGTCCAAGAGAATAATCATCCTCAAAATCCGTATCTCCCGCCAGAACCAGCTTGCATCCGTGTTTATCCGTCACCTTGCCGAAAGCCTCGACAAGATGATGCAGATTCTTCTCCGGCACGAAACGGCACATACCCAATATATACTTGCCCTTCTCTATGCCCAGTTGCTCGAAATACTCCGGATAGTCGCATATCTCAGGCTTCGACACACCGTTGTATATCAGATGCACATTCTTCGTCCTGCCGTACTTATCCTTTATCAGATTGCGGATGACCTCAGAGATAACTATCACCTCATCGGCAAACATACATCCCATACGTTCACCCATCTTCAGCACCATCTTCGCTGCACGTCCCCACTTGTCACGGTCGTAGTCAGGCCCGTGGTGCGTGAACACCACCTTCATTCCCAACATCTTGGCATACGGAACGAGCAGTGCTGGTCCTATGGCATGTATATGCAGCACATCAGCCCCCAACGCCTTGGCCCTGTTCACAGCCCTGAAAGTATGGATTATCGCCTCGAACGACTTCTTCTTAGGAGTCTCAATGTCCACCAGTTTCACGCCCTTGTACTCCTTCAGCGCATCGTTGACATAACTCTTTCGTCTTATCACAGTCACATCAAACCCACGCTCGGCAATACGCGGAAACAGTTCCTCACAGTGCGTCTCCACACCGCCCATGACATTAGGAATGCCACGAGTACCGGTCACCACAATCTTCATAAATTTTCAGAATTGAATCTAAATCACTACTTTTGCCCTCACATCATCATCCAGCAAAAGCCATGTCAAATAATATATTAAGCAATATCAAGGAACATATACTATATGCAGGCATCATACTTATCTCGTGCCTTTCCGCTCTATGGTTGTTGATTAGAGGGAAAAGACAGAAATAATTTTAAAGTACAATTTACCAGCATATCAAAATACTTAAATAGCAATACACGCATATACATATATTGCCATTTAAGCAATACCTATCAATTTATGATTACCTGTCAAAGTTCAAGTCACCTTGTTGAGGGTCCTGTCCCACATTGCAGTATTTGAAGTCCAGACATGCCGGTTTGCCCTGTATCGAGCGCAGTTTATTCTTCAACGCCCACTTCAGCGGATATTTGATATACTTGTGCATTACAGGACTGGCAGTTCCGACCATCCAGCAGTTCTTAGGACACTTACGCACCTTAGCACGTACTCTTGCAGCCTGTTCACTGTTCCAGATTGTCATAAAGTCAGCATCATGTATGTTACCCATACTCCAAGACTTAGGCGTATCACTTTCAGCAGGTTTCAATTTATCGTTTGATACATTGTTAGGGTCAGACGCCAGTTTCTCGTTATATTCAGCAACCGTCATGTCGTCGCCGTCCATTTTCATTTTGTTTTCTTTATACTTGTCGTCCATACGACTCTCAAGGCCGTTGCAAGGCATCACCTCGCCCCATGGGTCAATAAAGAAGTTTGCAGTACCGGCCTCGCAAGGAAGCATACGTCTGTTGCCCTCGATATAATTTATCAGTCCCATGTTGAACCACGCACGGAACCAACTCTTCGGGCTCTTCTCCTTCAACTGCCACTCGATGAGTTGCCTGAAGTTTCCGCACACCTCATCATGATTGGTAATAACGTTATCTCCCTTATGAAAATAGTAAGAATTGTGGAAAGCTGCTGTCGCAAACTCCAGTCCCATGGACAAAGAGAGTTGATAGAGTTTGAGCATATCTCCAGAGTTATAGTTGCTCACAGTACAACCAAACCCAATATCCTTCAAACCCATATTCTGTAGAGTTTTCAACGTTTTGATAGCTTTGTCAAAAGTACCTTGACGACCTCTAAGCTCATCATTCTTCTCAGCAAGTCCTTCTATAGATATGCGAATACCTATGTTAGGAAATTTCTTAGCCAAAGCTATTACTCGTTCCTGAAACCACCCCGATGTAGATATTACAATACGATCAGTATGCTTGTAGCACTCCTCTACTATCTCATCCAGATCCTCACGAATGAACGGTTCACCACCTGTAAGATTAATGAACTTCAATCTCGGCAGCGACCTCAGGTCACTGGCCTTGATTTCCTGTTTCTTGTCAGTAGGATTTTTCCAGATGTTGCACATCACACAACGCATCGGACAGCGGTAAGTCAAAATAATACTTGCGTCCGTAGGTGTAGATACGTTACTCATAATTAAATATGTTTTGAATTTTAAATATTAATCAATTGAATATCTCTATATATGGTATATAAAAGTCTGTGTTACACAAAAAATAAATCACAATGTTGGCACCCCGTCATCTCTGGCCAAAACCAGGTATCTTATTCATTCCAAGCAGGATGTTGCAAATATTCAGACAGAAGAATAAAAGAACTTTAGCAACATAGTTGCAGGTAAGAGGTAATAGCTAGCAAAGCGTGCTTGTTTTTTACCTATCACTCTCTCATCTTACACGTGCCCCAACACGTCATCCCTGGCAAGGACCAGGGATCTAATCAGACACCAAGTAGGATGCAGCAATTAATCAAGACAGAAGAACAAAAGAACTTCAGCAACAAAGTTGCAGGTAAAAACATCACATATGTGATGCAGGTAAATGACACAGCCTTGCTGTGCAGGTAAAAGCATCACGAACTTGTTCGCATTTAACTAGCGCCTTGCGCGTTTACCTTGCAGGCGCAGACTGCGTTTTACCTTGTGAAGTCAGCTTCACACATGTTCTTGTGTCTTTTAAAACGTTTGCATCCATTAAACAAGCACAGTGCCAACGACTCGTCATCCCTGGCTAGGACCAGGGATCTTATTTTTATCGATGTCACCAAGTGCCTAGACAGCATAGTGACCACATAACCTCTTATATCAGCCTTTATATACCTTCATTATTTCAGTATAATAGTTTTCGGCATTATACTGCTTCTGGGACATTTCAGCAATAGCCTTATAATCGAAATCATGCTTCCACATGCCTTCAATTTTCTTTGCCAAATCGTCCACATTACGGCTTTCAAATGTCATACCGGTAACACCTTCATTTATAAGTTCGGGTATACCGCCGATTCTTGCACCAAGCACTGGAGTACCCAGACACTGAGCTTCAATTACAGATAGAGGATTGTTCTCGTACCACTCCGAAGGAATGACACTGAATCTTGCATTGCCGACAAGTTCTTTAATTTCGTTCCACTGTTTGAAACCGACAAACTCAATATTCTTTCCGGCAACAGCCTTCAGCTCTTCTTCCATCGGTCCACCACCGATAATCACAAGTTTATAAGGCAGTTTATTTGCTGCCTCAATAAGAGTCTTCACACCTTTCTCATGCGACAGACGTCCTATAAAGCAATAATAATCATCCTTCGTGAATTCATCACGCTTGCATTTCTGTACATCTATGAAATTGCACAGCACCTTCATCTTATCCTTTTTGAAACCGCCCTGCACCATCCTGTCAGCCATAAACCTGCTTGGACAAACAAACACATCGGTGCATGCCTCCAATCGTTCACGGTTCCACATTACAGCCTCTTTATATCCTATTATCGAAGCCAACTTTGAACCTTTCATGCACCTGTATGTTTTACAAGGAGTCTTATCACCATTGAAACAAAGCTCACATATATCCTTGCCGTCTTTTAGACAGTCATAACGTGGACAAAGCAGTTTATAGTCATGAAGCGTCCAAACGACCTTAATACCCTTTTTGTGAGCCACCTCAGCAATAACAGGCGACAGTTGCGTATGTATATTGTTCAGATGAACAACATCGGGCTTAAAGTCATTCAACAAAGCCGAAAACTTATTCTTCACCTCACTCGAACCGAAAGGACGTGAAAAAGCCATCAGCTTACTCATGTTCGAAGGAAAATACTTTTTCCAAGGTGTATCCAAGTTCTCAGGATAATCCATCGCGAACACAGCAACCTCGTGACCATTTTCTTTCAGTAACTGCTCAAGGTTGAGCATATATATACAATCACCACCACGACGGTAGTAGAATTTATTGGATAATAAGATTTTCATTAATTATTATACTAAAATACTTTGTTTCTTAAACAAAAGTCCAAAATGGACTCGTCTAGCGACATCGCCTCCGCTTTGTAGCAGATGAACAAATGCTCAAAATCACAACTGTACATTCTTTACAAGTTTTGATTACAGTGGTGAATATCAGCTTTATCATTGATTTGAGCAATACATCATAATTGGACACTTACTGAAAACGCACTGATCATCATAAACAGCAGAGTGAATTTAGTGAAATAAGGTATTATCGTATTAGTCAAATAATTATCTAAGATTACTACAATGTTTGGCCAATACAAACTTCATAACAATGCCGAATACGGTGTATGCACACAAACAGCCTAGAGAGCCGTAGCGTTAGCTCATTGTCTTACTTCTTTTTTAAATAAATCAACAAACTGCTGTGCAGCATATTTGCTCGTCAATTTTTCTCTATATCTTATGCAATTTTCTACATAAATACTATTGTTATCAACTATATCTTTTATATCATGCTCGTCCCAATTGTCTTTGACAACTCCTAAAGAATATTTATCAATATAATCCGATGATGCAGGTTGGCGATTTGTTAATATCGGTGTACCAGAAACAATAGATTCTGGTATGGAAACCATATTCAGATCCTTACGTGTATTGACAAGAAATGCACACGAGCAACGTATATAATCATTTAGTTCAGTCTGAGATAAGAAGCCTACAAAAACAACAAAATCTTGTATTCCCAATTCTATCGTTAATACCTTTAAATTATGCTCTTCTTCACCACGCCCAGCTATAATTAAACGTATATCTTCATATCCCTTCAGCATATGAAATTTAGCAAATTTACGAATTATTCCATCAACATTCTTTCTATAAATCAATTGTGAAGAACTTATAAGTTGTCGTTTTTTCTTGTCAGAATATTTGAATTTATCAATATTTATACCGTGATCAATAATTGTACTTGACACATTAAGCATATATTTACTTATAAAATTAGCAGCTTTTTGTGAACGCGCTACAACACATCCCACATTCTTCATAAACAACCTTGCTACTATATTATGCCAGATTTTTGATGGAATTCCATGAAACTTATTTTGATGCGATGTCAATTCTTGCCATATTATGGTTTTTCGCGGACATATTGATGCAGCATACAAAGATTGGAATTGGAATACCTCACTAGTTATTACAATATCAAAATCTTGGCAATGTTTCCTCAAATAAGACTTCATTTCTGAAGAATAAGGCAATACTGAAGGTTTATAAATTTTTTTCAAATCGGATTTGAAAAAAATAATGGGAAAATCATAATGTTCATTTTCAGTTGGCCTATAATCTTCCAACGCTCCTAACGTTATTTTATGCCCCAAATTCACGAAACCGAGACACATACCATAAATCATTGTATCTTTTATCGTTTTAACTTTGGGAATAACATCTGATTCTGAAGTGTAAAGGATACTATTCAATATCAATATATTCATGGTTTCTTTTCAAATATACCCTTAAAAATGTAAGAAAGCTCACTATAATTACGACCTTCACGTTCTCGTATCCGGCTTTCCACTAAATCCCTTTCATCTAACAAATTATTGATTGCCATTAATATATTGTTATTAGACTGATTAATATCCACCAAAACATTATCCAAGGAATTATCATGAAATATGCCTGAAATTTTGCGATGTTTTTTTAACATCTGTTATGCAAACAGTTGGAGAACCGAACTTATAAGCCAAAAGCATTACATGCAGACGGTTGGAAAAAGTCATAACAGCCTGACCATAATATTCGTAACCATTGTCTAATGTTATCAGTTCGTCAACAATTTTAACATTATCTGTCACGGACAATCGCCCATACAGATATTTCATATAAACAAAATCTTCATTACACTGATGAGTAAATAGAATTTTATATTTACGAGCTAGAATTGGCACTATCGCTATTAGCTTTGCTGTAAGTTTCTCTTTATATACAACATTATCCATATCAGATTCACAAAAATCACGAAAACTAAAAACCAATGTACGGTTTCCACCCCATTTAATATTCGACATTTGAGTGGGAATTTTATATCCCCATGATAAATCTGGAGCAAGTCTACATTTGTCTATTCCTGCATTATGGCAATAAGTAAATGAAATACTATCACGAACATAATAATGATTAAATGCAAAAGACAAAATTTTTTCAGAAATTTGTTCCAATCTTCCACCAAAACGTATACTCATACCAATTCTTACGACTTTTACGCCACATAGTCTTAATAAAGCTGTAAACGCAAAAGCAACAATATTCCTAACAACACTTTTCATCCCTTTTAGTGCATGTTCGCCCACTCCTGTCACAAAATATACACGTCTGTTGGAAAAACAAGATCGTAAACCAGAAAGAAGCAGATATACAATAAAAGGTATTCGCGTACGACTGCTTATACGCTCATTATCGGCTACACCTATCCGATTCAGGAACAAAGGTTGAATGGAAACGTCATCATTGATTATAACATCTCCATAAAGTCTAAGGAACTGCAACAAAGACTTATATATCAAGACTTACCTGTATTGTCAAAGTCAGCAGTCGTTTTATAAAAAATTAAATTTTTCATTTCCAATATTTAAACCCAATAATTAACTTTATTATATTTTTAATATGGCATTTTAGCTTGTATTTCAATGGTGGGGTAAGGAAATTTTTGCAACATGATACAAAATCCATATCACCATATGAATAAAGAAAGTCAATGTTTGCTTGTGGTCTACAGACAGGAGCTTTAAGTTGCCCTTGTCCGCGTTCAGCTTGATGAAGTGTACTTTCTCTATACTCTAAGTTATTACTAATTTTGTACCATAGTTCCTCTCCTTTATTTGTATTAACCAACGCAAGTGACAATCCTTTCGACATTTTTACATCGGGAAATTCCTTCTTCGCCAGCCAATAGTCTCCAAGTGTTATATCACCAGCCCTTTGAGTCTGGGCAAAACCACAAACAAAGCAACTGGGACGTAATGTGATATTATTCCAGAAACCATAAAAGTAAGGTAATAATTCTGCATTGTAAAAACGACTTTTACCTTCACATGAGATTACCTGTATATCACATCCTTGACCAAAACGTGCTTTTGACCTGAATAAGAATTCTTCAATTTTACAAGCATTTATATTTTCCAACTTTCTGATTTGTTTGATGAACAAATCATTTGATGGAACTCCATGACAAATCAAATCTGAAGTCAAAAGCATATCATAGTCATGTCGTAAATAATTACGAAGTCCTGCTACTTGACAAGGTGTCCCTACGAAATAAACCCATTTGTTTTTTTTAAAGCGCACTTAATATGTCTATAGCTGTCACCAACATTACTTTGTACATATTTGCTACCACGTAGTTTTTTTAAGTCTTCCTCATTGTCAACAATTAAATGAATTACATTCATTTCTTTGTCATACGTAGCACCACAAACGATACCATTTTGTTTAATGACCCATGAAGCGATTGCCGTAAACAATCCGCCAGACGAAGACTTAAGTCTGATGTCATCTTGCTTATTCCAACACAAATAGACTCTATTCGGATTATTACACAATGGTTTATTATTAACAGGACACGCCTTACTACACAATCCACAATCAACACAAACGGCATTATCTATTTCCGGATATAGAAAACCGTTTGCGCTTATACACATTGTTATTGCATCATGTGTACATGATTGAGCACAAGCCGCACAACCTGTACATTTGGATGAGGGACAAATCTCAAGCATTTGAATAATGAATAATAATTATTGTACAAAAAAGCTTTTCTTTAATAAATTAAAAATTCTTAAATTGATAAAACTATCAATCTATCTTTTATAGATATTTCTTTTCAACACATCAAGGAAAGCGTGTCCATATTTAAGATCTGGTTCTACATAATTACCTTCAGCCCACTCATTCCAAGACTTCAAAAAAATGATTTTGTGTTCATCCATTTTATCTTTTACTTCATCAATAATTTGACTTACATGCTCATCAAATTTCTCAGGGGTAAAATGATGGTAGATGGTAGCTAATCGTCCTGCACGAGCTGTCCGGTCATAGCCTGCAATAATGGTAGGAAATACATCTTCACGTTTGTCATTTTCACTAGTTAAACTTTTGATGATTTGGGAATAATTGTATTTCCTTAACACTCGACCACCAGTTATACGCGTCAACAAAGCACGTAATTTCTTTATTGCAATTAACCCTAACGCTCTGTTTTCAGCTTCATACTGCTCCGTATTATTTATGGAATCAAATCCCATAGATTTTAACTCGTCTATTGTCGTTTTAGCTCCATAACGAATCGTACAGAAATGTATACCTTTAAGTCCTGCATCTTTAGCCAATTCACGCCATTTATTAATAAACGCCTTACAATCTGGCATACCTTTAGCGTGCCAAATAAAAAACAAAGGCTTACCATCAACAGTTATATAACGCTTATCTTTAAACGCTGGTAAACAATAATTGAAATGCTTGATCCAATCTTCTTCTCCTGGATATTTCATTTCAAATATCATTACATCCTTTTGAAATGCTTTGTTTTTGGTCCAAGTCTTATTGCTCCATGAATGATTAGCCCAACCTAAACAAAACGGGAAATCCGGCCTCCCTGAAACTAACACATCTTCAAAGATATCTTGAAGTGTCATCACTCCATTCCCAAACCAATAATGCCAATACATGAAGCCTTCAATTCCAGCATTTTTCGCCATTTCAGCTTGTTGTTCCCTTATAATTGGCAATCTAAGATCATAAAAACCTAAGTCTGCCGGAACTCTCGGCTGGTAATGTCCACGAAACAATGGCTTGGCCTTGGCTACATTAGTCCATTCTGTAAATCCTTTTCCCCAATACTTATCATTCTCCGGTGTCGGATGAAACTGAGGAAGGTAAAATGCTATTACACGTGCTTTTTTCTCCATTTTATCGTTTTAATAAAATTATTTTGTCCATAACATGCTTCCAAATCTCAGCTAAAACAAATAATCTCTTTTATCTGGATTTGTGTGAAAAATAGTATAAAAATGTCTGTATTTTATGGTCATATATGATATTTTCTCTCCGAAAAATGCATTATAGTATGATTTTATTGGTAACGCAAACGCCAAACAAATCAAATAGACCAAAAATAGTGTTCTCTTTTGTTTGAACAATGTCATCAACAAAACTGAAATATTAAATATATTAAAGATAGAATAGTAAAAATACAATCTGTAGAAATTTCCCTTTAAAATATTCATCAAAATAAAGCTTAATATGGAACATAAAACAAGCTTGTATTGCTGTTCGGTGAATTTTTTATTTAAGAATAAAAGTAACAAAAACATGGATAAATTATATAAAAGAACAAAATTACCCATACCGCTGGATGTGCCTTCATAGTCTTCTTGTTGAAGAATGTAAGCATCATAATAATCAGCATTACTTCCTGTAGATGAAAGCAATAAAAACAATTGATCTGAGAATGATGACAGCCTAAATGTATAACTCGCAATATATACTAATAATATTGACAGTATGGCAACTTTATTTAACCGAACTTTAATAAAAGGCAGTAAGAAATATCCGATTGCAATATATGCTGACGAATGGATATTTATAGCAACTAAAAAAGCAAAAATAGAAAATAAATACCGATATTTATGTTGCGAATAAAGTAAAAAATAAACGATCCATATTGCAACCATCATTGCAAAAAATTGTCGCTTTAAATTCATAAAGAGGAATAAGTTTCCAGTGTCCAACATTAATATTGTCAATGATAACCATCTGTATTTAGGAGGAACAACCTTCTTAAAAAAGAAACAAAGAGTAAATATTTCAAATGCAACAACAACAGCATTGAACACGATAAATCCAACAGGCTGAAATGCTTCAACAAGGAATTTATAAACCGGTTCCCAATTTTCATTATTCTCCAAATTATAAAACCCTTTGTAGTAAACCGGATAGTCCTTTGTTGTATAAAACTCAATAGAAAAAATTATCCACATCAAAATAAATATGGCGTTGATATATCTATCATCTCTATATTTATTATGATAATAACCATATAAAATAAAAGCTGATGCTATAACAAACAAATTATATACCATATACCTTTATCACTTTAGCTGGTATTCCGGCAGCAACAGAATATGCAGGAATATCTTTTGTAACAACAGAATTAGCCCCAATCACAGCACCTTCTCCTATGTGAACTCCTGGCAATATAGTCACTTTATCTCCAATCCATACATTGTTGTCGATCTTTACATCTGATTTGGTATACAACCGTCTTTCACAAGGAGGAACTTTCAAAGACGTATAATCGGTCTTACCATGTGCATTGTCCAATATAGTAACCCAACGCCCCATCAACACACCATTACCGACAGTGATAGAATTGATTGCACTAATATTAAAATAATCACCAATCCAGCAGTTATCACCTATTATTAAAGAAGGTGTAAACAAATCACCCTTGTAACTGTGCCATGCCTGGAGTATTCCATTCTTTCCAAATCCTGTTTTATTACCAATTATAATACTTTTTCCACCAACAAGTCTTAATCCTTTTTCAATACTTATATCACCAGTTTGCTTGAATTCATTTTTCATCCATGCAGTGTAAACAACCTTCGATATTTTGTTACATAAATTTAAGAAAGAATAGGGCACAAAAAAATGAAAAATTCTCATTACAAAATTTATCAATTGTTTCATATTCTACTTCCTAATATCTGATTGTACGCAGTAATCAATTCATTCTCAATATTTTCCGGAAAATGCCTTTCTCGCGATTTTTCTATTGCTGCATTAGAAAGACTTTGCTGAAGATCTTTGTCTTTTGCCAATGACACTATTTTTTCCGCCAAATAATAAGGCTCATTCACTGGGACCAAAATACCTGAGACACCATCTTCAATCAAAGATGGAATTCCACCCACATAACTTGCTATACACGGCATACCCAACAGCATGGCCTCACACAATGCATTAGGACTGTTATCAATATAGGCAGGATGTATATAGATATCCGATGTGAGAAGAACGTCCTTCACTTGAGCCTCATCCAGTACACCTACAAAATCCACACAGCTTTCCTCAAAACGCTTATGTTCCATCCATTCTATATATTCCTTTTTGTCAACCTTTCCCACCATAATCCATTTAAAATGCAAATTTGTGTATTCTTTGAGTATTGAAGCCGTTTTGAGTATTACGTCCAACCCTTTCCACAAGCTACCACTACCTACTGTACATAATGTCGTTGTATCATGCTTGTTAGGTTTCCATTTTTCATGAGCTAGTTGGAATGAATCTCGAAGAGCCTCATTACAGATAAAATATTTAGATTGCGGAGAAAACAATTTCGTTATTGACTTATCCCAATCTGTACGTCCAAAAAAATAGCGATTTGCTTTCAATATTCTTATTTCTCGTTCTGCTCTCATTCTATTATTCTTCTCACCAAACAAACCTCGTATAACATCTTTCAAGTGCAAATGCAAAAAATCGTAAATTATCTTACTTTGTTTTGAATATCTGGGCGGGTACAAAGCGTTGAAATATGAAGGCATCGACCCTTGTATATGTATCACAACAGGTACTTGCGTATACTGAGCCACAAGACCATAACACCATTCCGATCCAAAACATTGTATGATATCAGGCCTAAAGTCCTCTATAATTTTAATACATTCAGGTATGATCAATTTCTCTTCATGGGATAAAGTAAACTCTTTCCTTAGTTTTTCCCTCCTATTGCAACACACGCTAATGGGATAATAGTCAATACCATCAATTGTATCTTTGAACTTCTTGGAATTATATTCGAACGCAATTCCCAATTGAATATCTTTGCGCTTACTGACTATTTTTTCTAAAGAAGATACCCATCCACCACCATTATGTGCTGTAGAAATCTTTGAGCTATAACAGCCTGAATTTATTGAAAACCAAAGGACTCTCATTATATCTATTTAAATTTAATATTTATATGTTTAAGCTGAATTTTGAGTTCTGCAAGAAATCTGTATATAACCTTGTTTTCCGATACATTTTGACGTTCATGCCAATAGAAAAAATCCATCCGCTTTCTAATCTGGTCATTACCCTTGCTGAACATATCGCCTTTGTCAATTTTCCTTACGTATTCAGAAAGGCACTTACTCCAGTAATGATTAATTTGAATAGAGTTTGTCTTTGGTATCTTATGGTCATTATAGTAGAAGATAAATTTGCGAGTTTCATTGATGGAAGGCACTTTAAACTTTATTCCCATGAATTTCACCCAGCAAAATATATAGTGATGATACATTTTTACAGGCTTGAACCTAGTGTTTAAAGCTATTTTTCCAACATTTCTGATGTTCCTCCAAGAACAAGTGTATTGTTCTATCACTAATTTAGTGGGATCATAATCAATCAAGCCGTTAGTACCGAACATCAACCAATACATTATGATGGATGGATACTTTTCATACCTTTTAATCCAATCCTTAATGTCTGCACTATACAACGGACAAATAAACTCATCTATATCAATATACATCAACCAATAGGTTTCACTGCCGAATTTATCATAACAATGCTGATATGCGGGAATCTGAGCCAACTCATATGGCCATTCCACCAAAGTGACATAGCCGTCTTCAATGTATGGCTTCAGTATCTTTTGATAATTGTCTGAAGAAAAGTTATTGTACAAATATAGATGGTCAACTCCTACTAACCGATGATATTCAATCCATTCAACTAAATATCTGGCCTCATCTTTGAATATAGCGCATATAGAAACATAATATTTTGTGTCTTTGAGTTTAGGAGAGCGAGACAATAAGAATATTATAGAAAAAAGTATATTGCCTAATACGGATATGATATTGCGTACACACGTCTTGATTGCTTCCATAAAATATTAAGGGTTAATATTTTGAATGAGATATTGGGTGAGAAATTTCTTTGAGTTCTCCCTTAGTACGTCAAGTTTTTTATAGACCGCATCATAATCAATGACATTTTTCCACTTATTGCTGAGAAATATCTCCTTAGGCGATGTATATACCCTTTCTTCCAATCCGAGTTTTAAAGCCAAATCCATATATCTTTCTTCTCCACCTTTATAGGACGGCGTGACAATAAACTGCTTTTTAAAAATGATACAAAATACCATACCGTGAAAAGAATCTGTAAATACAAAATCAGAAGTCTTGATAAGTTTCAACCAATCCTGTACTGTGCATAAAGGCTTAAACGGTAATCCCTTAATGTGTATCAAGCAAGTGTCCATCCGTATGTTCAAAGACAGTTCTTCAGCTAAATATTTGATAACTTTTACCCATTCATCATTAATTATAAATTTAAAACTGAACAAGCTACAGCTTGCATCAACCGAAGAGTCTTTTAATAATTCGTCGTATGAATTTATTAAAAAAGTAGGATCTAGTACTTGTGTGGCATCAATATTAAATTTTTCTTTTAATATTGAAAGACCTGTCGTGTCACGTACACTAATACCATTGAAATCAGCTAACAAATTCCTTATTGAATTTAATTCTTCATTTTCAAACTTAAAGTTTCTGTCCCCCCCCAAGCAAGCAGCATAAGAAATTCTTTTCTCTCTATGTTTCAAAAATGAGAAAAAAAACAAAGGGTATTGTATATTAGTGACCCAAAGGTTCCACACTTGATCACTCCCCACGACATATAAGTCGGCCTGTGGAAAATCTTTCTCGAAATCTGCTTCCGTCAGATATTCATGCGTCAAGTTTGGAAAGTAAACAGAACGAAAATCATCAAAAAGTAACATATTCTGTCTATCATACTCTCGGTCTTTTTGTAATTCTTCAGTCGTCCTATGATACCTTTTCTCATATTGATGGAAATAACCATGCATTTTCGACATCAGCTTCTCAACAAATGATTTTTTTCTCGGTGCACCGGCTTTCATTAATGGAACGTTAATGATTGAAGTCTGATGTCCACATTGTTCAATAAACTTTGATAGGGCATAACATTGTAACGTTGCTCCGTAATTATTTGTACGTGCAAATGTTAGAATAGCTACTTTCATTATTTTATTTTTTTATTATTTTATGATAGAATTTAAACACTTTCTCATTGATGAAGACTCGCTCATTTTTGTTACATCCAATAAAATAAATTGATAAAAATGTACATATAACAGAAACAACAGATGATAACAAAAAACAAAAGAATGATTCTTGTATAAAATTAACTATTATAAATGGTATAATGAGCGATGTTGACGATACAAGCAGTATATTTATATATACTCTGTAGATATATTGTAATATTTGAAGTTCTAAAGCATAGTGGGCAATCCACAATCTTGCAATCAGACAACATTGAGAAATAAATATTGCAGTAATAAAAACAACTTGTGGACCAAAACCATTATATAATAAGATGTACGAAATCGGCAAATTCATCATCTGTAAAGATCCAACCGCAATTTGATATTTTTTTATATTTCCAGTTGCCAACATACCTGTTACAATTGGACTTGATATGGACTCACTCATGGTAAAAATTAAAATCAGTCTTATAAATAGCACAGTATGTTCCGGAACAGTTTTCAGCCATATCTCCAATACATAATGTGTGTTTATAATTATAGGTGCGGACAGAAAGAAAAGCATATAGAAAGACAACCTTGCACCTTGATATATAAGCGTCTTCATATATTCCTTTTCCCCAGAAGCATATGATTTAGTTATCTGAGGGTTAAGAGCTGTCATAAAATTCGTAACAAAGCCTTGAACGGCAGCGTTTACTTGATTAGCAATTCCTCTGGCTGCATTCGCTGTTGGTCCACAAAACAAATTCATCAAAACATTCCCGCCTTGATCGCGTAATATCGCAGATGACGCTCCAATGAAATTCCATCCAGCAAAACCAAACATTCGTTTCAGTAGAGAAGAATCAAATATAAAATGATAGGTACACTCTTCAAAATGGCGTTTACAATAATATCCATATACAAACCTTATGATAAGTGCAACAAGGGTCATCAAGATTGCATAAAAAATGAGTTTGTCAATCGGAGATATGAGAAGTAAATATACAATAAGCAGTTTTGCTGAAACTTCAAGTATACTTATGTATGCAAAGGCAGACATACGTTCATGAGCAATGATAGCTGCATTATATGGTACACTTATAAGATTAATGATAAATGTAACCATTGACAATTGGAAAACCCAATTTGCAGCATACATGCGACTTTCTGGAATATTCATTTTGGCATTCAGAAACCATACTCCAACGGCTTCCGCAAGAATAAAAATTATTAATCCTAATGCAAGCTGTATAGTGACAGCAGAAGAGAAAATATTTTCAAGAACTTTCTTATCACCTTTACCAAGTTCGTATGTTATAAACCTGCTTATTGCGGCAGAAAGAGAACCTGATATAACAGAAAACATAGCAACGACGCCACCAACAACATTGTAAATACCATAATCTTCAACACCTAAAGTGCTCAGGACAACACGACTGGTGTAAATACTTACAGCCATTGTCAGAAGCATCCTAAAATACAGTAACAGCGTATTTTTGGCAATTCTTTTATTGTTTTGTGTTGTATCCGTCATGTTTTATTTTGGATAGATCTACTAGTAGATTAAAATATGTTTTATAGTGATTTTATCTATTCTTATACATACTCTCATAATACTTCTGATAATCCCCAGAAGTCACATTATCCATCCATTCCTGATTATCAAGATACCAGCGTACAGTCTTTTCAATTCCTTCCTCGAACTGCAGGCTTGGTTCCCAACCGAGTTCTTTCTGAAGCTTACTTGAATCTATGGCATAACGCAGGTCATGACCGGCTCGGTCTGTAACGTAAGTAATGAGGTTCATATCTTCACCTTCCTTGCGTCCGAGCAGACGATCAACGGTGTTGATGACAACCTTTATGATGTCGATGTTCTTCCATTCGTTGAAACCACCTATGTTGTAGGTTTCAGCAATCTTGCCGTTGTGGAAGATTACGTCGATGGCACGTGCATGGTCTTCTACATACAGCCAGTCGCGTACATTCTCGCCCTTGCCGTATACCGGCAATGGTTTGCGGTGGCGTATATTGTTGATGAAGAGTGGTATTAGTTTCTCTGGGAACTGGTATGGACCGTAGTTGTTCGAGCAGTTGGTTACAATCGTCGGCATGCCGTATGTATCGTGGAAGGCACGTACAAAATGGTCTGAGCTGGCCTTGCTGGCACTGTACGGGCTGTGTGGATTGTACTTTGTCGTTTCAAGGAAGAATTTGTCGCCGTATGCAAGGTGGTGCTTACCTGATGAAGCCTTTGTAGTGAACGGCGGTTCGATGCCATCAGGATGTGTCAGTTCGAGTGCGCCGTAAACCTCGTCTGTGGAAATATGGTAGAAGCGCTTGCCCTCGTATTTCTCAGGAAGACTTTCCCAATAGAGCTTAGCAGCCTGAAGGAGCGAAAGAGTACCCATCACGTTTGTACGTGCGAATGTGAATGGGTCCTTGATACTTCTGTCGACATGACTCTCTGCCGCAAGATGAATGATTCCGTCGATATTGTAGTCTGACATCAGCTTCTGGATTGTCTCGAAGTCGCAGATATCGGCCTTGACGAATGTGTAGTTCGGCTTGTCCTCAATGTCCTTGAGGTTGGCAAGGTTGCCTGCGTATGTGAGCTTGTCAAGGTTGATGATGCGGTAGTCTGGGTATTTGTTTACGAAAAGTCTTACTACGTGGCTTCCGATGAAACCGGCACCGCCGGTAATCATTATATTGCGTTTGAATTCCATATTTCTGGTATTTAATGGGTTTACTTGGTTTGTATTAGATGCACTTTTAATGATGCATTATGCAGTATGTTGAGATTAGTTCCCTGGTCCTGGCCAGGGATGACGTGTCATAAACATTGTGCAATTTCGTGGGTGTTCGCTTACTTTCAGACAGAAGAACATGTGTGAAGCGCAACTTCACAAGGTAAAACGCGAATTAATCCGCTAGGTAAAATGCGAGCGTGCTCGCAAGTTAAACGTGAAGCAGAGCTTCTACTAGTTAAAACGCTTCGCGAGGTAATAGCTCTTAACTGCAATGCTTGCATTGTATTTACCTGCATCG
>MNQS01000004.1 GCA_001915545.1 Bacteroides sp. 43_108 | reverse complement strand
GGGGAATACCTAAAGATACAAAAAAGCCAGCTAATTCGCAACACTTTGTGTATGAATTAGTTGGCTAATTTTATTCTATTTACTGAATATCCCTAAAAAGGCCGTATCGTGCTTTTGCGATACAGCCTTGTTGATTTATATGTTTCTTGTTTTTTCTAGTAGAATAGAATCAAGAAAACCTACTTATGCTTCCATCTTATATACAGTGTCCATTATGGCTTTTCCTATCTGGTCAGCCTCTTCAGCTGTTTTTGCCTCGCTGTATACTCTGATTATCGGTTCTGTGTTCGATTTTCTGAGGTGCACCCATTTGTCCGCAAAATCAATCTTTACACCGTCAACGTCGTTGATGTTCTCGTTGCTGTAAATCTCCTTTACTTTTTTGAGTATTGCGTCAACGTCTGTGCCTTCCTTGAGGTCAATTCTGTTTTTGCCCATGAAGTACTGAGGGTAAGTCTTGCGGAGTTCGCTTACTTTCTTCTTTTCGTGAGCCAGATGTGAAAGGAACAAAGCGATACCTACCAGCGCATCGCGTCCGTAGTGTGCCTTAGGATAAATAACACCGCCGTTTCCTTCGCCTCCGATTACAGCACCGGTTTCTTTCATCTTTGCAACGACGTTCACTTCTCCTACAGCAGAAGCAGTATATGTCTGGCCATACTTTTCTGTAACGTCTCTCAGTGCACGTGTAGAGCTGAGGTTGCTTACTGTGTTTCCTGGAGTGTGCTTGAGGATATAGTCTGCTACTGTTACGAGAGTATATTCCTCGCCGTACATTTTTCCGTCTTCGCAGATGAAGGCAAGACGGTCAACATCAGGGTCAACAACGATTCCAAGATCATATTTGCCTTCCGACATGAGGCTCATGATGTCGCCGAGATTCTTCTCGAGCGGTTCCGGATTGTGCTTGAAGTCGCCTGTAGGTTCGTCGTATATGCCTTTTATTTCTTCAACGCCGAGTCTCTTGAGCAGCATAGGAACTATTACGCCTCCAACAGAATTGACACCGTCGAAAGCCACTTTCAGATGAGCATCTCTTATGGCTTTCTCGTCCACCAGATCCAGTCCCATGACCATGTCTATGTGTTTCTGGTTGTAAGTATCGTTGAATGTACATTTTCCTATGTTGTCAACTTCTGCATAGCTGAAATCTTCGCTTTCTGCAATCTTGAGAACCTCTGCACCTTCAGCTGAGTTGAGGAATTCTCCTTTGCTGTTCAGCAGTTTCAGGGCGTTCCAGTTGCGCGGATTGTGGCTTGCAGTGATGATAATACCTCCGCATGCCTGTTCCATAGTCACTGCTATTTCTGTTGTAGGAGTTGAAGCAAGTCCGATGTTGACCACGTCAAATCCCATGCCGATGAGTGTGCCGCAAACGATGTTGCTCACCATCTCTCCTGATATTCGTGCGTCCCTTCCTACAACTATCTTGTTGTTTCCGCAAGTGCATGATTTCCTTATGAATTTTGCATAAGCTGATGTGAATTTCACGATGTCCAGCGGATTCAATCCTTCACCTGGATTTCCGCCTATTGTTCCTCTGATTCCAGAAATGGATTTTATTAATGACATGATAAAAAGTTTTTATATGTTTTACTCAGTAATTCAATGCCTTCAAAAAAAACTGTTCACGCTGTACGTTCCTTTTGCGTGAGGGGGTACAGCGTGAACAGTTTATGCTTGTGCTCATTTTCCGAGCTGATAGCTTATTTCATAATAGAATGGCAGTACATAGCCTGAGGCGTTAAGAGTTCCCGATGAATGCGGAACAATAAGTCTCACCTTGGCTATGCCGTCAAGATTCTTTGACAGTTTCAGATAGTCAAGCGGTTTGAGCCATCCTTTAGGAACCTCATCTCCATATCCTGACTGCATATATCCTTCTGTAAATGACGCTGTGTATGAACGGCTCTTGTGAGTATACGTACACTGCATCTTGTCAACGATTGACGGAGTATAATAGTTGGTGTAAGTAGTGTCGGCTGCCTCTATGTCGTATTCAAGGAAACGGCACAATATGAGTTTGCTGACAGTGCTGTCCTTTTCGTCCTTAGCCATTTCTATCATGCTTCTACCTTTGCCTTTGGCCACAATCTGCATGTATATACCATCGTCATTGAATAGGACGAACTCATTTTTAGCAGTGTCAGTCGTACTGTCGTTTGCATAGAATTCCTTCTCGGAGATGACATTTATTTTTCCCACGAAATCATTGTCTTCGAGAAACTTCTTGATGGCCTTTTTTTCCTTGTTCTTCTGGTCTGCATAAGTCTCGCCGTCATCGCAAGAGCAGAAAGTTGCTATAGCGAAACTGGTAGACATGAATGCAAGTATCAGCGAAAATATTTTTCTCATTTGTTTTGTGTTGTATGTTTGTAATACATATTCCTGTTTCTCAGGCTTGAACTTTGCAAAGTTAGTCTTTTTTTGTTTCATTTCCCTTTATGCAATATGCTATTATTCTGATTTATGAATTATTAATAGCACTTGTAAGCTTATAAATTCCTACATTTGCACTCCGACTGCTTTCATACACGCAGAAGCAGGGGTGAAGAGCATACTTGTTATAAACGAGCAAATCTGTTCCTGATAAAATGAGCGAAGATAATTCAAATCTGTTCAACAGCGGAAATATTTACATTGAAAGACCGCGTTGGTGTATTATACGTACTGCTAGAGGGCATGAGCAAAGTGTGGAGTCGCAGCTGCGCGATGCATCGTTTGAAGTGTTCCTCCCTATGAGGCGAACATTCAGGCTCAATCCTCGTGGAGAGCGTGTGGAAAGCATTGTGCCTTGCATCAGCGGTTATGTTTTTGTGCGCGGCTGCATAGCAGATCTCCTTGATGTCAGCCAGTCGGATTCTGCCGACTACAGCATCATGCGCAATTCCGACCGTACGTCATATCAGACCGTTCCGGATGCGCAGATGGATTGCTTCATCAGTTCAGTTCGTGCAGGTATGAAGTTCGAAATCATCAATCTCAGTGAACATAATGTAAGGTTGGGAGAGCGTGTACTTGTTACCCGCGGAACTTTTGCCGGTTTTCAAGGTACAATATGCCGTATAGACCACGGATGCAAGCGTGTGATGATACAGCTTACCGATTTTCTTGCCGCATGTACGGCATACGTTCCGCGCCGCTTCTTGGAATATTTGCCTTCTTCCGACGACAAATAAGTTTTCTTTTGTATATAGTTAGAGGAATGCTTCTAAAACCAATACTATGCCGAACACGTTTGCCGTAACAGCCAGACCGTACCATCTTTTCTTTGTAGGACTTTCTAGTGTCATCCATATAGCTGTAATCAATACATAGGCCAGCACAGTATCCAGGGCTGAAGCTTTCCATTCCAATGTCGAAAAGTCCAGTGATGAAATATATTCCGTTATGCTGTTCATAAGTCTTAGCATCCAGTCAAGGATGCGTGTGACGAACTCCTGAATATTTTCTAAAGGCGATATGGCCCACCATAACATAGACAGCATAAGTACAGCTGAAGCAATTGTCGTAATCGCAATATTGCTTATGATGCCGGTTATCGGTATCTGATTGAAATAATATGCTGTCAGAGGAAATGAAGCGGCGGTCGCAACAAGTGATGTGCATGCCGCTCCTGCCAGATATTTCATAACGGCATTGTTTACTCCGGACAAGAACTTTTTCATTCTTGCTGAAAACAGGCATAGGCTGAAGACAGAAATGAATGAAAATTGGAATCCTATGTCAAACAGCATGAACGGGTCATATATCAGCATTCCTATGCCGGCCACAGCCAGCGAATTGACCGACTGGTGCGAGGTTATTCCGAACATGGAACCGATAAGCAGCATCGAACACATGATTACAGACCTGGTGAGCGAAGGTTGGAGTCCTGCCATAATGGCGAAAGCCCATAGTGCAATGATGGATATGCCTTTCGATACCCACCGGAACCGTCTGTCGGCAAATCGGCCTAGTAGAAGAATGTCGAGCAAGGAATATATTATTGTCAGATGAAATCCCGACAAGGCCAGAACGTGGCTCACACCAGCTTTCGAATATTGGCTTTTCAGCTTTGCGTCCATTCCTCTTTTGTCGCCTATCGTCATTGCCGAGATAACAGCCTCTTCTTCCTTGTTGAAGCCTGCTTCGCTGTATTTCTCTGCCATCTTCTGTTGCATGGAGTGCAGTCTTGATGCAAGTGTCGAGGCCTTGCCTCCACTTTTCTCCCAATTGTATGCAAAGCATGTGCCTGTAACGTGGTGCAGAAACAGATATTTCTTGTATGAAGATATGACATCGTCCTTATCGCCTTCATATCCAACATAGGTGTTTTCAGCTTTCCATACTTCCACCCTGATGGAATCGCCTATGCAGATGTTTTCCGGATTGTTTGTGCTTTTCTTGGAAATGTATGCTATGACAGAAGAACCATTGTCAAGTTTTAGTTTTACCGACCATGTCTTTGCGTGTTCTTTCGGTGCTTCGTCTGCAATACCTTCTATGTATGATGCGTTTTCAATGTTGTACGACTTGGCTTTGTTGAAAGTTCTGCCGAAAAGGAATATCCCTGATAGAAATGTGAAAATGAAAACGGCGGTTCCGAAAGAATAATCAAGATAATTAAATCCCTTTTGCCGGCACAGCATGATTGCCGCAGTACCACATACGGCCAGTCCACCAATAAGCAGGGGACTGGCCGTAGAAATATATCCTTCAGACATGTATGCTGTGCCCATTCCAACCATCAGAGGAATGAGCAGACGTAACATCGGTACGTTCTGCCATGTCATAGGTAAATGACTTTTAAAGATTTCAGCTCTTTTTTCAAAGAGCCTTAAGCATATTTATGCGCTCAGACGGATTCTCGCATTTGAATATATAGCTTCCTGCCACCAGAACGTCTGTACCGGCCTCGGCCAGCAGCGGTGCTGTTTCGGCAGTCACTCCTCCGTCAACCTGTATGAGGGCTTTCGAACCGCACTCTTCAATCATTTTCCTCATTGCCTTGACTTTCTTAAGCGAATGCGGAATGAATGCCTGTCCGCCGAATCCTGGATTAACAGTCATCAGAAGCACCATGTCTATGTCTTCAATGATGTCTTCAAGCATGCACACAGGTGTAGATGGATTCAATGTCACTCCTGCCTTCATGCCGGCATCATGTATCTCGTGTACCAGGCGGTGCAGATGGGTTGTTGCTTCGAAATGCACATTCATCATCATGGTGCCTAATTTTGCAAGCCTTTCCACATATTTCTCAGGATTGATCACCATCAGGTGTACGTCCATCGGTTTCTTGCATATAGGAGCTATTGCATCGATTACGGAAAATCCGAAACTGATGTTCGGCACAAACACTCCGTCCATGATGTCGAGGTGCAGCCAATCGGCGCTGCTGTTGTTTATCATTTCAATGTCGCGTCCCAGATTGGTGAAATCGGCTGCGAGTAGTGATGGGCTTACTATCTGGCTCATAATGTAAACTGTGTCTTTTATAATTCTGATAAAGGTCTTCTTTCGAATGTAGGCTTTTTATGGCCTGCCTGTCAAGTTATTTCAGCGTAAATGCTGTCTCGCCTATCATTTGTCCGTCAACGAAGATGAAAATCTTGTATGTGCCCGGAGCCATGTACTCGTCAACGTCCCAGTAGAGAGTGATGCTCTGTGCCTTTCCGTCGTATTGTATATATTTCTTTATAGAATACTGGAGCTCTTGATCTTCATACTTGAACGTGCCTCCACCTCTCTGCAGGATGGTGTTGTCAGGCTTCATTATGCGTGCATACACAGTTCTTTCTCCATTCTGTGTGACGTCGTTCTTTGAGATAGTGAATCCGAAGGCAATCTGTTTCACATCTTTTGCCTTCTGTGTTTCCTTGCCTCTCTTCTTCTTTGGAGTTACCCAGAAACCTGTGGCGTCGAGCTGTGCAGCAAGGTCCACCTTGTCCTTCAGTTCGTTGCGCTCAGTTGAAAGCTGGCTTATCTGGTCGGTTGCTCTGGTGTATTGTGCACGTATGTTCTTGTTTTCTTCTGTGAGGTCCTGATTGATTCTCATGAGCGAGTCGACCTGTGCCACGTATGTCCTGAGCACCTTTCTCAGCGACTCTATTTCTTTCTTCAGACGTGCAATCTCGGCTGCATCTGTCGCTTTGGTGTCTTTCAGCTCCTGAAGCAGCTGCTGTGTGTGGCGGCGCTCCACTTCAATCTGTGCAATGAGCGAATCGTTCGTGATGCTTTTCTGCAGTTCCTGATACTGCAGGTTGAACTCGGTATACTGGTTCTCAAGCTCTTTTTTGTCGAGTTCTGCAAGTTCGATGTATTCCTCGTTTTTCTGTTTCTGGTGTATCAGAAGATAGGCCATGATTCCGATTCCCACAGTCAGCACTGAAATGATGATGGCTGTTATTAGTGTCTTTTTCTGCATTGCTGTATGATTGTTTGTATGGTTTCCAGAGCTTTTTCTGCCGTTTGAAGCGGCAGTGTTGCCTTTCGGCCTCGACGGCCACGGCATACAACTGCAAACTTACGCAAAATCATTGAATATTTAGCCTCTGAGCTTGAAATATTGTTAACTTTGCGCTTTCAAAATTGTTTATTGACCATATACGAACAGATAATATGTTGAGACAGGTTATTTCGGCCGAAGAGGCTTCAAAGATAAGTAAAATATTTGATGAGTGCAGAAATGTCGTCATTTGTGCCCACATGAGTCCCGACGGCGATGCCATAGGCTCATCTTTGGGTTTGGCTGCTTTTCTCAAACGTAAGGGCAAGAATGTAAATGTCGTTATGCCGGGAATTTTCCCAGACTTTCTGAAATGGATGGATGGTGCCGACCGCATTTTCCTTTATGACCGCCAGCGCAGTATCTCAAATATGCTTATTGCAAATGCCGATCTGATATGCTGTCTTGATTTCAATGCTCTGAGCCGTCTTGATGATTTGGGAATTGCTGTCGGACGTTCTTCGGCTAAGAAAATAATGATAGACCATCATCTCGATCCCGAAGATTTCTGTGACGTCTGCATTTCACGTCCTAAGGCAAGTTCCACATGCGAGCTTGTATTCCGTGTGATACACGCCGTAGGAGGCATGCGCTTCATGACGCTCCACTGCGCCGAGGATCTTTATGCCGGAATGTGTACTGATACCGGCGGTTTCACATACAATTCGAACGACCCCGATATATATGTCATCATAAGCGAGCTTATGCGCTTGGGCATAGATAAGGATTTGATTTACCGTAAGCTCTACAATAATTACACAGAACTTCGCTACAGACTTATGGGTCATATACTACTCAACAAGCTTCAGGTTTTCCCCGACACCCATGCGTCTGTATTCGACATTTCCAGAGAAGAACTCAAGCGTTTCAAGTATCTGAAAGGCGATGCCGAAGGTATTGTCAATATGCCTCTGTGCATACGCGGACAGAAACTTTCCATTTCTCTGCGTGAAGACACCGAACGCGACATCATCTGGGTATCTCTCCGTTCTGTAGATGATTTCCCGTGCAACCGTATGGCAGAAGACTTTTTCAACGGTGGTGGACACAAAAATGCCGCCGGCGGTCGATTGACATGTCCGCTTTCTGAAGCTGTTGAAATTGCAAAGAAAGCCATTGAGGCATACCGCGATTTGCTCGTGTGAAATGTCGCTATATGTGCAATAGGCTGTGTTTTTTATATTGGATTGTTTTGCCTATTGAAAAATATTGTCGATTTTTATAGAAAACAAACCGTAATTTTTGATCTGCCCAATATGCTTGCATCTTGAGCAGATCTTATATTTTGTAAGCTTATGATTAAGATTAAAGCATTTCTTTCTGTCATTTGTTTGTTGCTGCCGGCATGTCTATATGGTCAGGTATTTGTTGTTGACAGTGACAGCCATCAGCCTGTGCCTTATGCACAGATAGTAAACGGTCGTGGGGTGACAATTGGAGTTACAGATGCCAATGGAAAATTTCCTTCAGATTTGGATTCTGGAAAAGTGACAGTTATGCATGTCGCTTATTATCCGAAAGAAGTCGTCTGCCGATCTCTTGGTGATGGTTCAAAGATTTCGCTCGAACCGAGATGCTATTCTCTGAATGAGATTGAAGTTTCCGTGAAGCAGAATGATTATGTACATCTGAAAACTTATTTCCGCAGTTATCAGCAAAACGATTCTTGTCTGAAATATTATAAAGACGGATTTGCAGACTTTTTTGTCCGATTGAAGAATAAAAAGATAAAGAGATATGTATCGCATCTGCGTGTACTTGAAAATCGCAGTTTAACAGAAAAAGATAGAAAACGTGGTGCAGCCATGGTTGACAAATATATTGCAACTCCTTATCTTGAAAAGCAGACTTTAGCTGAACGTTTGGAGCAAGGTGGTTGGAACTTCTGCAAGGATTCCTTGTTCTGCACATTGTCTCATGACGGCAAACAGTACGGGGCTGTAAGACTCGACACCACAGGGCATACGTGTGTATGTACCTATGATGTTCTTGCTGGAGAAGGCGAACGAAACGGCTCTCTTTTTGGATTTACAAGCCGATTGACTGATTTTCTGCAAACGGAGACTTATAGTCTTCGAGATGGCATCCCTTCTTATATGGATTTGGTCAATATGCGTAATTACAGAAAAATTTTCTACAAATACAAGAAGGATCTGCGTGAGCAGATGGTTGAAGTTGTCGATGAACTATATGTCCTTGATCGTGAATACCTTTCGTCTGAAGAAATGAAAAAAGCAGTTGATGAAATTGAAAAGTCTGAAGATTGCACCTATCCGGATGAAACAGTTGTAGCACCACTGAATGGATATCTTAATGAAGTATTGAAGAATGGTATGACCATTGTAGAACGTTAGGATTATTTGCTCGTGTGAAATTGTGCAGAGCTTCATAAGCTTTGTCGCGAGGGCTCGCAGAGATTTTTTCGAGCGCCCGGAACAATCATCGTGGGCGCTCGGAATGTTTGACGCGGGCGCTTGGGATTTTTTTGCTTCAGCACTTGCAGCTTCAGTTCTTTTTGCATTTCCAGAACCATCCGCTGTGAAAAGGCCTCAAAGATGCTCTTTGTGAACATCGTTGAGGCCTTTATGCTTTCTGTAAAGAAGGTCTTGCAGGATTATCGTCCTATTGAATAGTATTTGAATCCGGCTTCCTCCATTTCTGTTATGTCGTAGATGTTTCTTCCGTCGATTACGAGCGGTTCTTTCATTTCTCTCTTTATCACGCCCCATGAAGGCATGCGGAAACATTTCCATTCGGTGAGCAGCAGCAGTGCGTCGGCATCAAGCACCGCATCGTACATGTCGCGTGCATATTCAACCTTATCGCCGAGTCGGCGCTTGCATTCGTTCATGGCAACAGGATCGTATACACGTACTCGACATCCGGCTTCGAGAAGCATGTTTATGGTTACCAGCGAGGTCGCCTCTCTCATATCGTCAGTTTCAGCCTTGAATGCAAGTCCCCAAAGGGCAACAGTCTTGCCTTTAAGGTCGCCATTGTAGTATCGGCTGAGTTTTCTGAAAAGTATGCTCTTCTGGTTTTCATTGACATCCTCTACAGCTTTCAGCACCTTCATTTCATATCCGTTCTGCTCGGCAGTCTTTATGAGGGCCTTTACATCTTTAGGGAAACAAGAACCGCCGTAGCCGCATCCTGGATAAAGGAATTTGCTTCCTATACGGCTGTCGCTTCCGATGCCTTTTCTGACCATATTTACGTCTGCACCCACAAGTTCGCAGAGATTGGCAATGTCGTTCATGAACGAGATGCGTGTTGCCAGCATGGAGTTTGCTGCATATTTTATCATTTCTGCACTTGGAATGTCTGTGAATATCACTCTGAAGTTGTTGAGCAGGAATGGACGGTAAAGTTTGGCCATGAGTTTCTTTGCACGTTCGCTCTCAACGCCTACTACCACGCGGTCAGGGCTCATGAAGTCCTTGATGGCTGCTCCCTCCTTGAGAAACTCAGGATTGCTGGCAACGTCGAATTCAATGTCGAGTCCGCGCTTGTCCAGCTCTTCCTGTATTGTCTCTTTCACCTTCTTGGCCGTTCCTACAGGCACGGTAGATTTTGTTACCAGAACTATGTACTTGTTCATGTTCTGTCCCACGGTTCTTGCCACCTGCAGTACGTAGCTCAGGTCTGCACTTCCGTCTTCGTCAGGAGGTGTGCCGACGGCGCTGAACACAATTTCCACATCGTCAAGGATTGATGCAAGATCGGTAGTGAAGTTGAGGCGGCCCTCTCTATGGTTTCTGAGTACCATTTCGTCGAGCTCTGGCTCGTAGATCGGTATCTGCCCGTTGAGCAGTGAGTCTATCTTGTTTTTGTCCACATCGACGCATGTGACGTGGACTCCCATTTCTGCAAAGCATGTACCGCTTACGAGACCAACGTAACCGGTTCCGACAATAGCTATATTCACGATTCTATGCTTTAAATGTTGTTTTATTGTTTTTCCTTTATGCAAATATAATGATAAAACTTTGAGATTGACAGAAACGCATTTGATAATAGCCGTATGTCAGTCTTGTTTTTTGCATAATTTTATGCTTGCATCTTTCTAAACGTTTGATATTCTCTCTGTTTTTCCCATTTATTTTTATTTACTTATGGTTTTTGTTGTCAAAGAGACTAACTTTGTCAGCGGTCTGCCGATGTTTGCATGGGTGATTTTGGGGCAGGCCTGTTTTGTAAAGAAGTTAATATTATGGATTTAAAACTTTATCCTTTGAAATTCCTCCCCAACATGTATGAATATGTGTGGGGCGGTAATCGCTTGAATTCTTACAAGGGACTTCCTGCCGATGACAGAAAACTCGGCGAGAGTTGGGAGGTAAGTGCTGTCCCAGGCAAGGAATCTGTTGTTGCAGAAGGATTTCTGGCCGGCAAAACCTTGCAGGAGCTCGTTGCGGATTATGGAGAAAGACTTCTCGGACCGGTTGTTGCAGAACAATTCGGAGGCAAGTTTCCGATTCTTGTGAAATTCATAGATGCGGCAAAAGATCTTTCGGTGCAAGTACATCCTGACGATACCCTGGCTATGGCGCGCCACGGCTGTTTCGGAAAAGAGGAAATGTGGTACGTAATCGATGCCGAGCCCGGTGCTTCTCTGTTGTCGGGATTCTGCAAGAAAATCTCTCCAGGGGAATATGAGAAAGGAGTGTTGGACGGGTCTATATGCGATGCAATCAGCAGGCATGAGGTGCACGAGGGCGATGTCTTTTTCATTCCGGCAGGACGTGTGCATGCCATCGGCGCCGGAATTTTCCTTGTGGAGATACAGCAGAGCAGTGATATAACCTATCGTATCTATGACTATAATCGTCTTGGACTTGACGGCAAGCCTAGGCAGCTTCATACGGAGCTTGCAAAGGATGCTATAGATTACGAGGTGCATGATGATTATAAGACTGAATATACTGTAAAGCACAATGAAGCTTCTGGCATTGTTTCGTGCAGGAATTTTACAGTTGGAATATTGGATGCCGATAAGTCTGTAGTACGCGATATGCGTGCAAAGGGCTCGTTTGTAATATATATATGCATGAAAGGTTCATGCAGAGTTCATGTAGAAGGAAGCGGTGATTCCGGATATGCAGACCTTTGTCAGGGCGAAAGTTGTCTGGTACCTGCTGAATGTGCGGACGTCGAACTTGTGCCTGGTGAAGGCGGAATGAAGATTCTTGAGGTTTATTCAGGTGCATGTAGTCAAGGATGATCTTTCCGCCCTGTGATTTGCCGATGAACATTTGTCTTCATTGTTCCGGATATAGCGTCTGAAAGTAGCTGAACACTTCTTCGGCATCTTTCAGACGCGGATGGTGTGCATCTTTTTCGCTCAGGATACGGTTTTCGAGTGGAACACGCCAGTCGATGCCCAGATCCGGGTCGTCCCATGCTATTGCGCCTTCGCTCTGAGGTGCATAGTAGTTATCGCATTTGTACTGGAAGACTGCTTCATCGCTGAGTACGGCGAAGCCGTGGGCAAATCCGCGAGGTACGAAAAATTGGCGGTGGTTATCTTCTGTCAGTTCTACAGCCACGTGTTGGCCGTATGTAGGACTGCCCTTGCGTATGTCTACTGCTACATCGAGCACAGCACCTTTTACGACACGTACGAGCTTGCTTTGTGTGTACGGCGGTTTCTGAAAGTGCAGTCCTCTGACAACTCCTGCGCAAGAACGGCTTTCATTGTCCTGGACGAAAGTTGTCTTGCAAACCTTTTCTTCAAATTCACGCTGTGAAAACGATTCGAAGAAGTAACCGCGTGCATCGTTGAATATGCGCGGTTCTATTATTACTACTCCTTCTATACCGGTCTTGATTACATTCATAAGTGAGATATTTTTTATCTGAATGCAAAAATAGTCATTTATGCCTTATGTGAGTCGTTGCATAGCTATGAATTATGCCTGTTGAATGTCGTGGCTTCATCCTTGGATATCAAAAAATGCAGATGTTTTCCAATAACTTGATAAAATGTCTATATTTGCATGGCATTTCATAAATACTGCCATTTTGATAGGCATAAAGAAATATTATTGGCATATGGAGAAAAAGAAAGTCATAATCTCAAGAAATCTGGAAGAAAATCTTACGAAGGCGATTGAAGAATGCAAGCACGACAGACTCTTCGTTCTTATGGATGAAACAACCGGTAAATGTTGCTGGGATGTGGTGAAGAACTTCGATTGCGTTAAGAATGCAGAACGAATAGTGATCGGCGAAACAGATGCTGCAAAGAATCTGGATACACTTGCATACGTATGGAAAAGGCTTTCTGACGGAAAATGTACACGAGCTTCGCTCATGATAAATCTTGGTGGAGGTATGGTCACCGACCTTGGCGGTTTTGCTGCTTCTACATTTAAGAGAGGCATAAATTTCATTAACATACCGACAACGTTGCTTTCTATGGTTGATGCTTCTGTAGGTGGCAAGACCGGTATCAACTTCAATGGCCTTAAAAATGAGGTGGGGACTTTCTGTACTGCTTCGAGTGTGATACTTGATACGGAATTTCTTAAAACCCTGAACCATGAAAATATTTGTTCCGGATATGCTGAAATGCTTAAGCACGGACTTATAAGCAATGTCGAGCATTGGGCGGAATTGGTGAACTTCGATCTTGACAACGTCGATTATGCATTGTTGGGCGACATGGTTGCAAGAAGTGTTGCGGTCAAGGAAAACATTGTCGTTCAGGATCCTCGGGAAAAAGGTTTGCGCAAAGCGCTTAATCTTGGCCACACGGTGGGACACGGATTTGAAAGTCTTTCTATCGCAAAGGGAAATCCTGTACTTCATGGCTATGCAGTGGCATGGGGTCTTGTGGGAGAGCTTTATCTCTCATCTGCATTTGCCGGATTCCCGACTGAGCGTATGAGGCAGACTGTTAGATTTATCAGAGAAAACTACGGACGTTGTCCGTTCTCGTGCAAGGATTATGAAAAGATTTATGAATTGATGACGCACGACAAGAAAAATACTTCAGGAAAAATCAATTTTACGCTTCTTGCCGATATCGGTGATATACGTCTGGATCAGACTGCTTCGAAAGAAGACATCTTTGAGATGCTTGATTTCGTTTGTGAAGCGTGACGATATGAGTCTTGTATAAAAAACGGACATCCGCATGACTGTATGAAACTTCATGCGGATGTCCGTTTCTTATTTTATTTTGGTATCTCAGGCCTTTACAGAGATGCTGTCTGCACCTTCTGTTCTTCACCTATAAGGTCGTTTACAAAGAGCAGGAGTCTGTTTCTCATGTTGACTTCGCTTATGCCTCCGTCGAAATCGAGCGACAGCATCTGCATGTCCGGATAAAGTTCCTTGATTCTCTTTTCCATACCTTTAGATATGATTTGGTTGGCTATGCAACCGAACGGCTGGAGACTTATCACGTGGTTTATGTTCTGCTTAGCCATAGAAATAACCTCTGCAGGAAGCAACCATCCTTCGCCGAACTGTACGTTGAGCGAAATTACTTCGCTGGCGCATTTGGCCTTGTGCTGTATGCTTTCGATAGGAGTGAAGTATCGGAATGCCGATGCTGTTTTGTTGAACACCTTTATCTGCTTTTCTGCAATCTTGTAGAGCATGTCGGAGATGAACATCGGAACATTTGACTTCTCAAGTCTGCTCTTTCGTTTGGTCTTGCGGTTCACGAAATTCTGCATGAAGAAGTCCGTCAGCATAGGAGGAACGACCTCAAGGCCCTGTTCTGCCAGCCAGTCTGCAATTCTGTGGTGTGCAAACGGGTTGAACTTTAGATAGATTTCACCTACGATTCCTACTTTACCGCATATCTTGTCCTTGCAGATAGCGTTGAATTCCTCAGCCGCCTTTGCCAATAATTTAAGGAAACTTTTGCGGTTGTTTTTCTCAATCTCCGGTTTTATGATGTCAAGATACTTGTCGAGGAGCTGTTTGGCCGCACCTTTGGTCTTTTCGCGTACTACAGACGCATGGTAGAATGATGCCAGGCAGTCGCTGTAGAGTATTGACGAGAAGGCAAGCGGAATAACTTTTAGCCAGTTCACCTTGAATCCAGGCTGTTCGTTCTTAAGGCTTCCGCTCATAGTTAGGGATATGACGGATACATCGCCGTAGCCAGCGCTTACAAGTGCTTTCTTGATGAGCGATATGTAGTTGCTTGCTCTGCACTGTCCTCCGGTTTGAGTTATTATGGCCGTTGTGTTCTTTGGATCGTATTCTCCAGACTTGAATGCTCTGATGATATCTCCAACGATAAGTGTTGCAGGATAGCACACCTCGTTGTTGGCATATTTCAGTCCGTATTCAACTGATTCGCTGCTGCTCATAGGCAACGTATCCACGTCGTATCCGGCATATTTCATGATAGGCTTCACGAGCGGAGATATGAATGGCGTGAAGAACGGTGCAATTATCTTTTTCTTCTTGTCGGATTTTGTGAATATCGGGGTTGTAAGGAATTTGTCCTTAAGTTTCTTTGCTTCTTCGTTGCTGAACTTCAAGCTTTCGATGATGGATCTGACGCGCAGTTTCAGAGAACCGATGTTGCAGACGTCGTCAATCTTAAGTATTGTGAACGTCTTGCCCATACGTCTCAGCATGGCGCCGACTTCGTCAACAAGGAATGCATCCGGACCGCATCCGAAAGATGTCATCTGCACAAGCTGTAGATCGCTTCCTTGCTGTGAAACCCATTTTGCTGCTTTGAGTATGCGTGTAGGATAGGACCACTGCGGTACAAACTGTGCATCGGATATGTCGATGTCCATTCCTCTTACTATGTCGTCAGTTATCACGTCGGCTCCCATGGATGCAATCATGTCCGACAGTTTATGCTGGATAAGCTGATCCGTATGATAAGGTCTTCCGGCAAGCAGTATTGTAAGTCTGCCGTTTTTTCTTCCTTCTTCAAGAACCTTCTTGTTGTATTCTGCTATGTCATGTTCAAAAGCTTTCTTTTCATCAAGAGCGAGCAAGAACGCTTTCTTTACCAATTTCTCGTTTACACCCAAGGTCTTCAGATATTGGGTACACTGGTAGAGCAGGGCTTTTTCGTCCTTGAATGAAATAGCAGGAGTGTCAACCTTTATGTTTCCGCTGTTGATGTTCTTTATGATTGACGAATATCCGGAAACTATTGGACAGTTGAAACTGTTGCTTCCGCCGTCGTTCTTTTCATAAAGTACAAACGGCATGAATATGCGGTCGACCTTTTTGTTGATAAGGTCGTTGATATGGCTGTGTACTAGTTTTGCAGGGAAACAGATGTTGTCTGATGTTACTTGTCGGATACCCTGTTCATATTGTATGAATGATGAACGTCCTGACAATGTAACGTTTAGACCGCATTCTGTGAAAAGTTTGTGCCAGAACGGAAACTCTTCGTACATGTTGAGGCATCTAGGTATGCCTATAGTCAGTTTCGCGTCTTTGATTTCTATTTCAGCTCTGGAGAACAGCAACTTCTCTTTCTCCGTATAGGCGTTTGTTCCTTTTACGGCATCTGCACCGCTGTTGGTGAAGATTTTTTCGCATCTGTTGCCTGAATAGAATCTCTTGCCGTCCTTGAATTTATAAGTGGTTATTCTGCATGAGTTCTCGCATCCTTTACACTGTGTTGCCTTGGTCTCATATTCAGCATTGCCGAGAATCTGCGTCAGCGACATACCGGTTTCATTGCTGCTTGCTTCTGCCGCATAGATGGCACATCCCAAAGCACCCATCAATTCCGGACGTTTGCTCCTATATACATTCTTGCCTGTAAGTTTTTCGAATGCTCTTACAACTGAGTCGTTGCGCATAGTTCCGCCCTGGAGCACCAGATGTTCTCCAAGTTCGTCTATGTTTTTGAGCTGTAATACTTTATATAGGCAATTCTTTACTACTGAATATGAAAGTCCTGCGGAAATATCTGCTACAGATGCGCCTTCACGCAAAACCTGCTTTACCTTGGAGTTCATGAAGACGGTACATCTTGTTCCAAGGTCGCATGGAGCTTGTGAGGTGCATGCAAGTCTTGAAAACTCTTCGGCATCGTATTTCATTGACCTTGCAAAAGTTTCAATGAAAGAACCGCAGCCAGATGAGCATGCCTCGTTTATTTCTATACGGTTGATGGCTCCGTTGTCGATGAAGATGGCTTTCATGTCCTGTCCTCCGATATCGAGGATGAACGATACATTTGGCGCTATAGATTTGGCCGCTATTGTGTGGGCCATTGTTTCTACAATGCTGTTGTTGAGTTTGAAGGCCGATTTTATCAGATCTTCGCCATATCCGGTAGAGCATCCGCCTGTTATTGTCAGTTCTGCATTTCGCTCACGGCAAAGTTCCACCAGTTTAGACAATCCGTTGTTGACGGCATCTATCGGGTTGCCTTTGTTTGGAGTGTAGTAAGAGTATAAGATTGTGCCGTCATTGGCGCGTATTACTATTTTTGTTGTTGTTGATCCGGAATCGATACCTAGCGTTGCTGTGTATTTGCCTTCATGTATGTCTGCACACATTGACGGAGCTTGAGGTTTGGACTCTTTCCATTCTTCATACTCTTTGTCGTCGGCAAAAAGTGGTTCTAGTGCATCTCCATTGAACGAGTCAGCATCGAGCTTCTCGCTGATGTTAAGTCTCAGTTGAGTAAGTGTTACACTGTCCTCAGGCTTGCTTTGCAACGCAGTACCCCAAGCCGTAAGAATATGGCTGTTCGGCGTTATCATTGCCTTTGATTCATCAATTCCCAGATAGTTGAAGAATGCCTGTCTTAAGGATTTGAGGAAAGTAAGCGGACCTCCGCTGAAGATTAGAGGAGTTGAAATATCTGTGCCGTGAGAAAGTGTGACAACAGTCTGAACGGCAACAGCGTGGAATACCGATGCCGCGATATCTTCTTTTTTTGCATTTTTTGCAATAAGGTTCTGTATGTCGGTCTTGCAGAACACACCGCATCTTGATGCTATCGGGTATATCTGAGTTGCCCGAGATGCATATTCATCCATCTCTTCAGGTGTGAGACCAAGAAGCAGTGACATCTGGTCGATGAATGCGCCGGTTCCACCTGCACAGTTTCCGTTCATTCTCAGGTCTGAAGCCTTTCCGTTGCTGAAGAATACGATTTTTGCGTCTTCTCCACCTATGTCGATCATGCTTTTGATTTCAGGATGATACTTTTCCACAAATTTTGCTGCGGATATGACTTCCTGTGAGAATGGGAGAGAACACTTTTCTGCAATGCCCATCCCGATGGAACCTGTTATGCTTACCGAAACCTTGCATTCGCCGATGGTTTCAGCAATTGAATCCAGAATGTCGAAAAGTGTGTTTTTAATTTGTGCGTTGTGTCTGACGTATTTTGAAAACTTCAAGTCAAGGTATTTGTCAAGAACCACGACCTTCATTGTTGTTGAACCAATGTCTATGCCAATTCTGTAAGTTTCCATTCTGTCTGGTGTTGTAGTGTGTTGCGAAGGGGCATAATATGCAATCCTGTCAATTTTGAGCAATCTCGCTTTGGACTGCCTGGCAGGACAGTGTGACCCTATTTCATTTGTGCTGCAAAGTTATGAATTGTTTTTCTAAAAGTGAAAAATGTGACGCTGTGATTTGAAATATTACGTTTTTACAAACTTTATGTAAATATTATAGAATTGCATGTTGCCGTTTCTACTGGAAAATTATACTTTTGCACCTGTTTTGTCACAATTGTACTCAATAAAGTTATTTTTTTTAGGATTTTCAATTCATTTTATTCATTTATTAAATTAATTATGCAGAAACGATTGATTCTCATGCTCTCGTTGATGACCATGTTTTTTGGTCTGGAGCATGTAATGGCACAGTCTGATGCAGGAGAACCTGTGAAGGGAGTGGTGCGCGTCAAGTTCCAGCGTGAAGTTGCCGACCGCATTGCTTCTGTCGCACCTTTTGCAAATGGCGGTGTCGTTAAGACTGGAGTAGAGCCGTTGGACAACACCGGCGGCAAGTTGAAGGTCGTTCAGATGAAGCGTGTTTTCCCTTATTCTCCTAAGTTTGAGGAAAAACACCGCAAGTATGGACTCGACCTTTGGTATGACGTTTATTATGATGAAACATCTGTTTCTCCGGCTTCGGCCATGAGCATGTACAAGTCTACAGCAGGAGTACAGAAGGTAGAAACTGTCGTACCAGTTGTTCCAATTGGTGGAGAAAAGGGATTCAAGGTCATTTCTTCGGATAAGCTTAAGGCTATGACTGCCGGTGCTTCAGCTAAAAGCGAAATGCCTTTCAACGACCCGCTTCTTCCTAAACAGTGGCACTATAAGAATGAAGGTACATTGCCTGGAAGTGTGGCTGGTGCTGATGTTAACCTCTTTGAAGCTTGGAAAATTGCAACCGGAACCAGTGATGTTCTCGTAGCCGTTATCGACGGTGGTATCGAGTATGGTCATCCGGATTTGACTCAGAATGTTTTTGTAAATGAGGCTGAGCTTAACGGACAGCCTGGTGTTGATGATGACGGAAATGGTTACGTAGATGATGTCTATGGATATAACTTCGTCATCAATTCTGCGGATGTAAGCGCTCACGATCATGGTACTCACGTTGCCGGAACAGTAGGTGCTGTCAATGGAAACGGTCTCGGTGTTGCCGGTGTTGCCGGTGGTAACGGTCAGGGTGGTGTAAAGATGCTATCTTGTCAGATTTTCGACAGCCGTTCAAACGCAAATGCAAACTACGCGGCTGCTTTGGTATATGCTGCCGATATGGGTGCCAGCATAGCTCAATGCTCATGGGGATGGAGCACGTCAGGATATTACGAGGAGGCTGTCATCGAAGCCATTGATTATTTCACAGCTGAAGGCGGTGGCGACAAGATGAGCGGAGGTCTCTGTATATTTGCCAATGGTAATACAAGCGATGAAGGCGAATATTGGCCTGCTTGCTATGATAAGGTTGTTGCAGTTGGTGCAATCACTTGCATGAAGACTCCTGCTTCATATTCTTCAAGAGGCGACTGGTGCGACGTTTCTGCACCAGGCGGTGATATGGATTACGGTGAAGAGCAGGGTGTGCTGAGCACATTGCCTAACGGCTCATACGGATACAGCGAAGGTACATCTATGGCATGTCCTCACGTTTCAGGTATTGCGGCCCTCATACTTTCAAAGTATGGCAACGCCAATTTCTCAAATGAGACATTGCGCACGCAGCTTGTAACTTCTGTCAACGACCTTTATACCGACAATCCCGACGCCGCAGGCAAATTCGGCAGCGGATATATCGATGCATACAAGGCTATGCATGTTGGAACCGGAACTGCTCCACAGGCTGTTGGCGACTTTACTCTTTCTCCTTCTCAGGACAATATCTTGATCGAATGGATAATTCCTGATTCAGAAGAAAAGTCGGTAGATCATCATGTGGTGTACTACAGTACAACTCCATTTGATGCTTCAAACCTTGAAGGTGTAAAGCATGTGAATGTTGATACAAAGTTCCAGACTTCTGGCGATAAATTCCAGTATGAGTTGTCTGGTTTGAATCCATTGACAACATATTATATTGCAATTGTAGCGTACAACAGATGGGGTGACGGTTCAGAGCTTTCTCCTGTCAAGAGTGCTACAACTAATGCAGGTCCTGAAGCATCCCTGTCTGCAGAATACCTTGATTTGAACATCGATGCTTCTTCTTCAGATGTTGCTTCTTCAAGTTTCGACATCGTCAATAATGGTGAAGGTATTCTGAAGTACAATATTTCCACACAGACAATCAGCGCTTACCCAAGCATGTTCAGCAACGGAGCCGCATCTGTTGCTCCAGGCAAGATTGTACCTTTTAATGGAGCCATCTCTGTTATGCCTGCATCTGCTTATCCTGTTGTAAGCGCAGACTATACAGCTGACGATTATCCTCAGACCCTCACATATTCTCAGGGTATATTCTATTATGTCGGCGAGAGCGATTTGACCAAACCAAATGCACTTGCTCAGTATTTCTATGTAGATCCAGATTCATTCCCTAACGGATTCAATCTTACTGCACTCAATTTCGGAGGAACCACCAGCGGAGAGCCTGCTCCCGAGATTGAAATATATAGCGGTGCGGCATCAATATCGAAAGCCACTCTTCTTCAGAAAGTGGAATATGATTTCTTCATGTATATGTTCGATGTAAACCTTCGTGAACAGCTTTACTTCGAGCCGGGAAGCGCCTTCTGGGTTGTTGCCAAGTTCCCTGCCGGATTTAGCAATCCTCTTGGAGGCGGCCAGTCTGTCAACGGCGAGGCAACCAAGCAGTACAGCTTCTACAGCAGCGACAACGGCAAGACGTGGACGCAGCTTAGTGAAGTGCTCCGTGAAGGCGACCTTGCAAGTGCCGCAGACATCATGACATGGGACGTTCGTGCAATCAGTTCTAATCCAGATTGGAGTTCTGTACTCACAATCGAGCCTTCTGAAGGTGTCGTACGTTCAGGTGAAAAGAACAGCATCGTTGTAAAGAACGACGGACAGAAACTTGTAAACGGACAGTATTCTCTTCGTCTCAATGTCGGTATCAACGAAGCCGACAGAAAGAATCTTCCGGTAAGCGTTTCGATGAATGTTTCAGGCAACAAACCTGTACTTTCAACTGCCAAAATCGTTGATTTCGGCAATCTTCTTGTAGGTGAAGTAAAGACTCTCGACGTTGAAGTCGTAAACAGCGGTTACGGTGTGTTTACAGGAGACTTCGGACTCAGCGAATCCAACATCTCATGCACATCAGACCAGTTTGTAGTTCCTACATACCACGAAGGTTTCTCTGCACGTTCCAAGGGATATATGTCCGTAACGTTTGCTCCGACAAAGGCCGGCAATCAGAGCGGTACTGTCAAGCTTACAGACAAGAACGGCATAACTCATACATTCATCGTAATAGGTGTTTCTTCTATGCCTGCAGAGATAGCTGTTGACAAAGACAGCTTCAAGCTTGGAGAGCTCGAGGTTGGTGGCGAAGGCAAGAAAGTTGAGTTCACTATCACAAATAAGGGTGAGTATCCTTTGCAGTATGTATTCCCTAAGTTCAGTACTGACAATATCGACGGTGGAGTTGACGCACATCGTTTCGGATATACAAGTCTGTCTAATATCAACGGTGATGACAGTTTTGCATACGACGGTAATCCGCAGCTCATAGACTCTGTTGATATAACAGGAATGTTCGATAATTCAACTTGGATCTCTGATTCAATTAAGATTGGATTCTCGTTTCCATTCTACGGAAAGAACTATGACAAAGTATATGTAACTTCTTATGGAGGTATTGCATTCAATACAATCGACGGCAACATCCAGTGCATGGTGCCTGTGTCAACCTGCGTACAGGGACTCGGCTACATTTCAGGATTTGCCACATCTGGCAAGTTTAAGTTCGGTAAGGACACAAAGATTATCTATGGCCGCCAGGACGGCAAGCTCATTGTCAAGTTCATCAATGTTCTCTGTCCTGCATCAATGTATTCACAGGAGTCAAACGTTCCTGTAAGCTACCACATGGCGCTCTGCAACGACGGAAGCGTTGAGGTCTACTATGACAGCTACGACGCCGGAGCAACGCACAACGAAGGTAAGAACGCCTTTATCGGAGTGAGCGACGATGAATGCACAGATCCATTTGTCATTACCGACGCCTACTATGTTGAAGTGTCTGGAAGCGAACTCTACAAGAGCATTACTTCTGGTTCTGCATTCAAGATTGTTGCCCCGGCACAGTCTATGATTACAGGTGTGTCAAGTGCAAGCGGTATGATTAACATCGGCGATTCTCAGAAAATCAGCGTCAACGTGAAGGCTGAAGAAGGACTTTATGCAGGTGAACTCGTAAACAATCTTACAATTCTGACAAACGATCCGAAGACTCCAAGCAAGAACATCGTGATCAGTGCAGAAATTGTAGGTTCAGATCTTGCACCGCAGGTAACATTTGATTCACTCACACTCGATTTCGGAAAAGTATTCAGAACATCAGATGCTGTGCGTGGTATGCTCCTTCGCAATACTGGTAATGCAGACCTTACTGTTAAGTCTGTCGTTTCTGAGAACGGTGGTTTCATCATCGACAAGAGTGTTGCATCTGGCTTTGTGGTTCCTGCTGGAGGTGGTAAGGATATCAAGATTACTCTTCCTACAGAAACAGAAGGCAAGGTTGCTGATAACGTAATCGTTACTTATGGTGACAACACAAAGACTGAGATCGCTGTAAGCGGTGAAGTTGTCGGTACACCAGCTCTTTCTTTGAAACCTGCAGAAATCGTAGTGACTACACCGTTCGGCGAGAATGTTGACACTGTAGTTACTGTATCGAATACAGGAAATGAAACACTAAGCTTTACTACTGTTCCTAACAGCTGGATCATACTCAAGGATCAGGCTGAAAAGGACAACAGCGAGGTAAGCTATTCTTACAAGGCTTCTTCTGAAAACGAAGATGTAGATTACAGCTGGATTGATCTTGAAGACGGTTCTGCAAATCGTCATGAAACAATGTCGTATTTCCTCGACAAGACAGACACGATGGCTGTTGAACTTCCGTTCCCATTCCCATTCTATGGAAAGACATACGACAGAATGTATATCTACAATACTGGATTTGTTTCTTTCAGCCAGCATGACGACTACAAGGAATTCCCAGTACCGCCGGCATCATTGCCTAATACCAATACGTTCTATACAAATATTATAGCACCATTCTGGGGTAACCATACAATGGGCACTACTTCTGATTCAGGTATTTACTATAAAGAAGAAGGTGACCATGTTGTTGTGTCATTCATCAACTACGGTAACTCTATGATGGTTGGTATGAACTTCCAGCTCATAATTTACTCAGATGGACGTTTCAAGTACCAGTACCATCTTGATTCTAACGGAATGATGATCGGCGTATTCGGTTTGGCTGGTCTCCAGGATGAAAAGGCAGAGCGAGGCATTCAGCTTCCAAACCAGTACATTGCTGATGGAAATGCAGTTGAGTTCTATCCATCTGTATCTTACAATGTAGCTCCAGGAGCAGAGGTTGGTATACCTGTAGAAATCAAGGCTGACAGCCTTGCTGATACATACCGTTTCAGCCTCGACATGAATACTAATGTACCTAAGTCTGAAAACGTAAGCGTTCCTGTTGAGTTCACTATCTCTGGCGAGGTTTTGCCTCAGATTCCTGAGAAACTCGAGACTGAAGTTGTTTCTGATGCAAACAACTACTCTGGAGTTGTAACAGAATTCACAATTTCCAACAAGGGTGCCAAGGCATTCAACATTACTAACGTTGCTTCTAAGCTCTTCGATGCACAGCCGCCAATGGGAATGTCTGCTGCCGTTCTTGAGGTTTACACTACATTCTGGGACTTCCTTACAGGAAGCTATATAAGCGGTTGGACAGTTTATACTCCTGGTATGGATCTCAAGGTCGGATTCGATCCGGTTCCGTTCCGTGTGATATACTACGATGCACAGACTGTAGCTCTCATCAATGAGAATATCGAATTCACTCTCGAAGGTGTTGATGGTCTTGATAAGGTTACTGTGCCTTATACACTCAACATCACTGAGGTTCCTACACTCACATTCGACAAGCCTGAAATAAGAATAGAAGGTGTGGCTGACAACTATGTCGGAAAGGAAACACTCAACATTTCCAACACAGGTAAGTACAAGCTTACATATTCTTTGAGACTCGATCCTTCAGGCAACGGCGAAGTAATACCTGACGATGGAGGTGGCATTGCTCCAGGAAGCAACCGTCTTGCTGGTAACCTCTCTGAAGTACAGCACAAGCTGGCAGCTAACAGTTTCAGCACTCCTGCTGTTGAACCGTTTGCGAAGTATGAAGGTATCATCTATGATGTTCCTGAAGAAGACTACAACGACCTTCTCTATTATCCTATCCTCAATGTAGAGCAACCGTTCGTATTCTCTATCGGTTCTGGTGCAACTTCAGACAACTTCTATGCTGCTACAAGATACGTGGCTCCTGAGCGCGGATTCAACCTCTCAAGCCTCTACTTCGTATCTTCTGTAGGTGATCTGAAGAATGTTGACATCGACGTACGAGTGCTCCGCGGAAGCGATATCACTTCTAACGACTATATCGGACGTGGAGTCCTTCATATCGACAGCGAGACTCCGGACGACAACGGCAACTACACTGCCGTGCCTCGTATGGTTGACTTTGAAAACCCTGTATACATCAACCCAGGTGACACATTCTATGTTGTTGTCAAGTATCCGGTAGGCGTAACTCACCCTGCATACATGTCGCAGAAGAAAGACCAGGTAAGCGCAGGACGCTTCATGGGATGGCTCTCTAACATGGGATGGGTTGACTTCGCATCAGAGTTCGAGTCACAGTATGGTTCTATCGGTTACTTCATGACTTGCGTCGAGAAGGAAGAAGGCAAGCCTTGGATTGCACTCACTGCCGATTCCGACACCGAAGGCGAACTCCAGATTGGCGAAAGCGTATCGGTAGGTTTCGAAATCAACGCTGCAAGCACTTACTACAAGACCGGCAACAAGGCTGTGCTCGTAGTAAAGAGCAACGACCCTGCAAACAAGATTGTCAACTATCCTATATATCTTGACAAGAATGCAGCTCCAGTTGTTACTGGTCCGGAGGAAACTCCAACAGTAAAGGAGAACTCTACAGCGCTTGTAACTATCCGCGTTGAAGATGCTGAAGGTGATGCATTCAAGGCATCTCTCGTTGATGTAGATGGAATTGCTTCAATCGAAAGCTGCCGTACATTCAACGGTTCTGACTATGCTGAAGCTGTCGCAGCAGACAATACAGTAGATGTTCCTGCCGGAAGCTCACTCGAGCTTGTTGTCAAGCTTGCTCCTGATTTCGGTGATGCAGGCAAGCACAGCTTCACAATCAACACAGAGGATGCTCTTGGAAACGCAGCTGCAACATCTGTTGCATATAATGTAGAGAAGACAAACCGCGAACCTAAGTTTGTCGGTTCTGAGACAATCGACGTTGCAGTAGGCAAGACTACAGACGTCATTGCATTCTCATCGCTCTTCACTGATCCAGACGGCGACAAGATGACATTCACTGCATCTATGCCAGACAACGACTTTGCTTCAATCTTCGCTTCTGCAGATGAGCTCGTAATTTCCGGACGCAAGATCGGAACTGCCGACCTCACTCTTACAGCAGAAGACGCATTGGGTACTAAGACTACAGCACAGGTGAAGGTTAATGTCGTTTCGGCAACTGGCATCGAAGATGTTGATGCAGACCGTGCTGTCAACGTATATCCTAAGGCTGTAAATACAAGCGTCAATGTTACTCTCGGTGCTGATGCATCGAACGTGACATACGCAGTGTTCAACGCCAACGGTATGCTTGTGACAACAGCTTCTGCCAAGTCTGTACGTGCAGGCGAAGTTCGTACTATCGACATGAGTGCATGCTCTGCCGGTGTATACTACGTCAAGGTAACTGCAGACGGAATTGATTCAACAGAGTCTGTAATCAAGCGTTGACATTTTAGATTGGGTCTTTAGGATTGCCGCCGCCGAGCGGCAACCACAAATATCTCATGAGAGGGTGCGCTTCCGTTTCGGGAGGCGCACCCTCTCTGCTTTACGGAGGCCTGAATCGTAGATTGCGGGCCCTCGCGTCAAAAATTGCGAGCCCTCGCAGTTCGGTCCGCGAGGGCTCGCAATTTTGTTTCTGCGCCCTCGTCTTTCGCCGCCGTTTTGTTTGCGGACGAAAAAATCATGCTTGTCGGCTGGCCATGAGCTTTTTTTGTTGTATCTTTGCACAGATTTAAGTTGCAGCCCGAGGGCGGACTTGGATTTATTGTTTACGTATATATATATTGTACGAAGAATGGCACACAGCTTTTTTTATATGATAGATGCAGTTTCTGGAATCGGACGCAATTCCGCCGATTCTGCACAGGCAATTTTCTTGCCTGAAAATTTGGCTGTCTGCAATTTTTGTATAAACACACACACACACACACACACACATTACATGCAGACGCTAACGGGCGCGTAAAATATATCGTTTTTATTAAAATATGCAAGAGCAGGAAGCCTTATAGGAAAGGCTTCCTGCTCTTGTCGTAGTATGCCCTTGCCTGTAGGCATTGTATGGCCTATGGCATGTATGCCGTGACAGCATTTGTTTTTTAGTGAAAAAGAAATTATATGTTAGAAAATTTAAAAACAGATTTACAGCAGATGAAAAACGTTAATGACTTTTCGTTGTCGGAGCGTAAGGATTATTTGGCTCCGGAGTGTGAGATTATCGAAGTGCAGGGCAGTAATTTTTTGTTGGATGCCAGTGGTGATGACTATAACCCTCGTGCAGAACACCGTGGTTTTGAAGACGATGACAAAGTGGTTTGGTAATTTATAATAATGGGAAAATGAGTATAAAATGTATGACCATCGCCGCACTGGCCCTGCTGTTGGCAGCCTGCGGCAACGAAGAAATCCTTGAGAACAACGAAAGCGGCAGCACGGGGAAGGTACACATGACCTTCACCGCCGGAATGCCGCAGACACGTACCTCGCTGGGCGAGGACGGCCATGCCGTAAACTGGACGCAGGGCGACCTGGTAGCCATCTACGACGGAACGGAAACCATCTGCAAGTTTGAAGCAAACGAAGTCAGCGGCAGCACCGCCACCCTGAAAGGCGAGGCAGCCGAGACCGATACCTACACCGCCTTCTATCCCTACACCGACGACGGGACGCTGACCCTCGACAACACTGCCATCACCTTCACCCTGCCCGCCACGCAGACAGCCACGGCAGGCGGCTTTGCCAATGGGCTGAACCCCTCGTGGGCACAGGCGACGGGCGGCAGCAAAAATCTGACGTTCCAGAACCTCTGCGCCCTGGCCAAGTTCACCGTGGACGCAGAGGGTGTGACGGAAGTTACCCTGACCGCCAACCAAGAAAGCGACGCACTGGCAGGCGGGCTGACCTATACCATCGCCGATGGTACGCTGACCGCCACGGGAAGCGCTTCCCGGTCGGTAACGCTGACGGGAACCTTCACGAAAGGCGAGGAGTACTACTTCGTCGTGGCTCCCGACACGCTGACGGGCGGCATTACCCTGAACTATATGGGTGAAGGCGGCAAGACATACGTCAAGACCACCCAAAAAGAGGTGACCTTCACCGCCGGAAAGATTACCAACCTGGGCGCACTGGTACAGGATGACAATTTCACCGAGGCCCTCAATGCGGCGTTTGCCAATGCCGTGAAAGAATTCAACCCAAATATCCAATGGAGGGCGAACCCCGATGGCACCGTATCCCTGGATGAGTATAACCGAATGCAAATAATAAGGAATTGGGTAACTTTCTTGCCTTTGCAAAATAAAAACATTACCAGCCTTGCCGGCATTGAGTACTTCACCGATCTGGAGATTTTGGATTGCATGGGTAATCAATTGACTACCCTTGATGTAACCAAGCTGACCAGTCTGACGACTTTGGTGTGCAGCGATAATCAACTGACTGCCCTTGATGTAACCGGGCTGACCAGTCTGACGACTTTGATTTGCGCCGGTAATCAACTGACTGCCCTTGATGTAACCAAGCTGACCAATCTGACGGATTTGGAGTGCTGCGATAATCAACTTGTCTCGTTGGATGTCAGTACTTTGGAAGAGCTTAAATATTTGTGGTGTCATGGCAACAAGATGACGGCTCTCGATATAACCCATAACGCATATTTGGGGGATTTGAAGTGCGGGAACCAGCAAGATAATCAGCAACTGACCCTGACATTGTGGGACACCAAGAAGGAGTTTTGGGACAGGATGTTAAACATGTATTCAGATGAAAACAGCAATGTCACAACCAATGTTATAGAGGCTCCTGTCAATGCCGATCACGACGGCTACGAAGAGGTCGGCGGAGAACCCGTATTGCAGTAAACCGGCACGGAATAACACGAGCGTATATACCGCTTGATGCCTTTTTTATCAGAACATAGCAAAGTTTCTGCTTCGGCTATAGATTCTTTTATGGAACTTGCAGAATATGGTGTGATGTTTTGCAAAGAGCTGATGGCATGAAACTTTCCTTGATAGTCTGACTGTCTGTTCTTCGGAAGGGGCAGTCGGATTTTTTTGTATGTATCGAACATTTTTCTCTTTCTTTTTGTTCTTATATAGTGACATTGTGTGATGCAACATTTATTGTAGAACTTAAAAAGAAAATTCACATGAAAAGATTTTTAAAGCTTTTGTCTGCTGTGTCGGCGCTTTTCTGTATGGCCGGTGCGGCTGATGCGTGTACGGGCATTACTCTGGTGGCAGGCGATGGTTCGCCTGTGATGGCAAGGACTATTGAGTGGGGAGGAAGCGACCTGAACAGCCGCTACGTGATTGTGCCCCGCGGATACAGGACATCGAGTTTCCTGCCTGGCGGCAAGCGCGGAATGGAGTTTACGGCGCGCTACGGATATGTGGGCCTGTCGGTGGAACAGAGCGACTTCGTGGCCGAGGGACTGAATGAACAGGGGCTGTCGGCCGGACTGTTCTACTTTCCTGCCTACGGCGACTACGGCGCATACGATGAAAGCATGGCGGGAAAGAGCATCAGCGACCTGCAGTTGGTGGCGCTCGTGCTGGGCGAGTGTGCAACGGTCGACGAAGTGAAGGCGAAAGTGGCCGAACTGAAGGTGGTGTCCATTGATCCCAGGGCGCAGACTGTACATTGGCGCTTTGCCGATGCTTCGGGAATGCAGGTGGTGCTGGAAATTGTCGATGGAGGTACACCGCACTTCTACGAGAATCGTTTGGGCGTGCTGACGAATTCGCCTGACTTCAACTGGCATATGACGAACCTGAACAACTACGTGAACCTGTTTCCCGGAAGTGCGCCTCAGATGAAGCTGGGCGATGTGGACGTGAAAGCTTTCGGAGCGGGAAGCGGTTTTCTTGGTATACCGGGCGACGTTACGCCTCCGTCAAGGTTTGTAAGAGCGGCATTCTACCAGACTACGGCTCCGCAGAAGAAAACCGGCGAGGAGACAGCCGTGCAGTGCTTTCATATACTGAACAACTTCGACATACCGATAGGCATTGAGTTCGCCAAGGGCGAGGTGCCGGCAGACATTCCTAGCGGAACGCAGTGGACATCGGCTTCGGATGTGAAGAATAAGGTTATTTATTTCCGTACGATGTACGACAGCACGATAAGGAGAATTGATCTGAAGAGCATAAATTTCGCCAAGGTGAAATATTCCAGCACACCTATGGATAAGAAGAAGGAACAGCCGGTGAAGAATATCGTGGTGAAATAATTTGCTTTTCAGATGCAGTTTCGCACACACGTATGCGAAACTGCAATTCTTAAAGTTTTTTGCGGTAAAAAGAAAGAGAGACGGATAGGCCTGTGCTGATGCACAAAGTGGGCTGATCCGTCTCTCTGATTATTTAAAGGGTTTGATGTATTTGTTTTGTTTCATTCATCGAATGAAGGTATTGCATCGATGTCGCTGTCGCCGAGGTCATCGACCATTTCTTCATCCGCGTCTACAGTGCAGTGTATCTTTTCTGTCTTCGGCTTCTGCTTGATGAAAACAGCTTCGGTCCATCCGCCTCGGGCTATCTCGAGCGATGCATAGCCGTCGTTCTTGCGTTTTTCGGCTATTCCTCCAGGCCGGTTCATTATGTTGGATGGAAGGACGCTGCAGTCGACGTAATAGGCCGATTCGATGATGTCCTGTATCTGCAGCGGAAGACCTTTCCAGCCTGTACCCATATTGTTTTCTATTAGGTCGAGCACCTGCTGCGGTGTTGTGTGCTGGATGTTCTCTAGGGTAAGGTCCGTAATCCTGGCTATCGGACGCTTTCTGATTGCGATGGCGTTGCAGTCGCCGTCGTTAGGTGCAGAGAATATCATGTAGTGCTGGCTTTCGAGTATGCTGACGTTCTTTGCATCGTCACGATTGAGATACTTGATGTCGAAAACTGTGCGCACGATGTTGTAATAGTGTGCCTCTTCGTCGTTCAGCAGTTCCTTGTGCTTGCAATCCATGAATATCTTGTAGAGTTCGTTCTCGTCAAGTGTCCATATATTGCTCTTGTTAAGCTCTTCAAGCGTAATTTTCTTTGATGAATCTTTCATTGTCGCTCTGTTTTTTTCTTATACAAGATTTTGTGTTGTCGTTGGGGCAAAAATAATAAAAATTAAGGTACGTGCAATAAGACGCAAGGCAGTATTTGCGGGCTGATTGGAAGACTTTTCGTCGTTTAGAGCAGTGGAGAGAACATTTTGACAACCGATTCGGTCAGACGTATGTATTTGGGTCTGCGCCTCCATGCTTCGGGATTGATGGTGCGGCCCTGGAGTATGTAGCCTTGGAAGATGGTGCGGCATACTTCGGCCAGATGTGTGTCGTAGATGAAGCAGTTGGCTTCAAAGTTGTTGTCGAAGCTTCGGAAATCCATGTTGGATGAACCTATGGAAACGAAGCTGTCGTCGCATACGACCAGCTTGGAATGTATGAAGGCCGGCTTGTACATGATGACTTCTGCTCCGCACTTTAGTATGTCGTAGATGTAGGAACGTGTGCCGAGGTTTACGATGCGGTTGTCTCCTTTTTCAGGTATCATTAGCTTCACGCTGACCCCCGATAGGGCTGCTGTCTGCATGGCGCTGAGTATGATTTCATCGGGCAGAAAATATGGGGTGATGATGTATATGTATTTCTTTGCGTCGAGAATGATTTTCAGGAGGCCTTGACGTATGCTTCTCCAGCGTTCGGCTGGTGATGACAGGGCTATCTGCATCTGTACGCAGTTGATTGTTTCATGAGAGTTATGCGGATAGAAATGTGGAGACTGGGGGTATTCGCGGCTGACGAAATGCCAATCACGCAGAAAAACATCCTGTATGGAGAATACAATGTCACCGGTCAGGCGTATGTGAAGATCTCGCCATCTGCTGCTTGCGTAACGTTCGGCGATGTTCATCCCACCTATGTATGCTTTATTGCCGTCAATGATGACCAGCTTGCGGTGGTTCCTGAAGTTGACTTTGCGGGAGAAGCGGGGAAAGCGGACTTCAAGGAATGGATAGACCTGACCGCCGGCGTCTGTCAGCGGACGGAAGAATTTGTCTTTGGTTTTCAGGCATCCGACATCGTCGTAGATGAATCTTATCTCGATGCCTTCTTTGGCTTTCTGTACAAGTGCATCTCTGACGGTTCGGCCTATGCTGTCGTCTTCAATGATGTAGAATTCCATGTGGATTGTGCTTTGTGCCTGATGTATGTCGTTTATAAGGCTGTTTATGAAAGACTGTCCGTCGGTGAACATGTCTGTACATTTGCCGTAGAGGGGGACGGACTGGTCGGTGTTGTTTATAAGCGACATGACACCTCTATATGCTGGTGTTCTTTCTTCTTCGGGGATGGCTCGTGAGCATGTGGGACTGCAGTCGTCGGAATGGAGCGTACGTTTGGCGATGTTGCGTTCTTTTCCGAACTTCTGACCGAAGAAAAAGTAGATGATCAGTCCGAAAACCGGAATCAGAAGTAGGACAAGAACCCATGCTACGGTTCTTACCGGACTGCGGTTTTCAAGTACAACTACGACTACAGTACTTATGATATACAGCATGTACAGTACTGTGATTATTCCGTATATAGAATTCCAGAACAGATCCATATTGACGCCTTTTGTTAATCAAGCACCAATATATGAAAAAATCCTATCATCCGACATGCGGTGATAGGATTTTATATTTACATATTGCTATTTTCAATGTGGTCTGCCTGGACCCATGCCTCCGCCTGGTCCTCTTCTGCCAGGTCCGAATCCGCCTCCAGGCATGTTCTGACCGGCTGTCTTGCCTCCGAACAGATTGAGCTTGTATATCACGTGGAGCATTGCATACTGATTGATAGAGTTGTACTCTGTATCGCTGCTCATCATTGCATTGATTGTTCTGCTGATGTTGCTCTGCTGTCCGAGTATATCGTAGATCTGAAGAGAAATTGTCAGCGCATTGTTCTTTAGCATGCTGTGCGAGATCTGTGCATTCCAGAGAAGTTCGTTGGTGTTCATCGACGACTGGCTGTATCCTCTTCTGCTGTTCTGGCTGAGGTCGGTGGCAATCTTTGTTCCCCACGGCATGTATATGTTTGTGCTGAATCCGTAAGAGAAGTTATATGTATCGAGGTTGCTCGACTCAACAACGTTATTGCGCGAATGCGAATAGTTGATGTTTCCGTTGATTGTAAACTCAAACCAGTCGTTGCGGTATCCGAGTGACAGTCTTTCGCCAAGATTCAATTGGCGTGTCTTGGACTTGTTGATGTCATACTGCTGAGGATCGAGGTAGCTGACCTGATTGTTGTATCTCACAGATGTGAATGTGTTGACTGTGTAATAGTGGTCGTGGTCGAGTGCAGTATTGAAGTTGAACATACCTCCGATATTCCAGTTTCCGTTGATGTTCATCGGCTGGGTTGTTTTGACACCTGTTGTCTCGTCGTACGATATCATGTTGGATATGTCATTCTTTGTCGTACTGAAGTATATGTGAGTCATGTAGCTCTGCTGACGATCAGGAATGAAGTTGTTGTAGAACAGTCTGAAGGTGTTGGTGAACGACGGTTTCAGTCCTGGATTACCTTTTTTGATGTTCAATGGGTCTGAGTCGTCTGTAATGTCAAGCAGGTTGGTCATGCTCGGCTGGCTTGTACGTCCGCGGTAGTTGAATCTCAGCTGGCTGATATCGGAGAACTTGTAGCGGAAGTCGAGTGTAGGAGTGATGTTGAACACATCTCTGTCAATCTCAGGATACTCTTTACCCATGTACTTGTAGTTGAGTGTTGAGTACTGAGGCATAGCTTTTACTCCTACGTTGAAATTGTACTTCTTTCTTATGACACGGAACATAAGTTCGATGTCGTGGTTGTAGTTTCTGTATTCAGAGAACTGGCTGAGTGAATCGCTGAGAGTCTGCTCGTAGCCCGATTCCTGCATGAAGTCGAGTATGGCGTCAATGTCGTACTTGTTGTTGGCTAGGCTTTCCTGCAAGTCCTTGTATGCCTGGCTGTCGTAGATGAATGCCTTTCTGTCGTTCTTGTTGTAGCTGTAGCTGAACTTATAGCTGAACTGTAGGTAGGTCTGTTTCCAAAGAGGTTCGCTGTATGTGAGCTGCAATGAATAGTTGTTGCTCTCTCCTGGAGTAGTGTAGTAGCGGTTGTTGTATGTCGGAGCTTTTGCGTTCGGATCAGATGGAGTATAGAGTACTCTTGATGCTGAAAGCTGCTTGCTTTCGCTTCCGCTAAGACCTCCGCTTGCTCTGAATGTTATGTTTCGTCCGTTGCTGCTCAGCTTTCTGTTTGCCTGAAGTGATGCATTTATGGATTTGCTGTCACTGTATGTCTGTTGTATGCTTGCATTGGTGTTGACTATGTAGTCTACTATGTTGCTTGCCAAAGAGTCTGCATCTGCCAATGGATCATCGCTCAGCTCATTCGGGTCGGAGTTGAACGTTGCAGAACTGCTGGAAGAATATCCGTTGTTTACAGAGTAGCTTCCGTTTGGACGGAAAATGATATTGGTCATTGTATCAGGTTTCCATTCAAGTTTGAAATTTGCATTTACAGATGAACTGTTGCTCAGATTTTTACTTCTGCTATTGCTGAATGCACCTGTAGAAGTTACGAAGTTTTGTGTAGCAGAGTTTGTTTCAGAATCTGTACCTTTATATCTGTATCTGATGTTTCCGTTGGTCTCCAGCTTGTCAGATGTGGTGGCAAAGTTGAAACCTGCCATTTTGCTTGTGATGAGGCCATTTCTTGCACCCCATCTTGGACCGCCGCCACCGCCTGGGAATCCCATGTCGTTGGTGTTGTTCATTGAACCTACAAGCGACATCTGGTTCTTGTTGGTAAAGCGGTTGATCATGATTTTCTCTGCATAGCGGTCTTTTGTACCGATAGAAAGATCGACATTGCCAATCCAGGCCTGATCCATGCCTTTTTTGACTGTGAGGTCGAGAACTGTTTCTTCTTCACCGTCATCGATTCCTGTCACACGTGCAAGGTCGCTCTTGCGGTCGTATGCCTTGATTTTATCGACCATACTTGTTGGCAGATTTTTCATTGCCACGTCAGTGTCGTCAGTAAAGAATTCCTTTCCGTCGATGAGAATTTTTGATACTTCCTTACCGTTAATTGTAATCTTTCCATTTTCATCAACATCTGCACCAGGAAGTTTCTTTACCAATTCTTCAAGTGCAGAGCCTTCCGGTACTCTGAATGCAGAAGAGTTGTAAATGATGGAATCGCCAGATACTTGTACCTGTGCAGCTTGTGCCGTTACCACTGCGCTCTCAAGCAGTTTGGCATCGGATGTCAGTGTGATTATACCAAGATCTTTTGAACTTTGTTTACTGTTGGTGAAGTCCAGTGAAGTAGTGTAGTTCTGAAAACCGATGTATGAGACTTTCAAAACATACTTCCCTTTTTTTATGGATTTGATATTGAATGTTCCGTCTAGGCCTGATGCCATACCAGTGACGTATGCGCTGTCTGGAAGTGACAACACCTGTATGGTGGCCATAGGTACTACTTCTTTTGTGTCCTCTTCAATGATTTTACCTTTTACTGAATACTTTTGCGCCAATACAGAAGTTGTACTGGTTATGGCCAAAAGCAAACATATTGCTGTCCTTTTCATTTTCTTTTTATTGTGTTGTCTTAACTTTTTATCATCAATATTTGTTTCAATGTATTGTGCATGTTTTTACTTATGCTTTTTACATATTCGTGCTTTATGACTGTGTTTACTTCAAAATGTTTAATTGCAGATGCAATTTTTTTGATAAAAAGATAAAAAATATCTGTATCGTGCAGCTTCAAAGTATAAAAGCTGCACGATACAGGTATCTTATAGTGTATTGTCTTTGATGTGTTTATGCCTTCTCTGCCGGCTTTTGGAAGAAAGAAAAATTCACGGCACCGTAGACTCTGTGGTCTATCAGGTATGGGTTGTTGTCGAACTTGTGCTGTTTCCCATGTTCGAGTATAAATACTCCTCCTTCATTAAGTATGTCTTTCCCCAATATGATGTCTGGTATATCTCCCAGTTTTTCTAATGTGTATGGGGGATCAGCAAAGATTATATCGAATTTTTCCTGATTCCTTTCTACATATTTGAAAACGTCGGCCAATACTGGTTTCCAAGCCGCATCGTTCATTTGTTTGGATACCTCTGTTAGAAATCTGTAATGCTGAAAGTCTTTTTCTACAGAAATCACTTTCCCGCAACCTCTAGAAAGAAATTCCAGACCGATGCTTCCTGTTCCAGCAAAAAGGTCGAGCGCGGTTGGAGCATCGTCGAAGTCGAAATAAACGTTGCTGAGAATATTAAACAGATTCTCTTTGGCAAAGTCGGTAGTAGGCCGGGCCTTGAAACTGCGTGGCACGTCGAATCTTTTGTGCTTGTATTTTCCTCCGATTATTCTCATGGCGTGCTTTTATTATTTTATAGTCCGCAAACCAGCAATGTCTGCAGGTCATAAGGAATCATGGCCGTTTTCATTGCTTTGGTGTATTTGTAATCATTCTCTCTATCCATAAGGGTTACATCCTTGACGAACATGCTCATCTTATCTGCGAGTTCATATCTGTTGTCGCAGTCTCCGACAATGCACAATTTATCTTCAAGCTGGTCCATGCCCAAGTTCTTCCATACGTTGAGAATGTAATACTGATTGTCTTCCGTATTTTTAGACTCAAAAGAATTTATGAATATCATCCTGCCTTGATTGAAGCAGAATAGCGTCATTTCATTTTCATGCACATACGCAAACATCTTCTTTCCTTTTCCAGACAGGCTCTTTTCGCTTAGATATTCTATCAGTGTACTGGCGGAAGCATAGAAGCGTGCATTTGGAAAATCGTCAAGAAGAAGCTGGTATACGTTTTTGTCGAATCCGAATATTATTGCAATTCCAGATCTGCGCAGTACATTGAAGCTTACGTGGTTGGCTTTGTCTTTTGGAAAATTGTATTTATATATGTCTTCAATGTTGTCACTGTTGAATGCCATTGTCGGGACGACAGTGAAGTGCGTATTGGTTATGAGTATGTTGACGCGTTTGTATGGAGCCTTCAATATGTCTTCATTCTGCAGAGCCTCTTTCAGATTTGCTGCAAGCGATATGGTCGGCTTTATTCTGTACTCGACATACTTGTAAGGCGATTTGTCTGTTGGTGTATACACACAAAAAGAAAGTCCACCCGCACAAATGCGAATGGACAGACTTTTATTTTGAATTTGATTATTCCCAGTTTCCTGCATTTTTGTTGCTTGGATCATTTAAGTCACCGATTTTTAAACCGTACCAGTTACCTTCTGTGTCATCAGCATTGTCTTCGAAAAGGTCTGCTTTGTTCTTACCAGCTTTCTTGAGATCGATTTTCAAGTTCTTGATTTTCTTTGCATCCATACCGTCAAGGTAGTCATCAAGTGAAGCTCGTATTTCAATCAATACATCCCATTCGTTTGATTTGAGGTTGAATGCAGGCTTCTTTCTCATCTGTATCAAAGCACCCTTTTTGCCGACTGGTACATATTTCATTGAGTCTGGATTCTTTATTCCCAATATCTCTGCAGTAGAAACCCAAACTGTATCACGTACGAATCCTGGCAATTTCATCTCCAGAGCTTTTTCTTCTGTCATACCCTCTTCAAGCTGTTCGTCTGTGAGTACACCTTCCTTTATGATTTTGTCGATTGTTTTTCCGTTCTTTACGAAATCGATAAGGGAATCAATGTCACCGCAATACTCACCGCGATGAGTCATTTTGAACTTTTCCTGAGCATCTCTGATGTTCATCAGCGCTTGCTTCACTTTGTTTTCTCTTGCAGTTTTCTCTTGGTCAAAAGAGACTTCTGTCCAAATGCTCATGCAGCATGCAAATACAAGTGCAATCGCGCAAACAGATAAAAGAAGATTGATATAAATCCTTTTCATGATATGTTATACATTTTTTTGTTATATTCGTGTCGCAAAAATAAGGAATTTATACGAAATGCAGCAAACACTGCCGACTTTTTTTCACAAATCGATGATTAAAACTTATCTAAAGGAACAAATACTATTCAATTTCGGATTTAAGCCCACTTCAGACCAGATGAAGGCTGTCGAGGCGTTTGCCGATTTCGTATTATCAGACGATAATGACAAGGCTTTTATTCTTAGAGGATACGCCGGAACCGGAAAAACTTCACTTGTTGCCGCTTTTGTGAAGACAATGGAGAGTTTGGAACGTGCCTGTGTACTTATGGCGCCTACCGGTCGTGCAGCAAAGGTGCTGTCTTCCTATTCAGGTCATAAGGCATATACTGTTCACAAACGTATTTATCGTCAGCAGACAAGTGATGTGGATTCTATGTTTTCGTTGGGCTATAATGCATTGCGTCAGTCGCTTTTCATTGTAGATGAAGCTTCGATGATTTCCAATGACGGACTTTCAGGCTCAATGTATGGAACCGGCCGTCTTCTTGACGATCTTGTTCATTTTGTCTACGGTGGTACAGGATGTCGTCTGCTTCTAATCGGTGACAGCGCACAGCTCCCTCCGGTTGGTGAAGAAGACAGCCCGGCCCTTTCTTCCGATTTTATGGAAAGTTATGGACTGGATGTTTCCTGTGTAGAACTCAAAACGGTGGTACGCCAAGAAGATAAGTCTGGAATATTGTGGAATGCCACGAATATTCGCAGAATGATTGCTTCTGAAGAATTTCTTACTTTTCCACTGGTGCGATTCTATGGATTTCACGATGTCGTCAATGTTCCCGGCAATGAGCTTATAGAGTGTCTTGGTAGCTGTTATTCGCGCGATGGACTTGACGAAACCATAGTGATAAGTCGCTCGAACAAACGTGCTAATATCTATAATCAAGGCATACGCAACCAAATACTTTATAGGGAAGAGGAACTTTCGTGTGGTGACATGCTGATGATTGCCAAAAACAATTATTATTGGCCGGAGCAGGATAAGGACGAGAACGGCAAAAAGGTGTGCCCGATGGACTTTATTGCCAACGGAGATATAGCTGTGGTAAGGCGAATATGTAATGAAAGGATGCTTTACGGATTTCGTTTCGCCACATGCGTGCTTACCTTTCCCGATTATGATGATTATGAAATGGAAACCTATGTTCTTCTTGATACTTTGCATACTGAGGCACCCGCTCTTACACGCGAACAGAATGAAAAACTTTTTGCAGGAGTATTTGAAGACTATTCTGATATCAGTACAAAACGCGAACGTATGAAGAAGATGCGTGAAGATCCATACTTCAACGCACTTCAGATAAAGTATGCCTACGCCGTCACTTGCCACAAGGCACAAGGTGGTCAGTGGACAAATGTCTTTGTCGACCAAGGATATGTGACTGAAGATTTTCTTGGCGTCGATTATTTCCGGTGGTTGTATACTGCGTTCACCCGAGCTACAGGCATGCTGTATCTTGTGAATTGGCGTGAAGAGCAGACTTTGCTTGAGGCTGATTCAGAGAAAGATGTCACAGAAGATGATTTTTAGAATTGAATATCAATATTACAAATAAAGATTGTTATTATGAAAGAAATTAATGTGTCCGAGTTGAAGGACAATATGTTTGATGCCATAGGCAAGGAATGGATGCTGGTTACAGCAGGCAACTCTTCAAGTTTCAACACAATGACGGCCAGTTGGGGCGGGGTAGGCGTGCTTTGGGGCAAGCCCGTTGCATTTATCTTCATTCGTCCGGAACGTTATATCCGTGAGTTCATTGAACGTGAGAACGGTCTCACGCTGTCTTTCCTAGGCGAAGCACATCGCGACGTACACAGCATCTGCGGTTCAAAGTCTGGCCGTGACATTGACAAAGTAGCAGCAACAGGATTGAAGCCTATATTTACAGAAGAAGGTAATGTTACTTTCGAACAGTCCAGAATGACTCTTGAATGCCGTAAACTGTATGAACAGTCTATTAGTGCTGACAATTTCATTGACAAGGATATGGTAGACCGTTGGTATGGAGAGAAAGGCGGTATGCACATTATGTATGTGCTTGAGATAGAACATGTCTGGGTCAATGAGTAAAGGTGAGTATATAATTGTATAACAAAAATGAAGGCGACAGGTATACCTACAAAGCGGTTTCCTGTCGCCTTCATTTTTGTGTGGTGTCTATATTGCTTATTTAACAATTACCAATTCATAATCTCTTGATCCGAGACCTATTTCTTCGCCATACTCAAGTCCTGCCTGCCAGTTGGTATCCGGATGTATGATGTGGAATTTATCTTCACCTTCATGAGCACATCCGTGGTGCTTTTCTGTGAGCATGTTTTCGGTTCTCAGTGATGGAGCCTTGTTTACAAGGTCTGCGCAAGCCTGATCCAGTGCAATAGGGTCGAACGAAGCTGCTATGCCGAGATCCGGTACAATAGCCGCGTCGTTATGGTTCCAGCAGTCGCACTCAGGGCTTACCTGCATGATGAAGCTTATGTGGAAGTTCGGCTTGTCCTTTAATACGGCTTTAGTATATTCGGCAATCTTGTAGTTGAGGTTTTCTGATGTGTCATAGCTGGAAACCACAGCCGCTTCGTGCTGGCAGAGTGCCACGCACTGTCCGCAGCCGACACATTTGTTGTAATCGATAACAGCCTTTCTGTCCTCATTCACGTGTATGGCATCATGTGCACAGTGCTTTTCGCATATCTTGCATCCGATACATTTTTCCGCGTCAACCTTTGGCTGAGCCGAAGCATGCAGTTCCAATTTTCCAGGTACACTTGCTGCACCCATTCCCAGGTTTTTCAAAGCACCTCCGAAGCCGGCCATCTCGTGTCCCTTGAAGTGGTTCATGGATATCACTATGTCTGCATCTGCTATTGCAGTTCCGATTTTTGGAGCTTTGCAGTATTTTCCGTCTATTTCAATTTCTCTCTGGTCAGTTCCTTTCAGACCATCGGCAATAATCACATTGCACTGTGCAGAAATAGGGTTGAAACCGTTTGTCATAGCGGCCTCCAGATGATCTACAGCATTCGAACGGCCGCCACTGTATAGTGTATTGCTGTCAGTGAGGAACGGTTTGCCTCCGAGTTCTCTGATCAGTTTTGCCAAAGCTGCGGCAAAGTTCGGACGTATATAAGCCACGTTGCCTGGTTCGCCGAAGTGAATCTTTATTGCTACAAACTGATCTTTAAAATCAATCTTCTCTATTCCTGCGCGCTTTGCAACCTTTATCATCTTGTTGATCAGGTTGTTTTGAGGATTGGTGCGCATGTCTGTAAAGTAAACCTTGCTTGTTCCCATAATCTTCTGTGATAATCTTTCCTTATACGTATATGCCTTTGTGTATGGCATTATGCAAATATAGCTGTTTTTGCCCATATTCACCTCTTTTCAATGTTTGCAAAAATGCTTTTGTATCATCTTATGCAAACAATAATCAATAGTCATCTTATGTTTGGATATTGTATGAACACGCATTTTGTTATTTTTGTACGTGAAAACTCATAACAACATAGGATATATGATAGTTTATTTATCGTGTGCAAAGATTATGGCCGAGGTGTGCGATAGATCCTTGGAATCGATTTCAACCGAACCGCACTTCTTGAAGCATGCCGAAGATAATGCAGTTCGTATGGCTTCGTGTACACCTTTTGAGATTTCCTCAATGCTTGGTGTAAACGAAAGCATTGCCTTGGATGTATGGAATCGTTATCAGCACTTTTTTGATGCATCTGTATCAGCGCTTCCTGCTGTATTTGCCTATGACGGGATGGCATTTCGCAAGCTTTCACCGGAAACTATGACTGATGACGATCTGGTGTATGCCAATTCTCACCTTTTTATAGCTTCGTTCCTTTATGGTTTGCTGCGCCCGCTGGATGTTGTCAAGCGTTATCGTCTTGAGGGTAATGTTGTACTTCCTGGCCGTGACGGAGTAAATATGTTTGCATATTGGAAACCTCTTCTTACAGATTTCTTTATAGACAGGATAAAGGCCGATGACGGTATACTGGTGAACCTTGCCAGCGATGAAATGAAAAATATGGTTGATTGGAAACGCGTCTGCCGTGAGGTCAAGGTTATTAGTCCTTCATTTCGTGTTGCAAAGAACGGACGACTACGCACTGTCGTAGTTTATGCTAAGATGTGTAGAGGTGCCATGGCACGTTATATACTTGAAAATCGTTTGACAGATCCTGAACAGCTGAAATCCTTTGAATTTGAAGGCTTCAGGCACGATTCTTCTTCAGGTGAATTTGATTTCAACTTACTTTGATTTTGTATGCAAGCAAGATTCTGGTAGATAAATTATACCTATAAAAAAGAGAATCCCAGTCATGACTTAGGCGTCAGACAGGGATTCTCTTTTTATTTATATGCAGAAATACATCTGCTTGCGTTTTTTAGAGTTCAGCAAGCTCTATTACTTTTTCAACAGCCATGTTCAAACCTTCTGGATTCTTTCCTCCGGCTGTTGCAAAGTGAGGCTGACCGCCACCGCCACCCTGTATGAGTTTAGCAGCTTCGCGGATAATCTTGCCGGCATTCTTTCCTTCTTTTGCAAGGTCGTCGCTCAGTGCAACTGTCAGTCCTGGCTTGTTTTCTGAAACGTGTCCTATAGCAACGAGCAGGTTTTCTGTATATTGAGCTCTGAACTGGAATGTGATGTCCTTGATGCTCTGTGCATCAGCGATAACTACACCGCTTATGACCTTCACTCCGTTTACAGTCTTTGCACGCTCGTCGAGCATCTTCTTGATTTCCTGAGCCTTCTGTGCCTTGAACTCGTCAATCTGCTTCTTCAGACTCTGGTTGTCTTCGATGTATTTCTTTATGGCTGCAGTCAGGTCTGGAGCATTGTTGAACAGTTCACGGATAGAAGTTACTGTGTCCTGCACATGATCAATCATCTCTTCAACCTTGCTTCCTGTGATTGCCTCAATACGTCTGATGCCGGCTGCAATAGAGCTTTCCGACAGGATGCGCACCATTCCGAGTCTTCCTGTAGACTTGGCGTGGCAACCTCCGCAGAATTCAACAGATTTGCCGAACTGTACCACACGTACCTTGTCGCCGTATTTCTCACCGAAGAGGGCGATGGCTCCGAGCTTCTTTGCCTCTTCGATAGGGCAGTCGCGGTATTCCTTGAGAGGTATGTCCTCGCGTATTCTTTCGTTTACGATGTGTTCTACCTCGCGGAGCTGTTCTGGAGTAACCTTTTCGAAATGAGAGAAGTCAAATCTCAAACCGTCAGGAGTTACGAGCGAACCCTTCTGCTCAACATGTGAGCCGAGAACCTCTCTCAACGCCTGGTCGAGCAGGTGAGTACATGTGTGGTTGGCCTCGCATGCACGTCTCTTTTCAACGTCAACGCATGCCATGAATTCAGCTTCAGGATGCTCAGGCAGTTTTTCTGCAATGTGTATAGGCAGGTTGTTCTCTCTCTTAGTGTCGAGGATGGCAATTGTTTCGTTTTCGCTTACGATAGCACCTGTGTCACCGACCTCACCACCCATTTCAGCATAGAAAGGAGTCTTGTCGAGAACTATTTCATAAACAGTACCCTTCTTCTGTTTTACTTCGCGGTATTTCAGAATATGGCAGTTGTATTCAGTGTAGTCGTATCCTACGAACTCGCATTCGCCTTCTTTCAGAACTACCCAGTCGCCTGTTTCCACTGAAGCCGCATTGCGCGCGCGTTCCTTCTGCTTCTGCATTTCAGCATCGAAACCTGCTTCGTCGACGCTCATGCCATTTTCGCGGCAGATAAGTTCTGTGAGGTCAAGAGGGAATCCGTAAGTATCGAACAGGTTGAAAGCCTTGTCGCCGGCAATGACGTTTTTGCCTTCAGCCTTGGTCTGCTCCATCACGTTTGTCAGCAGTGATATACCTTTCTCGAGAGTACGCAGGAATGAGTCTTCCTCTTCCTTCATCACCTTCATGATGATTTCTTTCTGTGCCTTGAGTTCAGGGAATGCATCGCCCATCTCTTCAACGAGTGTCGGCACAAGGCTATACATGAATGCTTCCTTCTGTCCGAGGAATGTGTATCCGTATCTTACCGCACGTCTGAGGATTCTTCTGATTACGTATCCGGCCTTTGCGTTGCTTGGAAGCTGTCCGTCGGCTATAGAGAATGCAATCGCTCTCAAGTGGTCTGCAACGACACGCATTGCCACGTCAGTCTCTTCGTTGTCGCCGTATTTCACACCGGCAATGTCGCCTATGACCTTGATTATCGGCTGGAACACGTCTGTATCGTAGTTCGAAGTCTTGCCCTGCAGTGTACGTACGAGGCGTTCAAATCCCATACCTGTATCGATAACCCTTGCTGGAAGCGGTTCGAGTGTATGGTCGGCCTTGCGGTTGTACTGCATGAATACTAGGTTCCATATTTCTATAACTTGAGGGTTGTCCTTGTTGACGAGCTGTGCTCCAGGAATCTTCTTCTTCTCTTCTTCCGAACGAGAGTCGATGTGGATTTCCGAGCAAGGTCCGCATGGTCCTGTGTCGCCCATTTCCCAGAAGTTGTCGTGCTTGTTGCCGTTGATGATGTGGTCGGCAGGCAGGAACTGAGCCCAGATTTGTGCTGCTTCTTCATCTCTTTCCAGACCTTCTTCAGGTGAACCTTCGAACACTGTTGCATAAAGGTCCTTCGGATTGAGCTTCAATACGTCAACGAGATATTCCCATGCCCAGCTGATAGCTTCCTTCTTGAAGTAATCGCCGAAGCTCCAGTTGCCGAGCATCTCGAACATTGTGTGGTGGTACGTGTCGTGACCCACCTCTTCAAGGTCGTTGTGCTTACCGCTTACACGCAGACACTTCTGTGTATCAGTCATACGTCTGCACTTAGGCTGTACGTTTCCGAGTATGATATCCTTGAACTGGTTCATTCCGGCGTTGGTGAACATCAAAGTCGGATCGTCTTTAATGACCATCGGTGCAGATGGCACTATCAGGTGGCCTTTGCTTTCAAAGAATTTCTTGAAAGACTCTCTGATTTCTTTTGCTGTCATTGTTTATATAATGCTTAATTCTTTATGTCCTGAAGTTTGTGCCTTTGTTGTTTTAATATGTAGTCAAAAACAGCCAAAAGGCAATAAATCATGCAAAGATATATATTTCAGTTAATTTGAGCAAACTGTAAGCATCAAGCGCCCGAATGTTTTAGTTTTTTTTGTCGTATTTGAATGTGCGTTATGCATATACATGTTTTTTCGTTCACTATGTTTTCTTCTGCATGTCCGCTTGCCGATAGACCGGATAATGTAGTCCCCTTATATTAGGATATATAGGCATTTTTGTCAACTTGTATTGTCTCCCATGTGCTAAATCTTGCCGATATCGGCAAGATTCGTTATCTTTACAGCACGTAATGAGCTTAAACTTGCCGATAGAGTATGAAATACATTTCAGTTTCAGAATATGCCTCCAAATATGGAATATCAGAACGTACAGCACGAAATTATTGCGCTGTAGGAAAGATTGAAGGGGCTGTTTTGGTTGGTAAAACATGGAATATCCCCGAGGATGCAGTTTTGCCTGCGCGAAAAAAGCGAAATGAAAAAATTATGCCGTTGCTTGCTGTTCTTCGTGAGCAGGAAGACATCAAACTGAAAGGCGGGATATACCATCGTATTCAGATTGATCTGACCTATAACTCAAATCATATCGAAGGCAGTCGTTTAACTCATGACCAGACAAGATATATTTTCGAGACCAACACGATAGGTTTTGAAGGTGTAAGTATAAAAGTCGATGATATTATTGAAACCACAAACCATTTTCGATGCATAGACTTAATCATAGATAGAGCAACCGAGTGCCTGACGGAAGGACTTATAAAAGAACTTCACCTTATTCTCAAGTCTGGTACCTCTGATAGTCTTAAAACATGGTTTGCCGTCGGCGATTATAAGCGTTTGCCTAATGAGGTGGATGGAAATGAGACTACAGCTCCGGAAAAGGTGAAAAACGAAATAAGTGAACTGTTCAAGGAGTATAATGCCAAGAAACAAAAGACTTTCGATGATATTCTTGACATGCACCAAAGGTTTGAATCAATCCATCCTTTCCAAGATGGTAATGGTCGTGTAGGAAGGTTGATATTGTTTAAGGAATGTCTTGCCAACGGCATTGTTCCATTCATTATTACCGATGAACTTAAGATGTTTTATTATCGCGGTTTGCAGCATTGGCCGAAGATAAAAGAATATCTTAGGGATACCTGCCTCACGGCCCAGGACAATTTTAAAGCTTTGCTGGATTATTACAGAATACCATATATGTAATAAAGCCTCTTCGGCTGAGTCTATGTTGCATAGGTATGACTCCACCGACAATTTGTGTTATGGTATTATAAATATGCGACGTTTTTCTGATAACACCATTTGCAACTATGATAGACTTTACGAATCTTAGTTATTTAAGTTGTTTGGGATTTGTAAGTACTACGCCGTTAAAGAAAACATTTTCGATGCAAAGTCCATATTTATTCAGCTCGTTTTCAATATCTTGTGTGGCCAAAACAGAAAATGTTACTACATAATTTTGAAGCAATATAGAGTATTGAACCATTAACATTTTTATATCTGAGTTTTTGAATCTGTCATCTTGGGCTAGATTATATGTGACTTTCGTTTTAAGAGCGTTTTTCCCAGCAAAAATAACTTTTCCAGTTTCTATAATCTGGGCCCCTGTTATTTCCTTGAACGCATCTTTTTGTCCACGTCTTAATTCGGACTCATATGACCATATGTCGTTTGTTGACGCTTTTATTGGTGTTGCTGTTATATATGCAACGGTTCTTGTTTCTATATCAACAGCTCCAAATACAGCATCTTTTTGTCTAAGCGGTTGTTTGGTCCATAGTAAATCTTCATGCAGATTCCAATAAAAACCGCATGTGTAGTTCGTGTAAGTTTTATTATTTTCATCCCATTTGTCATTCATAGATTGTGCGTTTGAATGACAGACAGAAAGAATTGATACATATATTATTATCAATAGTAATTTTTTCCCCATTTTAAGTTCCTTTTTTGAGATTCTATTGACTGTTTTTATACAATAGATTACTTCGTAGCTATTGCCCTTGATGTATTGCTTATTAAGCGACTTATTTAATATATCTTTTATTGATGCAAAGGTAATTTTATTCCTCATAAATTAATATAAAAATTAAAATTTTATTCCTCATAAATTAATATAAAAATTAAAATTTTATCTTTTTGTAATGTTTTATAACTAAAAAAGTCTAATTCGCCATTTGTATCCTGATCGTTCTGTTCTATGCTATAGCTTGTATTCGCTTTTTTATAGAAATGATAATTAATATTTATTAGTTAAGCTGACATTCTTATGACCTATAAAATAGCCATCCGGTTAAGTGTTGTGTTTATTCCGAGGGCTCACAATTATCTTTCCGAGGGCTCATCGTTTGATTTCTGAGCCCTCGGAATTTCCTTTGCGAGCTCTCGAAATGAAAATTTCAGGCGCTCGTGTCTTTTCGTTTGACGTTCTTGGAAATTATTGGTTGAATAGTAAATGTAATTGGCTGTATTGTAAAGTTATTTTACAGTTAAGATTTATGTAAGTGTAATACGTTGATAGTCAATGGATTCGTTTTGTGTATATCTTTGTTGCTGTTTTAGGTATAAGGGATTTTTAATTGTGAAGTTATTCCTTAGAGTTGCAAAGATATATTACTGTTAATATGATATGTAAAACTTAATATGTTGATAATCAGTAATTGGGATTTGTAATATGCCTCTGCGATTATTTCTTGGTAGAATAGCCTTTAGATTGTAAAGTTATTTTACAGTAGTGTAAAGAAATTTTACAGTTGAAATTTAGTACTAAAATGTAAACCGTTGATAATCAATTGATTTGTTTTGTGGCATGCATTTTGTTACTAATTTAAGCAGAAGGGGCTTTCTGATATGGGGCTGAAAATTTTATAAACCTTTATAACTGACGATATTATGAAAAAACAGTTGTTGCAGACGTTACTGCTTTTTATGCTGTTCCCGTTATTGGCAACAGCCCAGAACAGCGGGAAAAAGAGCATTCTTTACGGCCGTGTGGCCAACAGATTCACCAAGGCTCCGATTGAGGATGCGAAGGTATATCTGCTGGACAGCGACAGTGCGGTGCTTGATTCTACCTTGTCGAATATGGTGTATGACAGCTACAGGGGCTCATATGAATTCAGCATATATCGTCCGGGACTGTACTATCTGCGTTTCGTTCATCCAGGATATGAGAGTGTAACGGTTCCTTGCGAGGTGAAAAAACTCAGGAAGAGCGGAGGGGACATCAAAATACGCAAAGTGACGTATATGCAGCGTGATTTTGTCCAGTCGTCAGAAGAGAATGCCGATACGCTCGATGAGGTCAAGGTGGTTGCTACGAAGGTGAAGTTCTATCACCGTGGCGATACCTTGGTGTATGACGCTGATGCTTTCAATCTGCCGGAAGGTTCCATGCTCGATGACCTCATACGCCAGCTTCCAGGTGCGGAGTTGAAGGACAACGGCGTTATCCTCGTCAACGGCCGTCAGGTGGACGTGCTCCTGCTCAACGGCAAGGATTTCATTACGAGCGACAACCGCCTGATGCTTGATAACCTGCCGTACTACATGGTGAAGGAACTGAAAGTATACGAGCGTACGGCACCGGCTCTTTTCGAGAATCCTATGTACAAGCAGTATGTGATGGACGTTGCCATGAAGCGCCAGTATGTAACCGGATGGATTGCCAATGCCGAGGGCGGATACGGTACTTCGGACAGTTACATGGGACGTGTGTTCGGACTAAGAATGACCGAGAACTCGAATCTGTTCGTCTATGCGAACGTCAACAACCTCAATGATTATTCCAAGCCTGGGACGCGCGGCGACTGGACGCCAAATTCCTCCACATCTGGAACTATCACTAACAGGCGTGCTGGTCTCAATTATACAATAGACGGCAGCGGGACTTTCAAGGGCAACGGCAATCTGGACGTGTCGCACAACGACAATACTCAGGATGGCCGAAGCAATACGACGAACTTTCTTTCCGGAGGCAACACGTATCAGAATGCATTCAGAAGCAGCCGCACGTGCGGATGGAACATCGTTACGGACCACAGCCTGAGGTTCAACATGGAGTCGTCGTATAGGGTTAGTTTGATGCCGCATTTCGAATATCACAAGAACAAAGGACGTAGCCGCTATGTCTCCGCGCTTTTTTCGGAAGACATGACTGATCTTTACGGCAAAGATTTGTTGGACAGCATTTCATCGCCCGACCCCGACGGACTGATTCGGCGCATGGCTATAAACAGACTCATGACTTCGAACCTTGACGAAGGCGATAATCTGTCAGGACGCCTGTCGATTAATCAAGGGTATAAGGTTTCCAATATTGTATATAGTCTCAATGCGAGATATGCATATTTCGGCAATTGGAATGAAAATTTCAGCCACTACAGATTGGACTATCCTGCATCCGCCTTTACAGATTACAGAAACAAGTATACTGATGCATCGGTGGAAAAACACGATTTCAATGTCTTCGCCGATGCCAGAATTGCGTTCGATACTGAAACAAACTTGAATATTTCCTATATGTATTCATCGGTATGGACTAACAGCAACACCTCGTATTATCTGTTGAATAAGCTTGACGGATGGGGCGCAGATTCGGAGAACAAGCTCGGAAGTCTTCCTTTTGACTATGAACTGCTTTCTGCTATGGACATCGACAATACGAATGACTATAAACAGCGCAACCAGCGTCACACGGTAAGGGCCATCTTCTCAAAGAATATTTTAAGCGGTGAAAATACGTACGAGATAAGAATGGAACTTCCGTTCCATCTTGGAATATATGATTTGGACTATCGACGTGCCGGCAATCTGTATACACCGCATAAAGAAAAATTCTATTTTGAACCTTACGCGAATTTTGTAGTACGCAACAAACGGAGCCGTGCGGACATCACATACAATTGCTACAGAAGCATCCCATCGCTGCTGAACGATGTGATGTACAACACAAGTGACCCGCTCAATATTTATGTTGGAAATTCATCGCTGAAGGCCGCTTATATGCATAAGCTTAATTTTTCCTACCGCAAGACTCTTTCAGGACAAAGGATGTACAATGTCGGAGTATCGGGCGGTTTGACACAGAACAAGGAAACGATGAGCTATGTCTATGACAAGTCGACCGGTGTGAGGACGTTTACTCCGTGTACGGTCAACGGTACGTGGAACGCGGGTGCAAAACTCGGTTGGAGCCTTCCGCTGGACAAGAAGAAGCTGTGGACTTTTAATTCTAACACCTCAGTGAACTACTGGAACAGCGTTGACATGGTGGGTGTGGACGATGCGTCGGAAACGATAGTTGCAACGGAGAAGATGAGAAACGGCAATCTGTATGTAGACGAGACTCTAAGACTGAATTATCGTCCTTCGTCGAAATACGACTTCGGGTTGAAGTGTAATTTCCACTATCTGAATTCGAACAACGAAAATAAGGATATAGACGTTCTCAACGCCTATGACTTTGATTACGGTGTTACGGCAAAGGTTGACCTGCAGCTTGATTTCCAGGTATCCACGGATCTGACTATGTACAGCCGTAGGGGGTATAACGACAGAAGTATGAACACCGACGACCTGATATGGAATGCACGTCTGAGCAAGCGGTTCATGAACGGAAATCTTGTAGTCATGCTTGATGGGTTCGACATCCTCGGCAATCTGTCCAGTACGTACAGAAAAGTCAGTGCCACAGGTATTGTGGAGTCTTTCAACAGGAGCATCCACAGATATGCCCTGCTGCATGTAGTATACAAATTCAATAAAAAGAAAAAATAAAAAACGTTGGCGGAACAAACATGATAAAAGGATTATGCGTAAAAAGTTACGCATGTTGTTGATTTTTAGCAAGTTTTACACGGATTGTAGGAGAAATCAACGCACCTATTATTCTGAAATACGTTAACTATAAAAATAATAGACACATTGGTAGAGTTAAGTATGTGCAGAATTATTTCCGCCAACGAGTAGTTATAATTAATGAGAAAATGTAGATGTTTTTGTTTCACTTTTATTAAAAAGTATGCTTATGAAATTGAAAAAAGTCTTTAGTTCCCATTTCAATGGACATTCCTATATTAGGAGCTGACGCAGAAGTTAAATGCGTAGTGGAATTGGTACACTTGTTTCAAACAGAATGGACTTGATGAGTAGTAGAGGTAATTGTAATTGCAATAGTAGATGCGGATCAAACGGAAACTGTGAATGTAAATGCACTACTTCTACTACAAAAAAGCCTTTCTGCAACGCAAAAACTTCTTCGAGTATGCACAGTATTTTTTTTAGATTCATTTATGTTTTAATAATGTTGCTCATGTAATTCTGCCGGATGATTAAAGGATTCGGCAGAACTTCCATTCATTTAATAATTGCTTATGGTTAGACTATTATTTACATTTTTGTCAGTATTATTTTTTATTCCTGCTCATGCACAGAAAAAAGATTACCGTTGGAGCGTTGAATTTTATTTCAGAAATAAAATCACACAGGAGATAATCAAAGCAAGTGACACGCTTGATGTCAGGCTCATGCTTGCAGACAGCACCGTGATAGGCAGTTTCAGGACATTGAACAATAACACGCAGGAAAGATATGCATTCTTGAGATTGGACAAGCTGTTTGACGGCACGACAAAGGATTATATATTGGAGATTTCACATCCGAAATATGAAACAACATATTACCCATTACATTTGAAATTCCGCAAGCATAATCCATTGACGACCATATACGTAGACATACGTCGGCTTACGCATATGGAACTGGCCCAAATGCTGGGCGAAGTCCAGGTGAATGCGACAAAGGTGAAGTTCTACATGAATGAAGACACGCTGGTATATAATGCAGATGCTTTCGAACTGTCGGAAGGTTCGATGCTCGATGCACTTATAGAACAGCTTCCGGGAGTTGAGCTTAAAGATGACGGGCGCATATACGTTAACGGACGCTTTGTGGAAAGCTTGCTTCTCAACGGAAAGGACTTCTTTAAGGGAGACAACCTTATCATGCTTGAAAATCTGCCTTCGTATATGGTAAAGAATATACAGGTGTATGATAAAATGAGTGACAAGAGTGAATTTCTCGGAGCAAAAGTGGATGAAGGCATTTATACCATGGACGTGCAGCTGAAACGGCGATATTCCGTAGGATGGCTTGGAAATGCAGAGGCGGGAGTCGGTACTAAGGACAGATTCATGGGACGTCTGTTTGCCATGCGTTTCACACCCCAGTCGCGTCTATCCATATTCGGAAATGTCAACAACACTAACGACAGGCGTAAGCCTGGACGAAGCGGAGACTGGTCTCCGGCCGACATTTCCGGAGGATTGACGACGACCAAGAACGTGGGCATCGATTACGGTGTATGGGATAAGATAAACCGTTATACCATTGAAGGTTCCGCCCAGCTCAAGCACAGCCGCACGGAGCATATAACGCGCAGCAATAATACGAATTTCCTTCCTGGAGGAGATACGTATGAACGAATATGGAACAATGCGAATTCCAAAGAGCTGTATCTGACTACAAGACACGAACTTACCAAGAATTTCAAGCTGTGGAGGGATAATTACAGACATCCTGGAATACAATTGAGAATTACGCCTCAGGTTGAATACCGCAACTATGACAACAGCAGTTCCGGTACGAGCGGAGTCTTCGATATCGACCCGTCGACATATGCCGACCTGCTTGACAGCCTTTCAGAACCGACTATGGGTTCCAGTCTGCGGTCAATTCTGATTAACAGGAAAATCAGTGAATCCATGGGTCGCGGACATCGTGTAAACTACGGCGCTGACTTTTATTTGGGCCTGAGCACGCCGAATGTCAATTACGACGGACTTTACATAAACGGAAATGTTTCTGCATACGACCAGAAGAACGAATCGTTCGACAGGTATAGGATTGATTATACCGCACGTCCGGACGGGGATTTCCGCAACCGCTATTTCAATACTCCCAACAGTGGATATTCGTTCACGGCAAGTGCAAAATATTACTGGCATACCAAACCTATGACGTGGACAGGACTTACCCTTGGTCCTATGGTTTCATTTTGGCAAGGATATAGTCGTGATGTGAATTCGCTCTATCGCCTTGACGAGCTTGAAGGTTGGGGAGACGGGAGTGACACCGAACTTGGCCTTCTGCCGTCCGAGGCTTCTGATTTGATGCAGAGCCTTGACAGGGACAACAGCTATCTGACAGGGCAATTGACCAGACGTACACGAGGACAGCTGCAGTTTCTCATACAATTGCCGGAATACGATGATTCTTATAATATGATTTCGGACTTTTATATGAGTATAACTCCCGGTTTCATGTATGAAGATAAGACACTTCGCTTTGACGGTTCGGTGTATAGCGGCCGTAAGTTGACAAATTGGTTTCCGGAAGCAGACATACAACTGACAAGAAGGACACGCGGGCTGAAACATAAGCTGGAATTTGAAGCCAGCTTGCGCATGCAGTCGCCTTCTCTGATGAATATGCTTGATGTAACGTTTGATTCCAACCCGCTGTATGTACGCAACGGAAATCCGAATCTGAAGAACTCTGCCGTTTTTCGCGTAAACCTTTCATATTCAGCCGACAGGTGGCTTTCTGGAAGTGGAAAGATGCTGAACGCATCTGTCGGATACACCAATACACGCAATGCCACAGCTATATCTTCTGTATATGACAAGTCTACCGGCGTACGTACGACTACTCCAGTAAATGTGAACGGCAATTGGGATTCATGGTACAATTTGAACTGGTCAGTACCGCTCGACAAGGCCAAGAAGTTCAATCTTTCTTCGAACACGAACATAAATTATGGCGACAAGGTCGACATGATGAGTACGGCAGATCTGGCATCTTCGTTGAAAAACGTTGTGCATAATCTTTATGCCCGCCAGCTTTTCAATTTGAGCTATAATTTCGGCAAGCACCGTTTAGGTGCAAAGTTCCGTGCATCGTGGACCAATGCCCGTGGCAGTATGGAAGATTTTGAAGACATCAATGCAGTGCATCTTACGTATGCGTTGACCGGACAGTTCAAGCTTCCGTGGAATTTGCAGGTGAATACCGACGTCTCGCTTTACAGCCGACGCGGATATGGCGACAAATCTATGAATACCGATGATTTTGTTTGGAATGCCAGAGTCAGCAAGAGCTTCTTGGGTGGAAGTCTCATAGTGATGCTTGACGGTTTCGACATCCTCGGAAATTTGACAAATATAAACTACAGCCTGAATTCTCAAGGACGATGGGAAGTTTACAATAATGTGATACCGAGCTATGGTATGTTCCATATTATATACAAACTGAACAAGGAACCCAAGAAGAAATGATGCAATTCAACGAATTATGCCGGATGCTGCTGGAATATATTATTTAGCGGTCCTTGCTGACATAGAGTTGAGAACTTCTTTGATTACAGCATGAAATAATATTTGCAATATGAGAATGATATGTTTTTATGTCTTGTTTTTGACATCCGTAATTCTATGTGCGCAAGATAAGGTGATTTGGATTTGGCCGGTTGCTGAACAAAAAGCGGAGGACGGAATACTTTACCGCCCGCAAGACTTTATCGGTAAAGAGCTGAATTTTGATAATCTGTTTGTCAGAGGGAAAGAAGATACGCCTATATTATGTCCGTTTGATGCCGTTGTAAATCGCGTGAGCCTTACTTTCAAGTATAACCTCTCGCAGTGTATTAGTAGGCAATACAATGGAGATTTTAAAAATGAAATTAAGCTAATTGATGCAGGCCGTGATGAAAAGTATGTCAATGGACAGATTGCTCTTCAGTCCAAAAGCGGAGGAGTTCTGTACGTCAGCGGATTGAAATTTGTTCGTACTTTCAAGACCGGAGAAAGGCTTACGCGTGGTGATACCATCGGCTTTATGGGGTATGCTTACAAGAATATTCCTGAACCGTGTATCTGTGTTGCTTTTTCCCGCAACGGACGTTCTGCAGACCCGATGTCGCCATTTGGTTTGAAGACAACTTTTGTTGCTCCTAAAGCCAAACCTCGTAAAACAGAATTAACTCGAAAGGAAGCAGGTGAAGATTTGATGAGATTTTCTGAAGCATTGAAGAATCTCTATCCTTGTGTAGAGGACTTGACAATGCCGGAGACAATTGATTCTCTGACAGCGAATGTTATCGCTTCTTTGCCTGACAAGATAGACGGTAATAGATTTTATAGAGCCTGCAAAAGAATCAATCATCTGATTCACGATAGTCATCTCGATTTTTGGATAAATATGAGTATCAGTATGCCTAACTTCGAAAGATGGTTTATGCCGTTGGCTTTCGCACAAATAGGAGATAGGGTCATTGTTACTCAGGCTGTTGCAAGAACAGAACAATATGTCGGGCGTGAGCTGAAAAAAGTAGACGGGTGCCGGGTTGAAGAAATTGTTCGTGAAGTTGCAACACTTATAACCAATTATGACGGTAAGGTGGAAAGCATGGTGGAGGAAGAATTGGCTGGCAACCTTAGTTCATATTACCAAGCACTATTGCGTACATGTCCGGTGGGGAAAAATGTGGTCAGCTATGAGTTCGCAGATGGAGAACGGCTGGTACTTGATATGTTGCCGCGTACTAAAGATGTGCATTATAAAGACTATCAGCTTAAGCAACTTTATGATAGTCGTAATCAATGGTGGAACAGGTTTAAGTTGAACTTCGTTTATCGTCCAATAAATGATTCTACGGCCTATATAGGCCTGTCGACATTCAATTTGAATGACGTGGAAGTGGAACAACTCATTGATTGTATCAGTGACGCTGAAAATTCAGGATACAAGAATCTTATTTTTGATGTGCGCAACAATTTGGGTGGCAATCCGGATGTGCTTTATCGTTTGCTTGATTGCTTTGTTGCAAATCCGTACGTTGATAGAGGAGGGTATCAGATGGTTAACAGCAGATGTGTTAGTGGTACGACAAATTTCATTGAAAACGATAGTTTGACTTTTTCTTCCTACAGTCCTCGGGAAGGTGAAAGAGGCTATTATCTGAATCGTGAAAAAGTAAGTGCCTCTACGAAGAATCCTGCTGTTTATCATGGGAGATTGTATGTCTTCATCAACGCTTCTTCTAAATCTGCGGCCAGCGAATTTGCCGGTTGTCTTGCCCGTAATAGAAGTGCTTATCTTGTCGGGCGTGAAACAGGTACGGCGTATCATTATATGAAGGCACTGAAATTTGCCAATGTCTTTCTGGCAATTCTGGTACAACATGCCGTATACCTCTTGTAAAATGTGTGATGGATGAAGCAGTGGACGAAAGATTTCCTTATAACCGCGGAGTGTTGCCCGATTGCACTATTCCATTGACATTCGAGGAAATTTATAGGAACGAACATGAATTGGAAGATCCTTATATTCAAAAAACACTTGAATTAATTCGCGAAGGTGTCTATATCGATAAGTGATGTATTTATGCTCGGCTTTCACTATATTAGATAATATAGGATACGCCTCGGCACAGCAAATTCGAAAACTCGTTTTCTAATTTGTCTCTGCACTCGGCTTTCACTATATTTGCAAAGTTGTTAATTGTTTAAATTGGAAAAATAGTATAATTATGACTTTGAAGAATAGAGTGTATGCCCTGATTGCCGGACTTATGTTTTGTGTTGCAGCTGGAGCCCAGATGATGAATGCTGAGAAGTATCCAGTCATACCTGATGATTTCAATGGGGCTTTTATAGATCTTGTAAAGGAATATCCTGCTAATGTTGTCAAATCTGCTTATGGTCAGTATTATGGACAGCTTACTATAGGTGGCGATATCTACGGATATGGCACATTCTATACTGATGCAGACGGTATTGTTATGGGGCAGTTCCGCAACGGACGATGCATATTCGGTATAAAGATGGGTTCGCAGACTGTTGAGGTTGGTACGGAAACCCATTATATAAAATATGATCTCAGCACCGGTGATCCTATATACATCATAAAGGATTCGTTGAAGTATCTGCCTTCAGCTGATTTCATAAAGAAATATAGATTTGAGTCGCTTACATATCAGAACGGTGACAGATATGTAGGTGAAACTGTAGACGGCAAACGTGAGGGATACGGCGCATATTACTATACGAATGGAAATTATTATTATGGTCAGTATAGAAACAATTTGAGACACGGCTACGGTGCAATGTTCAGAACTGAGAACCGTATAACTCTACAGTATTGGGAAGACAATAAGGTTGACGGTGCTTTCAACTGATTTTTATGCGTTTATGATTTTTATCGAGTCTCGATGAATAAGAAAGTTAGAACTAACGGCTTGCTGGCATGGGTGTTGGCTTCGAGGCCTAAGACACTGACAGGGGCAGCCACGCCTGTAATCATAGGTGCGGCCTTGGCTTGGAAGTTTTTGTCTGAGTTTGGTGGTACTTTCAGTTGGATGGCTTTCCTTCTGTGTCTGTTGTTTGCATTTGTAATGCAGATAGATGCAAACTTCGTCAACGATTATTATGATTACAAGAAAGGCACGGACCGCGAGGATCGTCTTGGACCTGAAAGAGCCTGTGCACAGGGATGGATAACGCCGACGGCAATGAAATGGGGCATCTGTTTAGCAACTGTTCTGTCGTGCGCTGTAGGGTTGCCACTTGTCTTGTTTGGAGGGTGGTGGCTGATAGCCGTAGGTGCTATTTGTGTAATATTCTGTTTCCTTTATACCACTTGTCTGTCTTACAGAGGCTACGGTGATGTGCTGGTACTGCTCTTCTTTGGATTGGTTCCTGTGTGCCTTACATTTTATATACTTGCAGGATGTTTTTCTGCAGCAAGTCTTATTATGGGGCTGGCGTGCGGTTTTGCCACTGACTGCCTGCTCATGGTGAACAATTATCGTGACCGCCATCAGGATGCTGTGAGCGGAAAGCGTACTGTTGTCGTACGCTGGGGCGGAAGAACGGCTCTGATGCTGTATCGCTGGCTTGGACTTATTGCTTCATGCCTGTTTTATCTGTCTTGTGCTGTAGTCGCAAGTGCATCGTCCGGTGTCTTCGTTCTGATATACCTGACTTTGCATCTGAAGTCGGCTTATCTGATGGAAAAGCTTGACGGACGCGAACTGAATGCGGTTCTGGGAGCAACGGCCAGAAATATTTTCGTTTTTGCATTGGTCTTCGCCTTGTCGATTGCAAGCACCATGCTCGGCGGATTTTGATGACGCCTGAGTACTTGGCGTGTCGTGTTGGTCGTTGTGTTTACGCTCTGTCTTAATCTTGCGAAGTCAAACATTTACATTTGTATAGTGGCTTATTTGATAAATCCTTGTATCTTTGTGAAAGGATGTTCAATGCTTTAAAAGAAAAGGTCTGATGGCGGATAAGAAACGGATTCCATACGCCGTGGCTGATTACGGCAGGTTACGCGAGGAAAATTTTTATTATATCGACAAAACGGAATTCATTCCATATCTGGAAGAGTATTCCGCTCCTGTATTTCTGCGTCCTCGTCGTTTCGGCAAGAGTCTGTTCATGTCTACTTTGGCTTATTACTATGATGTAAATCAGAAGGATAGGTTTGAGGCTCTTTTTGGAGATACTTATATTGGACAGCATCCTACGAAGGAACACAACAGTTTCCTGATTCTTCGTCTTGATTTTTCCAAACTCAGCATGTCTGATACTGCAGAGGGACTGGAACAGAATTTCCATTCTCTTGTGTGTCCTGTTTTAGAGGGGTTGGTCTCCGGGCGTTACCGCAATTATTTTGAAGGATTCAGCTACAAAAGTGATGGCGACGCCAACAGCATGCTGGCTGAACTTACGGGTTTCATCAGCGATTACGGTCTTCCTAAGATGTATGTCTTGATTGATGAGTACGATAATTTTACTAATCAACTGCTGACAGTTTTTCAGGATAGATTGTATGAACAGATAACAACTGGTGACAGCTTTCTACGTACTTTCTTCAAAGTAATAAAAGCCGCTATTGGTGAGGGCAGTATAATAAGATGTTTCTGTACTGGGGTACTGCCTGTTACAATGGATGATTTGACAAGTGGTTTTAATATCGCAAATATCATAACTCTCAACAGGCGCTTCCTCAATATGATGGGCTTTACGCATAAGGAAGCATCTGAATATCTGAGATATGTAGTCGAGAACTATGCCGGTTCTGACAGTAATTTTGCTGAACTTTGGCAGATGGTTGTGGATAATTACGACGGTTACCGTTTTCTTCCTGATGCCGAACCGTTGTTCAATTCAACTATTTTGACGTATTTCTTGCAGAATCTGGCTGATGGAAAGGGTGAAGTGCCTCGTGAACTTGTTGACGAGAATCTGCGTACGGACATAAACTGGCTCAAACGATTGACTATAACCCACGATAATACGTCGGACATGTTGGACAAACTGCTTATCGATGGAGAGTTGCGCTATGCTTTCGATGATTTGTCAAGCAAGTTCAGCAAATTTAAATTGTTTCAGAAAGACTTTTATCCTGTCAGCCTTTTTTATCTCGGCATGATAACTATGAAGTCTGAGTTCAAGATGCAGCTTCCGAATCTGAGCATGAAGAGCATCTACATGGACTACTACAATCAACTTAACAGCATTAATAAGCATAAAGATGATTTTATAGATGCTTTTGAGAAGTTTGCACATGATGCTAAGCTGCTGCCGATTGTCGATGTTTATTTCAAGAAATATCTTGGGCAATTCCCAGCGCAGGTCTTTGACAAGATAAATGAAAATTTTGTGAGGTGTTCGTTCTTTGAGCTCTGCTCCAGATATATGCGCGGGCGTTTTACATTCGCATTGGAACAGAATCTTCCTTCTGGACGTGCAGACATGGTGATGACAGGTGTTCCCGGTACGAACTACCATAATGATTGTCGTGTAGTGGAATTTAAGTATTTCAAAGCTAAGGATGTTCGTCTTGTTGAGGGACTTTCTGATGCCAAGGCGGACGATGTCGCTCAAGTCAAGGCTTACGCGACAGATATAAATCAGTCATTTCCTGAGTATCGGATGTCTGCTTATGTAGTGTATATAGCTGCCGGAAAGGCTTATAAGGCTTTTAAGGTGTGATGTGGCAGGCCGTAGCGTCATGAAAATTATGACATAGACTTCTTTCGCTTGTAAAGGTGTAAAACGTTGTATTATAAATTAAAAAATATATAGATATGAAGATTTTAGCTGTAGGCATGAATTATGCTGAACACAATAAAGAACTGGACAATACGTTAATATTACCGGAGGAACCGGTGATATTTTCAAAGCCTGATTCGGCGCTGGAGAAAGAAATGAAGCCTTTCTTTGTTCCGGATTTTGCCGAGCAGTTTGATTATGAGACAGAACTTGTTGTCCGTATAAACCGAATGGGACGAAATATAGGTGAGCGCTTTGCATCAAGATATTATGATGAGGTTACGGTAGGCATTGACTTTACTGCACGCGACCTGCAGCGCAAGCTCAGAGCGGAAGGCAAGCCGTGGGAACTCTGCAAGGGATTTGATGGCTCGGCATATATCGGACGCTTTGTTAAGGTAAGCGAAATAGGTGACATTCAGAATGTCAATTTCCATCTCGACATCAACGGACAGACTGTACAGAAAGGCTGGAGCGGAGATATGATATTCAGTGTCAACAAGATAATAGCTTATGTGAGCCGTTTCTTTACACTCAAAATGGGCGACCTGATATTTACTGGAACGCCTGCAGGAGTGGGGCCTGTGCATGAAGGAGAATTGCTCGAAGGGTATCTTGAGGATACAAAGGTGCTCGAATTTAAAGTGAAATGACGAAATGAATTTTAAAAACAGAATATTCTTTACACTGATATTTTGTGCTTTTGCAGTTGGATTGGCAAGAGCACAGTTTGCTTATGTCGACTGGTCTGCAAATGATACGGTCGTACCTGCATATACCCATACATACGAACTTGGTGCGGATTATTCAGCTTACGACTACGAATTCAAGATTGAATATGCAGAAACAGCGCCCTTGACAGAGTCTGACCGAAAGAGATACAGAATATCCGATGATATGCTGAAAGACGATTTTTCAGTTGATTCATATATCGGTGTCAGTCGAAAGAAAGGGCAGTTGGACGTTTCGGTGTATCCTATTGCAGTGAAAGACGGTAAGGCTGTTAAGCTGTTGTCTTTCAAGCCTGTCTTGGAGAAGAAAATGAAAAAGACTGTTGCCGGCAGAACGTTGATGACTGCAGGTGATGCCGTTACTGGTCGATATGCAGAACATTCTGTTTTAGCTTCAGGCAAGTGGGTGAAAATCCGTGTTGCCGATAAGGGTGTCTATCAGCTGACAAAGAGCCGATTGGCTGGCTTGGGGTTCAGTGACCCTTCAAAGGTGAAAGTTTATGGTTATGGCGGTGAAAAACTTTCAGAGACCAATATTCAGGATTTGACTGATGATCTCAAGCAAGTGCCTACATGGCGTAAGGACGACGGCTCGTTGCTGTTTTATGCTAAAGGTACTGTGAAGTGGACCCGTTCGGGCACGCGAAATTTTATACATACGCAGAACCCTTATTCACAATATTCGTATTATTTCATTACAGACAGCGGTGATGATGAACCTTTGTCGTTCGTTCAAGAAACAGAGCATCCGGCAGAAGGAACCATTACGTCTGCTTTCTATGATCATGTCTTGTATGAGAAAGACGGGTACAGCTGGATGCACAGCGGACGTACTTTTTTTGAAGATTATGATTATGCAAACGGCAATTCCAGAAAATATCAGATGAATCTTCCAGGTATTACCGAGGGAACGGCTAGTGTTACGGTTTCATTTTCTGCCAATGCGCCAAGTTCTTCAGGTGGCACAACTTTGTCGGTAAGTATAGATGATTCCAGTTTGGGTACAATGTCTATTGGAGTGCGCGGAACGTATGATAATGCAACAGTTGCAAGCAGAACTTTTACATGGAGCGAGGGATTGACAGAGAATCCGACATTGACATTGACGCATAACAGAAGTTACGGTATATCAGGACGTTTGGATTACATAAGAATCAGTTATCCGCGAAAACTTGAAATTACGGATAATTGGCTGCAATTCAGAACCGTGAATGATGGTTATACCGATTTCCGAATTTCGGATGCTGGTTCATCTACCAAGGTTTGGCGTATACCATCGCAAGGGGATGTTTCTGAGATTCCAGGCACTTTGGAGGATGGTGTATATAGGGTATTGACTGATGTTTCGTTGACTGATGAATTTGTTGCAGTAAATACTGATAAGACTTTTCCTTCGCCTGAAATCATAGGCGAAATAGAGAATCAGGATCTGCATTCGCTGTCGGGCATAAATTACGTGATTATTGTGCCTGAAAGCGGAAAACTCACGGCACAGGCCAATAGGCTTGCGGAACTGCATAAGGAGAAGGATGGCTTGAACTGTCTGGTTGTTTCAGCCGATAAAATCTACAATGAGTTTTCTTCCGGTACTCCTGATGCCACTGCATACAGGCGTTTCATGAAAATGCTCTACGACAAGGCTTCTACAGAAGCTGATATGCCTCGTTATCTCTTGCTGTTAGGACCGTGCGTCTGGGATAACAGAATGATAACATCTGCAATGGCTAATGCTTCGCAGGAAGATTATTTGCTGGCATACGAATCGGACAACTCGGTCAGTCAGACATACAGCTATATTCTGGATGATTATTTCGGTTTTCTTGATGACGCGGAAGGTTCTTCCTTGAAAAGGGACAAACTGGATATCGGCATCGGACGCATTACTGCTTCAAATTCTTCTTCTGCAAAAGATGTCGTAGATAAGATAGAGGCATACATAAGCAATGATGAAGCGGGTGCGTGGAAAAATACTATCTGTATTTTGGGCGACGACGGTGATGACAACCTTCACATGGAAGATGCCGACACTATTGCTAATCAGACGCAAGGCTTGTATCCGGATTATAACATTCGCAAGATATATTGGGATACTTACAGCCTGGAGGTCTCGTCAAGCGGAAAATCGTATCCTGATGCAACGAAAGACATAGAGCAGCAGATGCGCGACGGTGCCCTGATAATGAATTATACTGGTCATGGAGCCGCTTACAGTATATCTCATGAGAAAGTGCTTATGGTTCCAGATTTCAAGGCCTTTCGTTCAACACGTCTGCCTTTGTGGATTACTGCATCGTGTGACATATCTCCATTTGACATGAACGAAGAAAATATCGGTGAGGCTGCTTTGCTGAATGCTGATGGAGCAGCAATAGCTTTGCTTACGACGACCAGAACGGTATTCTCTTCTTACAACCGTAAAATCAACAAGTGGTTTATGAGATATGTGCTCGGTACAGATGAAAACGGAAAGAGGTATTCTTTGGGCGATGCACTGCGCCTTTCTAAATGCAGTCTGGTAACTTCAGAAAGTGCATCTATGAGCGACGTTACGGAAAATAAGTTCCATTTTGTGCTTCTCGGTGATCCAGCCCTGACACTTGTCGCTCCGACGTACAAGGTTGTAGTGGACGAATTCAACGGTGCAGAAGCCGATGGCGATGCAACGACTGTAAGTGCTGGAAGCATAGTGACAGTAAAAGGACATATAGAAGACGGCAACGGTAATGTTGTAGAAGATTTCAATGGAACTGTTTCGCCTTCTGTTTTTGATAACCTTGAAGAAATAACTTGTCGCAATAACGCCGGTGCTGAGGAGCCTTTTGTTTTCTATGATCGTACAAATACGCTTTATTCCGGTGCTGATTCGGTGAAGAACGGACGATTTACGTTCAGTTTCCCTGTTTCGTTGGATATAAACTATTCATACGAAAACGGCCTTTTGAGCCTGTATGCCGTCAACAATGACAAGACTATTGAAGCTAACGGACACTATGAGAATTTCATTGTCGGTGGCACAAGCGACGATATCAGTAATCCTGATGAGAATGAAGGTCCGGAGATTGTACTTTATCTGAATTCAGACAGTTTCGTCTCAGGCGATAAGGTTAATGAAACTCCGTTGCTGTATGCTTCGTTGTCGGATGAAAACGGTATAAATACAACTGGAAGCGGTGTAGGTCATGATATTGTTGCGATAATAGACAATAATGAGTCTATGACATATACTCTGAACAGCTATTATGTACCGGAGGTCGGTGATTATACCAAGGGACATGTGTCTTTCAGTATACCCGAACTCGAGGAAGGAAAGCATACTCTTTTGTTCCGTGCCTGGGACATAATGAACAAATCGTCTGTAAAGGAAATTGAATTCTATGTGGAGAAAGGGCAGAAACCTACTATATTCGATTTCAATTGTACGAGTCCTATAAGGGAATCTGCAACGTTTACTATTGTCAACAACAGACCGCAGAGCCTGCTCAATGTGGCTGTGGATGTGTACGATACGGCTGGACGTAAGGTGTGGACGGTAAGTGAGAGCGGTAGCAGTGACTCAAATGAATATAAGTTCACATGGAATCTGCAATCTACAGGATGCGACATTCAGCCTGGCATATATATATGCCGTGCACGAATATCCACATCCGACGGAACCGAGGCCACCAAGGCACGAAAAGTTATAGTGCTGAAATGAGAGTATAGATGACAGAACAACAATTAATAGGGAGTTCCTACAATAAAAAGTTAAGTTTTCTGTTATATAGAATATATGCCTTGCCTATTGATTGCAACGGCGAATGAAATACATATGAATGTATAATATAAGAGTGCATGATGAACGGACACGAAACGTTGCACGACAAACAAAAGAAAAATGAAAAATTGCAATAATAAGATGAAAAAGATTTCGATATCAGTACTTCTGTTGTCATCGATTGTGGCCCAGATGAAAGCCCAGGATGTCAAGAATCAGTTCAACCCTGTGTATTATGGTGTGACATCGCTTGCTGTGGCACCGGATGCCCGTGCCGGTGGTCTTGGTGACGTCGGTGCTGCTACAGATCCTGATGTCAACTCACAGTATTGGAACCCTGCAAAGTATCCTTTTTGTATAAGTCGTGCGGGTGTGTCGCTCAACTATACTCCGTGGCTTAGACAGTTGGTAAACGATATCGACCTTGCAAATATTACAGGATATTATCGTTTGGGCAATTATGATGCGTTGAGTGCTTCTCTCCGCTATTTCTCGCTAGGTGAGGTTATTGCCGATGAGTCTACAACCATTCGTCCGTATGAAATGGCTGTTGACCTTGCTTATTCGAGAATGCTGAGCGAAACATTTTCTGCTGCGGTTGCTCTGCGATTCATATATTCGGATTTGGCTTATAAGTTGGACGATGAGACATCTCCAGGTTCGGCTTTTGCCGCAGACGTAGCGCTGTATCATAACGGCTACATAAATATGGGGTACAGAGAGTGCCAGTTGGGATGGGGTGTCAATATTAGCAATATAGGAAGTAAGATTTCTTATGACGACGGTAATACAAGCGAGTTCATTCCGACAAATCTGCGTATCGGTGCTTCGCTTATGATACCTCTAGACGAGTATAACACTCTGACCATTGCTGCAGATGCAAACAAGCTGCTTGTTCCTACACGTCCGACGATGGAACAGTATATAAAAGAAACCGGTGCTGATGAAGATGATTATTCTGGTTATTCGGCATGGCTTCAGGATGAGGGATACTATAATGTTTCTCCGATTTCTGGTATATTCAAGTCATTCAGTGATGCGCCGGGAGGTTTCAAGGAGGAAATGCAGGAAATACAGTGGAGTGTCGGTATGGAGTATTCGTACAACAATCAGTTCTTCGTGCGTGGCGGTTACCACTACGAAAGTCCAAACAAGGGTAACAGACAGTATTTCACTATTGGTGCCGGTTTCAAGATGAATGTCTTCTCAATCGATGCCGGTTACGTGATTTCAACGGCACAGAGCAATCCTTTGGACCAGACCCTGAGATTCTCTCTTGCGTTTGATATGGACGGTATAAAGGATCTTTTTGGCGGTAGACGCAGGTAATCTCTGCATGTTGTAAAATAAAAAGGAAAATTGATTATGAAGATAAGAGTAGGTTTCGGTTTTGATGTACACCGACTTGTTGAAGGTCGAGATCTGTGGATGGGTGGTGTAAAGCTTGAGCACGAAATGGGACTGCTTGGACACAGCGATGCAGATGTACTCATTCATGCAATATGTGATGCTTTGCTTGGTGCCGCTAATATGCGCGATATAGGCTTTCACTTTCCTGACAACAAGGAAGAATTTCACAATATAGACAGTAAGATTCTGCTTGCAAAAACTGTGGAGCTTCTTGCCGGAAAAGGTTATGAGGTCGGTAATATAGATGCTACTATATGTGCGGAAAGACCTAAGATGAATCCTCATATACCAGAGATGAAAAAGGTGCTCGCAGGTGTCATGGGCATAGATGAGGATGACATATCAATAAAGGCTACTACAACTGAAAAGCTTGGCTTTACCGGACGTGAGGAAGGTATAAGTGCATACGCTGTGGCTTTGATAGAGAAGAAATGATGACGTTGCGGCTTTATGCTGTTGATGTGATGCAGATAAGGGGAACATGGGGCTTTTGCTCTGTGTTCCCTTTTTTGCTTTTTTGTCGGTGCAACGAATTAATTGCGGAATACTTTCTGACTAATTCATAAATATTTTGCATATTTGCACGTATAATGCATGAATATTGTTAACTATAAAATAATTTATTACATTCATGAAAATTCTGACGACTATTCTTCTGGGAGCCGCTCTTCTGGCTCAGAATGCAGAAGCAAAGAAAAAGCCTGCAAATCAGGAGCAGGTAGACCAGACTGTAGCTATGATTGAAAAGGTCAATGATTATTGGCAATCAACACGCAGCACTGAGTGCCGTGCTTTTTGGGACAATGCCGCTTATTATACAGGAAATATGGCCGCATACGACCTGACAAAGAAGCAGGAATATCTGGATTACTCTATCAAATGGGCTGAACACAACAAGTGGATGGGAGCTAACAATCCTGATCCTGCAAAATGGAGATACAAGACTTACGGCGAAGGACAGGATTTCGTTCTGTTTGCTGACTGGCAGATCTGTTTTCAGGTATACATGGATTTGTACAATATCGATCCTCAGGATTACAAGATCAAGCGTACAAAGGAAGTAATGGAATATCAGGCTAATATGGATGCTTGTGACTTCTGGTGGTGGTCTGATGCTCTATATATGGGTTTCCCTATTTTTACAAAATTGTACAAGATTACTGGCGACGAGAAACTTCTTAAGAAACAGTACGAGTGTTTTGTTTGGACAGACAGTCTGCTTTTCGATACAGAAGACCAGTTGTATTACAGAGACGCCAAGTATATTTATCCAAAGGTCAAGACTGCATGCAACGGAGGCAAGAGCTTCTGGGCACGTGGCGACGGATGGGTTTTGGCAGGATTGGCAAAAGTTCTGACTGATTTGCCGAAGAAGAGCGAATACAGAAAATTCTATATAGACCGTTTCAAGAAACTTGCGGAAGGTGTGGCAAGGTGCCAGCAGGAAGAAGGATATTGGAGTCGCTCAATGCTTTGCGAGGACGATGCTCCAGGACCAGAAACCAGCGGTACAGCTTTCTTTACATACGGTTTGCTTTGGGGCGTGAACAATGGAATTCTGAAAGAGAAACAGTATAAGCCTGTTATCGATAAGGCTTGGAATTATCTTACAAAGGTGGCTCTTCAGGACGATGGAAGTATCGGATATGTTCAGCCTATCGGCGAGAAACCGGATCCAACAAAGAAAGTTGATGCCAAGTCGCAGGCTCCTTTCGGAACTGGAGCATGGCTGTTGGCTGCTTGTGAATACGTTAAATATCTGAATAAATAAATTCATAAAACGCCCGTTTATACATCTTTGGTCATTAAATTTGTCTGAAGATAAGTGTATGCGGGCTTTTTTGTAAGCTTATATAAACTATATTTTCTATGAAACAGTTTTTGAAATACGTACTGGCTACCATTACTGGTATGGTAATCTTGGGTTTGTTCTTTTCTGTAGTTTCTGTTGTGACTCTCCTTGGAGTATCATCGACATCTGCAAATTTCAAGGTTGCTGAGAATTCTGTGCTGATTCTGGATTTGAACGGTACATTGGTTGAGCGTTCAGACGATGATCCGTTTGCAGGTTTGTTCTCAAGTTCTGAGAATCAGACTATCGGACTTGACGATGTGCTTCAGGCCATTGACAAAGCTAAAAAAGAACAGAACATAAAAGGTATATATATGCAGGGTGGGGCGCTTGCTGGTGCATCGCCTGCAATGCTTGAGGAAATAAGAAATGCATTGGAGGACTTCCGTAAAAGCGGTAAGTTTGTAGTTTCTTATGCTGATTCATACACTCAGGGAGCATATTATTTGTGCAGTGTTGCCGATTCTGTTTTGATAAATCCGCAGGGTATGCTTGATTGGAAAGGATTGGCTATGCAGACTGTATATTTTAAGGAACTTCTCGACAAGGTAGGTGTTAAGATGCAGATATTCAAGGTCGGAACCTATAAATCAGCTGTTGAACCTTATATCCTGAACGAAATGAGTGAGGCTAACAGGGAGCAGATAACAGTATTTTCTGGCGAAATATGGAAGGAAATGCTTGACGATGTAAGCAAGTCGCGCAAACTTAAGGCAGAAGTTCTCAATCAGTTGGCTGACACAGCGTTGTGCTTCAGCTCGGCTGACATGTATCTTAAGTCAGGATTGGTTGATAAGGTTACTTATTCAGACGATGTTCCAAGAGTTATTTCCAACATGATGAAGTTGGATGACGGACGTGAATATAAGAAAGTGACACTTGCTGAAATGGCCAATGTTGTTAAGAACTCACCTAAGAATATCAGCGGAGATATAGTTGCTGTTTATTATGCTTATGGAAACATCATTGATCGTCCTTCTGGATATTCTACAAGTGAAATAGCTGCGTCTAAGGTTATTAAGGATCTTCAGAAACTTACTGATGATGAATCTGTAAAGGCTGTTGTTCTGCGTGTGAACTCAGGCGGTGGAAGTGCTTTTGCTTCAGAGCAGATATGGCATGAAATAGTAAAGATGAAAGAAAAGAAGCCAGTTGTCGTTTCTATGGGAGGTATGGCCGCTTCTGGTGGATATTATATCTCTTGTGCCGCAGATCGTATATTTGCCGAGCCGACAACATTGACTGGCTCAATAGGTATATTCGGAACATTCCCTGATGCAAGTGAACTTATTAACAACAAGCTTGGCGTACATTTCCAAACTGTCAAGACTAATAAGTATGCTGACTTCGGCGATATTTCAAGACCAATGAATACTGGTGAACAGGGCTTGCTTCAGGCATACGTCAACCGTGGCTACGAATTGTTTACCAAGAGATGTGCAGATGGACGCAAAATGAAACAGGATGATATAAAGGCTATTGCTGAAGGTCGCGTGTGGACAGGTGTTCATGCCAAGAAAATAGGACTTGTCGATGAACTTGGTGGTCTGGCAGATGCTGTTGCCTATGCTAAGAAAAAGGCGAAAGTGGAGGATTGCACGGTTATGAGATACCCTGCTAAATCGAACGTCTTTGAAGTTCTTATGAACAGAGTTTCTACTGATACCTATGCCGATGCACAGATGCGTGAAACATTCGGTGATTACTACGATATGTTCATGACTGTACGTCGCTTGTCTGGACAGAGCTCTGTTGAGGCTTCTATGCCGTACATCTTCAAGTTCAATCTTTAATAAAACAGTAAATCTGAATGGAGGGAGATCATATAAAAATAAGAGAATGGCTGATTCCGTTGTCCTGGCTTTACGGGCTTGGTGTTTCCTTGCGAAACGCCTTGTTTGACTGCGGTATTCTGCATTCCGAGTCGTTCGAAATACCTGTCATAAGTGTAGGAAATATCACCGTAGGCGGTACAGGCAAGACTCCTCATGCGGAGTATCTGATAAGGTTGCTAAGACGGGACTTCCATGTGGCAATCCTGAGCCGTGGATACAAACGGAAGTCTAAAGGATTCCTTTTGGCCTCAAATGATACTCCTGTTGAGATGATTGGTGATGAACCGTACCAGATGAAACATAAGTATCCTGAAATACACATGGCAGTCGATAAAAATCGCTGCCATGGTATCAAGATGCTTTCGGCGCCAGATGTAAAACCGCCGGTCGATGTCATCATACTTGATGATGCCTATCAGCACCGTTACGTTATACCAGGCATAAATATCCTTCTTATGGACTATCATCGCCTTATTTGCTACGACACATTGCTCCCTGCCGGACGTTTGAGAGAATCGAAAAATAACAAGCGTAGGGCCGACATAGTTATCGTAACCAAGTGCCCAGACACCATTACACCTATGGAGCAGCGTGGCATCGAACGTTCGCTGGAGTTGTATCCTTGGCAAAAACTGTATTTCTCTACATTCAGATATGGAAAACTGAAGCCTCTTTTCAATAATCATGAACGCGAGGTGGAGCTTTCTGATGTAAAAGGCAATTATACTGGTATTATTCTTCTTACCGGTATCGGCTCGCCGAAACAGATGGAGTTTGACATGCAGAAGTATTTTGATTTCCATCCTCTGCATTTCAGTGACCACCATGTGTTTACCGAGAAGGACATTGCGTCTATAGAACGCGAGTTTGAATCTCTTCCTAAAGGACGACGGATGATAATTACCACAGAAAAGGACTCAACCCGTTTGTCTGCTTATGGAAAACTGAGTCGTGAACTGATGGATGCCATTTATGTCCTTCCGATAGAAGTTGATTTTATGAATGGCAAGGCTTCTGATTTTAATGATAGAATTATTGGCTATGTTCGAAAAAATTCAAGAAACAGTATCCTTCATAAAAGAAAGGATGCCGATAAGTCCTAGAACTGCTGTTGTACTTGGGTCTGGACTTGGCGGATTTACCAAAGAGATAGATGTTGTTGCTTCGATGGACTATAAGGAAATTCCTAATTTCCCGATGTCTACAGTCGAAGGTCACAGGGGACGTATGATTTTCGGTCGTATTGACGGTACGGATATCATTGCACTTGACGGGCGTTTCCACTATTATGAAGGCTATTCCATGCAGGAGGTTACGTTTCCTGTTAGAGTCTTGGCCGGATTAGGAATTGCCAATCTGTTGGTAAGTAATGCGTCTGGAGGTGTAAATCCGGAGTTGAAAGTCGGCGATTTGATGATTATAACCGACCACATCAACTTTATGCCAGATAGTCCTTTGCGAGGCAGGAACAATCCTATAGGTCCGCGATTTCCGAGCATGCACAATGCCTATGATGCGGAATATGTCAAGAAGGCTTTGGATATTGCTGAAAAGCACGGGATAGAAGTCCGCCAAGGCGTGTATCTTGCAGATCAGGGCCCTGCATACGAAACTCCGGCAGAGTACAGGATGTATCGTATTTGGGGAGCCGATGCAGTCGGCATGTCGACCGTTCCGGAAGTTATAGCTGCTGTACATTCTGGTATGCGCGTATTCGGCTTGTCCGTCATAACTGATATCGGTTATGGTGATGTGATAGGCAGTGTAAACCACGAAGAAGTTCAGAAGGTTGCAGACCTTGCACATTCAAAACTTACAGTGCTCTTCCGAGAACTCATTGCGTCTATTTGATATTAGGAACTTTTATCGACATGTTTTTCAGGGCATAGACGTACCAGACTGTGTTTGTTGCAGGTGATGTCTATTTTCAAGAAACGTCGGGTTGTAAAAATATTAATATTATGCAGGAAAAAAACAGAACTGAAATAAGTACCCTAGGTGAATTCGGTCTTATCAAGAGATTGACCGAAGGTATAGAGCTTAAGAATGACACAACAAAGTATGGAGTTGGTGATGATTGCGCCGTATTGTCTTATCCCGATAAGGATATACTAGTGACGACAGACCTTTTGATGGAAGGTGTACATTTCGACTTGACCTACACTCCTCTGAAACATCTTGGATACAAGTCTGTGATGGTCAATCTGAGCGATGTCTACGCAATGTACGGAATGCCTAAGCAGATTGTTGTCAGCATGGCCCTGAGCAAGAAGTTCAGTATCGAGGATATGGAAGAATTTTATGCAGGCCTGCGTCTTGCCTGCGATGAGCACGGTGTGGATATTGTCGGTGGCGACACGTCTTCTTCTTATACCGGTCTTGCAATTAGCATAACATGTATCGGAGAGGTTGAAAAGGATGGAGCTGTTTTCCGCAATGGCGCAAAACCTACAGACCTTATTTGCGTCAGTGGAGACTTGGGTGCTGCATATATGGGCTTGCAGTTGCTGGAGCGCGAAAAGCACGTTTTCGACGAACAGTTGGCCGAAGCCGGCAAACTGCAGGGTGAAGCCCGCAAGCGAATGGAAGAACAGATTCTTCAGAACCAGCCTGATTTTGCCGGACGCGAATATCTTCTTCAGCGTCAGCTTCGTCCGGAGGCCAGACGTGACATCATCCTGAAGCTCCGAGAGATGGGTATCAGGCCGACAGCCATGATGGACATCAGCGATGGTCTCAGCAGTGAACTGATGCACATCTGCTCGCAGAGCAACTGCGGATGCCGTGTATTTGAAGAAAGAATTCCTTTGGATTATCAGACTGCCGCTATGGCCGAAGAACTTAATATGAATGTCACCACGTGTGCTCTCAACGGCGGTGAGGATTATGAACTGCTCTTCACTGTACCTATATCTGAGCATGAACGTATTGAGGAGATGGAGAATGTCAAAATCATCGGTCATATTACAGAACAGGAACTTGGCTGTGCACTTGTAACACGCGACAATCAGGAGTTTGAATTGAAAGCACAGGGATGGAATCCTTTGAAATAATCACTGTTGAATATTTCATTGGACTGTCCTGATGATTTATATGAGTAACTGAAAAAGGAAAATTTTAGGGATTTATACCGCATCAATGGTGTAAATCCCTTTTTTATTTTGCAGAACTGATATTCTCGTTTTTGTATTAACAATCTTCGCTGTCTGTTCTAAGAATTCAACATTTCATTGTTATGACAGATTGGCTTTATTGTTAGCACACTCCGCGTTTCCTGCGTTTACGCTTCATTCTGATTTTTATAAAGCCCGTTTGCTTTTATATAAGCCAATACTTCAGGATTGAGATATTTGGATACGTCTGCACCATTTCTTATGCCTTCGCGTATCTGTGTGGAACTTATGTCAAACAAATCCGTTGATGCCACCGTTACGTTTTCCGGTACATTGTTCAAATCTATTTCGCATCCAGGACGTCTGTATACAATTATCTGGTGATTGGCCATGATTTCATCGCTCTTGTACCATTTGCGGAAAGCAAGCCAGTTGTCTGCGCCGATTATGAGACAGAATTCATGCTGTGGATATTTCTCTTTCAGCACCTTCAGCGTGTCGAAAGTATATGACGGTTTGGGCATGTCGAATTCTATGTCTGATACCTTTATGCACTTTATGCCTTCAACTGCAATCTCTGCCATTTTCAGTCTTACGCGGTCATCAAGAAGTTCTTCAGACATGTTGCGCTTGAAGGGGTTGAGGGGCGAAACGACAAGCCATACTTCGTCCACAAGCTTCTGTTCGCAGATAGCTTGTGCCAACGAAGTATGGCCTATATGTACAGGATTGAATGATCCCCCGTATATACCTATTTTCATTATTTGATGTCTGTATGGTTGGTAGATGTTGCAGAAATCAAAATGCTTTATTCTGCTCCGAGGAACTTCTGAACCAGTTCCAGAACTTCAGCCTCGGCCTTTTCCAGATTGTCATTTACGACAACATGGTCGAAACGTTCTGCAAAGCTGAGCTCGAATTCTGCTCTTGCAATTCTGTCTTCTATCACCTCTGCCGAATCTGTACCTCTTCCGTTCAATCTTTTACGCAGTTCTTCGATGCTTGGCGGCTGGATGAATATGCTCATTGCTTTTTCGCCGTAATGCTCTTTTATAGAACATCCGCCTTTCACGTCTACATCGAAAATCACATTCTCGCCCTCAGCCAGCTGTTTGTCCACCTGCGATTTCAGTGTTCCGTAGAATCTGTCTGTATACACTTCTTCATACTCCAGAAAGTCGCCCTCGGCAATTCTTTTTCTGAATTCGTCTGATGAGAGGAAGAAGTATTCCACACCGTTCTGCTCTTTGCCTCTTGGAGGACGGCTCGTTGCAGAAATTGAGAAATGGAGATTCAGTCCCTGTTCCATCAGATAGTTTATGATTGTGGATTTTCCGCTACCGGATGGGGCAGAGAAGATTATACATTTTGCCATATAAGTAAGATTTAATATTTCGGTTGCGAAGTTACGTATTTTTTCTTATCCATCGGGCCGGTGGCTGTATTTCGATGCTTTTTTCTACGTTATAAGCTTTTGATTTGTATAAACAAAAGAATGGCGGATGCCATGTGTGCGTCCGCCATTCCATAATGATGATGTGTTAGAATTGTCCTTTAGTCATTCATTTCGCTATTACTTTACAGCGACAGTTTTTCTGCCAACAATGTAAAGTCCGGCCTCAAGAGGTACGAATTTTGAACTTCCATTCAGATTTACGGTTCTTACAACCATACCTGTGACTGAATATATCTTTACAGCTTTGACCGAAGCCTTGTTTTCTGCAGCGATAGTTATACCTCCATCCTCTGGTATGATGCTTATGCCTTCGCCGTTGCTGCTGTCCTCGATACCGTCAATAGATGTTCCTGTTTCGTCAGTGTCAATAACTGCAAGGTCGGCAATGATTGCCATTGCGTCACCATTGGCGTCGTTCTTGATAGAGATGTAGAATTCGCCGTTGCCTTCAAGTTCATTCGGTACAGTAAATTCATAACTGCTCTCTTTCAATGTTCTCTTTGTTGTGCTCGACTTGAATACTTCCTCACCAAGCTTTGTACTGGTTGACTTCTCGTATACGCCCACTGTCAGATTTGGTGCGGCACCGTTGTTGTGCCATCCGTACTTCATTGAAAGCTCATATTTGCTGCCAGCCTGTAGACCGTCGAAAGTGTATCTGAACTCTTCGCTGTTGTTGAATCTTATCCAAAGGATTCTGTTCTGATCGTAAGCGTTTCCGTCAAATGTATATCCGTTGTACTCGCCGTTGCCCGGATCCATGTATCTGTTTGCCGAACTGTTGGCAGTGTTCCATGTTACACTCGGAGTAGACGACCATCCGAACTTGCTCGGTTCGCTTCCTGTTCCAGTGGCACCGTTTCCATCCCATCCGTAAGCGTAGTTCTTCACGAAGCTGATGGTGTATACCTTGTCTGTCGATCCGCCTGCACCAACTGCAGTCACTTTTGCAGTTCCCGGTATGCTTGCTGCCTGTTCAATGTTTATGCTTCCTTCATACATGCTGTATTTCTCAGCATTGACAACATAGTCCTCCGGCTTGCCTTCCGGATTTACGGAATATGTATATTCAGTTCTGTCGGAAGTGAAACCAGGCAAAGTCTTGCCGTTTACGCTCAGGTCTGTGAGAATCAGAGAACTTGTAGCTTCGTCAAGCAGTTCTGTTTCTTCTCCAGTCATGAGAATCCATCTTTGTGACTCTGCATTGTCCGCAAGATTGAATGTGGCAACCATCGTTTTTCCGCTGTTTGTAGCTGCCAGGCATGGAGGGTTGAGCTTGCTCTCAGGGCGTACAATCCAGTATCCCTTGCCTTTGAATGTGTAGTCGCCCGAACTGATTTCTTTTTCAGTTCTTCCGCCCATCAGCTGGAAGTACTCATTGTTGCCTGGAGTCTCGGTCTCTTTGAGCGTGATACCGTATGTGCCGGTAGTTCTGTATGTCATATATTTGCCGGTTGCGACATTGCGCAGGCTGTAGTAGCTGTTTGTTGGGGTGAATGAGATATACCATGCACAGCTGTCGTCTGCAACGGCTTCTGCACCGGATGCCGTAGCCCATTCAAGCTGTCCGTCGGCGTTCTCGCGCAGATAAGATGTACTGAAACCGTATGAGTCGGACTCGTTCTTTATGTAATACTTTGTGTCGTCTTCCTGTTCAAATGTGTATGCAGGAGTTGCGAAACCGCCAGTTGGTGGCAGACCGTCTTCGCCGAGCGCCTGGGTTATGAGGGCGTTTCCGATGTACTGCAATTCGCTCTTCGTGTCCTCAAATGCACCGTTTATACCGTAAGAAATAATATTCGATGCACCAGTACCCCACATGTGTGTCTTGTCGCCGGTTACACATACTTCTTCGTTGTTCTCAAGAAACTGTATGACATTGTTCGCTCTTTCTCCGAGCCACTTTCCGCTGGTTCCGTTTTCGCGCAATACGGAATTTGGACCGTACCAAATGCTGTGCTGTCCTACACCGACAGTGTGGTTCATTTCGTGGAGTGCAGTACCTGTCTGCTGGTAAGAAGAGTTGGCTCCGAACTGCATGTATCCGCTGTAGCTTGCTTCAGCAGTTGGAGTTCCAGCGTTGTAGTTTACAGAAAGCTTCTTGCCCTGAATGCTGGTAAGGTTGTTCCAGTAGCCAACGGCCGATTCCATAGCCTTCTTTATTCTCTCGTGGTGTTCAGGAGCGCTTGTTACACTGCTGTTCAGCTGATATGTGGCTGTACCCATAGGTATTGTGATGACCTTGATGCAGTCGCCGTAGCCTACAGCATATCCTTTAGTGATGGCATATGCCCTGACATAATAGATTGTAGACGGCTTCAGATTGTCGATGCAATATATGTATCCGTTGTGAGAGTAGTATTTCGTTGAGCGATTGTCCAGAACTGTCGGCTCTGGCGATGTGCTCCAGCAAAGTCCGTGTTCCATTATTTCGGACATGTTTACACCTTCAATCTCGCTTCTTCCGAATATCATTGTAGCACCTCTTGCGTAATCTTTTCTAGTTGTCACGCTCGGCACGTCGCCGCTGGCATTTGCAAGCTGATATGCAAATACAGCCTTGTCCATATTCATTGTCGCTTCCTGCAGTACTGTGTTGTCCGAGTTGAGGTCTGCAGCCACTGCTTCTGCCGTCTCTATTGCAGTCTTGAGTTCTTCGGCTCCATTGCCGCTTCCTTCTCCATATATTTCCTTTGCATTGTTGATTGAAGTCTGGAGTGCATCAAAAGCATCAGCAGATGATTCTGCGGCTTTTACTGCTTCGTCGAGAGTGTTGACAGCTTCCTGAACCTTCTCGCTGTCAGTATTGCCTATGACGCTTCTCACACCTTCTATTGCGCTGTTCAAATCCTCCAATACTGCATTCTGCATCTTTCTTTCAGCCAATTTCTCTGCACTTTCTATCATTGCATTCAGAGCGCTGGTGATGTCTTCCATGTCAGTGCCTGTGCAGTAGAGACGGAAGTTGTCGCATGCAATCCAGTTGCCGGTAGCACCTTCGGCCTTGAATCCGATGGTAGCCTTGCCTGAGAGTATTGTGAAATTGAGGGTGTATTCAGCTGTTTTCGTTACAGCAGTCTTGCTGTTGTCTGCAAAAATGTATGCTCCGCTTTCAGAACCAGTCAGCGGTGTGTCCTGCTGTATGTTCTGAGCAGCAACTTTAAGCTGATATGTACCGTTAGGGAGTCCTTCGATGGTCTGTTCTGCATATCCGTCGCCTACCAGGCTTCCTCTGTTGACCCATTTCTCGATATAAGTTGTTCCGTGCTTCTTGCTGAAGTTGGTGTTCGTCTGGGTCTGCATGCCCGATGTTGTCCATCCTTCCATTCCATTGGTTTCGAAACTAGAATTTGCAATCATATATGTGAAGTCGTATGGATTCTCTTCGCTCGAATTGACCAGCTTGTATGCCATCATGGCACTTTCCACAGCATCGCATACTTCCACCACTTCTTTCATCGTAGCATCAGCCTTGTTTGCAATCTCTTCAGCTGCATCTATGGCAGATTTCAGTTTGTCTGCGTCTTTTCCGCTTCCGTCGGCATACAGTTCAACGGCTTCAGCCAAGGCTTCGTTGAGCTCGCTCTTGTCGACTCCGTAGCTCAGAATCTTTACGAAGTCAACGATAATCTTTGCTGTACTTCCTGAGCCAGAACCGCTGATAGATTCAAGTCCTATCTGTATTTTGCCTTTCTGTTCTCCCAAGACATTGAAAAATACAGTGTCTGTACTCCATTTGTTGACTGTGAAAGATTCCTGCGACGACATGATGCTTTCGCCTGACTCTGGTATCCATCCTGCAAGATTCTTTCCGGCAGACGTAGTTCCGCTGTTGTAGCATACTGTGACGATGGCATATTTGCCGTCGCTCAGGGTTACGTCCTGATTGTATTTGAGCGTAGAGCCCCAACCGGTGCTCAGTGCCAGTCCGCCCCCTTCCGATGTTCCGTCGTATCCGTTGGCGGGAACGGAAGCCCCGTTGAATGTCTTTGCTGTTCCAAACTGGTAGATACCGGTAATTGTGTAGTCGACCTCGATGTCTTTGGTCCATCCGCTTACATCTCTGATTTCTTGAGCAACGTTTCCGCTTTCCCCCTTCTTGTAGTGGAAGCCGGTATCGAATCCGGCATTTGTGAGGTACTTCGACGTTACGTCTGTCTGTGCGTATGAATTGTGTATTGACAATCCTGTCAATGCCAATGTCATAACCGCGTTGGTGATTAGTTTCTTCATAATTTCATTCGTGTTGATGGTTTTTCAATTGGTTGATTGGATATTTAACCGATGTTAAGGTTAAACATATCTGCAAATATAGCAATAATAAGTCAATATGCAACGATAAACGGCTATATCTCAGAGCCTTATTGGTGTATGAGCCTTCATCTCTGAGGCTGTGGGCGCTCGCGGTAGTTTTTACGAGCGCGTGTAATGATTTTTGCGGGCGCTCGTAATATTCACTATGAGTGCTTGCGCCGGCAGTTGTTTACTGCATATATATGAAACAGCCACGGCGCACCTTCCATATATCCATGCAATGGTGCGCCGTGGCTGTATTTATACTTGAATTTTGTGTTTCTGCAATCAGAGGACGTTGAGAACCTGTTCTTTAATCTGTTCGAGTTCGTCTTTCATCTTCACTACGATGTTCTGCATTTCTGCGTTGTTGCTCTTGCTTCCTGTAGTGTTTATTTCACGTCCCATTTCCTGAGCAATGAATCCGAGCTTCTTGCCCTGTCCATGGCCGTCTGCCATAGTCTCCATGAAATATTTGAGATGATTTGTTAGTCTTTGTTTCTCTTCGCTGATGTCGAGCTTCTCGATGTAGTATATCATCTCCTGTTCAAGTCTGTTCTTGTCGTAGTCCACTTCGAGAGTCTTTTCGAGAGCTTCAACTATTCTTTGCTTGATTTTCTCGGTACGTTCCTTCTCGTATGGTTCGATCATGGCGAGCAGATTGCCGATGTTGGTAATTTTCTCTGTAAACTTCTTCGACAGTGCCAATCCCTCCTGCTTTCTGAATTCCATAAGCTGGCCTACAGCTCCTTCGACAGCCGATTTTGCCGCAGCCCATTCTTCTTCAGACAATTCTTCAGCTTCAACTTTTGATATGGCATCTGGCATTCTAAGCAGTGTAGACATCCATTCTATAGGTTCAGGTATGCCTGTTTCGCTGCAGATGCTTTTTATCTGCTTGTAATATTCGTTTACTATAGTCTTGTTGATAGGCGTAGCGCTGGCTCCGTCCTCCTTTTCAATCCAAAGATTGAAGTCTATTTTGCCTCGTTCAAGATTGGATGTGATGTATGTTCTGATCTCCATTTCTTTCTCTCTGTAGAGCGGAGCTATTCTGGACGACAGGTCTAGCGCTTTGCTGTTGAGCGATTTTATCTCAGCATGAATTTTCTTTCCGTTGAATTCTGTTACGCATTTTCCGTAACCGGTCATTGATTGTATCATATCGCACTAATGTAAAAAATATAGATTCTGTTCTGAGGTCTGTAATACCGTATTGGAAAAACCGTTCTGCGGTATCATCTTACGTGCCGGCCTTACGTGTAAGGGCAAGTATGGCCGTTAATATAAAATTTTTGCAAAAGTAGCGATTTTTCCGCTTATTGTTAGTATTTTTGCAAAAAATGCACTGTGTCAGATGTGTACCTTTGCGCGCCCGTTGTGTTCGGGCGTGAAATGGTGTGTGTCGGCTGTGCGGAAAATCATAGATAATTATGTCGTGTATTTTGAATATAGAGACTTCTACTGAAGTCTGCTCTGTTGCCGTGAGCCAGGACGGTGCAAACATTTTCCATATCGAGGACCTCGAAGGACCGTCGCATGCTTCAAAATTGGGCACATTCGTCGATGAGGCCTTGACGTTTACTGACAATCATGCAATTCCTTTCGATGCTGTGGCTGTCAGCTGCGGTCCGGGTTCGTATACAGGACTCCGCATAGGTGTTTCGATGGCCAAAGGTATCTGCTATGCAAGAAATCTGCATCTGTTGGCCGTACCGACATTGGAAATTCTTTGTGTTCCACTGCTTCTGGGCAACGAAGAACTTCCGGAAGATGCTCTCTTGTGTCCTATGATCGATGCCCGTCGTATGGAAGTCTATACGGCTGTCTATGACAGAGCTCTCAAGCCTGTTGTGGATACATGTGCAAAGGTTATTGACGAAAGCTCGTTTGCGGATCTGCTCGAACAGCACCCTGTGTACTTCTTCGGTAACGGTGCGTCAAAGTGCCGCGGCTGCATAGAACATCCTAATGCGCATTTTGTTGACGGCATATTGCCTTTGGCAAAGAATATGTGTCCTTTGGCCGAGAAAGCTCATGTGAGGGAGGAATTCAAGGACGTAGCTTATTTCGAACCGTTCTATCTTAAGGAGTTCGTGGCAACGAAATCAAAAAAACTGTTGTGATGGATTACAATACGCAAAGAAAAAAACTCATACTGCCTGAATACGGAAGATGCATTCAGCAGATGGTCGATTATGCAAAGACCATCGGCGACAGGGCTGAACGACAGAACTGTGCCAATACTATCATAGCTCTTATGGCCAATATGCAGGAACAGAGAACCGATCCGGATGAACTGCGAAACAAATTGTGGAATCATCTGGCAGCTATGGCCGACTATGAACTTGACATAGATTATCCGGTTGAAATCGTCCACCATGAAGAGGCGAAAGACAAGCGTGAACGTCTGCCTTATCCTCAGCATAAGATAGAGAAGAGGCATTACGGATATATCGTTGAGTCTCTCATCAGAAAATTGTCGGAGATTGAAGACGAAGACGAACGTGTCGAATTGGCTGGACTGGTTGCCAACCAGATGAAGAGAAGCCTTGCCAGCTGGAATCGCGATGCGCTCGATGACGATAAGATTCTTGAGGATCTTGCAAGGGCAACGGATGGTAAGGTTGACCTGAAGGCGGACAACTTTGATTTTATTCCTGACAATTCGCTTTTCGGAAACGTTCAGCAGGCTAAGAAGAAAAAAAGAAAATGATGGGCTTGCGGCGTGTCATTTTGAAGAACTTGATAGATTATTATAGTACTGAAATAAATAAAATTACCAGATAAGTGTCATCATTCATAATTGAAGGCGGAAAGAAGCTTGCCGGTGAGATTCTGCCGCAGGGAGCAAAAAACGAGGCGCTGGAAGTAATCAGTGCTACCATACTCACGTCTGAACCGGTGGTAATCAAGAATGTACCTGATATTTTGGACGTGAACAACCTCATTGCGCTGATGAGCAAGATGGGGGTGAGAGTAATGAAACTCGGTGAGAAGGAATACCGCTTTCAGGCTGATAAGATTGACATGGATTATCTGATGAGCGACGAGTTCGTGCAGCGGTGTGCCGCGCTCCGCGGTTCTATACTTCTTCTCGGACCGCTTCTCGGACGCTTCAGAAAGGCTTACATTGCTAAGCCGGGAGGTGATCAGATTGGACGCCGCAGGCTGGATACCCATTTCATCGGGGTTCAGAAGCTTGGTGCCAAGCTGAACCACGATTTCTCGCGAAATGTATATGAGATATCCGCAGATGACCTGCAGGGTACGTATATGCTTCTTGATGAGGCTTCTGTTACAGGAACAGCCAATATAATAATGGCTGCGGTTCTGGCCAAGGGTAAAACTACTGTCTACAACGCCGCTTGCGAGCCGTATATACAGCAGTTGTGCCATATGCTAAATGCAATGGGTGCAAAGATAAGCGGTATATCTTCGAATCTGCTTACGATTGAAGGCGTTGAAGAACTGCACGGTACAGAGCATTCTATTCTGCCTGACATGATTGAGGTGGGCAGTTTCATAGGTATGGCTGCTATGACTGGAAGCAGTTTGACTATACGCAATGTGTCTTACGACAATTTGGGCATGATTCCGGATATGTTTGCACGCCTTGGTATAGAAATCCACAGGAACGGTGATGATATAATAATACCGGAGCAGGAGCACTATGAGGTTGCTTCGTATATGGACGGAAGCATAATGTCGTTCGCCGATGCTCCGTGGCCGGGATTGACTCCCGACCTTTTAAGCGTATTCCTCGTTGTGGCGACGCAGGCCAAGGGCAGTGTGCTTATTCATCAGAAGATGTTTGAGAGCCGTCTGTTCTTTGTCGACAAGCTTATCGACATGGGAGCGCAGATTATTTTGTGCGATCCGCACAGAGCTGTTGTTATCGGTCATGACAGGCGTGTGAGATTGAAAGGCGCACGTATGACCTCGCCGGACATCAGAGCCGGTATTGCTTTGCTGATTGCCGCTTTGAGTGCCGAGGGCACAAGCATGATCAGCAATATTGAGCAGATTGACCGAGGATATGAAAATATTGAGGCCAGACTTGTTGCACTCGGTGCCGACATTAAGAGAATTCCGTAGAAACGGTTTCTCGCGATTGTTGTCGTATGCTGTGAGTGGAACTTTGGTATATGCATAAGGAATAAGTGAAACAATATACATAATATAATGATACGCAGAGATGAAGTCTACAAAATCGGGCGGATTGTTAAACCTCACGGTTTGAAAGGGGAAGTGTCATTCTCTTTCAGTGATGATATATTCGACCGTACAGACAGCGAGTACCTGATATGTGATATGGACGGGATTCTTGTGCCGTTTTTTATGGAAGAGTATCGCTTCAGATCTGATTCGGCGGCTATCGTGAAATTTGAGGACATTGATTCAGAGGAGGATGCCAGGCGTCTTGTTGGATGTGATGTTTATTTCCCTCAGAAAATGGCCGTGGAAGAGGGTGGCGACGAGTTGTCGCTGTACTATTTTGTCGGGTTTGAAGTTTTTGAATACGAGGGGGACAGAATCGGGACGATTGTTGCTGTAGATGATAATACCGAGAATTGGCTTTTCGAAATCGAAATTGGTGAAGGAAAGACGGTTCTGGTGCCTGCGCATGAGGAATTTATTGTAGATATAGACCACGAGCAAAAGCGCATGGTTATGAACTTGCCTGACGGGCTTCTTGAACTTCAGGCTTGAATACGTGAAAAACAGTTTGTTATATCATTGAATCTTTATGACTAAAAAAATTGCGATATTGGGATCGACCGGCTCCATCGGTACGCAGGCTCTTCAGGTCATAGAAGAACACAGCGACCTGTATGAGGCTTATGTTCTTACTGCCAACCGCAGTGCCGGCAAGCTTATCGAGCAGGCAAGGCGTTTCAAGCCGGAAGCTGTTGTGATTGCTGATGAGACGTTCTATGAATCTGTCAGAGATGCGTTGGCAGACCTTCCTATAAAGGTTTATGCGGGAGCGAATGCCTTGTGCGAAGTTGTACAGGACAGAAACGTAGACATTGTTCTTGCTTCGATGGTGGGTTTCGCTGGACTGATGCCTACCATAAGTGCAATCAAGGCAGGTAAGGCCATTGCATTGGCAAACAAGGAAACATTGGTAGTTGCAGGTGAACTTATCAACGGGTTGGCAAATGAGTACAAGGTTCCTATTTTGCCTGTCGATTCAGAACATTCTGCAATCTTTCAGTGTCTCGAACCCGGCAACAGAATAGAAAAAATATTGCTGACAGCTTCTGGCGGTCCGTTCCGCAAGTACTCTCTTGAGGAAATTGCAAAAGTTACAAAAGATCAGGCTTTGGCTCATCCTACATGGAAGATGGGCAGCAAGATAACAATAGATTCTGCAACGATGATGAACAAGGGATTTGAAGTCATCGAGGCTAAATGGTTGTTCGGAGTTGCTCCGGAACAGATTCAGGTTGTGGTGCATCCGCAATCTGTCATACATTCCATGGTGCAGTTTGAGGACGGTGCGGTGAAAGCTCAGTTAGGCATGCCTGATATGCGTTTGCCTATACAGTATGCTTTCAGTTATCCAAAGAGACTACGTTCTTCTTTCGACAGATTGGACTTTTTCAAGTTGGGCGGAATGACATTCGAAGAACCAGACATGGAACGTTTCAGATGTCTGGCTTTGGCCTATGAAGCGTTGAAGCAAGGTGGAAATATGCCTTGTATTGTTAATGCTGCCAACGAGGTTGTTAATAGGGCTTTCCTTGAAGACAAGATAAGTTTCCTCCGAATGAGCGAAGTGATAGAGGAAACTATGAAAAAGGTTTCGTTTGATGCAAGTCCTGATTTGGATGTGTATATGGATACAGACAAGACGGCACGCGCTGTAGCATCTGAGATGATATGATGCATGTGCGCTGTCTTTAGAAGTTTGATTTACAAATAAATTTGATGAATTTTGGATACAGTATTGATTAAAACACTGCAGCTGATATTGTCTCTGTCGCTGCTGGTGGTGCTCCACGAAGGTGGACATTTCTTCTTTTCAAAGCTTTTTAAGGTAAAGGTAGAGAAGTTTTTCTTGTTTTTTGACCCTTATTTCCATCTGTTCAGTACCAAGGACAAGTGGTTCTTGCGCTTTTTCCCGCGTTTCAAGGATAAGGAGACTGAATATGGAGTGGGATGGCTTCCTTTTGGCGGTTATGTGAAAATAGCCGGCATGATAGACGAAAGTATGGATACAGAGCAGATGAAGAAACCTGCTCAACCTTGGGAATTCCGAAGCAAGCCGGCTTGGCAGCGTCTGCTTATAATGGTAGGTGGAGTGTTGGTGAATTTCATACTTGCACTGTTCATCTATTCAATGATTCTTTATACTTGGGGCGAAAGCTATATCAAATCAGAGGATGCTGTTTATGGACTTAAGTTCAACGAACAGGCGCATAAGGATGGTTTTGTGGATGGAGATATAATCGTCAGCATAGACGGCGAGCGTGTGGAAACGTTCCAGACTGCACTTTTGCGCGACATATCAAATGCTTCAACTGTAACAGTGCTTCGTAATGGTGCTGAGGTTACGCTCGATATGCCTGGAAATATGAATCTTCTGGAGATGCTCAAGCAAGAACCTAGATATGCAGATTACAGGATGCCGATAATGGTGGATAGTGTGCTTGCCGGAACTCCTGCGATGGCTTGTGGATTGAAGAAAGGCGACGTTATAACTTCATTCAACGGTGCTCCGATATCTGACTATAATGATTGGAAGTATCAGTTGCTCAGATTGCAGGACGGTCTTGGTGAACAGGCTACTCATGCTGACAGCGTAAAGGCTCGTATGGCGTCTATCGTAATCAACGGTAAGGATTCTGTCAATGTGATGCTCGCATCTGACTTCAGTTTGGGGTTCTATAACGTACCGTTCCTTTCTAAGTATAAGGTTACGACAAAGGAGTACGGATTCTTTGAATCATTCCCGGCTGGAATTAAGTACGGACTTGAAACTCTTCAGGGATATGTGAACGACCTTAAGTATGTGTTCACCAAAGAAGGCGCTCGCAGTGTGGGCGGTTTTGTTACTATCGGAAATCTTTTCCCTGCTCAGTGGGATTGGTTCAAGTTCTGGAATATGACGGCATTCTTGTCAATTATCCTTGCTTTCATGAATATCCTTCCTATTCCTGCATTCGATGGAGGCCACGTGTTGTTCCTTCTTTATGAAGTTATAACCAGACGCAAGCCTAGCGAGAAGTTCCTCGAAAGGGCGCAAGTTGCCGGAATGTTCTTCATCTTGGCGTTGCTCATCTTCGCTAATGCCAATGACATTCTGAGGGTTCTCGGCTTTTGATGTGAAATCTATTTGATATAGTTGTTTATAGGCGTATATGTATGGAACATGGTTCCGTATGTATACGCTTTTGGTTTTATATATGCAATTCAGTCTGTAAACATCTGTATCATATCTTTCTTGTTAAAAGACCATTATATTTTTTGTGGTGTAAATAAAAAAAAGTAACTTTGCAAGCCGATTATTATCTAGGGGCGTTAAAGCGCTCCAAAATCAGTGTGTAGATAGTGTATCCTATTGGCTGGGAACACGGTCTGTGAATCGCTGATGAAGAACAAATGATTATAAACAGTAGTAACAATTAAATTTAAAAATGAACACTTTAAGTTTCAAGACAGACTACGCAACTCCTGAAACAGCTGATAAGCAGTGGGTTGTAGTAGACGCAAAAGATCAGACTCTTGGACGTTTCTGCGCCAAGGTCGCTAAAATTTTGAGAGGTAAGTACAAGCCATGCTTCACTCCAAGCCAGGATTGTGGAGACAATGTAATTATCATCAATGCATCTAAGATCGTTCTTACGGGAAACAAGATGACAGACAAGGTATATCTGACTTTCTCTGGATATCCTAGCGGTCAGCACAGCATTACTCCTGCAGAACTCGCAAAGAAACCTCATGGATATGAGAAGATCATGCGTCATGCAATGAAGGGTATGCTCCCTAAAAACCGTATGGGTCGCCAGCTTATGAGAAACCTCTACATCTTCGAAGGTGAAGAGCACAACAAGCAGGCACAGAGTCCTAAAACAATAGATATTAACTTGTTAAAATAATTTGAAGATATATGGAAATTATAAATGCATTAGGTCGTCGCAAGAGCGCAGTTGCACGTATATATCTTAAGGAAGGTAGTGGAAAGATCACTATCAACAAAAGAGATCTTAAAGAATATTTCCCATCAGAACTCGTACAGTTCGTTGTAAAGCAGCCGCTGGTATTGCTCGACGTTGCTGAAAAATATGATATCAAGGTAAATCTTAAGGGTGGTGGATACACTGGCCAGTCACAGGCTTTGCGCCTTGCCATTGCACGTGCTCTCGTTAAGATCAATGCTGAAGATAAGAAGGCTTTGCGTGCAGAAGGATTCATGACTCGCGATTCACGTTCTGTTGAACGTAAGAAGCCAGGTCAGCCTAAGGCTCGTCGCAGATTCCAGTTCAGTAAGCGTTAATGCTGGATTTGCACAAATCGTTTAGCATCTAAACTTTCGGGATTTCGCAAAGAACTACTCGGAAGTTGGTTTTCTAACAAAACTAACAAAGAAAGTAAACAATTTTTAAAAGAAAGATTATGTCTAGAACTAATTTCGATACATTACTTGAGGCTGGTTGTCACTTCGGACACCTCAAAAGAAAGTGGAATCCGTCAATGGCTCCATATATATTCATGGAACGCAACGGTATCCATATCATAGATCTTCACAAAACTGTTGCTAAGATCGACAATGCTGCTGAGGCATTGAAGCAGATTGCAAAGTCTGGAAAAAGAATTTTATTTGTTGCTACTAAAAAACAGGCAAAGGATGTTGTAGCTGAAAAGGCTGCATCTGTAAATATGCCATACGTTATCGAGCGCTGGCCAGGTGGTATGCTTACCAACTTCCCAACAATACGCAAGGCTGTCAAGAAAATGGCCAATATCGACAAGCTTTTGAGCGACGGTACATATGATAAGCTCTCTAAGAGAGAAAATCTTCAGATCCGTCGTAAGCGTGCTAAGCTCGAGAAGAACCTCGGCTCTATAGCTGACCTTACTCGTCTTCCTTCTGCATTGTTCATCGTTGATGTAATGAAGGAAAACATCGCTGTACGCGAGGCTAACCGCCTTGGTATACCTGTATTCGGTATCGTTGATACTAACTCAGATCCTTCAAACATCGACTTCGTAATACCTGCAAACGATGACGCTACAAAGTCAATCGAGGTAATCCTTGATGCTTGCTGTGCTGCAATCGCTGAAGGTCTCGAAGAAAGAAAGGCTGAGAAGGTTGATATGGAAGCTGCCGGTGAAGGCGAAAAGGGTGCAAAGAAGAACGCCCGCAGCAAGGCTCGTGCAGAAAAGAAGGAAGAAGCCGTAGAAGAGGTTTCTGAAGTTGCTGCAAATGAGGAGACAGCTGAGGCTTAATCAGAATCAACGCATTGCATACATAAGATAAGAGTGATTGTTGATGCCTGTTCTCCATACGATAGAGCAAGTCATTGACATTCACTCTTTTTTTCTTTGAAAACAATTTATCACTAATTTAAATATAAAGAAAATGGCTGTTACATTAGCAGAAATCAATAAGCTCCGTCAGATGACACAGGCTGGTCTGATGGACTGTAAGAAGGCCCTCACTGAGGCTGACGGCAATCTCGAAGAGGCAATGGAAATCTTGCGCAAGAAGGGTCAGCTTGTAGCTGCAAAGCGTTCTGACCGCGAAGCATCTGAAGGATGTGTTCTTGCAAAGGTTGATGGCAACTTTGGTGCTATCATTGCTTTGAAGTGCGAAACTGACTTCGTTGCAAAGAATGCTGACTTCGTTAAGCTTGCTACTGACATCATGGATGCAGCTGTTGCAAACAAGTGCAAGACTCTTGATGAGGTTAAGGCTCTGCCTATGGGCAACGGAACTGTTGCTGATGCAGTTGTTGAGCGCAGTGGTATTACAGGAGAGAAGATGGAGCTCGACGGATATATGACTGTTGAGGGTGAGCAGGTAATTGCTTACAACCACATGAACAACAACTCTCTTTGCACATTGGTAGTTCTCAACAAGGTTGTTGATCCAGCAATCGGTAAGAATGTTGCTATGCAGGCTGCTGCTATGGCTCCAATCGCATTGAATGAGGATGGTGTTCCACAGGAAGTAAAGGATCACGAGTTCAAGCTCGCTGCTGAGAAGGCACGTGAAGAAGGCAAGCCTGAAAACATGATCGAGCGCATCGCATCTGGTCGTATGACTAAGTTCTACAAGGAAGTTTGTCTCCTTGATCAGGCTTACATCGATGACAACAAGCTTACTGTTGCTCAGTACCTCCAGAAGGTTGACAAAGACCTCACAGTTACTGACTTCAAACGCTTTACTTTGCGTTCTGAGTAATATAAAGCAGAACATAAATTCAAGTATTATAAAAGGGGATTTGCCTTGTGGCATTTCCCCTTTATTGTTGTATCTCGGCTTGAATCCGATATGCTCTACGAGTCTCGCTGGTGTAGCTGATGCTTTTTTATGTATTTCTGTGATTTGGTTCTAAGCCGCACGTATGTTTATTTAGGGATATTCAGTAAATAGAATAAAATTAGCCAACTAATTCATACACAAAGTGTTGCGAATTAGCTGGCTTTTTTGTATCTTTAGGTATTCC
>MNQS01000208.1 GCA_001915545.1 Bacteroides sp. 43_108 | reverse complement strand
ACTTACCATTGACTATGAATACAGGGCCGATACGCACGAAGCCATGCTGCATATCGCTGCCATAAAATTATTTTTGAATAAAATTTAAACAGATTCTTAGAAAATCATACAAGTATACTCCAGAAAGTGAAGTTACTTCTGAAGGATGGGTTTCGTATGCAACAGGACAGCTTCCTAGTTGGGCAACAAATATTGGTGCTCAGCATAAATACACCGCAGAAACCGGACGCGACGTTACATGTTTTGCCGGTTGGTCGCAGCAGTACGATATAATGGAAGTGTATCAGGACATAGACAGTTTGCCTGAAGGAAAATATCAGGTTGAATGCGATGGATTCACAGAACTTGGAAAGGTTTACAAGCAACGTGCTTTTGCCACATCTGGAGGTGTAACAGTATCAGATTTTGCCACAGAGGCTATGAGTGGAGCATGGGAAACATTTAAGACAGATCCGATTGTTGTTTTCAATGGCAAATTGCGTCTTGGCTTCTCTACAGAATCTTCAATAGAAGGTGGAACTGCAGGATGGTATATAGTAACAGGCTTCAAACTTAAATATTGTGGAGAATTCACTGATGACGATATCAAGGAACTTTTCCGAATTAAGCTTGACGACTGCAAGGCACTTTGCGACACAATGATGTTTAAGGGTGACCGTGCCGTGCTTGGCGATACAATTTCCAAATACCAGAATTCCACAGATATCGACGCAATGAAACAGGCTATTGAAGCTTTGTCTGATGCACAGATTGAGGCAGAAAAGTCTGCATCCAAGCAGGTTGAGGTAAAGAATGGCATTTGGAGTGAATTGACAGATTCCATTTCACAAAGCACTGTGTTTACAGGTGATTATGCTGAAATGATAAGCAATATCTGTGATTGCATGAATGGAGCTGTCAATGCCGATGATGCTGTTTATACTCAGATGGACAGTCTTCAGAATATATTGTACAGAGTTCGAGATAATTATTTGCCTGTTCTCTATCAGGCCAGAAACACGTTTGTCGATGATGTAACAGCCAAGAATATTTTGGAAGACAATATTGACAGGCAAATGTCTCATCTTACAGAAACAGATGAATTGCCTAGTACGGATACATTAGATAAGTATGTCGGTGAACTTCAGATAGCTATGAAGCAATGTAAGGCGGCTGATCTTTACAAATCTGGCACTCGTGATTTTACATCATTGATTGTCAATCCGGGAATTGACAATTCATCAAACACATCAATACCTGAAGGTTGGAACGTATATAGAATTGGTGCCGGAAATTCCAACTATACAAGTTCAGGACAGCAGGTCGATGGAAATCCAAATGGATGCTATCTTGACGGCTGGCATCCGACCAACGGCAATCTTCTGTATAACGGATATCAGACAATTGAATATCTGCCTAACGGCAAATATGAGATGAAGGCAATGGTAAGAACTACGAGCAATCATGGAGTTTACCTGTATGCCATAGCTGACAATGATTCTTCTACAACGACTCTCAAGCAGTTGACAATGGAGACCATGAATATCACAGATTTGGGCGGTCCTAAGAGTTCTACAGGCGAGGACTCTATTGCTACTGTTCACAATCAATATGGTTCGATATTTGCAGAACTGTATAAACGTACGGATGGTGGTGCAAATGCAACGGATGCACAGGCCGACACTCTTAATGCCAATGGTGGTATCGGTCATGGCTGGTTCTACGATAAGCTTGAAATCGAAGTCAAGAATCATGTTTTGACAATCGGATTTACTTGTGACTCTACATTTACAATGAAGTACGGAGGTGTTCCATTTGAAGGATATTCAATTTCTGCTGACAATTTCACTTTAAGACTTCTTGAGGAAGGCGACAATTCGGATTGGAACCCTGCTTCCGGAATCATTGATGTCGAAGACTCAGAAAGTGAAGCTCTCAAATATGAGATATATGATGGAACAATCGTTTCAAACGGCAATATATACAGCATCAACGGTACTCTTATTCCAAACGGGGCTAGAGTTACAGCTGGCATATATATAATCCGACTTGGTGAGCAGACTGTAAAGGTTTTAGTAAAATAAAAATAACAGTGTAGAAATTCTTTTTTGAAACCGGCATTATGCATAATACTGTATTTGGAGTACCGATGCAGATGCCGGTTTTTTGAACATGATCAGAACATTAAACTGTAAATATGAAAAAATCCTTATTATTGGCTTTGGCCATAACTACTGCAGGAACGGCATTGTCCGATCCTATTGACTTGGAACGGGCAAGAAACATTGCATCGAGATTGACTGAAGACGGTTCGATGCCTAGCTTGGTAAAAAAGGCATCCAGAGCGGAGGCGAAATCAAAATTATTGCCTTATTCGTGTAAGGAAACTGCACCTTATTACATATTCAGCAGAGGCACAGGAAAAGGTTTTGTAATTGTGAGCGGAGACGACTGTCTTCCTGAAATCCTTGGGTACACAGAAACAGGTGACTATATAGAAGAACAGATGCCTGAGCAACTTATCGCATGGCTTGACATGTATGGAAGTCTGATAGAGGATGCTCAGATTAAAGGTGCAAAATCTCGGAAAAGCAGAATTGAAGCATTTGGCACTGATGGTTCAGAGAAAAGGGATGTCCCCTACCTCATTAAAACCAACTGGACTCAGGGATGGCCGTACAACAACAAATGTCCGCAGAATGCAGAGGGCAAACGAGGACTTACAGGATGCGTTGCAACAGCCGGCTCGCAGGTAGTACACTATTTTGCAAAGGACAATCCTGATACACTTATGGCTGCAACGCCTACTTACAATTACGGTATTCCTGTTACAGAATCTTTTCCTGCCGGTACACCTATTCTTTGGGACCTGATGACACCTACATGCGACAGTTCTACTCCTGAAGTTGCAAGAGATGCTGTGGCTACATTGATGGCTTGTACGGGTGCAGCAACATGGCTGACTTGTGGTACAAGCGGAACATCGGGTCAGACAAGCAATCTTCCGAATACATTTTCTAAGTATTACAATCTTTCTGCCAAGTACATGAACAAAAGCAGTGTTTCTCAATCGCAGTGGGAAGATCTGCTTTATAATGAGCTGGTGGAAGGTCGTCCTATGGTATATCGCGGCAATCAACCTTCAGGTGGAGGTCATGCCGTCGTAGTCGACGGCTATCAGGCTTCTACAAACCTGTTTCACTTCAATTTCGGTTGGGGTGGCCAAGGAAACGGATATTATACTGTTGATGACGAAACCGGTATGAACGGTTACAGTTCTCAGCAAGGAGCTGTATATGATATCCGCCCTGAGAAGCAGAATCTTCGTGGTTCTATTTCTGTAGACAAACGTTTTTATGCATACAGAACCAAAACCATCGATTTGAGAATCGAGAATCGTGGAACACTCGACTACAGCGGTATATATCTTTTTGCCAAAAATACATTTGTAAAACCTTTGGGAACATACGGAGCTCAAGGAAAAGACATTGCTACAGTTATTCCTGCCGACGGAGAGTCGTATGAAATGAGTTTGGACGTTAAGATGTCAAAGCCAGGAAAAACATATCTGTTTCTGACAGACAAGAATTGCAATATCATAGCAGTTGATTCTGTCACAGCCGAGGAACCAGATACGCATCTTGAGTTTGTTGACTTGTCTGTTTATGGAAGCTTGGATAAAGAACAGATTGGAGGTGAAGATTATACAGTTGTATACAACAATAAGGCCACAGGTCTGTTGACATTGCGCAACAACGGTACGGTTTCGTTTGACGGAATGCCTCGAATCAAAGTGTATTCAAGCAAGGACGAAGGAAAAACTTTCTCTTATGTCGGCTATAAGTCTGCAAGTGCTGAAATTGAAGCAGGCGAGACTGTAACCTTGGAATTCAATATTTCGAACAATTCTTCATGCCCTATTGAGCCAGGTATTCCACATTATGTGGTGTTGGAACCTGAAATAAGGGGCATAAACGAAACTGTAGAAATTGAAGTAGCTTCGGAAGATACTGTTGCCAGATTCATTATCAGAGATTCTGACTTGGAAGCAAGCGGATATGAAAACCGAACATTGAAGCTTAAGGGCAAATGGGATCCTGCAAAGTTCACATCGTTGGCCGAAAAGCGCGATTATGCTGATGCTGTCGGATATGATTTGACAGAAGTCGAAGGTATAGATTCCATATTCGGCATCAGTAAGGATAATGTTCTCTATTATGTTTCTGATGATTCAAAGGCTAAGGGTGTGAATGTTGTTCGAGTAAATGAAAACGGTATGGCTAGCTGTAACGCTCTGCAGTTGGCCTCCGGCTCAGACTTTATTCCTGCTTTTGATTTCACAGCAGAAACAGCATCTTTCAAGATGGAAGTACAGCCGGGAAGATGGCAGATGGTAATGCTTCCGTTCGATGCTGAAGTTCCAAATGGAATGATTGCAAGAAAAGTTTTGTCGCATTCCACACTTACTGGCATATTGAGCAAGACTCAGGACATAGATTCTATAGAGGCTGGTACTCCTGCTCTCGTTATGGCGACGGACAGAATGTTTGAATTGTGTGCTGATGATGTTCTTGTAAACACTGATGCAGAGAATTCCGGCGACACTGCTTTCATAGGAACTCATGTGAATATGCCAACTAGATAAGGCGTTTGTTGTAAATATGGATGAGACCCAGTATTTTGAACCTGCCGAAACCGGTACTATTATTCCTGCCATGGGCGGATATTTCTTTGACGAAAAGACCACAAGACGATTCAAGGTTGCATCATCTGCATCGCTCGATCCTGCATATCAGGTGCTTGGAGAAACAATTTCGAAATGTACGGATATTCAGGAAGAATATGAAGATATCCTGACAGATGAGGCTTTGGCAGAAGTGTGTGATTCAATAAGTACTGCAAAGACGGTATTCTCAGAAAGAAATATTGGAAAAGGTACTGATGTCGAAAAGTATGCCGACTCGCTCTATGCTTTTGTCATGCAGAGCAGATTCAGCCTGATGCCGGAAACTCAGGTTTATATAGATTGTACGGATATGATTGTCAATCCATCGTTTGAAACACGCAATACTTCCGGTTGGGAGGCTGAATCTGAGGCAACGGTAAAGGCCTGCACCAATTTCCCGTATAAGGCTGTAGGAGCAGATGGAGGATACGCTCTCTACAATATAAATTATGAGGATTCTACAGGAACAGAAATCAGTCAGACACTGAGAAATATGCCTGAAGGAAACTACCGATTGACAGCTATGCTGGGAACGGACGGGGAACACACTGTCGCTCTTTATGCCGGCGGGAGAGAATCTGTCGTTCAGACACATAAATATGGTGAATACTACCTTAGAGAGGCTGTAGTCGATAGTATTGAGGTGGGATCTGACGGTATACTTCAGATAGGAGTCAGACCTATGGGACGCTGGTATAAGGCTGACGATTTCAGGCTTGTGTATATGGGCAACAAAACCGGTACAACAACAGGTTGGGACCGCGTCGAGAGTGATATCGTAAACGAAGAACCTGTCAAGGCTTACGGTGGCAAGAACAGCATACGCGTTGTATGTTCTGAAAATACCAATGTCAGAATCTACAGCTTGTCTGGACAGATGATTTATTCGGCCGACGTTGATGGTGAATATACATTCACAGGCCTTAATAAAGGCATCTATATAGTTAACGGCTGTAAGGTTGTTGTTTATTAAGAAAGATGTGTGTTGAAAGAATTCCGAGGGCTCGCGTCATATAATACGAGCCCTCGGAATTTTTCTTTCGGGCGCTCGCAATTCTTTCGTTGGAGTACCGTGCCTATTATTGCGAAGTATTATCGTTCCATTGCTCCTACGTCAATTCCATTGGCTTTGGGAACGCGTTTGCCGGAGATGTCTCTGAATCCGTGGTTTTCAATTTCAATACCTTTGTCTATGCAAGGTGAATTTTTCAATAGTTTGTATGCCGACAGGTGTTTGATGTGCATTTGCTGTTTTCAGGATTTTTCAGAAGCGGATTTTCTGTGATTGCCGATTTGTCGTCAGGAAGAGCTTTCCAATTGCCGTAATAGCAGTTGTTTTTGAAGATTCCGCGTTTCTGATTCTGCACGGACATTTCCGAGTTAGGTCCGGTCATGAAGATGTTGTTTGCGAAAGTTGCATTTGGGACAATAAATGAGTTGCCGTCGTTGATGTAGAAAGTGTTGTTGTGGATGACGTTGTTTTCGTTTTTGTCGCCTACACAGAAAAGAACATGGTTGCGGTCGTTGTGGCTGATATTGTATCTGGCCACATTGTCTGATGCTGTCTGCATGATGAGCAGGAAACCTCCTTCATTGTTGCAGCTGTAGTTGTATTGCAGAATATTGTTCTTGCAGTTGAAATCGAAATCAAAAGCCATTCCGTCATTGTTGTATTCCTGTTTTTTGCAGTCGTAGACAGAATTAAACTGCATGATGCTGTTGTCGCAGTGGTGCAGCCATATAGCTGCGGAACTTGGGTTATAGTTCCTTCCATATTTGGGGTCGCCTGTTTTCAGACAGCATCGTCTGACAGTGTTCTTTTCGACAAGTGCACCGTTTGAACCAAGTATGATTATGGCATCGCCACCGATATCTTCAATGTTGTTGTTTCTCACTACTACGTTTCTTGATTGTATCAGTCCCGGTGTGAATTGACTTTTCGGACCTGTTCCTGCTGTTGTCCATACGAGGATACCGTTTCGGTCGGAACCGTATATGTGATTGTTCTGAATAAGCACATCGCTGAAACCGGTTTTAAGGCCTATGCTGTCGTTCCATCCAGGAATGCCTACCCATATAGCACAACTTTCATAAAGTTTTATAGATCCCCAATTATTTCGTACGGTGCAGTTTTCTATTACTATATGCTTGAGTACTTTTGAGGATTTGACAGCTTGTACATGTATGCCTCCTACTGCTTCATTCGGTTTGCTAGTACCTCCGTCAATCTCAAGATTGCGTATTTCCCAGTATTCCTGGTCTCTGAGCATCAGTACGTAGCCGGATTTCTCGCCCTGTGATATATAAGGAAGTGGCCCGCGTCCGTAGTTGCCTATACATATAGGTTGTCCTTCAACTCCTGAACCTTTTGGACGGAGCTGTCCTGTCCATCGGCAACCGGATTTGAACAGAATTTTGTCGCCAGGCTTGAATTCTGCATCATTGACTCTGTCGATGCTTTTCCATGCTTGCTTTTTTTGTTAGTCCGCTGTTTGCATCGGAACCGTTTTCTGAGTCAACATAATAGACCGATCCTGCATGAGTATCGGTCAAACTCTTGCTCTCAACCAAATGAATGGAGATGATGCACAAAAGAATAAATGAAAGAATCTTTCTCATAATAAATTACATTTTGGTTTAGGTAAATAGTGATTATATAATATTTTGATTTGTCTTCAGCAAAATCTATGCAAATATGCGAATTTTTGATGATAAAAGAATAGTGGGATAAAGTTTGTTACTGTATTTGATGAATAATGAGGTTGTTCTAATGTATAATAAATGTTTACCTATAGGACATTTCTGACATTAATATGCTAATTTTGCAGTGTATTTAAAAGCAAGATTTATGCATACAAGAGAAGAAAAATTGGAGGCATTCGGACGTCTTCTTGATGTTCTGGATGAATTGCGTGAGAAATGCCCATGGGACCGCAAACAGACAAATGAGAGTCTTCGCCCCAACACCATAGAAGAAACATACGAACTATGTGATGCGCTGATGAAGAATGATGAAGCCAATATATGCAAGGAGCTCGGTGACGTTTTGCTTCATGTATGTTTCTACGCAAAGATTGGCAGTGAAAAGAATGAATTTGACATCGCCGACGTCTGCAATAAGTTGTGCGACAAACTGATCTACAGACATCCGCATGTGTATGGCGAGGCAAAAGCTGAAACGGCAGGTCAGGTGGTGCAGTCGTGGGAACAGCTGAAGTTGAAGGAAAAAGACGGCAACAAGACTGTGCTCAGCGGTGTACCAGATGCTTTGCCTTCGTTGATCAAGGCTTATCGCATTCAGGATAAGGCGCGCAATGTAGGCTTCGATTGGGAAGAGCGTGAGCAGGTTTGGGACAAGGTTAAGGAGGAAATCGGCGAATTTCAGAGCGAAGTCGCAAATATGGACAAGGAAAAAGCCACTGACGAGTTCGGTGATGTAATGTTCAGTCTGATAAACGCGGCACGCCTGTATCACATAAATCCAGATAATGCACTCGAAAGAACCAATCAGAAATTCATTCGCCGCTTCAATTACGTAGAGCAGCATACGATTAAACAAGGAAAGAATATGCAGGAGATGTCGCTTGACGAGCTTGATGCTCTCTGGAACGAGGCGAAAGCTTCAGAGAAATCTGCCGGTGCCGGTGAATAATAAACCTGCATTTGTGTAAGGTTCAACTGCTTTTTCCTCTTCACTTTGTTTTTTAATGTCGCATTTGTGCAGGATTCTTAATTAAATTGCTACATTTGCCGAACAAAAAGAATTCAAAATATGAAGCTAAACTCAAGATCATCTGAAATGGTAGGCAAAATCATTGCCTCTGCCTTGGACAAATTCAGAGTCCGCGAAAACAACGATGCAGTCACAGACATACATATTCAGGCTACATCGGATAGCGGTGAATTGAGAATTTATGACGATGACGATAATCTGTTGTCCTGTGGAGTTGTAGAAGAATGGATTGACTACAATGATGATGATTTCGATGATGAGACAGCGCAAATCCTCAAAAAGAAGATTTCATCAATGTATGCCGAGGACAAGTCTCTGCAGGACTTGAAGATTCTGAAGCCTTATTCCTTTGTACTTATTGATGACAAAAAGGAGACGATTGCTGATTTGTACATCGTAGATGATGATACAGTCATTGTTGACGATGAACTTCTCAAAGGTTTGGATGAAGAGTTGGATGACTTTATAAAGGGACTTTTGGACGAGAAATAAGAAAGTCTGATTAAGAAACATTTTAGTAGTATTGAGATATAAAGCGAAGGTTGTGCATTTATATATGCCGGCTTTCGCTTTTTTGTATGCCGATACAAAAAAAACGGTTGCCGCAAATGATGATGCGACAACCGAAAGCTGTGTAAAGATGTATAGTGGACCTTAGAAGTCTTCACCGCCACCGAAACCGCCCATAGGTCCTCCGAATCCGCTGTTGCGGTTTGGACGATTTCTGTTCATGTTTGTGCGGTTATTAGGCATTCCACGTTTAGAAACGAATACACGTGCACACTGAGATGGTGTAAGTATTTCCTTGAATTTTGCGTAGTATGTTTTATCAAGTTCAAGCTGAGCCTGTTCGTTTGCGAAGTATGCGTCTATATATTTCTGTGCTTCTTCGTCTGAGAGTTTTTTGAAATTAGGAGCCTTGTCTGAGTCGTCAACTTTCTTGTCGCCGTTAAGATCTCTTGTTATGTTCATCTTTTCGGTCTGATAATTCTTGTAAAGCTCTATGAATTTTGTTTCTGCATCGTCTTTAAGATTCATAGACTTGGCAAGGTTTTCAGCCATACGTTCTACCATCTTTTCAGGATTGAAGTTTCCGCGTGGATTGTTTTGTGCTGATACTGGCATAGTTGCAAAAAGTGCTATTGCAAATGCTGATAAAATTTTTTTGATCATAATCTTCATCTTTTAAATTGGTTATGCTTTTGACCTTAGCTTTGAAGTATGGTTTAAACAGCTGGTATGAAGAATAAAACTGTATTTGCAATATTTAACCTTTTGTGAGTGTATACAAAAAAGGTGCGGAATACCATTTGTCTGATATTCCGCACCTTGTAGTTGTTATATATGCTTGTTAAAGTATAGTCTTTACAGCTTCCAGCATTCCTTTCGACAGAATTCTGTCAATGAAATCTTGTACCATGTCTGTAAGACCAGGAATCTGGTTTAGATCAGATTTCCAGATGTTCTCAGCTCCCAGCACACCTTCTGTGACTTTTCTGGTGTCGCCTGTCTGCCACAAATTCTGGAGAAGTTCCATAATTTCAGGTGCATCGTTCGGAGTTATATCTGCACCGTCGAAACGCTTTCCACCGCGGTAGTAAACAATTATTGCTGCAAGTCCAAAAACAAGTCCTTGAGGCAATTTGCCGTTTCGTTCAAGGTAAGTTTTGAGGCCAGGGAGATCACGTGTTTCATATTTAGGGAATGAATTGAGCATGATGCTTGTTACCTGATGGTCGACGTATGGATTATTGAATCTTTCGAGCACGTCTGATGCAAATTTCTGAAGCTCAGTCATTGGAAGGTTCAAAGTCTGCATGAGTTCTTCAAACTGCACCTTATGTATATATTTTCCTATCACAGGATGGTTGCATGCATCACGGACAATATTTATGCCTGAAAGGTATGCCACCGGTGAGAGTACGGTATGAGGTCCGTTGAGCAATGTCACCTTTCTTTCATGATAAGGCTTTTCGGATGGGGCTATCAGTACGTTAAGACCAGCTTTTTCTGCAGGGAACTCTTTCTTGAGAGCAGAGATTGACATGTTTTCTGGTTTCTCGATCACCCAGAGATGGAATGCTTCGCCTTGTACGACCATGTTGTCGGCATAGCATATTCTTTTCTGAATGCTGTCGATGTCCTTACGAGGGAATCCAGGCACGATTCTGTCAACGAGTGTAGCGCATACGTAGCATGAAGAAGTGAACCATGCCTTGAATTTTTCGTAGTCTTTACCGAGATCCTCTTTCCACAAATCTATATATTGGTAAATACATTCTTTCAAATGATGTCCGTTGAGGAAAATAAGCTCGCACGGCATAATGATAAGTCCTTTGCTTCTGTCGCCCTTGAATGTCTTGAAGCGTCTGTAGAGAAGCTGAGTCAGCTTGCCTGGATAAGAAGAAGCAGGAGCGTCGGTAAGACGGCACTGAGGGTCGAAAGTGATGCCGGCCTCAGTTGTGTTGCTTATGACAAAGCGCATCTCCGGTTGGTCTGCAAGAGCCATAAATGCAGAATTCTGTGTATATGGATTGAGAGCTCTGCTGATGCAGTCGATTCGTGTTATAGAATTTACAGGTTTTCCATCCAGACGTCCCTGAAGGTTTACGTGGTAAAGACAGTCTTGACCGTTGAGCATGTCGACCATACCCTTCTCTATCGGCTGTACGACAACAACGCTTGAATTGAAATCGGTCTTCTGATTCATGTTGTAGATAATCCAATCTACGAAACATCTTAGAAAATTACCTTCGCCAAACTGTATAATCCTTTCTGGCGCAATGCTTTTAGGAGCTGTCTGTTTGTTTAGATTTTTCATATTCTTAGAATTTTTGGAGCAAATAAATTGATTTTGTTATAAGTCATAACAAAAATATATATTTATGATAATACGGCAAAGCTTTTTTCTTAACTTCGTATCGTACTAATGCTAATATGAAAAACAGATGGAGTTAAGACGAATACTATTTTCAGGCGCGACACTGTGTTTATCGGCGTTCGGTTTTCTCGCCAGTGCACAGGACTGCATTCTTCCTTCACTGCGCGTGGATGGAAGATATCTTAAAGATACACACGGAAATATCGTGAATCTGCATGGAGTTATGGATACTCCTAATCCGTATTTCAACAATTATCGATGGGGCAACAGATGCGATGATTCTACTGTAGATGACTGTCTGGACTATTTCGACAAGATATTTGATGCAGTGACAGACTCGACACAAGGTGCATGGTGCAATATATTCAGATTGCATCTTGATCCTTGTTGGACAAATGATCCAAAGAAACCTATGACGGGCAAGGACCGAGGTGAGGCAAATATTAGCAGATACAGCCGTGCAAGATTGGAACACTATATGCAGAGCTTGTATTTCCCTATGGCAAAATCGGCGATGTTTCACGGTTTGTATGTTGTCATGCGTCCGCCTGGCGTATGCCCCGAAACAATACAGGTAGGCGACGAATACCAGAAGTATCTTATTGATGTATGGGATATGGTATCTTCCGATGATTCCATAAAGAAGTATTGCGGACAGATTTCCTTGGAGCTGGCAAATGAACCTATCAGATGTCTTGATTCAGAAGGCAAAGATTCGCCTGCCGCTCTGCATGACTTTTTCCAGCCAATAGTTGACAAAATTCGTGCAAATGGCTATACCGGTGTTCTGTGGATTCCGGGAACAGGTTACCAATCTCGTTATGAAAGTTTTGCTACGCATCCTATTGAAGGATACAACATCGGTTATGCCGTACATACTTATCCTGGATGGTATGGTGCAGACGACAAGCATTGCAATGAAGAAGATTTTATAAAGCAATGGGGAAAGCAGGTGCCTGTGGTTGACAGCAACCCTATCCTTATTTCTGAAACGGACTGGAGTCCTGTGAAAAGCACGGGGCCAGACGGAAAGACAAGAAATTTCGGTACGTGGGGAACTGCCAGTACGTCTAAATGGGGCAAGGCTTTCAAGGCTGTGCTCGACCATTACGGAAACATCAGCGTGACGCTTACTGGTGTTGCTGATTACATAGACATTGATACATTTCTTGTACATAAGAAAGTTGTTCCAGCATTTGGAGGTGACCCCGAGTGTTGTGCCAAGGCCTGCTTTGACTGGTATGCAGATTATGCCAAAGTGAACCGCCCTCAACCTGATTTCAAGTACAGACGTACGGCAGACAATGGCGACGGCACTTTCACAAATCCTCTCATTAATGCAGATTTCCCAGATCCAGACATAATCCGTGTAGGCGACACATACTATATGGTCAGCACAACCATGTTCTATTTTCCTGGAGCTACAATACTGAAGTCGAAGGACCTCGTGAACTGGGCATACTGCAGCAATCCGCTGAAGCAGATAAGCAATTCTGATCCTTTCAATCTTGTTGGCGAATACAATCACTATTCAAAAGGACAGTGGGCTGCAAGTCTCAAATATCATAATGGAAAATTTTATCTTCATTTTGTGGCGTTCAGCAAGGACAAGTTTAATGACGGAGGCGATTTCCTTCTCACGACAGATGATCCTGCCAAGGAGTGGACCATGCAAAAGCTCGATGGTTTCTATTATGATTCCGGATTGCTTTTTGACGGTGATGAAACATATATAGCGCACGGCATAGGCGACATCTTCATTACACAGCTTGACGATAATTTCAAGGCCATAAAGACAGAAAAGGTCATTTCTGTAGGCAATGGATGCGAGGGTAGCCACATGTACCACATCGGTGACTATTACTACATCTATGCGACATACGGAGGAACAGAAGGCAGTCAGACCATATTCCGCTCGAAGTCACCTTTCGGACCTTACGAAGAACATGAAGGACGCATATTTGAAAAACAACATATACATCAGGGCGGACTAGTCGAAACGCAAACCGGCGAGTGGTGGACAATATTGTTCAAGGATGCCGGAAGCGTGGGACGTATCCCCTACCTCGAACCTGTCAAATGGGTTGACGGATGGCCTGTCTTGGGCAATGAAGGTATAGATGTGAGTCGTGGCGGTGCCAAATATAAGAAGCCTGATGTTGGCTGTGCTTATCCGAAGGCCTATCTTCCTACAAACGATGATTTCAATGACAAGGTTTTGGGTATGCAGTGGCAGTGGAATCACAATCCTGATTCTTCCAGCTGGTCATTGACAGAGAATCCAGGACATCTGAGATTGTACACAGCATCGGTCACAGATAAGTTTGAGCAAGCACGCAATACGTTGACACAGCGCATCCATGGTTTTTATTCTGAAGGAACTGATGCGGCTGATTGTCCGGATTCATACGCCACTGTATGTCTTGATATTTCAAAAATGAAAAACGGCGATGTATGCGGTTTGTCTGTATTTCAAGATCCTTATGCTTTCATAGGCATAAAAAAGATCGGTGGAAAAAAACGTCTGTATTATTACAGAAGTGCATACGAGAACCACAAAACAACAATTCCACATGTAGATTATCTTGGTGAACCGATAAAGGGCAAACGCATCTATCTGCGCTCGAAAGTCAATCTAGCCACAAACAAGGTGAATTTCTATTACAGCCTTGATGGAAAAGAGTACGTGCCTTTCGGCGAAGAATCCAAGATGAGATTTACTCTCAAGATTTTTACAGGCAACAGATTCTGCATTTTCAATTATGCCACAAAGAAAACCGGCGGATATGTAGATGTAGATTGGTTCAGTACGGAACTCTGATAACTTATTTTGGCAAGCATGGCCGGACTTGTTTTTTATATACGGCCATGTTTGCCCTATGTAGGGATTTTGACGAGTCTGATATAATATTCCTCTAAAAATATGAAATATTTACCGTTATTGCTTGTTTGTTGCCTGATGTGTTCATGCAGGGTAAAAAATATGATGACTTACAAAAATGGCTATATACTGAATAAGGACAGCGAGACTGTAGGTTATTATTCCAACGGTTATGTTCTTGATAAAAACAAAAATATAGACGGATATTATTCCAATGGCTATATTTTAGATAAAGAACGTAATGTCATAGGACATTATGCTAACGGATATGTATATTTTCAAAATGAAAAATAAACATATCCGTGCATTTGTTGTATACTATAATTGTAAGTTCGTCAGATTTATATGGTTAATAGGTAGGGTGTCCAGTTTAACGTTCCCAATTTAGCCTACATTTTTAAGCTGTTTGGTACGTTCTGTAACCCAGTTTATGGACATGTGCTTCTTTGCAAAA